>CAVXQC010000008.1:0-1048034 GCA_963763895.1 uncultured Alphaproteobacteria bacterium | reverse complement strand
GGTCCATCGTAACTCAGCGTTCCCAAAGCGTTCCGAGCTCGAGCTCGACCGCGTCGAACGGCTCCGCCCGCACGAGCGCCGAGTCGCGCCAGACGCCGACGAGCACGTAATGCTCGTTTTCGAGCCTGAGCACCTCGAGCAGCCGTGCGATCGGATCGACAAGCCACACGTGGGAGACACCTTCGCGCGCGTAGATCGGGATTTTCGCGCCGCGATCGTGCGCCATGGTTCCTGGCGAAAGCACCTCGCACACCCAGTCCGGCGCGAGCTCGAAAGCGGCAGCTTCCGGCATTTCGGGCATACGCTCTCGCCGCCAGCCGCCGAGATCCGGGACGAGAACGTTGCCGTGGAAGTGGAGCTCGGGTTCGTCGAGAATGATCCACCCGCCCGGTCCAGGCTTCTCCCGGTCGAACGCGCCAACGAACTGGGTAAGGCGCGTTGAAGCTCGGGCGTGAGGAGCCGCCGGCCTCGGGTTCGTGACGAGCTCGCCGTCAATGAGCTCAGCCACGAGATTCTCCGGAGCGGCACGAAGGTCCTCGTAGGTGGCGCGAGGCTTCACCGGCGGAGACATGGCTCAAAGTGTATTCGCGCGTCCGGGTCACGCTAGGACTCGGGTCAGCGCGCCGAGGGAGTTGCGCGGGCGTGTCCCGACTCGGCGGCCGGCGCCCTGCTTGACTCGCCTGCCCGCGGGGTTACCTTGTTGGGACCCACACCCCTTCGGGGGCGACCGGCTTCGACGTGGGGACTGAAGGTTAATCTGCGTGTGGAGGCACCCGAACCTCTTCAAAAGCGGGCCGTACCAATTGCGAACGACAACGCAATCGCTCTCGCTGCCTAATAACCAGTAAGAGCCGTCCGACCGCGAGATAGTCTTGGTAGCGGAATGGGCGTCAATCACTAAAGCTGGGTCGCGCCGGTGTTTCCGGCGGCGCGGTCTGAGAAACTCGGAGAGCTAGGTCCTGACCGAATTCAGGAACCCAGCCGTTCGGGATAGATGCGGCTACGCACGTGAACGAAGATTGACTGGACGCCTCGCGGACCCGGGTTCAACTCCCGGCGCCTCCACAACGAGAAAGCAAAGGCCCGCGAAAGCGGGCTTTGCTTTGTGAAGGGTGAAGGTGAAGGGGTTCGTGGAGGTGGAAGGATCGGAGCGTGAAGGGATCGGAGGGTGGAGGTGAAGGGATTTTGGTGAAGGCGACCACCGGTGCGAACCGGGCACATGGGTGACAGATCGCCCGCTTCGCGTGCGGCGGCGATCCGGAATTCCGGCCTTCACGATCACGATCTGCCCTTCACCTTCCGGGCCCTCCACTTTCACCTCCGGATCTTTCACCTCCGCGATCCGGATCCCTTCACTTCCACGATCGTCTTTCACGATCACCTTCACCTCCGCTTCCTTTCCGATTGGCTAGCGTGCTCGGCCCGGGCAAGGACGCGGGGGTCGGCGTCGCCGGAATCCTCCGCAAACCTCGGAACTAGAAGGTCATATCCACCTGATACGATGACGGATATCTGAAGAACGAGTTGATGCCGAAATTGCAGTAACCGGGCCAGTGGTTCTCTCTGGTCTCGCCCACACGAACGGGGAAGTACGTGTTCCAGGGGGTGGTGTCGGGGATGTAGGCGAGGGTGTCGAACGAGAGATAGCTCGGGAAGTGGTCGCACGACGTGTTATTCCACATTTCGGACGCGCCGAGGTACAGACGCCGGAGTGCGGCGGGCGCGACGTTGACTTCGAGCTTCCTGCTCGCCGAGGCGGTAGAAGCGGTGATCCGAACTCTGTACCGTGTGACACCGAGAACCTTGATCTCGTGCGTCACCTGCAGTTGCAGCACCACCGAGTCACCCGACGAAACCGGGAGCTTTTCCGTGTAGAGCACTTGGCGAGGCGTGCTCGTGGAGATGATGGCCCACGAGGAGAGGGACCAATAGGAACCGCCGCCCGCGTGATCGGAACCATACTGCAACACGGGTTGTAGCAAGTACGAGTAATCGGCAGGCATGAAGGCCGGGAACGCGTAAAAGACCTGACCGTCGTCCAGATCAGGGGTGCTCGGAACCTGCACTCTCGAGGAGGCGTAGTTGAACATTTGGTAGCTGCCACGCTTTGGAGCGTCGATGTAGGCGTCCGTGATCCAGTGGGTGCCGCTCACATCTGGCTGAGCCTTCGCCGCTCCGATCTCGGGCGCGTAGTCGCAGCTCGGCAGCCGCCCCACCACGCGCTCGCCGACTCGCACCACGCCGTCGCCGTCAACCAGCTCTCCCTCGGCGATGCGATGCATGCATGACGGGTGCGCCCGGCCGAAAGGCGTCTTGACGTACTCGCGCTCGACGATTTCCTTGGGAACGGCGGCAAAGTCCTTCAACGCCGGAGGCAGCTCTTGTCCCGTCTCCTCCGCCGCGGACGCGTCGTCTTCGATCGATACATTGCCGCTGCAGGCGACGTTGGCCAACGCTACTAGCCCACCTGCGAGAGTAAGAAACCTTTTCATCGTTTTTTCTCCTGAAAATTTCGAAACTGGCCAAGGCGCGGGAGTCGTCGTCGCTGGAGTCCTCCCGAAACCACCGAACTAGAAGGTCATGTCCACCTGGTACGACGACGGATATTTGAAGAACGCGTTGATGCCGATGTTGCAATAGCCGGCCCCATGGTTCTCCTCGGTCTCGGCCATACGAACGTCGCGGTAGTTGTTCCAGGCTGTGTCCGGCGTGTAGGCGAGCGTGTCGAACGAGAGAGAAGTCGGGAAGTTGGCACACGTCTGTTCATTCCATATTTCGCTTGCGCCGAGGTACAGGCGCCGGAGGGCGGAGGGCGCGACGATGACGTCGAAGGACTTGGTCGTTCCGCCGGAAGAAGCGCTGATCCGAACTCGGTAGTTGCCGGGGCTCTCCGGCGAAACCACCTGCAGATTCAAGACCACCCAATCACCCGGGTAAACCCGCCTCTTGCCGGTGAAAGCCACCGTGCGAGGTTGGGTGGTGTCGAGAATGGCCCACGAGGAGATGGTCCAGTAGGCGCCGCCGCCGGTCGAATCCGGACCGAACTGCAATACTGGTTGTAGCAACGTTTGGGCGGTCATGAGGGCGGGGAACGCGTAAAAGGTTTGACCGCTGTTCGTGGGGGGGTTGGCCGGCACCTGCACTCTCGAAGAGGCGTAGTTGAACATTTGGAAGCCGTTGCGGTTTGGAGCGTCGAGGAAGGCGTCCGTCACCCAGCCGCCGGTGTTGATGTCCGGCAGAACCTGCTGCGACACACCGACCTCGGGGGCGTAGTCGCACGCCGGCAGGCGGCGCACGACGTGTTCGCCAGCTCGCACCATGCCGTCTTGGTCAATCCACTCACCGTCGTTGATGCGATGCATGCACGAGGGGTGTGCGCGTCCGAAGGGCGTCTTCACGTACTCGCGCTCGACGATTTCCTTGGGAACGGCGGCAAAGTCCTTCAACGCCGGAGGCGGCTCTTGTCCCGCCTCCTCGGTTGCAGACATCGGCCCGTCTTCGAGCGATGCATCGCCGCTGCAGGCGACGTTCGCCAGAGCTACGAGCCCACCCGCGAGAACAAAGAACTTTTTCATCGGTTTTCTCCTGGCGCAGCGCTCGTCCGAGCGGCGACGCTCTAGCTTGCCGGTCCGAGAGCAACCGGCGTGCCAGCAAGGCGAATCGACAAAACGCGAAGAAATGGCCCGACTCCGCTCGCCGCTCCCACTGACCGGACAGTGTCCGCGCAACGAAAAGTGTCCGGTCACATCGGGCGGCGCCAAGGATAAGGAGCGCCAGCAGGAGTCGCCGGCTCCGGACGTCGTAAGCTTCCGAGCGTGCCGCTCCGCATCGCGTACTTCGGGCTCCCGCTTGCGGGCCTATTGCTCCGCCTTGGTCCAGGTCGAGAACGGTCAGGTCGTGCGAGTGCATCCGGGGTCGATCACGGGCCAGCGCACGCTCAATTAACGCTCTTCAGCGTCGCCGATTCGCCGCTGACCTCGACGTTCGTGCAATGCACTGGATCGAAGCGGCCCGTCTCCTTCCCTCCAGCTCGTTTGCGATCTGCGAAACCACTTCCCACCGCTTCGCCTCCGCCGCCAAAACGAGCGCCCGCGCGAGCGCCGTCTCGACCACGTTCGACAGCTCGTAGCCTTCGGACGATTCCGTCAGATCGCGACGAACGGTCGCGCACTTAGGTGCACGGTCTGGTACGTCGGCCGGATCCTCGTGAATGCCGTTCGAGCCGTATTCGTGCTCGATCGTGATCGGCGGCTGGCGCACAGCCGTTTCAACTCTCGGCGCCTCCACCAATGCAAGCAAGTCGAACCTCCGTCCGCAACTCGGAGGAGGTTGAGACTGTCGACCGCCGCCGCCTCACTGCGGACAGCCGCTGCGCTCCGCGGTCGGCAACGGCCTCGCCCATGCCGTTCCAGCGTAACGGGTTGAAGTGTCTCGGAGTCTTCCGAGCGCGGAAGAGGTTGGTCCATCAGGTGACGGATAGCGCGCGCAACAATGAGCGCGTTCAATTCGGCGTGATCTCGACTTCCGCCAGGTGCAGCGCCGGATTGATCGACACGACCCGGATCGTGGCAACGCCCGCCAGTGTGTAGCTCTCGCCGGCGAGCCGCTCGGCCGTGGACCAGTGCGAGAAGGTCCCGTCCTGATCCGCGTACAGCCGTACCTTGCGGTTCTGCGTGTCCACGCGGTGGATCAACACCGTCGGCCGCGGAATCGCCCGATCGAAGCCCGACGGTTCGCGATACTCGACCGAATAGTAGAGGACCGGGTTGGTGCTCTGGAGCTGGATCTGGAGATACTGCGGCGTCGCGGGGCGGTTCAGCGCGGAGAGCAGCACCGTGCGCTTCGCCGCACCGAGCGGGATGCTCACGATGCGCTTGGCGGGAAGGGCTCCGAGCAGATCGCGGTTGCCCGAGGTGTACTCCGGACCCTCGGGTCTGCCGAGCGGGTTCGTGTACCTGAAGCCGTGGGTGCGCGCGCTCATCGGGTCCCACGGGTTGGCGTAACTTCCGTCGGCGGAGTTGTTGCTGTTGGTGTGGTTCAAGCCGAGCGTGTGGCCGATCTCATGAATCGAAGCCCAAACGTCGAACGCGGATGCGTTCGTGCTCGAGAGCACCACGTACTTGCCACCGGCGTTGCCCCATTCAACGCTACTGCTCATGAATGCCACGATGGCGTCCCAGTCGTCCGGGTTTCTGCCGGCGGTTTTCGCGCATTCGCGCGCCATCACGATACGCCGTGAGATCCCTTCTGCTTCTGCCATGGCCGTCAACTGTGCATACGTCTGCGGCATCTGGATCCATCCGATGGGCGCGTCCTGGGCGTTCGAGAGATAGATGCGCGAGTACGTGACCTCGAAGTAGTAGTCACGGATTCGCTCGACCAATTCGTCCAGGATGAACTCGTAGGGTTCGTCGGTATCGCCGGCGAGCTTGCACTTCATGAACAGCGTCTTCACCGTTCGAGTCGCGGGCCAGCCGGTGTGATTGTTGGGGGCCGGGCCATCGTATTCGAACCAGTACGTGAAGCGGGAATTGGCCGCGTCCCAGCGCGCCGAGTGCGCGCGGAGCCAGCTTGCATTGTTCGAGAACAAGAAGGGATCGTCGCGGTTCTCCACGCCGGGTTCGTTGCGCATCGGATGCGACCAAGTCATCGCCAGCACGCTGTTCGCCGTGACCGGCAGCTGGCCCACGTGGATCGGCAACGCTGGCGGCGAGCCGCCGTTGAAGGTGACCCGGTAGAACGCCACCGCGCCGGTCGAGGGGTTGTGGATGACCAGGTCGTCGGTGGCGTTGTCGTCGGCGCGGGCGAGTGAATAGGCCTCCCCGCTCTTGATGACGTTGCTGACCGAGGTGAACGACCAGAAGAAGGTGTCGTGCCCCGAAGAGGTGGTGGCCGCACCGAACGGCATGACCTGACCGAAGGAGTTGCTGGCGACCAGGTCGGTACGGCCGTCGCCGTTGTAGTCGCCCTGGCGGAACTTGATCCCGGGCATCTCGACTCGGCTTAGGTTCGTCTTGGTCCAGGTCGGCGAGACCACGAAGCCCTGGTTCGGCTGATCGATCAGCATGCGGAAGGTACCGGCGACGCGGTCGTACAGGAAGAGCTGATCCTTGCCGTCGCCGTCGTAGTCGCCGACGATCACGTCCTCGGTGGCCGCGATCGGATTGGGCTGCTTGAAGAACAGCCGGAACTGATCGTCGCGCGTGGCATCGATGCCGTAACACACCAGGTGCAGTGCGACGACGCAAACCTGATCCCAACCTGCGCCGTGGA
Organism: uncultured Alphaproteobacteria bacterium; assembly: GCA_963763895.1. Lineage (GTDB taxonomy): Bacteria > Pseudomonadota > Alphaproteobacteria > Rhizobiales > Rhizobiaceae > Neomesorhizobium. Next base: position 1,041,761 of record CAVXQC010000008.1, on the reverse strand, counting down.
AATCGCCGACGATCATGCGCTGGATCGGCTGCGGCATGAACATGTGATGGATTTCGCTCTTACGAAAGTCGGCGCGGTGCGCGAAGATCCGCCCATTGTCGTCGTACTGAATGATGTCGGCTTGCCGGTCCCCGTCCACGTCGCCGAGAACCATGTTGTTCGGTAGTGGCGCCTGGCTGTTGCTCCCGCGCGTTCGCTTCGGCGGCCGCGTCCCAACCGGCGGCGCGAACCCGTCGCACCCGATGTTGTCGCAATCGCCGTAAGGTATGAAAAGGTGCCAGTTGTCCGTGAGCCCCACGCCGGTGTCCGCCGGATCCTGCGCAGAAACCGCCTGGGCCGTGGTCGCCACCGGGTCGTCGAACTCCTGGCCAAAGTCTCCACTACAGCCGCTGTTCAGTAACGCTATCGTTCCGACCAAAAATAGCGCGATATGCCTCGACATCATGAGCGTCACCTTTCTACGAAACGATCGCCCGCAGGGCGTCGGGAGCGCAGTGATAGTGTCCCGATAGGGTGGCGTAACCCTTGGCCAGGTCCGACAGATCCGTGATCCGGGCGAGGTACCAGCGGCCCGGGCGCGCCTGATCCTTGTCGCGAGGCGCGCGGAAAATCTTGTCCCGCCTGTTGTCCTCGAAACAGACGAGCAGGGTTCCGAGCGCGAGATCGGCCTGCACGGCAGGGCGCGTCCGAAAAAAGTGCGCGGAGCGACGCTCGCTGCCGTCGTTGATCATGAAGAACAGCGCTTTGCCCTCGGCCCCGGCGGGCACGGGCTGCTTCATCTTGGCCAGCTGCACCCTGATCCAGCCGCGTTCGTACGCTCGCTGACTGACGAAATAGTCGTCGGCCTGGATCCAGTGCGCGTCTTCCTTCGAGTCAACGGCGGAAAGCGGCGAACCGGCGGCAGTGGCCGTGCCGCCTGCGGGCGGCGATTCAGCAGCCGGACCGCCTGCGGGGCTGGACTCGGTCGCGGGTACCGGCGTCGTCGCCGCAGCCGATGGCGTGGACACGGGCGGAGCCGGCGTCCCGGAACAGGAGCTGAGTGCGACGACTAGCAACGCTTCGAATCGGTGCATGGCTCTCCTCTTGTGACGCTTCGCGATCTGCCGGAACTGCTCAGCACGTCGCTTGTCCTCCGTTGAGGAATCGAAGTTCTTCTGCTTCTCCCATTGGGGCAGATACGGATTCCCCCGTCCGCCTGGTCGATCTTTCTTCGAGCACCCGAGGGAGACTGGGACGCCGCCTCGATTGAGGCGGGGCACTCACTTGATCCCGACCGCGAGCATGCGGGACGGCATTCTCACGCTGCGCACGGTGTAAGCGCGAGAGAAGCCTGCGTCTTTGAGCCAGCCCTCGTAGTCCGCCCCGCGGAAGCAGGCCGAGGTGGACGTGACGCGAAAGAACAGGCTGAAAGCGTCCGCAGCCGCCTCGGGCGGCGCGCTGGAGGGCGCCGTCTCGATGTCGAAGATCGCCGCCGTTCCCGCTGGCCTCAGCGCTGCATGAACGCGAGCGAGGATGCTCCGGTTCGTGTCCGCCGAAAAGTGATGCAAGATGTTGCACATCAGCGCAACGTCTAGGTCGCCTGCTCCGAACGAGTCGGTAAGCAGGTCGCCTTCGCGGTATTCGATGCTGCTCCGGAGCCCGCGCGCCTCGGCGAATCTCGCGGGCCGTGACGATGGCTTCTTTTCGCTCGAGCACCGTGCAGCGCAGGGGCGGGTGGCGCCGCGCGACGGCTGCGCCGACGATGCCGTGCGAACCGGCGATGTCCAGGCAAGTCCGCGCTCCCGGAGGAACTGGAGTGTTGTCCGCGACGAACCAGGAGAAGGCCGAGGCGTTTTCCGCCATCGCGCGCTGGTAGAGCTCCCACTCTTCGGTGCTCTGCCCCGAGTGCACGTCCACTCCTTTCCCCGTGCTTAAGAAGCGCTCGACCACTCGCGCCATGTGCTGCCACTGGGTCGGCGCGAATGCGACGAAATCGCCGTAAGGCTCGGGCGCGCCAGGGCCGAAGTAGTGGCGTCCGCTCGCGCTCAGCCGAACGCAGTCATGGTCGAGCTCGAGATAGCCCATCGCGCGCACCACGCGCGCGACGAGTCCTAAGCACTCTTCGTCAACCTTGCAGCGCCGGGCGAGCTCCGCTCGCGAGAGTGGCCCCTCGCCAAGCTCGCGAAAATTCCGACCTCTACCGCGGCGATCAGCGCTTGCGCCTGCATGGGAGCCACCATGACGTCGAGAATCGGCACCGGGATCTTGCGCGCCCGATGCGCCAGCCATTCGAACGCCGTGGAAACACTCATGCCGTAGCGCATTTCGACTTCTCTCGGTTGCGAGTCAGCACTTCTCGAGCAGGAGTCCGCTCGCCGTGAGGCCGGGCCCGAAGCCCATCGCCAGGATGCGCGTGCCGCGCCGCACGTCTTCGTCCTTGAGCAGCGAGAGCAAGATGTGCGGCACCGTCGCCGAGGACATGTTGCCGAGCGCTCGAAACACGCTTCGCGCGTGCGCTACCTGCCGCTCCTCGAGGCCGAGTGCGTCTCGGCTATGGTCGAGGATCTTGGGTCCGCCCGGATGAATGGCGAACAGCATGTCGCGTTTTGCACGCTCGAAATCGAGCTGCACGTGAGCGCACAGCGCCTGCGCGGCAGCGGCGACGTTGTCTCGAATCAGGACGGGAACCTCTTTTGCGAGATGCATGTCGAACTGACGCGAGCCGAGCGTCCAGCCCATCGCCCACTCCGAGTTCGGAATCAGCTGCTCGTGACACGCGAGCACACGCAAGCCGGGCCGTCAATCGCTCGCGGCCCGAAAGAGATCCTCGGGAACCGCCGAGTAACCGATGAAGCCGTCGCCGAATAGCGTCATGTCGATGAAGTCACTTGGCTCATCTTTGAGCGGCGCGAAGTGAGCGCTCAGGTACTCCGTATGGACGATGTCGAACGCGCGCTTTTTCGTCGCGGCAAAGCCAACACCGACGGAGCGAGCAGCGCGACGGCGCTCCGAATCGCCGGGAACGCGCCGTAACAACCCATGTGATAGGAGTGCAGCGCTCGGCTCGAGTACCAGCCCTTTTCGACCAGCAGGCGCTGGGCGGGGCTCGGCGAAGAGTAGCCGGAGCAGGTCACGTGGATCAGGTCGTCGGGAGCCTCGGTCGTCCGCGCGTAGAGGCGCCGGAACACTTCCAGGGCGAGCTCGTCGTAGCGCCGCATCCTGACCTCGAGAGGTGGCCCCGCGGGCTCGGCGGAGATGGCTTCGAAGCCTGGCGGCAGCTCCGGACGGCCACCCGCCGAGCCGAGCCCCGCTTCGGAGCTGGGAAAAGCGTTGAACTGCCTGCGCTCAATCCACTCAGGGCCGACGGCGTAGCGCCGCATGCGAGCCTGAACCTGTTCGAGGACGCGCTCGGCTTCTCCGGCGCTTGTCACGCTCGTCGCCGCACAACGGGCGCTCGCCATCAACCACGCGAGGTAGTTCAAGAGGTGCTCCTGCGGGATGGGCTTCTGTGGCTCGACGGCCGTGAAGTCCGAAAGCACCACGTTCGACTCAGTCACGCTTCCCCCGCCAGTCGATCGCCGAAAAGGCCGGCAGCACCGGCGCCGGTGGCTTCTCGCGGTCGGGAGTGGCCGAGATTGGGCCACTGGCTGAGGCTCTGGCGTTGCAGTGCGCGGCGAGCAGCACGAGGTCATTCAACGTCTCGACCACGAAGAAGCTCGACTCCGGGATGGCGATGCCGAATCGCCGTTCGAGCGCGCTCGCGAGCGCGACCTTGTTCACGGAGTCGATACCGAGCGCGGTGAGCGAAGCGTGGAGGTTAACGCCGTCGGCGGGTAAGCCGAGCATCCGACCGACCCAAGCCGACGCGTAGTCGATGATCGCTTGGTCACCGATCGTTACCTCGGCGCCTGCTTGATTCGACAGCAACGCGGGATTTTGCCATTCGGCGACGAGGCGACACTCGCCTCGCTCGAGCAGAAGCTTGCAAGCTTGGCGTCGAAGCTTGCCGCTCGTCGTCTTCGGCACGCTATTGCGAGGAACGAGCACCAATTGCGAAACCGGAACCTCGTGCTCCTCCTGCACTCGCCGGGCGAGCTCGGGCAAGAGTTCCGCGACATCGCTTTCCTTCGCGTCGAGCTCCGCGACGACGACGATACCGGACGCGTCGTCCGAGCCGACCGCGAACGCCGCCGTGCAGCCGGGGCGAAGGCGCGGGCAGGCGAGCTCGAGCGTCAGCTCGATGTCTTGCGGATGGAGCTTGCGGCCGCGAAAGATGATGATGTCTTTGATACGGCCGGTCACGTAGAGCTCACCGTCGGCGACGAAGCCGAGATCTCCGGTTCGGAGGTAGCGCCTCCCATCGCCGGGCAGCGAACCGGCAAACGTGCGCTCCGTCGCCGCGGGGTTTTGCCAGTAGCCCGCAGCGACATGCGAACCCGAAATCCAAATCTCACCGACCTCCGACGGCGGGCACCGCCGCAGGGTGGTCGGGTTCACGATGGCCACGGTCTGGTCTCCATGATCGAAGCGTCCGCTGCTCACGAGCGACAACGCTGCCCCGCCGGAAGCCACGGGCGCGACGACGTTCGATTCGAGCCGTCGCGCATCCGCTTCGATGCAGCGAGGCGCTCGGCCCGGCGTGCAGGAGACGACCAGAGTCGCTTCCGCGAGCCCGTAAGTCGGCACGAAAGAGTCCCGGCGAAACCCGAAGGGCTCGAACGTTGCGCTGAACCGCTCGAGCGTGTGTCGGCGGACGGGCTCCGAACCGTTGAAGGCCGCGCGCCACGAGCTCAGGTCGAGTCCGCGTCGTTGGTCGGGCGTTGTCTTCGAAACGCAGAGATCGTAAGCAAAGTTCGGGCCGCCGCTGAAGTCGGCGCGGTGGCGCTGAATCGTGCGGAGCCACAGCATCGGGTCCTTGATGAAGCCGAGGGTCGAGACGAGTACCGCCCGGGCACCGAGATAGGCGGCGTGAAGCACGTTACCGATCAAACCCATGTCGTGGAAGATGGGGAGCCACGTCGCAATCACCGTGTGGCGATCGTTGTGAAAGGCGCGCTCGAGCATGCGCTGGTTCGCCATGATGTTCTCGTGAGTCACGAGCGTGCCCTTGGGCTCCGAGGTGGAGCCCGACGTGTATTGCAAGAACGCGAATGAATGCGGCGACGGTGCAAAGTCCGTGAAAGCGTCGTTCGTCTCGTCACCGAGCCGGTCCGTTTCGAGGATCTCGAGACTCGCGAGCGCCGCGGTATTCCGGATCACATCACGGAGAATCCGAGGCCAGCCGGCTCGTCGTCAAGATCGCGCTCGGCCGGCAATCGCGCGCGACCGCGCTCAAGCGGACGCTCGCGCCCTTTCCGCGCGCCGGCGGAAGCGGCACCGCGACGATGCCGGCAAACAAGCAACCGAAGAACGCCTCCACGAACTCGAGCCCGAGCGGGTAGAGCAAAATCGCGGTAGCACCCGCGCGGGAGCTCATCCTGAGCCTCCCGGCAATGGCACGGGCGCGTCGATGGAGCTCGCCGTAAGTAAGCGATTGCTCTCGACTTTCGAGCTCGGTGAGATAGGCCACATTGTCGGGCTGAAGGACCGCCCACGCCTGCACGCGCTCGACGAGGGTCTGTGCCGCCCCGAACTCGGAGACGCGCCCTCTGACCTCCGGACAGGATGACATCGTCGCCCGCTCACCGGTGCAACGGCCGTGCCCGACAGGAGGCGGTCTCTTTGCGCCGTCCGACGCGACGAATTTCCGCGCGATTCTCCGAGCGAGCTACCTGCCGACGTGCTTGGCCTGTGTTCTCGGCTCCTCACCCCTGCGCACTCGAATCCGCAACTGCCCGAACAGGTGAAGGGCCTGAGGTGAAAGGGGATCCGCTGCTCCGCTAAGCGGGCGACGCCAACCGCGGCACCTGCTCGAGCAAGTGCGCGCAGAATTTGACGAGCTTTGGCGCTAGTGGTTTGGCGGGCGGGTAGACGAGGTACGCGGTGCCGCCCGCAGCGCGGTAGTCGGGGAGGACTCGGGCGATGCGGCCGGCGGCGAGCTCGGGGCTAGCGAGAAACCATGGGAGCGGGCCGATGCCGACGCCGGCTGCGATCGCTTCGCGCAGGAAGAAAAAGTCGTTGCTGGCGGCGCGGCCCTGCACCGGTACTTTCACGATGCCCTTCGGGCCTTCGAGCGCGAGGCTACTACCGCCAGGATAGAAGACGACGCTCTCGTGCTTGGCCAGATCTGCGGGATGTTTCGGTAGCTCGCGGCCCGCCGCGTAGGCGGTCCCCGCGTACAGCGCGAGGTTCATGGACGTGAGCTTCTTGGCGAGCAGGGTCGACGCCGGTAGCCGGCCGAGGGTCAATCGAACCGCGAGGTCGATGCCCTCTCGTGCGAGGTCAACGACGCGGAGCGTGTGCTCGATTTCGACACGCACGCGCGCGTGCCGCGCGAGAAAGCTGGGCAAGAGCGGTGCGATCAGATGCGTGCCCACGTCGGCGGGCGCTGTCACGCGCAGTAGACCGTAGACCTCGCTCGATTCACGTCCGAGCGCGGCGGTCACGTCACGCAGCGCCGCGACGTGGGGCGCCGCGAGGTTCGCGAGCACCCGGCCTGGCTCGGTCAACGCCTGGCCGCGCACCATGCGCCGCACGAGCGCCACGCCCAGGTCCTCTTCCAGGCGGGCAATGGCTCGGCCCGCCGTGGATTTCGGCACTCCGAGTCGCTTGGCCGCCGCGCTGAGCGAGCCCGACTCCGCGACGGCGACGAGCACGCCGAGCTCGTCGAAACGAGTTCGCTGAAGCTGCGACGACAGGGCCGGGCGATGGTTGCATTTATGCAACCTATTATCGATTAATTGCAGTCTTCGCAACCCAGCGCACGACCCGTAGGCTCCTGATTCATGAGCGACACCAAACATCTCCAGCATTTCGGCACAATGGCGGGCAAGGCGTACGAGCTCGGGGCGTTGAAGCTCGCCTTCAAGCGTCGTGACGGCGACGACGAAGGCTCGTACAGCATGTTCGAGTCGCTCGAGCAGCCAGGCGCCAGCGTCGATTTGCACCGACACGACCGCTGGCAGGAGACGTTCATCGTGCTCGAAGGACGGTTCCACTTCGACGTAGCGGGCGAGCGCCGTTCGCTCGGGCCGGGAGAGATGCTCGTGATTCCGCGAGGAGCACCTCACGGCTTCGCCTGCACCTCGCCCGAGCCGGGTCGCCTTCTGACGATCAGCACCCCGGCCCGCGTCTTCGAGGCGTTCGTCGCCGACATCAGCGCGGCGAACAACGACCCCGCGCTCGACGCTCGTACCGTCTTCGAGCGCCACGGCTTGGAGCTCCTCTAGGATCCGCGCAGCGCTGCTCGCTCGTCGCTTGGACCCTCGTCAGACGACCGCGGTCAACCGCTGGTGAACCGCGGTCGTCCGTTGTACCGCAAATTCGCGTGCGGGCTCGCACACAACGAGCGGGGGCCTCCCATGACGGCCTCCTCGCAAGGCACGGTTCGTACTGTGTGGGCGGCTGCTCGGGGTCGTCCGCGGCTGAATGTTCTCGCGAGTCGGCGAAACGGGCGGGAGAAAAACAAAAATGAAATGTGCATCCAACCAACTCTCGAAGCTTCTGGCAGTCGGCTCTACGTCTCTACTTCTGGCGTCCTGCGCGAGTGCAGATCCGGAATCGGGTGAGGTCATCGACACGACTAAGCAGGCGGTCACCTTTCAACCGCCGGGCAACACGCTTGGCGCCCCTCAGTACGGATTCCAGTGGCAGACAGGATGGCCGGAAGCATCGATGACGCCGCGTGCGTCGTCGGTGTGCTTTCTTTCCTACGTGGGCGGCACGTTCGCCAGCGACAGCGACAGGGTGGAAATCTTCAGCCAGGACGGCATTCTGACGCTCTCGGGCAGTGAAACGGGCGGCAGCAAGCGAGCCGGTGCATTCTGCGTGACGGGCTCGCCGTTTGACGTGGATACAGGGATATATTGGCAGGTAGGACAGCCGGCGAAGAACTTGGGCTCGGCCACCAACCGGACGTGCTTTCTCACGACAGTCTGGGGAAACTTGAACGGCAACGGCAAGGAAGTTCGCACGAGAATCGAGAACGGGAACTGGCTCTTGGACGGCACCGCCGGCGGTGGCCGTGCCCGCTGCATCCAGACCTCGAATTTCTCGGCGATCGACGTGGTCCCGGGCCAAAACGTCGGGTTCCTGAATACGAATCAGTCGAGTCCCACGGGTCCCAAGATGTGCGCGCTCACGCGCGTATCGGGAATGTTCCGCGGCGGCAGCATGCTGGTCTCCATTCACAACAGGAACGATCTCACTTTCCCGTGGAACTGGTGGATCACGGCATCCAGGAACAGTTCTTCTTGGAGCGCGCACCCGAGCGGCAGCGGTCGCTGCATTCAATAGATTGGTCGAATCACCGAGCCGCCGCCGATTTCTCGGCGGCGGCGACGGTTCGACTCGCCGCAGCCCGCGGCCACCATAACTCGCTGAAGTTCGCCCGAACCCGGACAAGGACATCATCGCTTTGAAGGCGCTTTGGGGGCTGCCTCGTTGAGGCCGCCCCCGCGACGCCAAGCCACACGGGCCGGTTGGGCCAGCTACGACCCAAAAGTGCACGGGTTGATTGTCTTACACGCCGTAACGTTGCTCTGCGTCGTATGCGCCCCGCACGTGTCCATGGTGCCCGAGCCGCCGTCGAAGGTGTTGTGGCCGAAGCAATCATCGATGGAGTCGTTGCCACCGCCGCCGCGCAGGGTGTCGTCGCCGCCGTGTTGGTCGGAGACGAGATTGTTGCCGGGGCCGCCGTCGAGGATGTCGTTGCCTGGGCCGCCGATGACGAACTGGTCGTCGTCTTCCTCGCCGAAGACTTGATTGTTGCCTTCGCCGCCCTCGACCTGGTCCCTTCCGGGGCCGCCGAAGACGCGGTCGTTGCCGTTCTGGCCCTCGAGCAAGTCGTTGCCCGGGCCGCCGAGGAGGATCGTCGCCGTCCTCGGAGTTGATGAGGTCGTTGCCGTTGCCGCCGAGCAGCGTGTCCTGGCCGGGCCCGGCGAAGAAGAAGTCGTCGCCGTCGCCGCCCTCGATCCGGTCGTCGCCGTCGGCGCCGAACAGTCGGTCGATGCCGGCGCCACCGAAGAGCTTGTCGTTGCCGGTGTTGACGGAAGGAAAGCTGTCGTCGCCGCCGAACACGAGATCGTCGCCGTCGCCGCCGTCCACCTGATCGTCGCCGCCCTCGCCCATCAAGAAGTCGTTCGTGGGGCCGCCGCTCACGATGTCCTGTCCGGCTCCTGCGAAAATCACGTCGAACCCGTCGCCGCCGTTCAGCGTGTCGTCACCGTCGTTGCCGAAAATGAAGTCTTCGCCGCCGAGCCCGTTGATCGTGTCTTGCCCGCCGAGGCCGACGATGCAGTCGCCTCCGCTCGTCCCGTTGATCACGTCGTTGTTCGAGGTTCCGATGAATACGGTCTTGCCGCTCGCGTTCAAAAGGCAATCGGATCGGCCGGAGCCACCGACTCCATCGCCTCGGCCGTATTCTCGCTGGGCACGTCACCCGCGCCCGAGCAGGCGAAGCCTCCGCCCAACAGAGTCAAAACCACAAAACCACGCATTGCTCCCTCTGTATTTCATGGACGCACCTATCCCTTCCTCTTCAGCTGACGGGTCCCCAACGGTCCGACTGATGCTCAGCCGGCCGCAACGACCCTAGTGCCGAATTGGAGTCACGCCGGGCGCGGACCTTCACGGATCTTTCACGCGGGAGTCACCGACGGCTACGGTATCCGCGACTGACATGTACGATTCGCGGCCACTGGAGCGATGCGGCGCAGCGGGTCGATCAGGCCTCGTGAAACACGAACCGGAGGAGGGTAGCGACGTCCCACTTTGAGTGCAACCGTCACGCCGCGGCCTATGAGTGCCACCGCAGGCATAGGGAGTTCCTCTTCGGGCGGCGGCGTCGAGACTTTATAATCGCCGATCACGCGCACGTCGCTGAGATCGAACTTGCAATTGAACCGCCGGATGAGCTCGACGTAGTCCCACCATCCCTTGCCATACTCGAACCTTTCCGGAATGTTATTCGCACCGACCCAGCGATCGAACTCGGTGACCGCGGCGTGCCTGCTCGACATCACGCTTCGTCCCTTTCGGCGACTGCGGCATGGAGGCGCTTGACCTCTCGGTGAGCCATGGCGAGCGGTTCGTCGTCTCGGAGCACGTAGAGTCCGCGCGCGCGGAGGTCGTTCCCAGATTGTCGCGGGGCCGCTCACGCGCTCGACTGGAGTGGCTCGCCACGAAAAGCTCACCCGAAAATCCACTCGAAGGTGTCCGGCGCCTCCGTCGACGAAGTCACCAGTCGCCGGTCCCCAACCGGCCACGGCTCGCATTCGTCGCAATGACCGTAGACGCGAACAACCCTCGGACCCTGAACCTCCCGAAGTTCGTAGCGATGCTCTCGAATGGCTCGCTCACCCTCCAAGCGCCAACCGCTCGCTTCATCCGCGTTCCACCGACGCTCGGTGCTCATGGCGAGGTAGAGACGCCCGTCATGGACGAAGGTACGTGCGCATCGATGGCTCTTCGAGATCCTTCGTCTGAAGCGAACGGATGCGATGCCCGTCCGCGCAGCAGATTGCCGTTGCGCCGTCGAGGAAGATCACGGTGTCGGACAGACCCATGGCGCGTGATTCTATACACATTTGTTCTACGCGCAACCGGGAAGCGCCGCGGGGCTCGCTCGCCGGACGGATTCCCCGCCTCCGAGCGGTCATTCCCTTGGGGAGAAGGCCCTCAAGAGCGCTAAGCGATAAGCCCCCATGCCGCTGCGTGAAGACTTCCTGAACGGGCCTTGCAGTTTCCCGCATCTTTACCGTGCGCGGCGACGCCGTACCTTGTTCGCTCCGGGACGCGAGATCCCGAGATTGAAGGAGCGCATCGTTGCAGAACGTCCCGCCAGCGAAGCAGAAGCAATGGCAAGGCGAACAACCGACCGGTATTGGCTCTCTCCTCGATCGAGTGAAGCAGCCAATGCGCCTCACGTGACAGAAAGGTCGCTTCTCGTTGACTGTTTGCTTACCGAAAAAGACGTGCCTTGATCGTGGGAACTGGGGATGGTCCCGAGACGTAGAAGCGTGTCGAAGCCCAGAAAGCACCCAGTATGACTATCTCGAACCATGCAATGAACGTTGTTCCTTCCTGCGCTCCGCAGGAGCGTTGGTGAGCGCGCCGTTGCTCGGAGGCATTGCCTGCTCGCGCGGGGCGACGCCGACGCGGCGCGTATCGCCATGGGCCGGCTCTGCGTCCACAGCCCCAGCGCCGGCAGCGATCGGCCGGCGAAAACTGGGCTCGCTGGAGGTCTCCAGCGTCGGGCTCGGCGTCCAGAACATGAGCCGCACGTACCAGACGACGGTGCCGTACCGGCCCGGAGATGATCAACATCATCCGCGCGGCCTTCGACCGTGGCGTCACCTTCTTCGACGCGGCCGAGGCTTACGGCCCGCACGAGGTGGAGCGCATCCTCGGCGAAGGCGTCGCGCCGTTCCGCGACAAGGTCGTGATCACATCCAAGTTCGGCTGGAACATCGACCAGGAGACCGGCGAGCGCCGTCCGGGGCTCAACAGCCAGCCCGGACCACATCAAGCGCGTCGTCGAGGGCATGCTCAAGCGGCTCCGGCACCGACCGCATCGATCTCCTCTACCAGCACCGGGTCGATCCCGCAGGTCCCGATCGAGGACGTCGCCGGCGCGGTCAAGGACCTGATGGACGCAGGGCAAGGTCCTGCACTGGGGCCTGTCCGAGATGGGGCTCGAACACGCTGCGCCGCGCGCACGCCGCGCTGCCCGTCACCGCCGTTCAGAACGAGTACTCGATGCTGTGGCGCGGCCCGGAGGAGGAGGTCATCCCGCTGTGCGAGGAGCTGGGCATCGGCTTCGTGCCGTGGAGCCCGCTCGGCGTGGGTTCCTCACCGGCGCCATCGACGCGAACACGCGCTTCGCCCCCGGCGACATCCGCGGCGTCGAGTCCCGCTTCTCGCCGGAGAACCTGCCGCACAACCTGGCGCTCGTCGATCTGGTGAAGAGCTGGGCCGAGCGGAAGCAGGCCACCCCCGCCCAGATCGCGCTGGCCTGGCTGATGGCGCAGAAGCCCTGGATCGTGCCCATCCCCGGGACGACCCAGATGGCGCACATGCTGGAGAACGCAGGGGCAGCGGACGTGGGGTTCACGCCGGCCGAGCTCGCCGAGCTGAACGGGCCGTCAGGGCGATCGAGATCCGCGGGCGCGGCTGCCGGATGCGGTGCTGGTCTTCTCGGGCGTCGAGGCCCGCCGAAGAAATGACAGCTTCCGCGGATCGTCGCGCCTTCTTGCGTCTCTCAGCCGCGGCTACCGCGAGCGTCACGCTCGCGTGTTCCCGCTCGTCCCAGAACGCGAGCCCGACGACCGTAGCGGATGCGGGAACGGGTGGCCGCGGCACCGACGCCAGCCGAAGTGCAACGCAACAGCAGCCAATGACGCGAGCGGCAGTGCGCCGCCGGTACGCAGGGTTCTGCTCGTGTTCTTCTCGACGGGCTGGCGAGAACTACTTCCACGGCGGTAGCAAGGTGCTGAAGGTCGGCAACACAGAGGTGGTTGCAGGGTTCATCCGCGAGGCTCTGAGCTGCGACGTATTCGAGATCCGGCCCGTCGAGCCGTACTCGGATCGCTACGATCCGACCGTCGAGCGGAACGTGCGCGAGCAGAACGAGAACGCGCGACCGGGAATCATCGACCTGCCGGCGTCGATTGGCGCCTACGACACGGTCGTGATCGGCAGCCCGATCTGGAACGTTCGCGTTCCGAGGATCATGCTGACGTTCGCGGAGCACTTCGACTTCGGCGGCAAGACGGTCTACCCCTTCACGACCCACGCGATGAGCGGGCTGGGCATGCCGTGGAGGAGTACACGGCAGCGTGCCGGGACGCGGCGATCGGCAAAGCGCTCGCCATCCAGGGGGAGGAGGCGGACAAGAGTAGAGCCGAAGTCGAGGCGTGGCTCCGCAGCATCAAGCTTCAGACGTGATGACGCGTTGCGATGGGTGCACCGGTGTCAACGGAGTTGGAGATGATGCATATGAGTTAGCTCGGTAGGTGTCCGGGCTGTACCGTACAAAACGACACGCGCGCTTGGGCCCGCCAGCTCGACGCCAGTGTGACAGTTTGGCCGAAGCCGTAGGCGTAAGTATCTGGAACCAGGACGCGGCGTGCCTCTTGCACGAAGGGAAGTGCATGACGATCACACTCACTGGGCTAGTCGTTCTGCTGATCATCGCAGGCATCTGCGGCGCCATCGGTCGAGCGATGGGCGGCGGCACGCGTGGCGGGTTTCTCATCTCAATCGTGGTCGGCTTCGTCGGCGCTGTTTTCGGGCTGCTCATTGCTGATGCCATGGACTTGCCCGAGCTTTTGCGCGTGAACATCGACGGCCATTCGTTCCCGATCGTGTGGTCAATCCTCGGCGCGGCTTTGTTCGTGGCACTGGCTCGTCTGCTGTCGGGCGGTGCGACGCGACGATTTCGTTATCGCTGCGTGGTCTGAAACCGCCGAGCTTCGCTTTGCGGAGCTTCGCGCGACCCGTAGCTTTCGCGCATGAGCGTCTCACCCGGTCGTACCGATACCGCGTCGATTGTCGTCCCCGCGACGGCGAGCGATGCGTACCGCGCGTTCGCGAGTGCGGACGCCCTGATGGCATGGCTGCCCCCGGGGACGATGACGGGGCGCGCTCTCGAGTACGACTTTCGCGAGGGTGGGCGTTATCGCATCGAGCTTTCGTACGCGGGGGACGAGCGCGGCGGCGTCGGGAAGACGACGGGACGGACCGACGTGACCAGCGGGCGCTTCGTCGCCCTCGAGCCGGCGAAGCGCATCGTGCAGTCGGTCGAGTTCGAGTCGGGCGACGCTTCGTTCGCGGAAGAGATGACGATGCGCTGGTCGTTCGAAACGTTGCCCGAGGGAACGCGCGTCACCGTGAGCGCCGAAAACGTTCCGACTGGCATCACCAAGGCCGATCACGACGTAGGTCTTCGAGAATCGCTGGAAAACCTCGCGCGATTTTCTTCGGGGGCCCCACGGTCACGGGCGCTAGGTCAGGCCTCCCCGCTTCACTCCCAGCCCTGCCACCCGCGAACGACGGCCCCAGCAATGGCCGACTGCTCTTCGATTCGCTCCGGATGCCGCATGTACCCCTCCACGTAGCGCTTGTCCGCCTCACCCATCTCCTCGGCGGCAAGCCATCGCTCAATGGCTTCAGTCACGGCAGCGCTTCTCGTCGTTCGAGACTTCTTGCGCACACGCTCGAGGGACCGCAGCGTTTCGACCGGGATGCTGACGGCAATATTGGCGACGCCTTTCATACGAAATTCGTACTTCGGGATGGCTCGTCAGCGCGCACGGCGACGCCGCCAATCGCCGGGTTTCCGTCTCCCGTGTGCCACTACGACAATCCGAACTTCCGTCCTATCCTACCTCACGTGCCCGCCTGGCGCAGCAGCGTCCAGTGGGTCGATTCAGCTACGGGCCGCCTGCCCCTGGTGGCACCTCCGTCCTCGACCGCTGCTCGCCGCGACGCAGTGGCCGCGGGTGATAGCGTCACCGGCAGGATCATGGACCCGATCCCACAGCACCGAGCCTGGTAGCGGGCGACGCACTCGTGAAAACGCAGAACGCCCTGATGAAAGCAGTGCTGGGCACACGGCTGAGCGAGCTTGCGATCGCCTCCGAGGAGGCCGACGAGCTCGTCGAGCGCCGCACACGTCGGTTGCAGTTATTCGTCCGTGCCGGCATGCCGAATGAAGTGATCGAGACGTGTAAGATGGCAACGCGTTACACGAAGGAGTTTCACGACGCCTGCGAATCGATAGCCTAAATGGCTTCGCGCGTTGGCGAATTCCCGGTGTGTTCCGGCCAGCAGCTCGTTGGTGCCCATGATCCGCTCGCAGCCGGCCTGCATGGCGGCAAGCGCGGAAAACTGTTCATCGAGGATGCGGAAATCCATCGGCTCCAGGGCGCGGGCCCGTTTCAGCGCGCCGATCCGCTCGCCCATGCGGCGCAAGGCCGCGTCCGGCTGGTTGGAAGCGGCGAAAATTTCGTCCGCCGCGTCGCCGACAAAGGCGCGCACCTGTTCCCGCGCGTCGACCTTGCGCAATTCGCCGCGCAGGAAGTGGCAGAGAGCCAGCAAATCCATCAGCAGCTGCCGCGCTTCACTGCGGTCTGCGATCAATGCGGTGGCGGCGCGCGTCAGATTCGTATCTCGTAGACCAGTTGCCCCCAAAGCTTCGGGCTTCCCACCAGCGGTCGTAGGCGGCGTTGTTGCGGAAGCCGAGATAAACCGACAGCGCCACGCCGAGCAGCGCGAACGGCGCCACGCCGGCATTGCCGGGATCGAGCCTCAGCGCCTTCACAAGGGCAACGACGATTGCACCATAAAGCGCGAACCCGAAAATCTGCGGCAGAATGCGCGGCACCACCGAGCCGCGCATGACGAAGAAGAGTTTCCAGAAACTTGGGCGGGGGCGGACGATCATCGGGACGGCTCGGATACTTGTGTCGGAGGCGGCATCATACCGCGTCTGACGACCATGTGTTCTTAGCCTTTCGCGACAGCCGCCGCCGCTTTTCAGGAGTTCGCACAGTTCGGGACGGATGGAGCTTCACTTCTCCCCACGCTGGCAGCACGCTACCCTATTGAGCAACGCGGGCGACGTGACTGATCTCCCCACTTGTGGGGGAGATGGCCGGCAGGCCAGAGGGGGGGCGCGAAGGAACGCAAGTTCGCCGCATTCCCCTTCGTCATCCTAGGGCGAAGCAGGCCGAAGGCCGTCGCGTAGACCCTAGGATCCATGCCGTGACGTTTCGGCTGCGCGGAGCGGCCAAGTGACACTCCTTGCCTGGCTACGTCTTGTCATCAACCTTACGGCATGGATCCTCGGGTCAAGCCCGAGGATGACGAAGGAGAGGGCGTAGACAAATTCACCCCGTTTCCCCACGCTACACGACAGTGATTTGGTGAGAGGTCGAGAATCAGTTGGAATGAAGGATTCATCTCGCCAAAGAAGGATCCTTCGATGTCCATCCGTCCCGACGCTCTCGTGGCGACGTTATCGCGCCATATCGGCTTGAGCAATGATCGGCGGGAGACGCTGGTGGTGCTGATCGAGGGGCTGATCAACGCCCGCACGGTGAACCTGAGCCATCTTGCCGGGGCGTTTTGGGGATCGGCGAAGCTGTCGTCCAATTATCGGCGCCTGCAGCGCTTCTTCCAATATGTGTGGCTGGACGGGGATTGGCTGGCCAAGGCGCTGGTGGCGCTGTTGGGACTTGCGCCGCCCTATCGGCTGTGCCTGGACCGCACCAACTGGAAGGTCGGAGCCAAGGACATCAACCTGCTTGTCCTGTGCATCGTCACGCAGCGTGCTCGCATTCCGGTACTGTGGGACATTCTGGACCATGGCGGCGGTTCGACCATGGCGCAGCGCCAGGCATTGCTGGCCCGCTTCATGGCGCTGTTCGGCAAGAGATCGATCAAGCTGCTGCTCGCCGACGCGAATTCATCGGCAACCAATGGTTTGAATTCCTTGTCGAAAACGACATCCCCTTCGTCATCCGCGTGAGCGGCCGCCTGTTCGTGCGCCTCGACGACGGCTATGAGGGCCCGCTCGAGCGGCTGGCCCGGCCAGGCGTCCGGCGACGGCTGATGAAGGCCAGGGGATGTTTCGCCGCAATGGAGCAGCGCTTCGGCGCAGCCCTGAGCTTCGGCGCCCCCAGACTGCGCGATGGGGCCGTGCTGATCGTCGCCACCAACCGCGGTCCGCGCAAAGCGCTCAATGCCTACAAAAGCCGCTGGCAGATCGAATGCCTCTTCGGCGAAACCAAGACGCGCGGCTTCAACATGGAGGATACCCGGCTTACCCAGCCGGCCAAACTTTCCTTGCTGCTCGCGATCGTCGCCCTGGCCATCGCCTGGACCCAGGCCTGCGCCAACTCATCAAGGCCACAACGACATCACTCGCGCCAAACATGGCTACAGGCGAAAATCCTGGTTCCGAACCGGCTTCGACACCCTCCGACATTGGATCGTCACCAAACCCGACGAGCGCCCTAGAAGACTTGGACACCATCTGGAAACGGGTCCCAAATAGCTTCAAAAAACCCAGAGTCGTGTAGTGTGCCGTTTCCCACCTTTTGCAAAGATTCTTCTCAGTAATTTCAATCACTTGTGCGATTTCGGCAAAATACTTCTGTCCACACCCTTCGCTGCCTCCCGCATAATCCGTGTCATCGCCCTCATGGGAACCGGGTCTAGAACCGGGGCTTCGGGAGGGCGGCGGTGTCCGGGTCGGCCGCGCAACGGTAGCGCGGTTTAGCGAGGCGATCGCCAAGACCCGGGCCTCGGCGACGGTCAGGCTGGTAGGCGCAAAAAAATGCCGAGCCCAGCCCACCCGGCCGAAGGTGAAAGCACCGGCGGACGCGGAAGACCGCGCCGTATTTTCAATATTGAGTGAGGCGCGGTCCAGGTGTCCGCTTCCCGCTTACCTGGATGGCCAGGCCGGCAAAACCGGAGCGTGGCACCGGAGGCGCTTGTGCCGGGATCTGCTTTACCCGTTCTGACCGTGTACGTTTCTGCGCACATAAACGATGTCCGGCAAGCCCTCCTCGTTGCCGGAACCATCGCCGAAAGCAGCGGCGGCAAAGCCGCACCGTTCATAAAAGCGCCGTGCGCCGTGGTTGGCCTGAAAGCAACGCAGCTGAACGACAGCATCCCCACTGTCGCTTGGACAAGCAGGCGCCCGCCGATGCCTTTGCCGGTCCAGGCCGGATCGAGATAAAGCTGCTCGATCCAGTTGTCCTCGACAGCGATGAACCCGACAATCCCGCTTCCGGCTTCGGCAACGGTCACCTGCTGGCGCGGCAACACTGCGTCGCGAATAAAGGCCAGATCTTCGTCCGGCGTATGGAGCACAGGCATCCAGCCGAACGATGCGAGTGCCGCCCGCATGACCCTGGCGATGTCGGCGGCGTCCGAACCGTTTGCCGGACGCAGCGCGACCTCGGATGGGTTTCGCAACGGCCCTTAAGCCGCTCGTCGCTTCGGCTGGATCAGCCCCCGCTCGACCAGCAGCTCGGCGATCTGCACCGCGTTCAGCGCTGCGCCCTTGCGCAGATTGTCGGAGACGATCCACATCGACAGGCCGTTATCGATGGTCGAATCCTCGCGGATGCGCGAGATGTAGGTGGCGTCCTCGCCGGCCGAATTCGACCGGCGTGATGTAGCCGCCGTCTTCGCGCTTGTCGATGACCAGGCAGCCCGGCGCTTCGCGCAGGATGTCGCGCGCCTCGTCGGCCGTGATCGGCTTCTCGAACTCGATGTTGACGGCCTCCGAATGGCCGATGAACACCGGCACGCGTACGCAGGTCGCCGTCAGCTTGATCTTGGGATCGAGCATCTTCTTGGTCTCGGCGACCATCTTCCACTCTTCCTTGGTGAAGCCGTCTTCCATGAACACGTCGATATGCGGGATGACGTTGAAGGCGATGCGCTTGGTGAACTTCTTCGACTCGACCGGATCGGCGACGAATACGGCACGGGTCTGCGTGAACAGTTCGTCCATGCCTTCCTTGCCGGCGCCCGAAACCGACTGGTAGGTGGCGACGACGATGCGCTTGATCGTCGCGACATCGTGCAACGGCTTCAACGCCACGACGAGCTGCGCTGTCGAGCAGTTCGGATTGGCGATGATGTTCTTGCGCGAGAATAGCGCGATCGCGTCGGGATTGACCTCCGGCACGATCAGCGGCACGTCCTGGTCGTAGCGGAAGGCCGACTGGAATTATCGATGACGACGCAACCCTGGCGGCCGATCTTCGGCGACCATTCCTTGGAGACGTTGCCGCCGGCCGACATGATGCAGATGTCGGTGTCGGAAAAATCGTAGGGGTCGAGCGTCTTCACCTTCAGCGTCCGGTCGCCATAGGACACTTCCGTGCCCTGGCTGCGGCGCGAGGCCAGCGCCACGACCTCGTCGACCGGAAAGCCGCGTTCTTCGAGAATGTTGAGCATTTCCCGGCCCACATTGCCCGTGGCGCCGACGACTGCAACCTTGAAACCCATCGAAAATCTCCTGTCCCTCTCCGCTTGGCTGTTTCTGGAGAAAACCCGCCGGCCGTTGCGGGTCTTGCCCCGGGCCGGACCCGGGAGAGGGTGGTTAGGCCAAGGGAGATCAGACCGTTTTAGTGGTCGTTTTGGCCATGGTTTTGGTGGAACGGAAGGGCGCACGCCGACGGCCGGCATCGTGGCCGGGAAAGTCGAATGCAAAAAGCGCCATCAGCAGGCCGCGCATCGAAATGCTCCGTTGTCAGGACGGGCTTTTACGCGGTTTCGATAAAGAGTCAATCGAGCCGCCGCCGATCAGCAGCTTGTGACTTGACCGTGAAGCGCTGCCGTCCTAGGCTTTCGGAACAATGAGAGGAGCGCATGATGAACTGGACAAACGGTTACGGACTGCGCAGCGGCGCAGCAACGCTGGTCGCGGCTTGTTCTGGCCGCCTGCCCGCTCTCGCCCATCATGGCTGGGCGTGGACGGAGGACGGATCCTTTCGAGCTCACCGGTGTCATCGCGGATATCTATATCGGCAATCCGCATGCGACGCTGAAGTCCGACGCCGAAGGTGAGGCTCTGGGACGTCGACCTGGCGCCGCTAGCGCCCAGCACCATCGCGCCGGCTTCGACCGAGAACGCCGCGAAGATCGGCGACGAGGTGACCTGCGATCGGCTTCCGTTCGCGCGACCACGACAGAGAGCGCATGAAGGCGGTGCGCGTCATCGTCAAAGGCAAGACCTACGACGTCTACCCCGACCGCGTGCCGGGCGCCTGAAGGCCGGCAGCCTATGGTGATGGAGTGGCTGCACGCGTTGCGTAACTGGGACGGTGGCGGCACTCATTCGCCGCTTCGCTCTATCGTCTATCCGCTCATCAATGCGACGCATATCGTCGCGCTCGCGCTCCTGATCGGCACGTCCTGCTCGCCGACCTCCGGATGCTCGGGCTGTTCTCCAGCGTCGCGCCGAGGGCCGTTCCTCAGGCTGATGACCATCTTTGCGCGATCGGCCTGGTGCTCGCGGTCGCGACCGGGTTCCTGCTGTTTTCCGTCAAGGCCACTGCGAATATGCGGCCAATGCCGGTCTTTCTGCATAAATTTCGCTTGTCGGCCGTTGGCGCTGCAAACGCAGCCGTCATTCGCTTCAGCACCGGATGGCGGCAGGCATCGACCGCGGCATCATAAGCCCCGGCCTCAGGGTCGGCGCATCGCTGTCGCTGACGATCTGGATCGCCGCGCTTCTCGCTGGCCGCCTCATCGGCTTTCTTGTGATCTCACGGCAACAATGCACGCACCATATGCTCCTTCAGGGCTGGGCGGATTGACATCGCTTTCCCGGCGAAGGACCTTGCGAGGACAAGACCGGGTCCAGGGGACGGCCATGCGCGGGGAAGTGCTTCATTACGACGAGGCTCAGGGCTTCGGCTTCATCACCGGGACCGACGGCAGCCGCTACACTTTTTCGCGCGAGGACCTGCGCCGCGAAGCGCCGATGAGCAAGGGCACGCAGGTCGAGTTCCAGCCGTCCGGCAGTCAGGCGCGCGACGTCTTTTCGATCCGCACCCAGCTTGGCGCCGCGTTCGGCAACGCACCGGCCGGCCCGGCAACGGCCGATGCCCGGGCAGCGGGCCGCAGCAGCATTTCGGCCGCTACGCACAGCCCGGCGAGCCGTCGAATACGGGCCTGTGGAGCTACTTCTGGCGCGGCATCACTGACAACTATGTCAATTTCCGCGGCCGTGCCCGCCGCAAGGAATATTGGGGCGTTCGTACCTGTTCTGGCTGATCGCCTGTCGCGATCGTCGCCGCCGTTGGTCTGGCGATCGACGGCAGCCTCGATAATCTGGACGGCTACGAAACGCCGGTAGCCACCCTGACCGCCGTTGGGCTTTTTTGCCTGGCGACATTCCTGCCCGGCCTGGCCATGACCGTCCGCCGCCAGCACGACATCGGCCTGTCGGGCTGGTTCTATCTGCTGATCTTCATCCCCTATATCGGCGGGCCTCATCATTTTTGTCTTCGCGCTGATTCCATCGCAGAAGCACGAAAACAAATGGGGGCCGATGCCGGCCGGCATAAAAATACCGCCGGCGTTTACGCCGGCGGCAAGGGAGTCTGCTACATCAGGAACTTCGCGATGATGGCGTCGCCCATCCCCGTGGTGCCGACCTCCGTCATGCCCTCCGACATGATGTCCCTGGTCCGCAATCCGTCGTCGAGAACGGCGGCGATCGCGGCCTCCACCCGGTCGGCTTCGGCGACCATGCCGAAGGAATAGCGCAGGCACATCGCGAACGACGCGATCATGGCGATCGGGTTGGCGATGCCCTTGCCGGCGATGTCGGGCGCCGAGCCATGCACCGGCTCGTAGAGCGCCTTGCGGCTGCCGGTCTTCGGATCGGGCGCGCCCAGCGACGCCGACGGCAGCATGCCGAGCGATCCGGTCAGCATCGCTGCCACGTCCGAAAGCATGTCGCCGAACAGATTGTCGGTGACGATGACGTCGAACTGCTTCGGCCAGCGTACGAGCTGCATGCCGCCGGCATCGGCCAGCATGTGGTCGAGCTTGACGTCGGGATATTTCGCCTTGTGCGTCTGCGTCACCACCTCGTTCCACAGCACGCCGGATTTCATGACGTTGCGCTTTTCCATCGAGGTGACGTGGTTCTTGCGCGTCCGCGCCAGCTCGAACGCCACGCCCGAAATGCGCTCGATCTCGAACGTGTCGTAGACCTGCGTGTCGATGCCGCGCTTCTGGCCGTTGCCGAGATCGATGATCTCCTTCGGTTCGCCGAAATAGACGCCGCCGGTGAGTTCGCGCACGATCAGGATGTCGAGCCCTTCGACCACCTCCTGCTTGAGCGAGGAGGAGGCGGCGAGCGCCGGATAACAGATCGCCGGACGCAGATTGGCGAACAGTTCCATGTCCTTGCGCAGCCGGAGCAGTCCGGCTTCGGGGCGGACCTCGTAGGGAACCGCATCCCATTTCGGCCCGCCGACCGCGCCGAACAGCACCGCGTCGGCCGCCATCGCCTTCGCCATGTCGGCGTCGGAAATCGCCGCGCCATGCGCGTCATAGGCGCATCCGCCGACCAGCCCTTCGTCGGTTTCGAAGCCCGCGGCGAATTTCTCGTTCATCACGGCGATCAGCTTGCGGACCTCCGCCATCGCCTCTGGGCCGATGCCGTCGCCGGGAAGAAGGAGGAGTTTGCGCGTTGCCATGGGAAATCCTTCAAGTGCCGTAAGCCGGCCGCCTTGCTAACCGGCGAACGCGGGCTGCGCAAGGCGGAAAGGCAACTGGACCAGTCAGGAGTGCCGCTTCAGCGCCGTCACCTCGATCTCGATCTTCATTTCGGGCTTGTTCAGGCCGCAGACGATCATCGTCGCCGCCGGCCGGATCTCGCCGAAAACCTCGCCGAGGATCGGAAAAACGAGGTCCACGATAGGCGGCGTCGGTGATGTAATAATGCGCCCGCACCACGTCTGCCATCGCGAAGCCGCCCTCCTCGAGCGCCGCGCGTATCGTCGACAGGCAATTGCGCGTCTGCTCCTCGACGCTGTCGGGCATCGTCATCGTGGCATAGTTGTAGCCGGTCGTGCCGGAAACGAAGCACCACTCGCCCTCGACCACCGCGCGCGAATAGCCTGCGGTCTTTTCGAACGGCGAACCCGTGGAGATCAGCTTGCGCATGCGAGTCATCCGGAAGCCGTTATGCCCAGGGACGGCTTTCGGCGTTGCGCTTCTCGAAGTTGGCGATCGCCGGCGCCTTCTCCAGCGTGAGGCCGATATCGTCGAGGCCGTTCAGCAGGCAGTGCCGCTTGAACTCGTCGAGGTCGAACTTGATCATGCCGCCGTCGGGACCGCGGATCTCCTTGGCTTCGAGATCGACGGAAATGGTGGCGTTGGCGCCGCGCTCGGCGTCGTCCATCAGCTTGTCGAGATCGTCCTGGCTGACGGTGATCGGCAGGATGCCGTTCTTGAAGCAGTTGTTGTAGAAAATGTCGGCGAACGAGGTCGAGATCACGCAGCGGATGCCGAAGTCGAGCAGCGCCCATGGCGCATGTTCACGGCTCGAGCCGCAGCCGAAATTGTCGCCGGCGACAAGGATCTGCGCCTTGCGGTAGGCCGGCTTGTTGAGCACGAAATCGGGGTTTTCCGAGCCGTCGTCATTGTAGCGCATCTCGGCGAAAAGGCCGGTGCCGAGGCCGGTGCGCTTGATGGTCTTGAGATAGTCCTTGGGGATGATCATGTCGGTGTCGACATTGACGATCGGCAAGGGCGCTGCGACGCCGGTGAGTTTGGTGAACTTTTCCATGGCTCTTCTGCCCGTCGGGTTCCGAAATTCGGCCTACGCTTTACACAAGGATGGCGTCAAAGCAAAGGGCGGCTTTTGGCCGCCCTTTGAACGGTCAGGCCTTGCGAAGGGCCATGACGCCAGTTTCGGTGCCGGTCAGCCGCCGCGAGCGGCCGTCGACGCCCACCACCATCTGAACGCGCCGCCGCTCGGCGGCGAAATGCTCCGACGTGGAGGCGTTCACCGGCGGATTGAAAGCTACGGTCACGCGCCACAGATCGGGCTTGATCGTCTCTTCCAGGCCGATGACGCGGCCTTGCGCCGGGCTGCCGTTGAACGTGCCCGAAACATTCTCGCCGACGGCAAAGGGAACGGCGCTTCCCTCCGTCGCCGGCCGCGCGGCAAGCGTGTTCCAGTCGCGCGCGCCGTTCTGTTTGGCGACGAGCTCGAGCGCCTTGGTATGGGACACGGTTATGCCGTCGGCAGCCAGCGCATCGCGCAGCTTGCGGGCATGGATCTTGTAATCGGATGACAATTCTCTGGTCATCGTGGTTCGCTCCTTCGCGTTGTGCGAGCGGCATTTATCGAACGGGACCCGCATTGCCATTTCGGCCGTCGCATCGACAGGGAAACGAACTTTTTAAAAGGGAGGCTTTACCAGGGCGGTTCGGCCGCGGGCGGCAGGGGCTCCCGCCCAAGCGGCGCAGATAGTAATTCGCCGACATAACGTCAATGGTTCGGGCCACCTGCCAGACGGGAATTGCGATACCGAACCCGAGGTCAGCGGCAAAGTCGACGCTTGAAGACTGCCGATCCGCCCTTATCTCCCGAACGTGAGACAGAAGGAGATCAGGATGCAGTGCCCCATCGACAATGCCGATCTGGTTATGGCCGAGCGCCAGGGCATCGAGATCGATTATTGCCCGAAATGCCGTGGCGTATGGCTGGATCGCGGTGAGCTCGACAAGATCATCGAGCGCTCGGCGGCGGACGAAAACCCGCGCGCCGCCCGGGACGAAGGCGGTTATGGGCGCCAGGAGCATCGTTCATATGAAGACCAGCGTCGCTCCCACGGGGGTGATCATCGGCCCTACAAGAAAAAGAAGTCGCTTCTGGGCGAACTCTTCGATTTCTGAGCGCGCAGCGAAGTCGATCAGATCACGTTGAGTTCGCGGAACGGCCGGTTCTCGATGACGCGCCGGTAAGCGAAGGCCGAGCAATCGACCGTGCGGTAGCCGCCATGGACGATCAGTTCGGCCAGCGCCTTGCCGACCGCCGGCGCCTGCTGCAGCCCGTGACCGGAAAAGCCGTTGGCGAAGATGAAATTTTCCACCTCCGGATGGGGACCGACGACGGCGTTCTGGTCGAGCGTGTTGTAGTCGTAGTGGCCCGGCCCAGGCACGGCCAGGCTTGATCGCCTCGAACGCCGGGATGCGGGTAGCAAGCATCGGCCAGATCACCTCTTCGAACAGCGCCCAGTCCGGTTCGAAATCGGTCGGATCGGCGGCCGCCTCGCCGTCCTCCTCCTCGGCGCCGCCGGTGATGTACACCGCTCCTTCCGGCCGCACATAGATGCCGGACGGATCGACCAGCAGCGGCATGTCGTCGAAACGGTCGCGGGCCTCGAAGACGAAGACGCTGCGCTTGCGCGGCTCGACCGGCAGCGCCATGCCCGGCCATCGCGGCGACTTTGCCGGCGTTCGGCCCGGCGGCGTTGACGACGATGCCTGCCTCCAGCCGCTCGCCATTGTCGAGCATGACCGCCGTTGACGCGGCCGTCCTTGCGTTCGATGCCGGTCACTTCGGCGGTGACGAAGTCGATGTTTCTTGTCCGCAGCGCCTTGCGGAACAGCATCAGCATGGCGTGCGCGTCGAACCAGCCCTCGCCGCTGCGGCCCAAGGCGCCCGCGGCTATGCCCTCCGGCGAAAGCCAGGCGAAACGGCTGTCGCAGTGCGGCGGCATCTTCCAGCAGGATGTCGGCGCCCTCGGCCTTCTGAGCGTCATGGTTCGGCCTTCAGGATCGGCAAGTCCGTTCTCGCCGACGAGGATGAGGTAGCCCTTTTCGCGAAAGCCGATATCGGCATCGGCGCCGAATTCTTCGTCGAGGCGCCGGAACAGGCCAAGGTGAACTGCGACAGGCGGATGTTTTCGGGAATGGAGAATTGCTGGCGGATCGAGGCGCAGGAAAGCGTCGTCGCCGAATGCGGTGAACTGCGGATCGCGCTCGACCAGTGCGATCGAGCCGGAAAACCCTTCCTCGCGCAGATAATAGGCGACCGAGCTGCCGACGATCGCTCCGCCGATGATGACGATATCGTAGCGCGCCATGTCCTGCTCCGCTCCCTGCCGGAGTCTTACCAAGCAGCACGCCTTTTCGCAAGACCTTGCAAGGGCCTGGCACGGCAAGGCAAGAAGGCCACATGATGCCAGACAAGCACAAGACCTCGCCGTTCGGTTCTTTATGTTCCGGCTTCCAATGGAGAAGGCTCTGGCGAAACTCGCATCGCTTTCCTGCGACGCCGCCATTATCGACCTCGAGGACGCGGTCGCGCCGGACGACAAAGGTCGCGGCACGGGAAAATCTGAACGCACTGTTCGAAAAGCGCCCGGCTACCGCCGGCGAACTTGTCATCCGCATCAACCCGCTTTCCGAGCGATTGGGGCGCCGACGATCTTCAGGCCGCGATTGCGCTGCGAACCGGACGGCATCCTTCTACCCAAAGTCGAAACGCCGCGCGACATCCTTGAAGTCGGCGATGTGCTCGACGATGAGGCCGTGCCGGACACGCTCAAACTCTGGGCGATGATCGAAACGCCGCCGCGCCCTGCTCAACATCGGCGCGATCGCCGAGCTTGGACGCGATCCGGCTCGCGGCTCGCCGGCCTGGTCGCCGGCACCAACGATCTCGTGAAGGATACCGGCATTCGGCGACGCCGGACCGCGTTATCTGATGCCGTGGCTGATGCAGATCGTGCTTGCCGCGCGCGCCGGCGGTCTCGACGTGCTGGACGGTGTCATGAACGATTTCCGCAATGCTGGATGCCTTCGAGCGGGAGTGCGCGCGAGGCCGCCGCCATGGGTTTCGACGGCAAGACGCTGATCCATCCCTCCCAGATCGAGCCGGCTAACACCGCCTTTTCGCCATCGCCGAAGCGCTTGCGAGGCCCGGGAAATCGTCGACGCCTTCGCAGTCCGCCGAAAACGCCGGCAAGGGCGTGATCGCGCTCGATGGCCGGATGGTCGAACGGCTGCATCTCACGGCAGGCCGAAAATTTGCTTGCGAAGGCCGCTTCGATCGGAAAATGATGCATCGAACGGCGAACGCTGCGGGATGAAGTTATGAAACTCTATCGCTTCCTGACCGGCCCGGACGATGCCAGCTTTTGCCACAAGGTGACGGCTGCGGTGAACAAGGGCTGGCATCTTTTCGGCTCGCCGACCTACGGCTTCGACGCCGAAACCAAGACCATGCGCTGCGGCCAGGCCGTGGTGAAGGATGTCGAGGGTGTCGACTACGATCCCGGCATCAAGCTCAGCGATTTCTAGAGCAATACCGACACCGACGATCGGCTCAAGCACGCTTTTAACGGCGCTCGACGCCCTTTGCCGCCAGGACGTCATCGACGGCTGTCGACATCAGAAATTCCGACAGCTGCTCGGCAGCCTCTGCGTCCGTTGAATCGGCGCTGATGCCAATGGCGAAATCAACGTAACTTTGGAGTTCTGCCGGAAACAGACCGACAAGCATGACCTCGGGAGCGACGGCGAGAATAGAAGTCACGGGAACGACCCCCAACTCGGCTTCCCCACGGCCTACGGCCGGCGCTGTCTGCCCTCCCGGTACGGCCACCAGCTTGGGCTTCACCTCATCCGCTATTCCCAAGCGTTCCAGCAAACTGGAGAAGTAGCCGCCGCTGGTTCCTTCACTGGCGTAGGCGATTGATCTGGCGCTCTTCAACGCATGTTCGAATGCTTCCACGGACCCAATGTCGAGCGGTCGA
This sequence comes from uncultured Alphaproteobacteria bacterium, assembly GCA_963763895.1. Taxonomy (GTDB): domain Bacteria; phylum Pseudomonadota; class Alphaproteobacteria; order Rhizobiales; family Rhizobiaceae; genus Neomesorhizobium. Next base: position 1,014,369 of record CAVXQC010000008.1, on the reverse strand, counting down.
CTTCCTGCCTTGGCCGCCACCCCCATGGCTATCCGGCCGAACGCTACCTGGCTCCCCGCCTTGACCTTTCCCAACACGGTCAGATCCTGAACGAGGTTCGGATTGGTGATGACGAGGTCAAAAGGTTCCCCGGCCTCAATCTGCTTCTTTACTATCGGATTGAGTTCCCACTTGACCGCAACTGCAATTCCTGTGGCTGTTTCGAACCGGGATATGAGAGCAAGGACGGCGGGTCGGACCGCAATAGCGCCAAAAAGCCGGAGGTGCTGATTCATGGCCTAACCTGAAATCGGTCGAAGTGACCTTCCTTATGATACGTATCTAAGCCTGCCGTTGCAGGCGCGATCTGAGTGCGTCGTATTGGTCTTGCGAGGTATCGGCCATCGCTTCGTCGCGGCTGGACTGCCGATCCTCGAAAGGGATGGGATAGTCGAACTGGCTGACCGTCAGATCCCAGCGCACGCCGTCGATCGAATTGTAGAAATGCGTGCCGCCTCGCGTCTTCGTCTTGAGGATTTCGCCGCCGAACAGATCCTGCACCACCAGCGACGTGACGCTGCATTGGCCCTTCGCCGGATTTCTCTGCGCTCCAGCCGTCCGAGCTCTCCTTGCTCCAGGCGGTCTTCAGTTTTTCGAAAGCGCGTCGGGTGTCGTGAAGGCGCTCATGCGAAGAGCTCGCTGGCAATGATCGTTGATTACGTTTGGTCGGCGGCCTGGTCGGCCGCTTCTTCGATGCGTTCCATATCGTCGTCGCTGAGACCGAAATGGTGGCCGATCTCGTGGATCAACACATGGGTGATGATATCGCCCAGGGTCTCCTCGTTTTCCGCCCAATAGTCGAGAATGGCGCGACGGTAGAGCGTGACGCGGTTCGGTCCTTCGCCGGTCTGCGGATTCCAGCGCTCGGCAATGCCTCGGCCTTCGAACAGGCCCAGAAGGTCGAAAGGGGTCTCGAGCGAGAGATCGTCCATGATCTCGTCGGTCGGGAATTCCGCCATCTGGATGATGATTTCGCCGGTCAGCGTGCGGAAATCGTCCGGGCAGGTGGGCATAAGCCTCAAGCGCCAGCAACTCCAGTTCGTCGATCGACGGGGAGAGCTGATCATGCCAGGCGCGGGTCTGATAGATACGGGCCATTTTTATCCTCTGAACCCGGCATATAGCCTTTTGCAATTCGGCTTTCGAGGTTTTTGCATTCTTTTGAATAATTTAGCGGGATCAGCGCTCAAACCGTCACTCAAGAGAGGAATAAATTCTTTTTGATGACGCTTGACTTCTCCCGATGTCCTCTGGAATCTATTAGAACATAACAGGAACATTAGCTCGAAAGCAGACCGTCATGGCGTCAAACGCCGTGGCGCAGGCGACTGTTTTTGCCTTGCGCCAGAAAATAGCGAAGATCGAGGGCACGCTGCCCGAAAGGCTGACGGCCAAAGCGGCGGACAATCGTGTCTTGTGTCGAAATGAGCATCGCCACAGCGGGATCGGATGCCGCCCCTGGTTTTCTCCGCACAGGCGTTACGCCATTGGACGACATGTTGCAGGGTGGCCTGCCCGCCGCTGCGCTGACCGAAATTCATGGCCGGGAAATTCGCGACACAGGCTCCGTTTCGGGGTTTGCCCTGGCTCTCGCCGGGCTGATTGTGAAAAGCCGTGCAGCCATGAAGGAAAAACGGAGTGGTCCCGTCCTCTGGATCGGCGTCAGCCAGGCATTCGCCGAAATGGGATTCCCCCATGCCCACGGTGTCACGGCACTTTCAGGGCTTTCACTGGACGAGATTATCGTCGCGCAGGCGCCTAAACTCACCGATGCGCTCTGGGTTGCCGAAGAGGCTGCAAGGCTGAGCGGGCTCTCCGCTGTTTTTCTGGAAATAGATGGTAATCCTGGCAAGCTCGACCTGACAGCCACCCGGCGTCTGCATCGACGTGCGCAACTGGCGGGAAGGCCGGTCTTCCTGCTTCGTCATGCGGCTAAGGTCGAACCGACGGCGGCGCCCGTTCGCCTGATCGTCTCGGCCGCCCCGGCTACCCCGCGCAACACCCTGGCTGGTCCTCTCGCCGATACGCTCGGCCATCCGGCTTTCACGGTGACGATCAGCAAAAGTCGCTCGGCTTTGCCAGGAAAATTTATCTTGGAGTGGAACCCCCATGAACGCGCATTTCAGGAAAGACGGCCAGAGAATTCTCGCCCTGTGGTTTCCGCACCTCCCCTCCGACCGGATTTTTCGCCAGCGTCTGGGGCGGTCGTGGCGTTCAACCCCGCCAGGTCGGCGGGCGCCGCTGCTCATCAGCCACCGGGACAACAACACCCAGCGCATCGCCGCGCTCGACGAACAGGCTGAAGCACTTCGGCTGAAGCGCGGCATGGGCATCGCCGATGCCCGTGCCATGTATCCTGCTGTGGAGGTCATCGAGGCGGAACCGGCTGCGGATCGCGGCCTGCTCGAAAGCCTTGCCGACTGGTGCGACCGCTACACGCCTCTGGTGGCAACTGAAGGAACCGACGGGCTCTTCCTCGACATCAGCGGCTGCGTCCATCTTTTCGGCGGCGAAAGGCCGATGCTGGACGATATGCTGGCCCGCCTTTTCCAGCAGGGTTTTCACGCCCGGGCGGGCCTTGCCTCGACGCCAGGTGCCGCGTGGGCGGCGGCACGCTTCCTGGGGGCCGGCATCGTTGAACCCGGCAAGGAAGACCAATTCCTGGCGCCCTTGCCACTTTCAGCCTTGCGCATCGAACCGGCCGTTCGCGTGACTCTCGAAAGCGTCGGCCTGCGCACTGCGGGCGCGGTCATGTCGGCGCCGCGAGCGCCGCTTGCCCGCCGGTTCGGCAAACAATTGCTGGTACGCCTCGATCAAGCGCTCGGCCGGATTGAGGAAGCGATCTCGCCGCGTCTGTCGGTGCCGGCGCTTTCCGTCGAACGGCACCTCGCCGAACCGATCGTGCTGACCGAAGACATCAAAGCCTTGACCGCGCTCCTCGCCGCAACGCTGAAAAAGGATCTCGAACGGCGCGGCGAGGGGGCCCGCGTCCTGCAACTGGCGCTCTTCCGGGTCGATGGCGCCGTTTGCCGCATCGTGATCGGCACTTCGCGACCCTTGCGCGAACCCTCCATGATCCAGCGTCTGTTTCACGAAAAACTCGCAGCTATCGAGAGCGATATAGATGCGGGGTATGGGTTCGAGCTTGTCCGCCTCTCCGCGCTCGCGGTCGCGCACTTCGAGATGGAGCAGATGGATCTCGACGGCAACGCAGGCGACGATGGCGAAGCGCTTGTTGTTTTTGCCGACCGGGTTCGGGCAAGGCTTGGCCAGCAGTCCGTGCTGAAGCCGGTTGCCGTCGAGAGCCACATCCCGGAACGGTCGATCGTTATGGTGCCTTTTGCGGAAGCATCTGGAAAGAGTGACCCGGCCAAGGGGGGGCAGGCCCCCTCGAAGCCGGAACGGCCGCTACGCCTTTTTCGACATCCCGAGCCGGTCGAGGTTGCCGCAACCGAGGTGCCGGAAGGCCCGCCGCTTCATTTCCGCTGGCGGCGCGTCCTGCACACGGTCGCCAGGGCGGAAGGTCCCGAACGCATCACACCGGAGTGGTGGCACGAGGCCAAAGACACACCGACACGCGATTATTTTCGCGTCGAAGACGGCGACGGACGGCGCTACTGGCTCTACCGACAGGGACTTTACGGTACGTCGCAGGAACCGCCGCGCTGGTTCATGCATGGGATTTTCGCATGAACGCGGCCGTTTCCATTCCTTATGCGGAGTTCGCCGTGCAGTCGAATTTTTCGTTCCTGCGAGCTGCTTCCAAACCGGAAGAACTGGTGGTCACTGCCAAGATGCTCGGCCTTTCCGCCTTCGGTCTTGCCGATCGCAACACCGTTGCCGGCGTCGTCCGCGCCTGGCAGCAAGCCAAGGTGGAAAAGCTCGCCTACCACCCCGGCTGCCGGCTGGTATTCGCCGACGGCACCCCGGACGTGCTCGCCTATCCCCAGGACCGCAAGGGATGGGGGCATCTCTGCCGCATGCTGACGCAAGCCAATATGCGCGGCGAAAAAGGCGCTCCGGTTCTCCATCGCTCGGATCTGTTCGAGTGGGGTGATCTTCTATCGCTTGCCGTCATGCCGGACATCGAAGCCGCCGCCGACGGCAACCTGGAATTCCTGCATGCCTTGAAGGCCCGCTTCGGCAACACCGTCCGGCTGGCCCTCTCCCCAGCGTACAAGGGCAACGACTACTACAGGCTGGAGCAAGCCGCCAACACAGCCAGAGCTGCGGGCATTCCGCTCATGGCTGTAAACGACGTGCTTTACCATGTGCCTGATCGCCGACCTCTCCAGGATGTCGTCACAGCCATCCGAATGAATAAGCCGGTTGCGGAAGTCGGGCTCGAACTGACCAAAAATGCCGAAAAGTATTTGAAGCATCCGACCGAAATGGCGCGGCTTTTCCGGCGTTATCCCGAAGCAATCGCCGAGACGGTACGTTTCACGGAAACCCTAAAATTCTCGCTGAGCGACCTTCAGTACAATTACCCGGATGAGCCGACGGAATCAGGGCTCGGACCGCAGGAGGAACTGGAAAGATTGACCTGGGAAGGAGCGAAATTCCGTTATCCGGATGGCGTGCCGGCCAAGGTGGAGAAAATCATACGTCACGAACTCGAAACCGTCCGGGAGCTGAATTACGCTCGCTATTTTCTTACCGTTCACGACATCATCAAATTCGCCCGCTCGCAGGAAATTCTCTGCCAGGGGCGCGGCTCCGCCGCCAACTCCGTCATCTGCTATTGCTTGCGTATCACCGATGTCGGTCCCGACCTCATCGACACGTTATTCGAACGTTTCATCTCCAAGGAGCGTGACGAGCCTCCCGATATCGACGTCGACTTCGAACACGAAAAACGCAAGCCCGTCATGGATTACATCTACGACAAATATAAACTCAAGCACACGTCGCTGGCGGCTGCCGTCATCAGCTATCGCGGACGATCGGCCTTGCGCGAAGTTGCCAAGGCGATGGGTCTGTCGGACGATGTCAGAAGCGCGCTTTCCGGCTCGATCTGGGGCTGGTCATCATCCGAACTCGGCAAACGGGAAGCTGACGCCGGTGGTCTCAGCGCTTCCGATTCCCTGGCGAAACACGTCATAGAGCGTGCCAACGAAATCATGGGCTTTCCGCGTCATCTGTCCCAGCATGTCGGCGGTTTCGTCATCACCAAGGATCGGCTGGACGAGATCGTGCCGATCGTAAAAACCGCCATGGACGACCGCATGATGGTCGAGTGGGACAAGGACGATCTCGACGCGGTCAAGATTCTGAAGGTCGATATATTGGCGCTTGGCATGCTGTCCTGCCTGCGCCGCGCTTTTGAACTTCTACATTCCCATTATGAGGCTCTCGACGATAACGGCCGTCCGATCGAACTCGCGACGATCAAGCAGGAAGACAAAAACGTCTACGACATGATCTGCCGTGCCGATACGCTCGGCGTTTTCCAAATCGAATCCCGCGCTCAGATGTCGATGCTGCCGCGTCTGAAACCCAAGACATTTTACGATCTCGTCATCGAAGTGGCGATCGTCAGACCGGGACCCATCCAAGGCGATATGGTTCATCCTTATCTTCGGCGTCGACAGGGAAAGGAGAAGGTCGAATACCCAAAACCGGAACTGGAACAAATCCTCGGCAAGACGAAGGGCGTACCCCTGTTCCAAGAACAAGCCATGAAGATTGCCATCGACGCTGGCGGCTTCTCACCCGGTGAGGCTGATCAACTGCGGCGCGCAATGGCCACCTTCAAGCGCACCGGCACGATCGGCAATTATCGCGAGCGAATGATCAAAGGCATGGAAGAGAAGGGCTATGAAAAAGAATTCGCCGAGCGCTGCTTCAAGCAGATCGAGGGTTTCGGCGAATACGGCTTTCCGGAGAGCCACGCTGCCGCTTTCGCCCTTCTCGTTTACGCCTCCTGCTGGTTCAAGACCTATTATCCGGACGTCTTCTGCGCCGCGATCCTCAACTCCCAGCCGATGGGTTTCTATCAACCGGCACAGCTTGTACGCGACGCGCGAGACCATGGCGTAGAAATCCTTCCCGTTGATATCAATTTCTCTAGTTGGGATTGCCTGTTGGACGCGCGTCCCTTCGACTATTCGCGAATTATCGCGCGGCACGCCGAAATGCGGGATATTATCCGAACCACGCACGCAGTCAGATTAGGCTTCCGGCAGATAAAAGGTCTTCCTAAAGAGCGGATGGACGATTTTGTCTTCCGTCGAGGCGGCGGCTACGATTCGGTCAGGGATGTGTGGTTGCGGTCGGGTCTTGATGTGGATGAGATCGAACGACTCGCACAGGCCGATGCCTTCCGGTCGATCGGCCTCACCCGTCGCGATGCGCTTTGGGCCGTTCGCGCCCTCGGTGGGAAAAGTGCTGCCGAACGGTTGCCGCTATTCGATCAGCCGGATCTACGACTGAGCGATCATGAGCCGAAGACAAGTCTGCCGGTCATGCCGCTCGGCCAGCACGTCATTCACGATTATCAAGCGCTCAGACTTTCGCTCAAGGCGCACCCGGTTTCTTTCCTGCGCCATCTGCTCGACCAATCGGGCGTCGTGCCGAATGCCCGGCTCGTCGCAGTGCCTGACGGCCGCCGCGTGTCAGTTGCGGGCCTCGTGCTGGTTCGGCAGCGACCGGGGACGGGAAATGCGATCTTCCTAACACTCGAAGACGAGGAGGCGGTCGCTAATGTCATCGTCTGGCGAAGGGTCTTCGACCGGTACCGTTCAATCGTGATGGGTTCCCGCTTCGTGCGCGTCCATGGTCGCCTCCAGTCGGAATCAGGAGTTATTCATATCGTCGCCGAAAGGATCGAGGATCTTTCCTCATGGCTGGGGGAACTGACCGAAGAGGCTCAGTCGCGCGGCGACCCAAAGCCGGAAACCAGGACAAATACAGTCCGCCAGAATATTCTGAAAAGGAGCGAATCGCGATCGAAATTGCTGAGCCGGGAGCCTGAATTTCGGGATTCGGTCGAAGAGCTTTCGGAAAAAACAGAGAAGGTCATGCCCAGAGGCAGAAATTTTCATTGAAGGCGAGTGGCTTCCGCTAGCCGGAAGTTGATGGGGTATCATCCTCCGAAACGATCTGCCTTGCCTCGGAGGGCAGCATGATCGGTATGCCATCTCGCACCGGGTAGGCGAGCTTTGCCACTTTCGATATCAACTCGGAGGCGCCAGGATCCCAAACCAAAGGGCCTTTGGTGAGCGGACACGCCAGCAATTCGAGAAGCTTCGTGTCGATCTTCGCGTCACGTGCAAATTCTGCCATTGGTACCCCTTTTCGCTATAGCCTCATTGCAGGCTCGAGCCAAAATCGTCCTGTTCGCGCGCCAGGGCCATTTCCGTGATCGCGATAAGTGTCTCGGCGCGAGTCTTGAGATCCGGCGCCTCCAGAAGCGCCTGTTTTTCGGCAGCTCCATAGGGTGCCATCATCGACAATGCGTTGACGAGCATCGCGTTTTCGGCTCGGCTTACGCTCTCCCAATCCGCATCAAGACCATTGGCCTCGAGATAGGCGCGGAAGGCCTTCAGCAGGGCCGGGCGATTGATTTCGCCGGCGCCTTGCTCCTCCCTGAGGTCGGCTCCAAAAGATACAATTCTACATTGGCGAAAGGGCGTCTTGACCGGCAGTTCCGAAGTCACCCGAAACCGGCAAACACCTTGCAAGGCAATCAGATAGCGCCCATCTCCTGTCTCGGCGAGTGACGTGATCCGACCAAGGCAACCGACCTCGCAGATTTGCGGTTCGCCGTCTTCCCGTATTGCGCCGTCGAGGCTTGGCTGGATCATGCCTATCAGGCGCGGCCCAGCCATCGCCTCATCGATCATCTGCAGATAGCGCGGTTCGAAAATATTCAGCGGCATACGCCCGCCTGGCAACAGCAATGCGGCCGACAATGGAAAAACCGGGACAATGTCCGGAATATCCGAACCGCGCCGATAATGAGCATTGCCCGCCTGCACCTCTAACCTCCAATCAGGTCCAAACTCCCGTCTGGCGCGTCGCACCTCATTGCAAAGGCTAGGAAAAGAGCACGGAAGAGAGTTTTCGGCGAGCCGTCAACGTAGCCTCATCGGTCATTCCCCATGCCTCGAAAAACTTCAGAAGCTGGGCGCGTGCGCCATCGTCCTTCCATGAGCGGTCCGCTTTCACGATCATCAGCAGATTTTCAGCCGCTTCGGCACGTTTGCCCTGCGCGTTCTGGATCATCGCGAGATCAAACCTAGCCTGGTGATCTTTCGGATTCGCTTGGAGGCGTCGCTCAAACTCTGCGGCGTCTCCGAGGGACTCAGCCTGCTCTGCAAGTGCGATCTTCGCGCGAACCGCGGCAACCAGCGGATTGTCCTGCTTGTCTTCCGGCGCCTTTGCCAGCATCGCTTCAGCCGCGGCCGCATCGCCGCCCGACTCAAAAAGCAGGTCAGCCAACCCAGCGATCGCCTCAATGTTGTCCGGTGCTTCCTGAAGTATTGCCGAATAAAGGTCAGCTGCCGTCTGGACATCGCCGGCGGCGCGCGCTTGGGCCGCTTCCTTCAACGCTTCGGCCACGCCCGGTTGAGCGCTGTTTTTGCCTGCGATCTTCTGAATGAAATCGCGAATTTGGCTCTCTGGAATGGCGCCCATGAATCCATCGACCGGTTGGCCATTTTTGAAGGCAATCACGGCCGGGATTGACTGGATGCCAAGCTGGCCGGCGATGGACGGATGGTCGTCGATATTCATCTTTACCAGCTTGACCCGCCCACCCGCGGCGCGGACGGTTCTTTCTAGCGCTGGCGTCAGTTGTTTGCAGGGGCCACACCAGGGTGCCCAGAAATCGACCAGTACCGGCTGTTTGCGCAACTCCTGGACGACATCCTGCGCAAATGTGGCAGTTGTCGTGTCCTTGACCAGGTCGGCCTCGGCGGTCCCGATGTCGAAGCCGGCGTCGGCTTCGACAGCCCTCGAGCCACTTTGCTCCCGAGAACCAAATTGGACGTTGGTGGCCGCATATTGACCGGAGCCGCCATATGGATTGTCCTTATTACTCATTTCGGCCCTTTCGAAAGTACAAACCGCAACCGCCGGCTCCCTGCTCGCTTGCGGCAGTTTACCGCCCCCATGTGGCGCTCAATCTGACACTTTCAAGATAACAGGTTCATGTCCCGTCGCGCGCAGGAATCTCAGCAGGTCATCGCCGGCGATCGACGTGGTCGCTGTGTTGGTTAACGGGTGAGCATTGATGAGTGAATGCTTCAACAATGTGCTGTCGATAACGAACTTCACCTGACCACGCGTGTCATTGATAGCGCCGAACGCCGTCACCGCTCCTGGTGTAACGCCCAGAAAATCAAGTAAGGCCTCCGGCTTGCCGAATGATACCCGACCGGCTGCGCCGATCTTTTGGTGGATCGATTTGAGATCAACCACCGCGTTCTCGTCAACGGTAAGGAGGAAAAAATTATCCTTCTTGTCCTTTAGGAAGAGATTTTTGGTGTGACCACCCTGGATTTCCCCGCGCAATGCTTGCGAATCGGAAACAGTAAATAGCGGCGGATGGGTGATCGTGGTCACACGGATCCCCAGTTCTTCGAGAAAAGCAAACAATTCGTCGGTGGATTTTGGCATCGGCGGGTTCCGTCGGGTTATCCGGTCTATTTCCAATGACATGTTCGGACAAGGGTATTCAGGAATTTGGCGGTGGTGGTTCCTTATGGGATGGGCCGCTCGGCGCCTCTCGCCGGCATCCCCACAAGCTACCAGAAAGTCATCTTTTCCCTGTTGCATTCGCGGCGCTCTTCGGCCATATAGGCGCGGCTTGCGGTTCAACGCCGCGCGAGCGGGTGTAGCTCAGGGGTAGAGCACAACCTTGCCAAGGTTGGGGTCGAGCGTTCGAATCGCTTCACCCGCTCCAAAATCTTCTTCTATTTGAATTGCTTAGAGGCTCGGGTATCCGGGCCTTTTTGCTATTTGATTCAAGAGGCGCTGGTTAACGAAGCTCGGTGACCAAGTTAACGAGCTCCCCGAGGTGGTCCAGCCTTCTGAAGCGCGGTTCGTTCGCCGGCTCTTCGGAATGTTCCACCACCCAGGTCAGATCGTGCGGCACATAGACGCCCCAGCTCCCGGCCTGGATCGCCGGCAAGACATCGGACTTGAGCGAGTTACCCACCATCATGCTGCGGGATGGTCCATCGCCGTGCCGGCTGAAGATGCGTTCGTAAGTGAAGACGTTCTTGTCGCTGACAATTTCGACAGCGTCGAACAGCTCTCCCAGGCCGGATAGCGCCAGCTTCCTCTCCTGATCGAAAAGGTCACCCTTGGTTATGAGGATCAAACGATACGATTCGGCGAGCTGCTCGAGCGTTGCCCGGGCATATGGCAGGGCTTCAACGGGGTGGTTGAGCATTTCCCGACCCACAGTCAAGATTTCGCCAATAATCGAGCTGGGCACTCGGCCTTCCGTCAGGTCGATAGCCGTTTCAATCATCGAAAGGGTAAAGCCCTTTATGCCAAAGCCATAAATTTGCAGGTTTCGTTGCTCGGCCTCAAAAAGAGCCGCGGAAAGGTGCCTGGCCTCGGCATAACCGGCCAGGAGCTCTCCGAAACGCTGTTCGGTCAATCTGTAGAAGTGCTCGTTCTGCCAAAGCGTATCGTCGGCGTCGAAGCCGATCGTGGACAGCGAGGATTCTAACAGCATTTTCGACCTGTGAGTGGGCGTTGGGGATTCGTTCGAAAGTATGCCGATGCGCCACCGGCTTCAATATCGCCAACTGCCATCTGGTGCCCGGTCCCTCTGGAACTCATGAAATGCAGATTCATCGCTTCGAGATAGTATGCTAGGTCAACGCCATGGCTCAAAAGAAAGCACACGAGGTCGATGCTTGGCTTGTCCGACGCGACCCGCAGAAGGTTATCTTGCTGTTTTACGGACCGGATCGCGGTCTCGTGTCGGAGCGAGCGCGCAAAGTTGCCGACTCGACCGGTCTCTCTGCCGAGGATCCCTTTTCTGTCGTTCGCATCGAGGCTTCGGAAGTCGAGCAGACGCCTGGCCGTCTCATCGACGAGGCGCGAACTGTGCCTATGTTCTCGGATCGCCGCTTGATCTGGGTGCGGAATGCCGGCGCCCAGAAAGCCCTTGCCGAAGACACCAAGGTTCTCGCCGAACAGCCACCGCGCGATGCGACGATCCTGATCGAAGCTGGTGATCTCAAGAAAGGCTCCGCGCTTCGCAGCACTGTGGAGGCATCCCCACACGCAATGGCCTTGCCATGTTACCCTGATGAAGGCAGGAGCGTTGAAGGTCTGATCGATGAGGAGCTGCAGAGAGCTGGATTGTCCATCGCGCTGGATGCAAGGCAGGCGTTGAAACGCAGCTTGGGCGGCGACCGGCTTGCCTCCCGCGGTGAATTGGAAAAACTCACGCTCTTCGCGGCGGACCAGAAACAAATCAGCCTGAACGACGTAAAGCTGGCGATCGGCGACGTCGCCGCTCTATCGTTGGACGACGCAATTGATTCCGTTCTCGAGGGCAAGACCGCAGATTTCGATATTGCTTTCGCTCGGCTGGTTGCGGGAAGCGGCCAAGGCGCCAGCCAATTGCTCGGTTCTGCGTTACGGCAGTTCCAGGCGCTGCAGCTGATGCGCGGAACGATGGAGGCCGACGGGCGTAGCGCTGCTTCCGTCGTCGCGTCGGCACGGCCTCCTGTATTTTTTACGCGTCGAAAAGTTGTCGAGAATGCGCTTGCACGCTGGAACGCGGATGGAATCGTCCGCGCGCTGACCTCTCTCCAATCCGCGGTTCTGCATACGCGGAGACGACCAGATCTCGCGGAAGCTATCGCCCGCCAAGCCCTGCTGGCGGTCACCCTTGAAAGTGCAAGGCAGCGGAGTCGCCAAGATTATTAGTCGACTAATCTTCCTAATGCTTAAGGCGACGACACAGCTCGTCCAGCTGTTCAAGCGTGCGATAGGCGATCTTTACCTCCCCGCCCTTTTCGCGGTGGCTGATGGCTACCCGCAACCCAGTCACATCCGAAAGGAGTTTCTCCAGCGCCACCGTGTCCGGATCTTTTTCCGTATGCGCCGGGGACCGAAGCGGCCGCGCCTGCTCAGCGACTGGAAGCTGCGCCAGCGCTTCGGCCTGGCGCACAGAAAGTCCTTCTTCCACAATCCGTTTGGCCAGCCCAGCAGGCTCTTCAGCGGTAACCAGAGCGCGAGCATGGCCGGCCGAAAGCGCCCCGCTCACCAGCAAGTCGCGAATTATATCAGGTAGCTTGAGCAATCGCAGCGTATTGGCCACGTGGCTTCGGCTTTTGCCTATCACTTGGCCGAGGTCCGCTTGCGTATAGTGATGTTCATCCATCAATTGCTGGTAGCCTAGCGCCTCTTCTACCGGATTGAGGTCGGTGCGCTGAACGTTTTCGATGATTGCCAACTCAAGTGCCACGCGATCATCCACATCGCGGATGATAACCGGCAGTTCTGTGAGGCCGGCACGCTGCGCCGCACGCCAACGCCGTTCACCCGCTATAATCTCGTAGTAGCCAGCTCTGACGGCTCGTCGCACGACGACCGGCTGCACAATTCCGTGTTCGCGAATCGATTGCGCCAGATCGGTCAAATCGCTCTCGGCAAAACTCCGCCGCGGATTTCTCGGATTTGGCGTTACGAGTTCAATCGGGACCCGACCGTCCGGACTCGTCTGCCGACGGTCATGTTCGACCGGCCTGTCCATTTCTCCGATCAACGCCGCGAGGCCACGCCCAAGTCGTTTCTTTGACAGGTCTTCACTCATTCTTTGTCCAGATCGTTACGCTATCGAATCGTTTGGGTCAGGCCGCCTGCAATCGCCTTTCGCGGCGAATTACCTCGGAAGCAAGCTGGAGATATGCCTGGCTTCCAGCGCATTTCAGGTCGTAAAGTATCGCGGGCTTCCCGTAGGAAGGCGCTTCGGATACTCGAACATTGCGTGGGATGATCGTATCGTAAACTTTCTCGCCCATATGGGCACGCACATCCTCGACAACCTGATTGGCGAGGTTGTTGCGCCCATCGAACATGGTCAGCACGATGCCTTGAATAGTCAATGCCGGATTGATCGACCGGCGAACCTGCTCCACGGTCTCCAGCAACTGGCTCAAACCTTCCAACGCAAAGAATTCGCATTGAAGCGGAACGAGAACAGAGTCAGCTGCTGCCATGGAATTCAGCGTCAGCAGGTTGAGTGACGGCGGACAGTCGATCAGAACATAGGAAAAGCCGGCTTCTTCAGTTGCGTTGTGCCCGAGCGCGTTGCGAAGTCGCAGCACTCGATCCGGCGCAGAAGCGATCTCCATCTCGATCCCGAGCAGATCAAGCGTCGAAGGCACAATCGACAACCCGGGCACAGCAGTGGGCACCGCCGCCCCGCCGATGGAGAGTTGACCAGTCAGCACATCATACGATGATACAGTCCTATCCTGCCGGTCTATGCCGAGACCTGTGCTTGCGTTTCCCTGCGGATCGAGGTCGACAATCAAAACGCGCTCACCGATCGCTGCCAACGCGGTTGCCAGATTGATCGCAGTGGTGGTTTTGCCAACTCCGCCCTTCTGGTTGGCAACTGTGATAATTCGGGGACCGTGCTTCATTTCTGCCTGCTCACGCAATCGCGCCTCGAACTCAAGGCGACCCTAACGGCGTCGAAGGTGGTGAATTTCGAGCACAACGCCTTCCGGATCAACGATGCTTCGGTGTTCTAACAGATCGAAGCTCCACTGTTGAACGCTTTCTTTTATTTCGGACTGGTAATCCCGGCCTTTATGAAAGAGCCCACGCGCGCCAGCTCCAAGCCAGGGCAGTACAAGTCCCAGCAAAACAGGCAACGGCGCCAGAGCTCGCGCGGTGACGATTTCTGGTACTTTGACCAGCTTGTGGGCATCCTCGATCCGCCGCGGATGCACGCGCGCAGGCACCTTCAGTCGGCCAAGAGTTGTTTGAAGGAAGGCGGCTTTTTTGCGATTGCTTTCCACAAGATCGATGCTGGCGCCCTGCCGCTCCATGAGCAGGATGGCAATCACCGCTCCCGGGAATCCACCGCCTGAGCCTAGATCGAGCCATCGTTTTTCGGTGGGGGCAAGCTGGGCAATTTGCGCGCTATCGAGAATATGCCGGCTCCAGGTCTCGTTCAGCGTGGAGGGCGAGGCCAAGTTTATCCGTTCCGACCACCGCAAAAAACTGCGTTCGAACTCCAGCAATCGTTCGAATGTTTCACGTGAAACCGGACCGGCAGTCTCCCGCAGCATTTCCAGTTTTTTTTGCGTCACGCGGCACCGCGGCTGTCGACATCCTCGAAATGGCGGATGTGAGCAACGATGATTGCCAACGCTGCAGGCGTCATACCGTCGATACGTTGCGCGTCAGCAATCGACCGTGGGCGCCGGTCGCGCATTTTCTGCTTCAGTTCGTTAGAAAGGCCAGGTACGCCTGAAAAGTCGAGGTCTTTCGGTATAAGCCGCATTTCTTCGCGGCGCAGTTGCGCGACATCCGCCTTCTGTCGGTCCAGATAAACCGAATAGCGCGCCTCAGTCTCGAGTGCATCGACAGTTCTGTTGTCAAAAGCCTTGAGCTCCGCCCAAATCACTGTCAACCGGGCAACATCCACACCTGGATAGGTCAACAACTCATAAGCCGTGCGCCGAGCGCCATCACGATTGACCTCCAAGCCCGCGCGCACCGCTTCGTTCGGCGTCACGGTCAACGCCTTGGCGATTTCACGCGCCTTGTCCAGTTTTTCTCTAATATCCTGAAAGCGCCGTGTGCGACCTTCAGAAACGATGCCGAGATTCATCGCCAATGGAGTCAGCCGCTCATCGGCATTGTCCGCACGAAGCGAAAGCCGAAACTCCGCCCTGGAGGTAAACATCCGATAGGGTTCGCTCACGCCGCGGGTTACCAGATCATCCAACATCACGCCGATATAAGCGTCGCCGCGACCGAGTACGACGCCGTCGGTGCCTGCCGCTTTCCTCGCGGCATTGATTCCCGCCAGGATGCCTTGTGCCGCCGCCTCCTCGTAGCCGGTGGTGCCATTGATCTGCCCCGCCAGGAAGAGCCCCGGCACCCTGCGGGTTTCCAAAGTCGGTTCAAGCTCTCTCGGATCGATGTGATCATATTCGATAGCGTAACCCGGCTGCTTCATCACTGCGTTCTGCAGGCCTGGAATTGTCTTTAGAATCGCAAGCTGCACGTCCTCCGGCATCGAGGTCGAGATGCCGTTCGGATAAACTGTGTCATCGTCAAGGCCTTCGGGCTCCAGAAATATCTGATGCCCTTCCCTTTCGCCGAACTTGACGATCTTGTCCTCGATAGACGGGCAGTAGCGCGGTCCGACCCCTTCGATGGAACCGGAATACATCGCCGAGCGGCCCAGATTTTCCCTGATCAGCGCATGCGTCGACGCAGTAGTCCGGGTGATCCCGCATTCAATCTGCGGATTTTCAATTCGATCCGTCATCAGCGAAAAAGGCACCGGCTGTTCGTCCGCAGCTTGCATTTCCAGCGAAGCCCAATCCACCGTGCGTCCGTCCAGCCGCGGTGGTGTGCCGGTTTTTAGGCGCCCAAGCTTAAAACCCGCGCGAGCCATCGTCTCAGAGAGCCCCATTGACGCTTGCTCATTCATGCGGCCGGCTCGAATCTTTCGCTCGCCGATATGTATCAAGCCCCTCAAAAAGGTTCCCGTGGTAAGAACCACCACCCCGCAACGGATATACCGGCGGTCGGCGAGATGAACGCCCGCTAGCTGCCCATTCGGCAGATTCAGATCGACGATCTCGCCATTTAATACATCGAGATTGGGCTGCCTCTGGATCGCTGCCTGCATCGCCTGCTTGTAAAGCTTCCGATCCGCCTGCGTACGCGGCCCACGGACAGCCGGACCTTTGCGGCGATTGAGCAATCGAAACTGGATACCGGCCTGGTCGGCAACTCGTCCCATGAGGCCGTCGAGTGCATCGACCTCGCGCACGAGATGCCCCTTCCCCAGTCCGCCGATCGCGGGATTACAGGACATCGCTCCGATCGTATCGAAGCTCAGCGTTACGAGCGCAGTCTTCGCGCCGGCGCGCGCAGATGCGGACGCCGCTTCACACCCCGCGTGCCCGCCCCCAATGACGACAACATCATAGTTGTCACGCATGGCTAAATCCAAGTTTTTCTGAATCAAGCGACACATGTGATTTTCCGCCGTCTAAGTCAAGGACGCGGTGTGTCGGCTAGGAATTGTTTCACGTGAAACATCGGGCGCGCGTAGAAGGCTCCCTCACTATGTTTCACGTGAATCACTTCCCGACGCAGAACGCGGAAAAAATGGTGTCCAACAAGTCCTCTACGTCAACAGCTGCCGGCGATGCGTCCCAAGCTGTCACTGGCGCGCCGCAGATCCTCCGCCCCAAGTTCCAGCGGCCTCTCTGGTGTTTCGACGGCATCACGAAGCGCCGCCGAGCACTGTCGAAGAAGATCGACGTGCCGAATCCGGGAGGGCATAACATCTCCCACATCGCCTGAAGCAGCCAGGGCTCGCCCCTCAATTTCCTCCAGAAGCTCCGAAACTCCCTCGCCCGGTCTTTGTCGAAATGGCAAAATCATGATCCGGCGGGACTGACAACGCGCCGCGAGCCAGATCGCTTTTGGTTCCGACAATGATCCGCCCAACTCCGTCCTTTTGGGCTAACCCGGTCCCGTTGCCCGACAGGTCGCGTAGTTCCAGTATGAGATCGGCGGTTTCAGCCGCCTCAAATGCCCGCGCGATCCCTATTGCTTCCACCTTTCCCGCCGTTTCGCGAATACCAGCGGTGTCGACAATTATGGTCTTCATTCCCTCGAGATCCAGCGTAACCTCTACCAGATCCCGCGTCGTTCCCGGCTCGTCGGTCACAATGGCGACGTCACGACGCGCCAAAGCATTCAGTAGGCTGGATTTTCCCGCATTGGGCTCGCCCAGGATAACGACCTTATAGCCGTCCCGAATTATCTCGGCGCGGCGATACGTGGCGAGGTGATCATCCACGGCCTTGATCAACGCTTGCATGTCTGCCCAGACCCGCTCGGACACCGAGCCCGGCACATCCTCCTGGTCAGAGAAATCGAGTTCTGCCTCGATCATCGCGCGTGCATGGATGATGCGCCGGCGCCAATCCTCGTAGAGCGCCGATTGCGCACCAGAAGCATTGGTTAGTGCAAAGCGCCGTTGCGCTTCGGTTTCCGCCGAAACAAGGTCGGAAAGCGCCTCTGCTCCAGTCAAATCAATCTTGCCGTTCAGAAATGCCCGCCGGCTGAATTCGCCGGCTTCGGCATGCCTGAAGCCATCTATCTGAGCCACCGCCTCCAGAATTGCCGCCGATCACTGCACGACCGCCATGCACATGAAACTCACAGCTGTCTTCCCCGGTGAAACTCGCCGGTCCCGGGAAGAAAACCGTCAGCCCGTGATCGAGCAGCCGCCCATCCGCGCTCCGAATCATCCCAAAACGCATGACACGCGGATCCGGCACCGAGCCAGTCATCGCGACAAGAGCCGGCTTCGTATGCTGGCCCGACAGTCGGATCACTCCCACGCCGGAAGGCAGGCGCCCGCTTGATAGAGCATAAATAAAATCTCGGAATAACATTTGCCCGTGCATGGCAACCGACCTAGTTTCAGCTTCAGATTAAACAGCCGGATCGTGGATCATGCCGTTGCCGTCTTCAAATTTGCTGGCCGAAGAGACGAGCCCCTATTTGCAGCAACACCGCGACAATCCGGTCCATTGGCGCCCCTGGTCGCAGGCATCCCTTGCCGAAGCGAAGGAACTTGGCAAGCCCATCCTGCTCTCGGTCGGCTATGCCGCATGTCACTGGTGCCATGTCATGGCACACGAGAGCTTTGAAGACCCGGAAATAGCCGCGCTCATGAACAACCTCTATGTCAACATAAAGGTCGACCGCGAAGAACGTCCCGACATCGACCAAATTTACATGGCGGCGCTCAATGCAACCGGGGAACAGGGCGGCTGGCCGTTGACCATGTTTCTGACGCCGGACGCAAAGCCATTCTGGGGCGGCACATATTTTCCCAAAGCAGCCAAGATTCGGGCGTCCTGGCTTCGGCCAGGTGCTGGAGGCGATCCACCATGCGTGGAGCGAAAAGAAAGAAAGCATTAACCAAAGCGCCAATGCCCTGACCGACCATGTCGAAAGCCGACTGGCTGCCTCTCGTCAGCCTTCGAAGATAGAGCAATCAAGCCTGACAGCGCTGGCCGACAGCATCTTCAGCATGATCGACCACGAACAAGGCGGAGTGCGCGGAGCTCCGAAATTTCCTAACGCGCCATTCATGGAAGCCCTTTGGCTCAATTGGCTGGCAACAGGCAACTCTGCACATAGGGACGCGGTGCTCAACAGTCTGAAGCATATGCTCAACGGCGGCATATATGACCATCTCGGCGGTGGCCTTAGCCGCTATTCGACCGACGCATTCTGGCTGATCCCGCATTTCGAAAAGATGCTCTACGACAACGCCCAGTTGATCAGGTTTTGCAACTGGGCCTACGCCGAAACGGGCGAGATATTTGTTTCAGGTCCGAATCGAAGAGACTATCACTTGGCTGCTGCGCGAAATGCGTTGTCAGCGAAGCCTTTGCTTCCAGTATCGACGCAGACAGCGAAGGCGAGGAGGGCCGCTTCTATACGTGGAGCAGGAAAGAAATCGAGCAAGTTCTGGGCAAAGACGCCGCATTCTTCCTCGAAGGATATTCGCTTTCGGCGCCTGATCATTGGGAAGGCGATCCCGTCTTGCATCGGAACCTGGCAGCGAGAGCGCACGATGAGCCGACCCTGGACTCCATGCGGGAAAAACTGCTTGCCGCGCGCGAGCAAACGTGCCCGCCCCGGCCGAGACGACAAAGTTCTCGTCGACTGGAACGGCCTTGCGATAGCTGCAATCGCCGAAGCCGGCAGGCTATTCAGCCGCACCGACTGGATCGAAGCGGCGGCAGCGGCATTTCGTTTCGTCATGGAATCGAATGACGCCGATGGGCGACTTCCCCATTCGATCCTTGGTCCAAGGCGGTCCTTTCCGGGGCTGTCGAGCGACCATGCAGCCATGGCCAACGCTGCCGTGTCGCTGTTCGAGGCGACGGGAGAGCAAGACTATCTGCAAGTCAGCGACCAACTTTCTGCGGCATATTGGACAGATGGTATCTCGATGAAAGCGGCACCGGCTACTTCCTGACAGCCTCGGACAGTCATGATGTACCGGTGCGGATTCGCGGCGATGTTGACGAAGCGACGCCTTCAGCAACCAGCCAGATCATCGCCGCGATGGCCCGAACCGCAAGCCTCATCGGCGATCACGATTTAGAGCGGAGGGTGTGGAAGGTTGCCGAAGCAGCCTTCGGACGCGCCCTCGAACAACATCACGGTCAGGCGGGAATCTTCAACGCTTGCGCGATTATTGCTCACGCCGATCAAACTGGTGATGATAGAGAGCCCAACCTCGCCGGTCTTCGTTCCGGTCGCGAATCGAAATCCGGACCCGCGTCGTGTCGATGTTGTTGTGTCGCTCGGCGAGCCCGTGACTAGTCTTCCTGGCGGAACACTTCCAGATACATCCAGGGTCGGTGCCTGGTTATGCACCGGACAGGTCTGCCTGCCGGTTATAACTGATGCTGCCGAGCTGGAGCGTGCTCTGCGGCGGAAACCCGGCCTGAAGCCGTGACGGCTCAGGTGTTCATCGAATCGAAGAAATCCGTGTTTGTTTTCGTCTGCTTCAGCTTGTCGATCAGGAACTCGATCGCATCGGTGGTTCCCATGGGCGCCAGAATGCGGCGAAGCACGAAAATCTTCTGAAGATCCTGGCGCGCGATCAGCAAATCTTCCTTGCGTGTACCGGACTTCAGAATGTCCATCGACGGGAATATGCGCTTGTCGGCGACCTTGCGGTCGAGCACGATTTCAGAGTTGCCGGTACCCTTGAACTCCTCGAAAATCACTTCATCCATGCGGCTGCCGGTGTCGATAAGGGCCGTCGCTATGATGGTCAGCGAACCGCCCTCCTCGATGTTGCGGGCGGCACCGAAGAAACGTTTTGGCCGCTGCAGAGCATTCGCGTCAACGCCGCCGGTCAGCACCTTGCCGGATGACGGGACGACGGTGTTGTAGGCGCGGCCTAGACGGGTGATCGAATCGAGCAGAATGACCACGTCGCGACCGTGCTCGACGAGCCGTTTCGCCTTCTCGATGACCATCTCCGCGACCTGAACGTGGCGTGTTGCCGGTTCGTCGAACGTGGAAGAAACGACCTCACCTTTCACCGAACGCTGCATGTCGGTCACTTCTTCCGGCCGCTCGTCGATCAGCAGAACGATCAGATAGCACTCGGGGTGATTTGAAGTGATCGAATGGGCAATGTTCTGCAAGAGAACCGTCTTGCCGGTGCGTGGTGGTGCGACGATCAGACCGCGCTGCCCTTTGCCGAGTGGCGCCACCAGATCGATCACGCGCGCAGAAAGGTCCTTCGTCGTCGGATTGTCGACCTCCATCTTCAACCGGTCGTTCGGGTAAAGTGGCGTCAGATTGTCGAAATGGATCTTGTGGCGGATTTTCTCGGGATCCTCGAAATTGATCGTGTTGACCTTGAGCAATGCGAAATAGCGTTCGCCCTCTTTCGGGCTGCGGATCGGCCCTTCGACCGTATCGCCGGTCTTCAGTGAAAAGCGGCGGATCTGCGACGGCGAAATGTAGATGTCGTCCGGACCTGGCAGATAATTCGCGTTGGCGGACCGCAGGAAACCGAAGCCATCCTGCAACACTTCCACCACGCCTTCGCCGATGATCTCCACCTCCTGCGACGCAAGCTTCTTCAGGATCGCAAACATCAGCTCCTGCTTGCGCATGACGCTGGCGTTTTCGACCTCGAGCGATTCGGCATAGGCGATGAGTTCGGGCGGCTTCTTGTTCTTGAGCTCTTGTAGTTTCATTTCCTGCATGGTGCGGACTCTGGATTCGACAGGGAAAATATCGGCGATACGCGATGTACGCCAGGCGCGGCCGAAGAAGAAAAAGGAAGGGTCGCGTGGGCGGGGAGGGAGCTGTCTTTTATCGCCGCCTTCGCCAAAGAGCAAGGCCGCTTTTAAAGACCGCTCAGAACGGCTTGACGATGACCAGGATGACGATCGCGATCATCAGCAATGTAGGAACTTCATTCATGATGCGCCAGTGGCGGGCCGGCTTTTCATTGCGGTCCTCGGCAAACATGCGCACCGCACGCGAAAAATAGCCGTGCATGGCTGACATGCCGACCACCAGGCCGATCTTCGGCGTGAAGCCATCCTCCTGAGAACCCGAAACCTTTCCAGGCAAGCCAGAGACCGAGCACCCAAGTAACGATCATGGCCGGGTTGATGATGGCCCTCAGCAGCCGGCGCTCCATCACCTTGAACGTCTCGGACTGAACCGAACCCTTCTCCGCGTCCGCGTGGTAGACGAACAACCTGGGCAGATAGAGCATCCCTGCCATCCACGAGATCACTGCGATCACATGGATCGCCTTCGCCCAAGGATAGAACCCGGCGGGGTCCCAGTAAAACAATGCCGCCGCAGCAAGCACGAAAATGACAATCGCGATTGCCGCCCGTTGCATCGCCTTGGCACCACTCGTCCGGTTTGCATCCTTCTGTCACTGTCCGCCGCCCCTTACCTGTCGCAGCATTGCCTCGACATGCTCGATCGGCGCTTCCGGCGTAATACCGTGACCCAGGTTGAAAATCAGCGGGCCAGCGCCCAATACTCTGAGGATCCGGACAACACCCTCTTCCAGCGCCTTGCCGCCGGCAACCAATCGCAACGGGTCGAGATTACCCTGCACCGCGCCCTTCTGCTGCAGGCGCGCCGCCTGGGTCAGCGGCACCGCCCAATCCAGGCCGAGGCCGGTTATTCCGGTCTTCTCCCTATACGTGTCGTATCGGCTTCCGGCTCCCTTTGGAAAGCCGATGATCGGAACATCGGGATACAGCGGCCCGCACCTGCCGCACGATCCTCGCCATTGGCCGGATGCAACACGCTTCAAACGACATCTCGTCGAGAACACCGGACCAGGAATCGAATATCTGCACCACGTCCGCGCCGGCGTCGATCTGCCGGATCAGATAGGCAGCGGAAAAATCCGCAAGAAGATCCAGCAGCACCGCAAATTTTTCCGGATATCTGAATGCGAACAGCCGTGCCGGCGCCTGGTCTGACGTACCGTGGCCGGCGATCATATAAGTCGCGACGGTCCACGGCGCGCCACAGAAGCCGATCAGCGTCGTTTCCTCCGGCAATTCTTTGCGGAGCCGCCGAACCGTCTCATAGACCGGTTCGAGATTCACGTGAAACCTTTCTCCGTCGAGGACAGCGATGTCGTCGGCGGAGATCGGCGTCATAAGAGGCCCTTGGCCCTCCTCGAAACGAAGGTCGCGGCCAAGCGCGTGCGGCACGACAAGGATATCCGAGAACAGGATCGAGGCGTCGAAACCGAAGCGCCTGATCGGCTGCAGCGTCACTTCGACGGCAAGATCGGGATTGTAGCAGAGATCGAGGAAGCTGCCGGCCCGCTTCCTAGTTTCGCGATACTCGGGAAGATAACGGCCCGCCTGACGCATCATCCAGACAGGCGGCGGAAAAATGCTTTGCCCCTTGAGAACGTCCACCACCACCCGTCTATTGCCATATCTCGTCGGTTCCCTGTCGGGTGAACTAAATAAAATATCTATAGAGAAAGAGTCTTCTGATTCTAAGACTCTGTTGGAATCGGGAATTCTCTGTTTTTCACATCGCCGGCAAAAAACCGACCGTGCCAAATGACGCACATTGGCGATGGAGGGTATCTTAATAACGGGGAAGAGCAGATTTTCACATTAAAAATCAACAGGTTGATAGGTCCAACAAGCGAATGGCGAAAAGTCGTGGTGTGAACGAAAATGAGACCTCCCGTAGTTCTCCACAACGCTCCCGCTGACTTCACGGCAGCTCGAATTGTGGACAAAACCCGTTCTGATACAGTCGCCCGGCGCGACATCACGTCGAATGGCCTAGATTATCCACAGTTCGCCACAACCCGGAGCCAACGGTGTGAACAAACCCCAGAGCTTCTTCCATCTCCACCTGATTTCCGACGCGACGGGAGAAACCCTGCTGGCCGCCGGCCGTGCCGCATCGGCGCAATACAAGGACGCGCGCGCAATCGAGCACATCTATCCTCTGATCCGCACCGAGAAGCAGCTGATGAAGGTGTTCGACGACATCGACCAGGAGCCGGGCATTATCCTTTACACGGTAGTCGACCAGAAGCTCGCCCACATGCATCGATGAACGCAGCACCGTCATGGGCCTGCCTTGCGTTTCCGTGCTCGAGCCGGTCCTTGCCGTCTTCCAGTCCTATCTCGGCACGCCAGCCGGCCGTCGGGTCGGCGCCCAGCATGTGCTCGATGCGGAATATTTCCGCCGCATCGATGCATTGAATTTCACTATGGAACATGATGATGGACAATTGCCCGCCGATATCGACGATGCGGACATCATCCTGATCGGTATTTCCCGAACCTCGAAGACGCCGACCAGCATCTATCTCGCCAACCGCGGCATCAAGACCGCCAACATTCCGATCGTCCTTGGCGTTCCCATGCCCGAAAGCCTGGCCGACTGCAAAGAAGACCGCTCATCGTTGGCTTGATCGCATCGGCGGAGCGGATTTCGCATGTCCGCCAGAACCGTGTTCTGGGCACTACCTCGGCATACGATGCGCAAGGTTATACGGACCGCGCAAACATCGCCGAGGAGCTCGCCTATGCCCGGCAAATCTGCACGCGTCACGGCTGGCCGATGATCGACGTCAGTCGCCGTTCGATCGAGGAAACCGCAGCAGCCATCGTTGCGCTGCGCGGCAAGGCGCGTTAGTTCGGCGCCGGTTTGTCGGAAAGCATAGATCATGGCAGAACGCATTATCCTTGCCTCCGGCAGCCCGTTCCGAAAAAAGCTACTGGAAAACGCAGGCATAGATTTTGAGGCGATACCAGCTTCGATCGACGAGCGAGCAGTCGAAGCACCGTTGGAAGGAAGCGGCGCGACGCCGGAAGATATTGCGCTGGTGCTTGCCGAAGCGAAGGCACTGGATGTCAGTGAAAGAAATCCCGGCGCACTCGTCATAGGCTCCGACCAGACGCTTGTCGCTGGACGATACGGTCTTCCACAAGCCGGCCGATATGGAAGCCGCGCGCCGCCATCTGCTGAAGCTGTCGGGCAAGACCCATCATTTGAACAGCGCGGTCGTGCTCGTTCGCGATGGTGAAACGCTGTGGCGCCATGTCGGGATCGCGCGACTGACGATGCGGCACCTCGATCCGGCCTTTATCGGCCGCCATCTTTCGCATGTCGGCGACAAGGCGCTATCGAGTGTTGGCGCCTATCAAATCGAGGGCGAAGGAATCCAGCTGTTCGAACAAGGTCGATGGCGACTATTTTACCATTGTCGGACTACCGCTGCATACCCTTGTTGGCAGCGTTGCGTG
Organism: uncultured Alphaproteobacteria bacterium; assembly: GCA_963763895.1. Classification (GTDB taxonomy): domain Bacteria; phylum Pseudomonadota; class Alphaproteobacteria; order Rhizobiales; family Rhizobiaceae; genus Neomesorhizobium. The sequence goes on along the minus strand of CAVXQC010000008.1, from coordinate 989,773 downwards.
AGCGGGGAGCGATCGATGGCTGACGCCGGCAAGAAGGCATTTGTCTGCGGGCATCCGATCGCGCATTCGCGCTCGCCGATGATCCACAATCACTGGCTGCGGCAGTTCGGGATCGCCGGCTCCTACACGCGCGATGGACATCGCGCCGGATGATTTCCCGACTTTCGTCGTCCAGCTTCCCGAAAAGGGTTTTGTCGGCGGCAACGTCACCATCCCCCATAAGGAGACCGCATTTGCCTTGGTCGCCCGTCACGATGAAGCGGCCGAGCTGATCGGCGCCGTCAACACGCTCTGGCTGAGAGATGGCGTGATCCATGGCGGCAACACCGACGCCTATGGCTTCGCTGCCAACCTCGACGAGCAAGTCGTCTTGCTGGGACAAAAGCCGTCGCGCGGTGGTTCTGGGCGCAGGCGGCGCCGCGCGCGCGGTGTTCTTCGCTTTGCAGCAACGGGGTTTCCAGGACATTCGCATCGTCAATCGTACGGTCGAGCGGGCGATGGAGCTCTCGCGACCGCTTTCGAGGCGGCGTCACCGGGCATGGCTGGGAAGCGCTTCCCGATTTGCTCGGCGATGCCGATTTGCTGGTGAACACGACCTCGCTGGGCATGCACGGCGAAGTCAACGCAATATTGCGATCCGGCAAATCTGCCCGAGCACGCTATCGTCACCGACATTGTCTATGTTCCGCTGCAAACGCCTCTGCTCGCCGCCGCAGCCGCGCGCGGCCTGAAAACCGTGGACGGTCTTGGCATGCTGCTGCATCAGGCGGTGCCGGGTTTCGAACGCTGGTTCGGGATTCGCCCGACGGTGACACCGGAATTGCGAAACATCATCGTGGCCAATCTGGAGAAGCCTTCGTGATCATTGCTCGGCCTCACTGGTTCCATTGGTATGGGAAAGTCGACGACAGCAAAAATGTTCGCCGAAGCAGGCGTTCCCGTTCATGATTCCGACGAGGCCGTACATAGGCTCTATGCCGGCGCTGCGGCCCCGTTGGTCGAAGCGGCATTTCCCGGCACCACTGCCGATGGTGTCGTTGATCGCGCGAAGCTGTCTCGGCGCTGTGCTTGGAAACCCCGTCGGCGATGAAAACACTGGAGCGGATCGTTCATCCGCTGGTGAGAGCCGACGCGGATGCGTTCGTCGAGGACAACCGCCGCAAGGGCAGCGCCGCTGATCGTTCTCGACATTCCGCTTCTCTTTGAAACCGGCGGCAGGGCTCGCGTCGATAAAGTGGTGGTTGTGACGGCGTCGCCGGATGTGCAGCGTGCGCGGGTGCTCGCCAGACCAGGCATGACCAGCGAAAAATTTGCGGCGATCCTGGCCAATCAGGTGCCTGACGAGGAAAAACGCCGCCTTGCCGATTTCGTCATCGACACAGGAAAAGGGATTGCGGCTGCGCGACAAGAAGTGCGCCGAATTGCCGATCTCCTGAAATCGAAAGCCGGGCAAAACACTCCCCGTAGGATTGCTCGCCGGTCCCGCGGAGGTGCACTACTCTCCTGCACACGGAGTGATTCGATGCGGGAAATCGTCTTTGATACGGAAACGACGGGCCTTGATGCCCGCGAAGACCGCATCATCGAGATCGGCGGCGTCGAGTTGATCAACCGGTTTCCGACCGGCCGGATCTTCCATCACTACATCAACCCGCAAGGACGCAGCATCCACGCAGAGGCGCTGGCGGTCCATGGCATCAACGATGCCCAACTCATAGGCAAACCGACTTTCGCCGAGATTTCCTCCGAGTTCCTGGATTTTATCGACGGCGCGAAACTGGTCGCGCACAATGCGGGGTTCGACATCGCCTTCGTCAATGCCGAACTCGCCCGCCTCGGGCACCTGGCTGTCGAGCCGGGCCGCGTCGTGGACACGCTGATGCTTGCCCGGCGCAAGCACCCGATGGGCCCGAATTCGCTCGACGCACTCTGCCGGCGCTACGGCATCGACAACAGCCGCCGTACCAAGCACGGGGCCCTACTGGATTCCGAGCTCCTGGCTGAAGTCTATATCGAGCTCGTTGGCGGCAAACAGGCTGCGCTCGGCCTCGAAATCATTGTTGAGCCGACGCCCGGAAAGGCGCAGGTCGAAGGTATTGCGGTCGTCATCGAAGCTCGACCACGCCCGCTTCCGCCGCGGCTTACTCCGGAAGAACTCGCCGCGCATGGGGCGATGATCGCAGAAATCGGCGAAAAGGCGATCTGGAACCGCGTCAGCCGGGCCTGAAATCGTCTTGGTCGCCGGGTACAAAATGAACCCGGCGAGAATTCCGGGCTTTGCAGGCCCAAGCACGTTAAATCAGCTGACCTGAACTTTGGCCTTTGCCTGATCCTCGGCGATCTTCTGCTGGAACATCTGCGCAAAATCGATCGGATCGAGCATCAGCGGAGGGAACCCGCCATTGCGTGTTGCTTCGGCGATGATCTGGCGGGCAAACGGGAATAGCAGCCGCGGGCATTCTATGAACAGCATCGGCAGCATGTGCTCTTGCGGGAAGCCCTCGATGCGGAAAACGCCGCCATAGACGAGTTCCACGTTGAAGAGCACGTCTTTCTCGAACGCGGCCTTGGCGCTCAGCGTCAGGTTGACGTCGAATTCCTTGTCCGAAAGCGGATTGGCGTTGACGTTGACGTTGATATTGATGTCAGGCGCCTGTTCGCGGCCGCGCAGCGAGTTTGGCGCGCCGGGGCTTTCGAAGGACAAGTCCTTTACATATTGCGCCAGCACATTCAGCGTGGGCTGAGTACCGTTACCGGCTTTCGCGGCACCCGAAGGTGCGTTTTCTTTTGTGGCCATCAGCCGGAATCCTCTCGTTCAGCCGTCAACGGCATAAAATCGCGCGTTGGCTAGCATGGTGAGCAGGCCGTGACAAGTTTGGCTGGCGGCGATTTGAACTCACGCCGGTCGATCTACAAATCGTCCTTGTCCAGGCGACGCCAAGGCGACCGTTTATCCGGTTCCTTGGAATATTCGTCTTCGTTGAGATCGATTGTCTTGCGGCCGCTGCGATTGTCTGGGCCAGCGACCGCCTGCCAAGACCGCCGCCGACCGTGATGCGGTCCCGAACCAGATACCAGCCGAAATCGCGGATTGGTGGGATGAAGAGCAGAATACCGAGAATATCGGTGACGAAGCCCGGAATCAGGAGCAAAATCCCGGCAAGGAGGATCATAACGCCATGGGCAAGCTCGCGACCGGGGTCACGGCCGGCTTCGACCTGCTGACGGATCTTTGTCAGGATGCCAAAGCCTTGAATGCGTAGAAGGATCCCGCCGGCTATGCCGCTAAGGATAACCAGTCCTATCGTCGGCAGCACACCAATGCGGCTGCCAACGAGAACGAATGCGGCGATTTCGATCAGCGGGAGCGCCAGCAGAAGTGAGCGAAAAGGGAAACAATGTCTGGTTTCTTTGTAAGGAACAGGTTTGCATAAGCGTTATCATGTCAATCGGGACATTAAATAGGTAGCCATGCCTTTGATTTGAATGATCGCCCTATGCGTTCTATATGCATTGATTGAGAATTGTGCGATGCGAACGCCGATTGGCGGCGCGCCCTGGACATGCGGTGCGGTAAACAGAGGATCGATGGCGGAAGACATGGAATTCTTCGATTTCGGCACCATTTTTTTCCTTATTGCAGCGGTGGTGATTTTTTTCCAGCTGCGCAATGTGCTTGGACGTCGGACGGGGAATGAACGGCAGCCATTCGATCCTTACACAGCCGGTCGCAAACGGGACAAGGAAGCTGCAGGAGCATCGGAGAACGTAGTTTCGCTGCCACGCAAGCGCGGGGCGGGAGAAGCGGACGAAACTTACAAGGAAATCGACGTGTTCAGCAAAGTCGGCACCGATCTGAACAAGGGCCTGCGCGCGATCAAGGACGCCGACTCTTCGTTTGAGCCGAAATCTTTCGTCGACGGCGCCAAGATGGCCTACGAAATGATCGTAATGGCCTATGCCGATGGTGATCGCAAAACTCTCAAGAATCTACTGTCCCGCGAGGTCTACGACGGTTTCGTTGCAGCGATTGCCGAGCGGGAAGGCCGGTCCGAGAAGATCCAGTCTTCCTTCGTCGGCATCGACAAGGCCGATATCGTTTCCGCCGAAATGAAGGGCAGCGAGGCGCATGTTACACTCCGCATCGTCAGCGAACTGATTTCCGCCACCCGCAACAGTGCCGGCGAAGTAGTCGACGGCGACCCGGAAACAGTTGCCGAGGTAAAAGACGTCTGGACGTTCGCCCGCGACACGCGGTCGCGTGATCCGAACTGGAAGCTGGTGGCAACCGAGGCAGAAGACTGACCCCCAGGCTGTGATCGCGGAGGCGCTTTTCAGAGGGGGTTCGGTTTGGTGTCGCTTTCCCAATCCTTCCGCAGGTCATCCTGGTCCGAACTCCCCCATTGGCAGGACGATGTGCTCTGCGAGGCCTTCGCTGCGTTCCGCCGTTCGGCTTTCCATGCCCGGGAAAAGCCCTATCGAACCGGCGCACTCGGCGCCGATTTCACGGCTTTTTTGGAAGCTTACGAACACGCTCGTCTTGCGGAAACGATAACGCAACGCGATGCGCGGCAGTTCTTTGAAGGACATTTCGTTCCGTACAAGGTGGTTCCGGACAACGCGGCAAAGCGGTTTTGTGACCGGCTTCTACGAGCCGGAGGCGGAAGCATCGCCGCACCGGACCGAACGATTTCAGATACCCGCTTTACGCACGTCCTACCGATCTGTTCGACCTTGACGATGCCAACCGGCCCGCCGCCATGGATCCCTACTTTGCATTCGGCCGAAAGAGCGACACTGAAATCGTTGAATATTTCGACCGCGCTGCTATCGACCAAGGCGCCCTTACCGGGAGAAACTTGGAAATCGCCTGGCTGGCGGACCCGGTGGACGTCTTCTTCATCCACGTCCAGGGTGCTGCTCGCCTCATCATGACTGACGGTAGCGTGAAGCGGGTGACCTATGCCGCAAAGTCGGGCCATCGCTTCTCGGGTCCTGGCCAAAAGCTCATAAATCTCGGTGAGATTCAGGAAAAAGACGTGACGATGCAATCGATTCGCGCCTGGTTTCGCGAAAATCCGAGTCGAATTTCCGAGATTCTCTGGCAGAACCGCTCATACATTTTCTTTCGGGAGGCTCCTGTCGACGATCCTGCGCTCGGGCCGGTGGCCGCGGCAAAAGTGCCGCTCACGCCCGGCCGCTCGATCGCGGTCGACCGGCTGCTTCACACGTTCGGTACGCCGTTCTTCATCGATGCGCCGACGCTCGACGCGTTTGACGGAATGCCATTCCGTCGCCTGATGATCGCACAAGATACTGGCTCGGCGATCACCGGTGCCGCGCGTGGCGATCTTTTCACCGGCTCGGGCTTCGCGGCGGGAGAGGTCGCCGGCGTCATCCGGCATCCCGCCGATTTTTATGCCCTGATGCCGAAATCTGCTAACAGCAGGTAACCTGTGAAACCGGGGGAGAAAAAACTCAGCGACGAGGATCGCATCCTCTGGAACCGTATCGTGAAGACTGCGAAGCCCTTGAAAGGCAAAAAAGTCACGCTGATTTCCGAGCCGGAGCCTGCCGATATGCGCTGCAATGGAGCAGATATTCGCCGGCAGAACAGCCGTCGCCCCTGCCCCGGCCGCTAAGCAACCCGTCAGGGAAAAGCCGCGCGTTCATTCTTTCGATGCTACGACGCGTAACAAGCTGTCGAAGGGCCGCTTGCCGATCGAAGGCCGGGTCGATCTGCACGGCATGACCCAGAGCGAAGCCCATGCGCTACTGCTTTCCTTCCTGCACCGGGCGCATGCCGAGGGCATGCGCTATGTCCTGATCATCACCGGCAAGGGCTCGTCTTTCGGCAGCGACGGCGTGCTACGCCGCGCCGTGCCCGAGTGGCTGGCAACGCCGTCTTTTCGCGGCCTGGTCAGCAGTCATGACAGTGCGGCCCGCCGGCACGGCGGCGGCGGTGCGATCTATGTCAGGCTGCGCGCGAAGCGGTGAGCGGTCGTGACGCCGTTCGGCCTTAAATTGCGGCAACTCCGCCACGCCAAAGGCGTTTCGCAGAAGGAGATGGCGGCCGCCCTCGGCATCAGCGCGGCCTATCTTTCGGCGCTGGAACACGGCCGGCGCGGCATCCCCACCTGGGTGATGGTCCAGAAAATGATCGGCTACTTCAACATCATCTGGGATGACGCCGAGGAACTGCAGCGCCTTGCGGAAACGTCGCATCCGCGCGTGGTGATCGATACGTCCGGCCTGTCGCCGCAAGCGACCGAACTCGCGAACCTGCTCGCCGAGCGGATCGGCAGTCTGGATGCCCGGACACTGGCAGAGATGACGTCGTTGATCGAAGGTCTGCCGCGCTCCGCGCCGGCACGATACGACGATTAGGCTGTGGGATGTAACTCAGAAGAGCGCCTGAGCTCAGGCAGTTTTCGTTCACCAGCCAGCCATAGTAGTTTTCTTCAGGCAACTTTGGTTCGGCACCTTCGCTGAGGCGTTTTTCGTTCTCGGCCTTCAGCGCGTAGGCGCGCTCCTCCGGATTGCCGACATTGTAGAGCGTCGCGGTGATTCCCGGATTCTGCGAAATATCGAAACCGGCGATGATCCCGGTAGGAATCGATCGACTTCTTCAACGTCGCCGCCACATAAGGCAAGGTCAGGTCGGGATCCATGATGGTTTCGTAGACCCGGTTCGGATCGTGCGCGTCGAGCTTGGGCAGCCCGGAAACCTGGCTGACGATATCGCTCATCTGCAATGCGGTCAGCGGGTTGAGTTGCCCGATGCCGAAAGTCTGGCCGGCATAGAAGCGGCTGGAAGAATGTCGCGCTGAATCGGTCGTCGGGAAAACTGGTACCGCCGACCTGCTGGCCGCGGAAGGATGCGTTCCATACGGATTCCCGGCATGTCCACAATTCGTAGCTGCCGCCGCGGCATTGCACTTCGGCGAATTCCGGCCGTGCCACGAAATCGGCGATGTCCTCGCCTTCATAGCTGAAGGTCAGCCTGTTGCTGAGGTAGGCAACAGCCTTCACATAATAAGTCTGCAGCCGGTCGTAAGCATCGACATTGTAGGTGTGCTCGCCGACGATGGCGCCGACGATGTGCATCGGATTGATGCCGTAAGCGGCGGCGGCTTCCCTGATCTTCGACGCAGCTTCCGGTCATTCTTCAGGAGCGCGTAGACCTTGCGGTACTTGGCTTCGTAACTTGTCTTGTTGGCCTTCGTTCGCTTGGCCGAGGCGCCCGGGACATCGGGCTGGTCGGGGTAACGGTTCCCCGGTGGAACCAGGGTGGCTGCCTGCGATGCAAGCAGCCCCATCGCCAGGAACAAGCAGGACAGAAGAAGAGAAGACCGTTTCATGCGCCGCCGCATCGTTGCCCCAAGCATGATCGCGAATATCATGCATGCCAAAGAGGTGATAGCCGCCAAAACTAGGTAACGCCCCAGTCAAGTCGAGGAAATAGTTGCCGGTCACCGGCCGGGCAACCGGCTGACTAGCTCTCTCCGAAGCCCGTGTCCCTACAGGATAAATCGCGACAAATCCGTGTTCCTGGCAAGGTCGCCGACATGTTTGCTCACATAGTCGGCGTCGATGGTGACAGACTGGCCGGAACGGTCCGGCGCGTTGAACGAAATATCGTCCAATACCCGCTCCATCACCGTCTGAAGCCGTCGCGCGCCGATATTCTCGACACTCGCGTTGAGATCGACCGCGATGCCGGCGAGCGAATCGATGGCATCGTCGGTGAATTCGAGCTTTACGCCTTCGGTTTCCATCAACGCGATATACTGCTTGATCAGGCTGGCTTCGGTTTCGGTCAGGATGCGGACGAAATCGTTCTTCTCCAGTGCGCGCAGTTCGACGCGGATCGGCAGGCGGCCCTGCAATTCCGGCAGCAGGTCGGAGGGTTTCGCCACATGGAATGCGCCCGACGCGATGAACAGGATATGATCGGTCTTGATCGGTCCGTATTTGGTCGCCACCGTGGTGCCTTCGACCAGCGGCAGCAGATCGCGCTGCACGCCCTCGCGGGAAACGCCGGCGCCCATGCCGCCGTCGCGCGCCGCGATCTTGTCGATCTCGTCGAGGAAGACGATGCCGTCGTTTTCCGTCGAGGAGAGCGCCTTCTGCACAACCTCGTCCTGGTCGAGCAGCTTGTCGGATTCGTCGTTGATCAGCTGTGCGTAGGAGTCCTTGACGGTGGTCCTCAGTGTCTTGGTACGTTTGCCGCCCATCGCTTTCGACAACATGTCATTGATGTTGAGCACGCCGATATTGGCGCCCGGCATGCCGGGAATCTCGAAACCAGGCATGCCGCCGGTGCCGGTGTCGGCGATCTCGATCTCGATTTCCTTGTCGTCGAGTTCGCCGTCGCGCAGCTTCTTGCGGAAACTGTCGCGCGTCGCCGGGCTCGCCGTCTTGCCGACCAGCGCCTCGAGCACCCGCTCCTCGGCGTTGATATGTGCACGTGCCTTGACGTCCTCGCGCATCTTGTCGCGCACCAGGCCGATCGCCACCTCGACCAGGTCGCGCACGATCTGCTCGACGTCGCGGCCGACGTAACCGACTTCGGTGAATTTGGTTGCCTCGACCTTGATGAAGGGCGCGCCGGCAAGCTTTCGCCAGGCGGCGCGAGATCTCGGTCTTGCCGACGCCGGTCGGCCCGATCATCAGGATGTTCTTCGGCATCACCTCTTCGCGCATCTCGCCTTCGAGCTGCTGGCGGCGCCAGCGGTTGCGCAGCGCGATGGCCACGGCGCGCTTGGCGTCCTTCTGGCCGATGATGTGCCGGTCGAGTTCGGAAACGATTTCGCGGGGAGAGAAGGTGCTCATATCACTGTAATCCACTTTGCCACTGCCGGATGGACTCAAACGGATGCAGCAGCATGATCACGTTGAGCGTCAGATTGTCCCGGATGAGGTAGCCCACGCCGAACTCGAAGATGAGGGCAAGGGCGACGATTATCCATATAGGAAGCCTTGCCGCCATCACAAAGCCCAGCACCATGGCGCAGCGTATCGGACACCGAATTGACGATGCTGTCGCCGTAATAATCGAGCGAGATCGTCCCTTCCCGGTAACGGTTGATGATTAAATCGCTGTTCTCCAGGATCTCCCAGGCGCCTTCGATGAGACCGCGGGCGATCAGCCGCAGCCACGGCGACATTCGCGGGAAGAGGAACCAGGTCAGCGCATAGAACAGGAAGCCGTGGATGATGTGCGAGAAGGTGTACCAGTCCGAAGATGTGCTGGGAATTTTCCGAACTCTGCACGACGCCGTGCCACAGCTTTACATAACCGCATTCGCAGATCGGCAGCTCGGCCCATGGCGTAGAGAATGCCGGCCTGGAAGACGATCAGCCGACCGCGATCAGCACGCCGATCCGCCAGGCATCCGCGATGGTCGCCGCCGCTTTTTCCAGCCCCGGATGTGCTCATGGTAGCCGTCATCCTCTCCGGCGTCCCGCGCCATCATCAGGGCGGGACCATACACCGAGCTGCGGGTATCGAAAGCCCGGAAACCCGCCTTTTCATAGGCCCGGATGGCCCGTGTGTTGGCGGGATCGGGATCGATGATGACACGCGGCGTGCCTTCGGCGAAAAGCTCGTCGACGAACTGGCGCAGGATCGCCGAGCCGTGGCCGACGCCGACCAGTTCCGGCCGACCGATCGATAAGTCGACGCCGAGCGTTCCGAACGGCTGGTCCTGATAGGGGTGGTCGTCCTCCAGATGCGGGTCGTAGCTCTGGAGATAGCCGATCGGCTTGCCGTCGAGTTCGATGATCAGCGGCTCGACCGAGATGCTGTCGATATGTTCCGCTGATGGCAGCGATCTCGGTCTCCGGATCGTCCCACCATTCGGCGACATGCGGCTCGGCGAGCCAGCCGGCGATCATCGGGCAGATCGGCCTCGGTGACCGGCCGAAAGCCGTACCGGTGATTCTGGTCACGCGGCATCGATCGTTTCGACGACGACGTTGTGATTGGTGTAGACGCAGATATCGGCGGCGATCTGCATCGCCTTGCGGGCGATTTCTTCGGCGTCCTTGTCGGTGTCCATCAGCGCACGCGCCGCAGCCAGCGCATAATTGCCGCCCGAGCCGATCGCCATCATGCCATGCTCCGGCTCGAGCACGTCGCCGGTGCCGGTGAGCGCCAGCGAGACGCTCTTGTCGGCGACCAGCATCATCGCCTCGAGACGGCGCAGATAACGGTCGGTGCGCCAGTCCTTGGCGAGTTCGACGCAGGCGCGCGTCAGCTGGTCGGGATATTGTTCGAGTTTGGCCTCCAGGCGCTCGAGAAGGGTGAAGGCGTCGGCGGTTGCGCCGGCAAAACCGGCAATCACGTTGCCCTTGCCGAGGCGGCGAACCTTCTTGGCGTTCCCCTTCATCACGGTCTGGCCGAGGCTGACCTGGCCGTCACCGGCGATCACGACCTTGCCGCCCTTGCGCACGGTCACGATGGTGGTGGCGTGCATGCTAAAATCATTCGACATTTATTGCTCCGATGTCGCGCGATCCCGTTATAGCAACCGCGCGTTACGAGTGATGGTTCGGCCATATGTATGCATAGGCGGAAGGTTTGCAAACCATGTCGGGCGGCAGGCTTTTGGCCAACTGGAATTCGCCGCGCCATGCTGATAGAAGGCAGCCGCTTCTGCAATTCATCTCGGAGAACGCCCGATGGCATCCGGCAAAGAAAAGCGCGCCGCGAGCGTCAGCCGCAAGACCAAGGAGACCGACATTAGCGTCTCCGTCGACATCGACGGCAACGGGCGCTCCGATATCTCCACCGGCGTTGGCTTTTTCGACCATATGCTGGAGCAGCTTTCCCGCCATTCGCTGATCGACATGACGGTGAAGGCCAAGGGCGACCTGCACATTGACGACCACCACACGGTGGAAGATACCGGCATCGCCATTGGCCAGGCGATTTCGAAGGCGCTCGGCGAGCGCCGCGGCATAGCGCGCTACGCTTCGCTCGATCTTGCCATGGACGAAACGCTGACGCGGGCTGCCGTTGACGTGTCCGGCCGACCGTTCCTGGTCTGGAATGTCGGTTTCTCGGCGCCGAAAATCGGCACGTTCGACACGGAGCTTGTTCGCAGAGTTCTTCCAGGCGTTGGCGCAGAACGCCGGCATCACCTTGCATGTGACCAACCACTATGGCGCCAACAATCATCACATTGCCGAGACTTGCTTCAAGGCGGTTGCGCGGGTTCTGCGCTACGGCGCCTGAATACGATCGCGCGCCAAATCGGGGCGGTTCCGTCGACCAAGGGCACATTGAACGGGTGATGGACGATGGCGACTTTCGTGGTGATGAAACCTGACGGTGCCACGCAAGCAGGTACTGACGATGCAATCCTTGTCCGCGACGGCTTTGCCTACATCGCCTTCTTTGTACCGGTGATCTGGCTGCTTTGGCATCGACTTTGGATCGAGACCGTGCTGGCACTGGCCGTCACGCTCGGTCTGGCTGCACTTGGAAATGTCGCCGGGTTCGGCATTGCCGCGCCGCTGCTATCGTTGCTGGTGTCGATTTATGCCGGGCTCGAAGGTCGCTGCCCTGCGCATCGCAGCGCTCCGCCGGCGTGGGTGGCACGAATTCGGCGTCGTCGAGGCTGACAACCAGGAAGATGCCGTAACGCGCTGGCTGATCGAGACCGCTCCCCGGTCGGAGGAATTCGAGCGACCGGATCTGCCGCCGCCGGCGTCGGGTGCCATGCGGAAAGTCGATCACGGCCCGGCGCTCGGCTTTCTTCTTAACCCTGGAAACTCCTGAATGCGGGTTGCGATTATCGACTATGGCTCCGGCAATCTGCGCTCGGCCACCAAAGCGTTCGAGCGCGCCGCGCACGAGGCCGGCATCGCGGCCGAGATCGACCTTACCTCCAATGCCGAGCGCGTGCGCACCGCCGACCGCCTCGTCCTGCCGGGCGTTGGCGCCTATGCCGACTGCGCGGCGGGACTGCGGGCGGTCGAGGGGATGCGGGAGGCGGTTGAAGACGTCGTCGTTGCCCATGCGCGGCCGTTCCTCGGCATCTGCGTCGGCATGCAGCTGATGTCGGAGCGCGGGCTGGAAAAGACTGTAACGCGGGGTTTTGGCTGGATCGCCGGCGACGTCAAGGAAATCGAACCCGCTGATCCAGCGCTCAAGATCCCGCAGATCGGCTGGAACACGCTCGAGCTGCGGCGGGAGCACCCGCTGTTTGCCGGGATTCCCACAGGGCCGGCCGGGCTGCATGCCTATTTCGTCCATTCCTATCACCTGGAAGCGGCCAATGCCGATGAGGTATTGGCGGTCGCCGACTATGGCGGGCCGGTGACGGCGGCGGTGGCACGCGACAACGTTGCCGGCACGCAGTTCCACCCCGAAAAGAGCCAGGCGCTCGGCCTCGCGCTGATCGCCAATTTCCTGAGGTGGAAGCCATGATCCTCTTCCCGGCGATCGACCTCAAGGACGGCCAGTGCGTGCGCCTGAAGCTCGGCGATATGAGCCAGCGACCGTCTACAACACCGATCCGGCGGCGCAGGCAAAAGCCTTCGAGGACCAGGGTTTCGAGTGGCTGCATGTCGTCGACCTGAATGGCGCCTTTGCCGGCGAGAGCGTCAACGGCGCAAGCGGTCGACGCAATCCTCAAGGCGACGAAGAATCCGGTGCAGCTCGGCGGTGGCATCCGCACGCTGGCGGACATCGAGGCCTGGCTGGACAAGGGCCTCGCCCGCGTGATCCTGGGCACGGTTGCGGTGAAGGACCCGGATTTGGTCAAACAGGCATGCCGGTTGTTTCCCGGCAAGGTCGCGGTCGGTATCGATGCCAAGGGCGGCAAGGTAGCCGTCGAGGGTTGGGCGAAAGCCTCGAAACTCGGTGTCGTCGAACTGGCAAAAAAATTCGAAGGCGCAGGCGTCGCAGCAATCGTCTATACAGACATCGACCGCGACGGTGTCCTGGCCGGCATCAACTGGGAAGCGACCATCGATCTGGCGGAGGCGGTGTCGATCCCGGTCATCGCTTCAGGCGGGCTGGCGTCGATCGCTGATATCGTGCGCATGACGATGCCCGACGCAAAACGGCTGGAGGGCGCGATTTCGGGCCGCGCGCTTTACGATGGCCGCATCGATCCGGCCGAGGCACTGGCGGTCCTGCGTGGCGAGAAGAAGCCTTCACGGGGATTGTTCGAGGAACCGACATGACCCTCAAAGCCCGCGTCATTCCCTGCCTCGACGTGAAGGACGGCCGTGTAGTCAAGGGCGTCAACTTCGTCGATCTGATCGATGCCGGCGACCCGGTCGAGGCCGCCAAGGCCTATGATGCCGCCGGCGCCGACGAGCTCTGTTTCCTCGACATCACGGCCTCGTCGGACAATCGCGAGACGATTTTCGACGTGGTGTCGAAGACCGCGGAGCAATGTTTCATGCCGCTGACGGTGGGCGGCGGCGTGCGTCAGGTCGCCGATATCCGCAAATTGCTTTTGGCCGGCGCCGACAAGGTTTCGATCAACACCGCCGCGGTGAAAAATCCGGATTTTGTCGCCGAAGCGGCCGACAAGTTCGGCAACCAGTGCATCGTCGTTGCCATCGACGCCAAGAAAGTCTCCACCGGCGGCGAGAGCGATCGCTGGGAGATATTCACCCATGGCGGCCGCGAAAGGACCGGCATCGATGCGGTCGACTTTGCCCGCAAGGTGGTCGAGCTCGGCGCAGGCGAGATTCTGCTCACCTCGATGGATCGCGACGGCACCAAGGCTGGCTACGACATCGCGCTCACCCGTGCGGTTGCCGATGCGGTGCGCGTTCCGGTCATTGCGTCCGGCGGCGTCGGCAATCTCGACCACATGGTCGCCGGCATCAGGGATGGCCATGCGACGGCAGTGTTGGCGGCCTCCATCTTCCATTTCGGCACCTACACGATCGCCGAAGCCAAGGCGCACATGGCCGCGGCCGGCCTGGCGATGCGACTCGACTCTCCGGGGCCGACGTCATAAAGGGCTGAAATGACCGGATTTTCGCTCGCCGACCTGGAACGGATCGTCGCCGAACGCGCGCAGTCGGGTGATCCGGAACTCGTGGACGGCAAAGCTCTTCGCGCGCGGCATGGACAAAGCCGCGCAGAAACTCGGCGAGGAAGCCGTCGAAACGGTTATCGCGGCCGTGAAAGGCGACGCCGAAAGCCTCGTTTCGGAGAGTGCCGATCTTATCTATCATTGGCTCGTCGTCCTGGCGCTCGCCGGCGTTCCGCTGTCGGATGTGCTGGCCGAGCTGGAGCGGCGTACGGCGCAGTCCGGCCTGGCGGAAAAGGCTTCCCGCAAGCCGGGCTGATCCATGAAGGTGCTAGGGTGAGCTTTTGATGGACCAACTCGTACCCACCGAAAAATACTCGCCCTACCGCTTCTTTTCCGCGGAAGACTGGGCACGGTTTCGTGCCGACACGCCGTTGACGCTGACGGCGGATGAAGTCCGCCGTCTCAGTTCCCTTTACGATCCGATCGACCTCGACGAGGTCCGGCGGATTTATCTGTCGATGTCTCGGCTGCTTTCGGCGCATGTCGAGGCTAGCCAGTTGCTGTTCCATCAGCGCAGCGTGTTCTTCAATGCCAACGATGCCGTCAAGACGCCGTTTATCATCGGCATGGCGGGATCGGTGGCTGTCGGCAAATCGACAACGGCGCGCGTGCTGAAAGAACTGCTGGGGCGCTGGCCCTCGAGCCCCAAGGTCGATCTCATCACAACCGACGGTTTTCTGTTTTCCAACGAAACCCTGCGCCAGAAGGGTCTGATGGAGCGCAAGGGATTTCCGGAAAGCTACGACGTAGGCGCCCTGCTGCGCTTCCTGTCCGGCATCAAATCCGGCCAGCGCAATGTCCGCGCGCCGGTCTATTCACATCTGACTTACGACGTGGTCCCCGGCGAATTCGTGACCATCGACCGCCCCGACATCCTGATTTTCGAGGGCCTCAACGTCTTGCAGACGCGGGAACTGCCACATGACGGCAAGGCGGTGCCGTTTGTCTCGGATTTCTTCGACTTTTCGATCTATATCGACGCCGAGGAAGAACAGATCCACCAATGGTACATCACGCGCTTCATGCGGTTGCGCGAGACGGCCTTCCGAAATCCGGATTCCTTCTTCCACCGGTATTCGCAGCTTTCGGAAGATGCCGCCAAGGCGATTGCCGAGGGCCTATGGAACAACATCAACCTGAAGAACCTCAAGGAAAACATCCTGCCTACAAGACCGCGCGCCGATCTCATTCTGCGCAAGGGTGTCGATCATTTGGTCGAGGAAGTGGCGTTGAGGAAGTTGTGAGCATCTCCGGTATTGCCGGTCGGCCACTCCGTTACCCTGGTCCGAGATGCCTCCTTGCGCGGTAAGCCGCGTTGCATGGCCAACTTGACGACGAAGAAGATGGCTGTGGCGAGCACGATCGAGGCGTAGCCGTCGATCGCATAGTGCCAGGCGAGATAAACCGAACTTGCCGTTATCAGCGCGACATAGCCGAATGCCAACAGCCCCAGTCTTCGGTTGTATTCCATGAGGAACAGGGCATTCAGCGCGACCAAACCCACATGCATGCTGGGAAACGCCGATATGCCGGTACCCAATCCGGGCGAGCCGGTTTCATAATGTGTCCATAGGTAGTTTTGGATTTCCGCCGCGGACGTCGCGTGCGTGCCGCTCTCGGCGAGAAAAGCCAACTGATCGGTGAAACGAGCGCTATCGACCGTGACATGCCCATAAAACGCCGGCCCGGCCGACAGGAAAATGCCGGCAACCACATTCCCTATGACGATCCATGTCAACACATAGCAGATCATATAACGTGTTCGAAAAGGCCGCGCCTCCCGTGCGACTGCAACCCAGAAGACAGCGGCGAAACATAACACGAACCAGCCCACGCTATAGTTCCACTCGACGATGCTTCGCACCGTTGCGTTGCCGGCCAAATCGTAAAGATAGACCCACGGGTCGGTACCGCCGTGCAGGAACTTATCGATATCGGCCTGGATCACATCGGCCTCAAATCCCCCGCGCCATACAGGCAAAGCACCCTTGATCGATGTAAACGTGCCTTGAAAAACCATGATGGCGGACAGGAGGATGAAACCTGCCCCCATGCTGGCAAGCCGTTCCTCGGAGAGGATCTTGCGAAAGGCCAGACCGCGTCTGCGGTCAAGCCGGTGTACCACCTGCAGCAGACCAATCAGAAAATACATGAAGGGGAAAAAAACGAAAAAAATGGGCGGCAATCCCAGGAGGTATTTTGCGTAAGCCAGTTGCGACAAAGCACCCGTGAAATAAAGGGCAAAACCCCCGATTGCCAAATGCAATCCAATCAGAATGTAAACCAGCGCATCCTCCCGAACAACCGACGGGACGCGCGCGAGCGTATTCACCGCTGTGACCGGGAAGTGAGACAAACAGAATTCCTCGCCTGAAAACGGGCTCAGACTGGCACCATAAGTTGAAGGAAACCTTTCTCTGCCGCGTCAAAGCGGCGTCAGCCGGCATCGCGTTGAGAGAATTTGGATGTGCCCCTTCAGGCCGGCTTCGTTACGCGGCGAAGCGTCAGATTGATCCGTCCGCCGTTCTTCAGCAGCGCCGATGTCGACGGATAGATGCGGTCGACCCCATGGAATGCAAGCCGGCCCTCACCACCCAGCACGACGACATCTCCGCTCGAAAGCTTGAATGACACCGTCGGCCCGTCGCGGGTGTTCTGGCCGACCCTGAACAGGCACGTATCACCAAGCGAGACGGACACCACAGGCGCGTCGAAATCCTGCTCGTCGCGATCCTGGTGCAAGCCCATCTTCGCGTCGGAATTGTAGAAATTGACCAGACAGGCTTCCGGCGGGTGCGGATAGCCCGAAACCTCCTGCCAAAGTCGCAGCAACCTTTCCGGAATGGGCGGCCATGGCGCGCCCGTTTCAGGGTGCATCGCCTGGTAGCGGTAGCCACCTTCCTTGTCGGTCACCCAGCCGAGGCTTCCGCAATTCGTCATCCTGACGGTCATCGGTTTTCCCGAGCGCGGCATTGTCGGCGTATACAGCGGCGCGGCCCGTACAACGATCCTGATCGCCTCGACCAGCATGTCCTGATCGTCGCGGGCAAGATAACCGGGCATGTGTCGCACGCCCCTAGGGAGAACCTGCATGAGAGGTCGAGCCTCCGCCTTCCGATAAATGCGAACGGCGGCTCGAGGCCGCCGTTCGTCCAAATGAAAAGTACCGGAAGTTCAGGCTGTCAAGCCGTTTCCAGATTGGGAATGCGCAGCACCTGGCCCGGATAGATCTTGTCGGGGTGGGTGAGCATCGGCTTGTTGGCCTCGAAGATGACGGTGTATTTCGACGCCTTGCCCTTGCCGTAGTGGGCCTCGGCGATCTTCGAAAGATTGTCGCCCTTCTTTACAGTGTAGAATCTCGGCTGCGTGGCTGCCTTGGCGGCTGCGATCACTTTGTTCATGTCGACTGACTGGTCGAGCTTGAGCCCGGAATTGGGGGCCACGACCTTCAATTCGTCCGCTTCAACCTTGGACACGCCGAGCGTATTGCCGACGGCGATCACCGCTTTCTCGAATGCCGACTGATCTGCGACCACGCCCTTTAAAACAGCCTTGTCTCCCTGGACGGAGACTTCCACCTTGTCGGTGCCGAGCTTGTGGGAGTCCAACTCCTTCTTCAGGTCCTCCGCCTTCGGCGCCTCGTCATCACCGAAACCGAGCTTCTTGCCGACCGATTTCACAAAATCGAACATACCCATCAGGAATCTCCTCTGCCGCACGCCCCGCCGCGGAAATCTGGCATCTGCCGAGGGAAAATGGAAGCTTCAATCAATCCGGGTGCCTCAGTCGCTTTCCACCTTGCCGCGCAGCTTTTTGACCGTCGATCGTCCGGCCTTGGTCTTCAGCCGCCTCTCGATCGCGCCTTTCGAGGGTCTGGTCTTCTTGCGCGGTTTCGGCGGTGGTTCGGCCGCCTTGGCCACCAATGCAGTCAGGCGAGCACGAGCGTCGGCACGGTTCTGTTCCTGGGTGCGGAAACGGCCGGCCTCGATGACGATGACGCCGTCCTTGGTTGCCCGCTGCCCGGCCAGTTTTATCGTCCGCTCACGCACATAGTCCGAAAGCCCGGACGCGTTGCGGGCGTCGAACCGCAACTGCACCGCGGTAGCGACCTTGTTGACGTTCTGGCCGCCAGGACCCGATGAGCGAATGAAATTCTCGACCAGCTCGTCCTCGCGGATGACGGCGCCCGGCGCGATGTCGAGATCGGCGGTCATCCTTTCCGGACGAAGATCGTGTCCGCTCCTTTGCACCCGAAGGCCGCCATCGGATGTGCTTTGCATTCGCGGGGCGGCAAAGGAAGGCGTATTTCGTGCTTCATGGGCTCATCCTCCTACAGCATCGGCCCGAAAATCGGAATCGATTTTCGATGTGTAGATTCAAAGACCTGACGCGTCCTTTGCGCGTTCAAAAGGACGCGCGGCGCTCTTGCACCAAGCATGCCCCTGTTGCTGGGCGCAAAAAAGAAAAGGCCCGGCGTGCCGGGCCTTGCAGAGCGAATGATTGTTGCGCCTATTCGGCGGCTTCGTGGACCTGCGGAGCCGCGCCCCGTACCGAAGCGTCGACATGCGCTTCGAACTTGCCGAAATTTTCGATGAACATGCCGACCAGCCGTTTCGCCTGCCCGTCGTAGGCTGCCTTGTCTTGCCAGGTCGAGCGCGGATCTAGGATCGAGGGGTCGACGCCCGCTACGCCAACAGGCACCGCGAAGCCGAAATTTGCGTCGGTGCGGAATTCGGCGTCGTTCAGCGAACCCTCTAGTGCTGCAGACAACAGTGCGCGGGTGGCCCTGATAGGCATGCGCTTGCCGGTGCCATAGGCGCCGCCGGTCCAGCCGGTATTCACCAGCCAGCAGTCGACACCATGTTCGGCGATCAGTTGCCGCAGCAGATTGCCGTATTCAGACGGGTGCCGCGGCATGAAGGGCGCACCGAAACACGTCGAAAATGTCGCTTCTGGCTCGGTGACGCCTTTTTCGGTGCCGGCGACCTTGGCTGTGTAACCGGAGAGGAAGTGGTACATCGCCTGCGCCGGCGTCAGTTTGGCGATCGGCGGCATCACGCCAAAAGCATCGGCCGTCAGCATGATGATGTTTTTGGGGTGGTTGGCGCGTCCCGTCTTGCTGGCGTTCGGGATGAAATGCAGCGGGTAGGCGCAGCGCGTGTTTTCCGTAAGCCGGCCGTCGTCGAAATCCGGAACGCGGTTCTCGTCGAGGATCACGTTCTCCAGCACCGTGCCGAAACGCTGTGTCGTCGCGAAGATCTCCGGTTCGGCCTCCGCAGAAAGGCGGATGGTCTTGGCGTAGCAGCCCCCTTCGAAGTTGAAGATGCCAGCCTCGCCCCACCCGTGCTCGTCGTCGCCGATCAGCGTGCGAGCCGGGTCGGCCGACAATGTCGTCTTGCCGGTTCCCGACAGTCCGAAGAAGACCGCCGAATCTCCGTTTGGCCCTTCGTTGGCCGAGCAATGCATCGGCATGACGCCCTTGGCCGGCAGCAGGTAGTTGAGGGCCGTAAACACCGACTTCTTCATCTCGCCGGCATAGGAAGTGCCTCCGATCAGCACGATCATGCGGGTGAGATCGACTGCGATCACCGTTTCGGTCCGGCAGCCGTGGCGGGCCGGGTCGGCACGGAACGACGGCAAGTCGATGATCGTCATTTTGGGCAGGAAACCATCAAGTCCGGCAGCCGGCGGTCGGATCAGGAGGTTGCGGATGAACAGCGAGTGCCAGGCGTATTCGGTGACGACGCGGGTCAGCAGGCTGTTAGCCTCGTCGGCGCCGCCGATCAGGTCCTGAACGAAAAGATCCTTGTCTTTCGCATGCGCCGTGAAGTCGGCAAGCAGCGTCTCGAAATTTTCAGGCGACATCGGCTTGTTGTTGTCCCACCAGATATGCGGCTCGGTCTGTTCGTCGCGAACGACGAACTTGTCCTTGGCCGAACGCCCGGTGTGCTGGCCGGTTTCGGCGACCAGTGCGCCATGGGCGGTGAGCCGTGCTTCGCCGCGGCGGATCGCCTCCTCGCAGAGCTCCGCTTCGCTGAAATTGTAGTGGACCCTGCCGCTGGTGCTCAGTCCAACAGCCTCGATCCCGCAAGCGGGATTGCGTTTGCCGATTTCGCTCAATTCTAGCTCCCGATTGGCCGCGATGTCGCATTTCTTCCCTTCGACATCCAGCCGCGCAAGCGAGCAGCAATTGAAGGGTGGGAAGGTCAGAAACAGAAAAGCCAAGCGATATCAAATCATTAATCGATTTAAAGATTTTAGAAATCGTTTAAATCGTTTATATCCGTTCAAGGTTCGGAGCTGATATGCGACAATGTCTTCCTGAAAAGCGCGCGGCTCTTTCGACGACCAGCATAAGAACAGGGGGTGGCGCTCAACGCCTATCTGTGACATTGCCGGGAGACCATGCCTCATTTTGTACCTAATTTGTCCGCCAAAAGCCTCTTCCTGACAAAGGAAGGGACACCCGCTCATGAGGGAGCAGCTTGATATGGCAACGATCGCGCTTGTCGATGACGACCGCAATATTCTGACGTCGGTATCGATCGCACTGGAATCCGAGGGCTACCGAGTCGAGACCTACACCGATGGCGCGTCGGCGCTTGAAGGGCTCGCGGCACGCCCCCCGAACCTTGCCATTCTCGACATCAAGATGCCGCGCATGGACGGCATGGAGCTGTTGCGCCGCTTGCGGCAGAAGACCGATCTGCCGGTTATCTTCCTGACTTCCAAGGACGACGAAATCGATGAGCTTTTCGGTCTCAAGATGGGCGCCGACGATTTCATCCGCAAGCCATTCTCGCAGCGCCTTCTGGTCGAGCGAGTGAAGGCGGTGCTGCGCCGGGCGAGCGCCCGTGAAGCCGCTGCCAAGACCCCGAACCAGCAGGCCCGTTCGCTGGAGCGCGGCCAGCTTGTCATGGACCAGGAGCGTCATACCTGCACCTGGAAGGGTGAACCGGTGACGTTGACGGTGACCGAATTCCTGATCCTGCATTCCCTCGCGCAACGCCCCGGCGTCGTCAAAAGCCGTGACGCGCTGATGGATTCGGCTTATGACGAACAGGTCTATGTCGATGATCGCACGATCGACAGCCACATCAAGCGGCTGCGCAAGAAGTTCAAGGCGGTCGATGACGACTTCGACATGATCGAAACGCTTTATGGGGTCGGCTATCGTTTTCGCGAGGCGTGAGCCTTCCCCGGGGACGAGTTATTGTAGATGGCGGTTGACGCACAGCTGAAAAGACCCGTGGCTAAGCGGCAGTTCCGGCTGTCGCCCATTCTGCTGGCCAAGCTGACCATCAGGCTGCAGCGGCTGCTCGGCCACTACATGTTTTCGAGCCTGACGCGGCGCATCCTTTTCCTCAATCTCGCCGGACTCGGCGTTCTGGTAATCGGTATCCTCTATCTCAATCAGTTCCGCGACGGCCTGATCGAGGCGCGGGTCGAAAGCCTGATGACACAAGGCGAAATCATCGCCGGCGCCGTCGCCGCCTCGGCAACGGTCGAAACGGATTCAATCAGCATCGATCCCGAAAAACTTCTGGAACTCCAGGCGGGCGAGAGCCTGGCGCCTGGCTCCGATCAACTGGACAGCCTCGATTTTCCGATCAACCCCGAGCGCGTTGCACCGGTTCTGCGCAGGCTGATCTCGCCGACCAGGACCCGCGCCCGCATCTACGACCGCGACGCGAATCTGCTTCTGGATTCCCGGCATCTCTATTCGCGCGGCCAGATCCTCCGCTACGATCTCCCGTCGGTCGAGGAAGAGGACGAGGGGCTTTTGGAGAAGGCCGAGAAACTCGTCGCCGAGTTCTTTCGCCGTACCGATCTGCCGGTCTACAAGGAACAGCCCGGCGGCAACGGCGCGGCATTTCCCGAAGTGATGGGCGCGCTGACCGGGATGCCGTCAAAAGTCGTCCGGATAAGCGAGCAAGGTGAGCAGATCGTTTCTGTCGCCGTGCCCATCCAGCGTTTCCGCGCGGTGATGGGCGTATTGATGCTCTCGACGCAGGGTGGCGATATCGACAAGATTGTTGCCGAGGAGCGCAAGGCGATCCTGCGTGTCTTCGGTGTCGCGGCCCTGGTGACGGTGGTGCTCTCCATGCTGCTTGCCTCAACGATCGCCAATCCGCTTCGCCGGCTTTCCGCTGCCGCCATACGGGTCAGACGCGGCGTCAAGAGCCGCGAGGAAATTCCGGATTTCTCGGATCGTCAGGACGAGATCGGCAATCTGTCGGTTGCGCTGCGTGAGATGACCAATGCGCTCTATGCGCGTATCGAGGCGATCGAGAGCTTTGCCGCCGACGTGTCGCACGAGTTGAAGAACCCACTGACGTCGCTGCGCAGCGCCGTCGAAACCTTGCCGCTTGCCAAGAACGAAGCCTCCCGCGGTCGCCTGATGGAAGTCATCCAGCACGATGTCCGCCGGCTTGACCGCCTTATCACCGACATTTCCGACGCATCGCGGCTGGATGCCGAACTGGCGCGTGACGATGCCGAGCGTCTGGACCTGCTCAAATTCATGACCGACCTGGTCGGAGCGTCGCGCACCGCTGGCCGGCACAAGAAACAGGTCGAGATTGAAGTCAAAGCAGACAAGCTGCCTCCGGGAAAGACCTTCACTGTTGTCGGTCACGACCTTCGCCTTGGTCAGGTCATTACCAACCTGATCGAAAACGCACGCTCCTTTGTCCCCGACGACACCGGCCACATAAGCATCAGCCTGTCCAGGGCCGGAAAATTCGTGACCGTCGCCGTGGAAGACAATGGCCCGGGCATTCGCGCCGACAACATCGATCGTATTTTCGAGCGTTTCTACACGGACAGGCCAGCAGGCGAGGCGTTCGGTCAGAATTCCGGTCTCGGACTGTCGATCAGCCGGCAGATAGTTGAAGCTCATGGTGGCACGTTGACTGCCGAGAACGTCCCGGGCACGAAACCCGGCGAAATCAGAGGCGCGCGCTTTGTGGTTACGCTTCCGGCCGAGGCGTAACGGATGCCTCAGAACCTGCATGTTACGGCAGTGCTGCTTGGCGACCGCGGCGTCCTGATTGCAGGAAAATCGGGTTCCGGGAAAACCACCCTTGCACTGGCCCTGATCGATCACTTTTTGCGATCTGGAGGATTTGCCCGTCTCGTCTCCGACGACCAGGTTCTGATCGCGACGTCAAACGGACGGCTTATCTGCAGCGCCCCGCAGGCAATTGCCGGCCTGGTGGAAGTTTACGGGATCGGGCCGAGACAACTGGAATCAGAATCTCAAATGGTTGCCGATCTCATCGTCCGGCTCGTTCCGGCCGCTGCAGCGCAGAGATTTCCGGAGAACAAAACCGAATCACTATTGGGCTGCAGGATCCCGTGCCTCGAGCTCGCCGCCGGTAATGTTCAGGCGGCTGTTCTCGCGGTCGCGAGCTGGTTTTCCGCCCCGCCTTTCCGTTAGGAGAGCGATGATCGGAGCTATAAAATGCGTCAAAATGGCCATTCAGTTTGCAAGATTGTGCTTGTCAAAGGAAGGCGCGTCGACAAGATAGCGCTCTTGCCGCCGGGCCAGCCGGAAGAGCGGCCGCGATACAAGCGCCTAAAGAGCCATGACGGGAGCCAAAGCAGAATGATCGGACTCGTGCTCGTGACGCACGGTCAACTGGCCGAGGAATTCCGAAACGCCGTGGAGCACGTCGTCGGATCCCAGGAAAAATTCGAAACCGTCGCCATTGGCGCCGATGATGATATGGAGCAGCGGCGTAGGGATATTGTCGAGGCGGTTGCCCGTGCCGATAGCGGCGCCGGCGTTGTCATCCTGACCGACATGTTCGGCGGCACGCCGTCCAATCTCGCCATCTCGGTGATGGAGCCAGGCCGCGTGGAAGTGATCGCAGGCATGAACCTGCCGATGCTGATCAAGTTGTCCAGCGTGCGATCAACGGACAACATGGATAGGGCGCTTATCGACGCGCAGGCCGCCGGCCGCAAATATATCAACGTCGCCAGCCAACTCCTGAGCAGCAAATGACCGGTCAGAACGCGCGCGACGACAACCAGCTTCTTGTGCGCGAGTTCGAAATTATCAATCAGCGTGGCCTGCATGCGCGGGCGTCGGCGAAATTCGTTTCGCTGGTGAGTGGCTTCGACGCACTGGTCAATGTCGAGAAGGATGGCGTCACCGTTGGCGGGACGTCGATCATGGGATTGATGATGCTGGCCGCGAGCCCGGGATGCCGCATACGGGTTTCCTCGAGCGGCGCTGACGCGGAAGCGGTGATGGCGGCGGTAGAGACGCTGATTGCATCGCGCTTCGGCGAAGAGGCGTAGTCCCTCGCCAGCCTGAAGACATGCACGAATAAAGATTTCTTTATATCCCATTGTCGCCGCTGACACGATCTGCTAGTCAGGGCGCAAACTTGCGCGGGTCCACCGATCACTCGGTTACGCAGCGCGTTATTATCTCGCATCGGAGTACGACAATGGCCGCTGGCAAAGACTACGTTGTTGCAGACATTTCCCTGGCCGACTGGGGGCGCAAGGAAATCGAGATCGCCGAAACCGAAATGCCGGGACTGATGGCTTGCCGCGAGGACTTCGGCAAGGCCAAGCCGCTGAAGGGCGCCCGCATTTCCGGTTCGTTGCACATGACGATCCAGACTGCCGTATTGATCGAGACCCTGAAGGCGCTTGGCGCCGACATCCGCTGGGCGTCCTGCAATATCTTCTCGACCCAGGACCACGCCGCCGCGGCAATCGCCGAGGCCCGTATCCCGGTATTCGCGGTGAAAGGCGAAACGCTCGAGCAGTACTGGGAGTATACCGACAAGATCTTCCAATGGGCCGACGGCGGCACTTCGAACATGATCCTCGACGATGGCGGCGACGCCACGATGTATATCCTGATTGGCGCCCGCGCC
Source organism: uncultured Alphaproteobacteria bacterium (assembly GCA_963763895.1). Classification (GTDB taxonomy): domain Bacteria; phylum Pseudomonadota; class Alphaproteobacteria; order Rhizobiales; family Rhizobiaceae; genus Neomesorhizobium. Next base: position 964,803 of record CAVXQC010000008.1, on the reverse strand, counting down.
GAAGCCGGCGAGGACGTGTTGTCCAAGCCAGGCAGCGAGGAAGAGGAAATCCTTTTCGCCCAGATCAAGAAGCGCATGGCGGCGACGCCTGGTTTCTTCACCAAGAACAGGGAAGCCATCCGCGGCGTCACTGAAGAGACCACAACTGGCGTTAACCGCCTCTATCAGCTGCAGAAGAAGGGCCTGCTGCCCTTCCCGGCGATCAACGTCAACGACTCGGTCACGAAGTCGAAGTTCGACAACAAATATGGCTGCAAGGAATTGCTGGTCGATGGCATTCGCCGCGCCACCGACACGATGATGGCCGGCAAGGTCGCAGTCGTCTGCGGCTACGGAGACGTCGGCAAGGGCTCGTCCGCTTCGCTGAAGGGTGCCGGTGCGCGCGTCAAGGTTACCGAAATCGATCCGATCTGCGCGTTGCAGGCGGCGATGGACGGCTTTGAGGTCGTTACGCTCGAGGATGCCGCACCGACCGCCGACATCGTCATCACCACGACCGGCAACAAGGACGTCATCACGCTCGATCACATGCGCCAGATGAAGGACATGGTGATCGTCGGCAATATCGGCCATTTCGATAACGAGATTCAGGTTGCCGCGCTGCGCAATCTGAAGTGGACCAACGTCAAGCCGCAGGTCGACCTGATCTCCTTCCCGGACGGCAAGCGCATGCTCCTTCTTTCCGAAGGCCGCCTGCTCAATCTTGGCAACGCCACCGGTCATCCGAGCTTTGTTATGTCGGCTTCCTTCACGAATCAGGTGCTGGCGCAGATCGAACTCTGGACCAAGCCCGGGCAGTACAAGAACGAGGTTTACGTGCTGCCGAAGCATCTCGACGAGAAGGTGGCTCGTCTGCATCTCGACAAGCTCGGCGCCAAGCTCACGGAACTGAGCAGCGAGCAGGCCAGCTATATCGGCGTGACCCAGCAAGGACCGTTCAAGCCGGAACACTACAGGTACTGATTTCTCGGCAGGTATATACAATATATTGAAACCGGGCGATTGACTTTTCGCCCGGTTTCTTTTTGCGCCGCTGCCTTCTTCACGGCGATTCGCTCAACGGGTACAGTGATGTGATTCGCGACGCCTCGGGCTCCGGGGTCAGGGGACTGAGGGGCACGCTCGGGCGGTCTTGAGGCGGCGGAGAAGGAACAAGACATGCCAGGGGAATGCCCGCTTTACGCGGGAAACGCCGATTCCGGCGGCCAAGTGGATTCCAGCGGGCAGCCAGCAACGTCCCGCGCGCCAAAGCCGTGGCTGTTGTCGATGCTGTCCGTGCAAGGATGGCGCTTCGGCGGACTGCTCTCCATCTCCACTGCACTGCCCACCATTGCCATGGCACAGTCTGGCGGCACCAGCAGTGTGACCGGACTTTCCGTCGGCACGGTCGAGGTTATGCAGGCGGCGGTTTTTGCCGGCGTCATGGGCGCGGCCCTCCTTTCGGCGATCTGGCTGATTCGCGAGAGAGCGCGGACCGCCGCCGAGAATGTGCTGCTGCGTGCGAAGGTAGCCGACCTCAACGCTTCGTTGCAGCGGTCCGAGGCGTTGCTCAATCTTCGCGATCAGCGCATCGTCGTCTGGGCAAGCGACAAGTCGAAGCCTGAGGTCGTTGGCGCGCTTCCGGCCGAAACCGGCGCGCCGGAAGATCGCGCCAGCTTTCTTGCCTTCGGGCGCTGGTTGATGCCGCGATCGGCGGCGGCGCTGGAGCAGGCAGTGACAGCCTTGCGCGAAAAGGCGACCGCCTTCGACCTGGTTGTCGAGACCCACAAATCCGCACCGCTGGAAGTGCAGGGGCGGAAAACCGCAGCTCACGTGCTGGTGCGTTTCGTGTCGTTGTCGGAAACGCAGCGCCTTTCAGCGCGCCTGAAGCTTGAGAACCAACAGCTTGTTTCGGATCACGAGACGATCCTTGGCCTTGTCGACGCGCTGAAGATGCCGTTCTGGATTCGCAGCACCGACGGACGCCTCAAATGGGTGAATCGGGCCTATGCCGAAGCCGTCGAGGCGGAAAGCCCGACCATTGCTGTCCGTGACGACAAGGAATTTCTGGGCAGCCAGGCGCGCCAAACGATTGCGAATCATCAGGCCAAGCAGCCTGTTTTCCAGCAGACGTTGTCGACGGTGATCGATGGCGACCGTCGGATGTTTGCGATCACCGATGTCGCCGGGAGTGGTGGATCGGCGGGCATCGCCACGGACATGACGGCAATAGACGGTATACGCGAGGAATATGAGCGTACGGTGAGAAGCCACGCGGATACGCTGGACCAGCTGACAACCGCCGTCGCTACCTTCGATGCGGACGGCAAGCTCAGCTTCTACAACCAAGCGTTCCAGAAACTGTGGGATCTCGACGCCCAGTTTCTGGCAGGCACGCCAAACAACGCTATCCTGCTCGACCGGCTGCGCTCGGAAGGCAAGCTCGCCGAGCAACCGGAGTGGCGCCGCTGGAAAGAAAATATAATGGGCGCTTATCGCGCCGTGGATCCCCAGGAACACTGGTGGCATTTGCCGGATGGCCGGACGATCCGTGTCATCGGCAATCCGCAGCCGAAAGGCGGCGTAACATGGGTGTTCGAGAACCTGACCGAGAAGATAGACCTCGAGAGCCGCTACAACACCGCAGTTCGCGTGCAGGGTGAAACATTGGACAATCTGGCCGAGGGCGTTGCGGTTTTCGGACCGGACGGTCGTGTCAGGCTGGCCAATCCGGCCTTTTCGACGTTATGGGGCCTCGATCCCGATTTCGTGAAACCCAACACCCATGTCTCCGAAATCAGGGCGGTTTGCGACATCCTCACCAAGGATAGTCCATGGGGCGCTTTTGTCGCCGCGGTAACCGGTTTCGATGATGAACGCCGCGACGGACACGGGCAGGCTGAGCTGAAGAATGGCAATATCCTGCGCTATGCGATTATCCATCTGCCCAACGGACAGGTGATGATGACCTTTGTCGATGTCACCGACAGCGCCAATGTCGAGAAGGCGCTGAAAGACAAGAACGAGGCGCTGCAGCGCGCCGACCAGCTGAAGAACGATTTCGTCCAGCATGTTTCCTACGAGCTTCGCTCGCCGTTAACCAACATCATCGGCTTCACCGAACTGTTGGCCTTGCCCGACACGGGACCGCTGACGGCGCGTCAGCGGGACTATGTCGACCACATCGGTTCGTCGTCTTCGGTGCTTTTGACGATCGTCAACGACATTCTGGATCTCGCTACCGTCGATGCCGGCATCATGGAACTGGACGTTGGCGAAATCCTTGTCGACGGCATGGTGCGCACCGCCGCCGACCTTGTGTCGGAAAGGCTGCGCGAGCATTCGATCGCGCTCGATGTCGACGTTTCGCGCGCGCCTAAGAATTTTAACGGCGATGAGAACCGGGTTCGTCAGATTCTTTTCAACCTGTTGACCAATGCTGCCAACTACGCACCCGAAGGCACCGTGATCTCGCTTACTTGCGAGATGGTCGACGGCAACGTGCAGTTTTCGGTGCACGATGATGGTCCGGGGATGGCTCCCGACGTGCTCGACACCGTGTTTCGCCGTTTCGAGCCGCGGACCAATGGCGGTCGACGCCGCGGCGCCGGGCTCGGCCTTTCGATCGTCAAGAGCTTTGTTGAGCTGCACGGCGGCAATGTTCGCGTCGATTCGGCAAAGGATCGCGGCACCACGGTTGTCTGCCAGTTTCCGATGGTCCCGGCGCGGGCCAGGGCGGCGGCGGAGTAGCGGCGTTTCATGGACGATAGCGTGCTGGAACGCAGCCTGGCCGACGAGCGCGCCACGGTCCTGCTCGGTCAGGATATCGCGGCGACGTTGCGCAACGTCGACGTGCTAGCGCTGCAGGGCGATCTCGGAGCAGGCAAGACGACGCTGGCGCGAGGCCTGATCCGGGCTCTGGCCGCCGATCCGGGGCTTGAGGTACCGAGCCCGACCTTCACGCTGGTTCAAAATTACGAGACACGCATTCCAATCCAGCATTTCGACCTCTACCGGCTTTCGTCGGTGGAGGAACTCGATGAACTCGGCTTCGACGAAGCGGGCAAGCAGGGCATCGCGATTGTCGAATGGCCGGAAAAGGCCGGCGATCATCTTCCCGGCGGCACAATCTTCATCGAACTCAGGCACGAGGGGGAAGGCCGTCGCGCCATCATAACCGGCCCGCGAGCAGCGCTTATCCGCATCGAACGTTCGTTCGCCGCGCGCGATTTTCTCGATCGCACCGGCAACACCAACGCGGACCGTGCCCCCTTTTCCGACGATGCCTCGGCGCGCCGCTACGAAACAGTATCGGCTGGCAATTCGCCTTCGCGCATCCTGATGGATTCGCCGAGGCTTGTGTTAGGGCCGCCAATTCGTGGCGGCAAGCCTTACGCCGAGATCGCCCACACGGCGCAGACAGCGACAGCGTTTGTTGCCATCGCCCGCATGCTGAAGGCAGGTGGCGTCACCGTTCCCGAAATATTCGAACAGGATCTCGACCAGGGGTTCCTGTTGGTCGAGAATCTCGGCACCGGCAACTTTCTGGACGAATCAGGTCAACCGGTGCCGGAGCGCCTCGTTGCAGCCGCGGAACTACTGGCGGCGATGCATGCAAGGAACTGGCCCGTGGAGGTCGAAGCAGCGCCTGGAATTGTGCATCGTATTCCGCCGTTCGACCGCGATGCCATGCTGATCGAGGTTGAGCTGCTACTGGATTGGTATGTGCCAGCCTCATGGAAAGCCGGCTAACAATAGCCTGCGCGAAAATTTCACGTTGGCGTGGGACAGACTCTTGGACAGGCTCGACGGCAAGCAATACGGGTTCATGCACCGTGACTTCCAGTCGCCCAATATCGTCTGGCGCGGCGACAGGTCCGGCCACGATCGCCTCGGCATCGTCGATTTCCAGGATGGGTTGGTCGGCCCGACCGCCTACGACGTTGCATCGATCGCACTCGACGCGCGGGTAACCATGACACCCGCACTGGAGAACATAGTTGTCGACGCTTACCGCGCGGCGCGGCACGCGCAGGGAGGATTTCGACGCGGAAGATTTCGCTGAGGCCTATGCGATCATGGCAGCACAACGCAATTCCAAGATTCTCGGCATTTTTGTGCGTCTGGACCGGCGTGACGGCAAACCCTTTTATCTCAGGCACCTGCCGAGGATACGCGACTATCTTCGGCGTGTGCTGGTGCATCCGTCACTTGCGGAACTGCGCGTGCTTTACGAAAAATCGGGCTTCCTCGAGGAGCGCGCTTTATGAGTCGGAAAGAAAAGCCCGATGTCGCGATGGTGCTCGCGGCGGGGCTTGGCAAGCGGCTGCTGCCGATCACCGCAACCTTGCCGAAGCCGCTGGTGAAGATCGCCGGCAAGACGTTGCTCGATCGGGGCCTGGACAGCCTTGCCGAGGCGGGCGTTTCGAAGGCAGTCGTCAACGTCCACTATCTGGCGGACCAGATAGTCGCCCATGTCGCGGGACGGCAACGACCAAAGATCATCATATCGGATGAGTCGGCCTGCCTTCTCGATTCCGCTGGCGGTATTGCCTATGCGTTGCCGCTGCTCGGCGGCAACCCGTTCTTCATCCTTAACGCCGACACTTTCTGGATCGATCGTTCCGTGCCCAACCTCGATCGGCTTGCCCTTGCATGGGACGCCGATCGAATGGATATCTTGATTATGCTGGCGGATTTTCAATCGGCGACGGGACACAGCGGCGGCAGCGACTTCATGCTTGCCGCGAACGGGACGCTGACGCGCTCGGATGGCGCGCCGGGTGGCTTGATCTATGCGGGCGCGGCCATTCTGCACCCGCGCATTTTCGACGGCGCGCCGGCCGGCCGCCACTCGCTCAACCTGCATTTCGACAAGGCGATCGCGGAAGGTCGCCTTTACGGCATGAAGCTGGACGGCCACTGGATCACCATAAGCACACCGGAATCGATCTCGCCCGCAGAGGCGGCCGTCGCCCGCGCATTGGCGGAAAGGCGATGACCGGCCGGGAGCCGCCGAAGGTTTTCTCGATTCCCGTCGGCGCGCCGTTTCTGCCGACGCTCGCCAAGGCACTGATGTCCGGCGACCTGGTTCCGGACTTCCAATTCGCTGGCGATCCTTTGAAACTCGCCACCGCCACGATCTTCGTGCCGACACGCCGCGCCGCGCGGGAGCTTCGTAGCGTTTTCGTCGATCTCTACGGTGGACGCTCGGCCATCCTGCCGACGATCCGGGCGCTCGGCGAATTTGACGAGGATGAAGTGCTGTTCGAGCCCGGCGGCGGCGCAATACTGGACATCGCACCGCCCATCGCAGCAATCGACCGCCTGTTGTTGCTAGCGCCCTTGGTCCGTGCCTGGAAGAGACGGCTTCCGGCCCACGTTGCTGCACTATTCGAGGAAGAGGTCGTGGTACCGGCCTCGGCAGCGGATTCGATCTGGCTGGCGCGCGACCTCGCCGCATTGATGGACGAGATCGAGACGGAAGGCTCAGATTGGTCTAGGCTCGGCGACCTTGTCTCCGGCGATCTCGCAAGCTGGTGGCAAGTGACGCTCGACTTCCTGGAGATCGTCACCGCCGCGTGGCCCGAACTTCTGAAAGAACGCGATCGTTCCAATCCCGCTACACATCGCAACGCGTTGATCCAGGCTGAGGCAGCGCGCCTGAAGCACGTGCCGTTGAACGGCCCGGTCATTGCTGCCGGCTCGACCGGCTCAGTGCCGGCAACTGCGGAGTTGCTGTCGGTTATTGCGCGGTTGCCGAATGGCGCCGTGGTGCTGCCTGGCCTCGACCGGCTTATGGACGACGAAACATGGTCGGTGATAGCGGACACGGCCCCTGAGCCATCCGTGCTCGGCCACCCGCAATTCGGCCTCGCCAAGCTACTGCGCAAGTTCGGACTGCGCCGTGCCGATATCGTGGAGATCGGAAGGCCGTCACAGCCACTCGCCTTCCGCTCCCGATTAGTCAGTGAGGCGCTCCGGCCGGCTGAAACAACCGATGCGTGGATCGCCGGCCGCGGTTCCTTTCCGGAAGCCGGCGTCGCCGATGCGCTGGAGCATGTAACGCTGGTCGAGGCGGCAAATGAGCGAGACGAGGCGGTGGCGATCGCAATTGCCTTGCGGCGCGCCATCGCACCGGGAGACAAGACCGCCGCGCTGGTGACCAGCGACCGCAATCTCGCCCGGCGGGTGTCGGCTGAACTGCTGCGCTTCGGCATCCGTGCAGATGATTCCGGCGGGCTGCCACTGGCGCGCACCGCCCCGGCAACGCTGCTGCGCCTCTTGCTTGAAACAGCTTTTCGGCCTGGCGATCCTGTCGGCATCCTTGCGCTGCTGAAGCACCCGCTGCTTGGTCTCGGCCTGGATCGGGCCACAGTACGCCGTGCAGCTGAAACGATCGAACTCATCGCGCTGCGCGGCGGCACCGGCAGGCCGGATATCGCCGGGCTCGGCGAGAGGTTCGAGCGCCGGTCCGCAGCGCTCGATACTGATCGCCATGCGCCATCCTGGCTGGCGCGGCTGGATGCCCGTCGCCGTGGCGAAGCGCGGCAACTGCTCGACAAACTGCAAGTCGCGCTCGCACCATTATTGGCATTCCGCAGCATGGCATCCGTAAACCTGCAGGAGGTCGGCCCTGCCACGGTGGTCGTCCTCGAAGATATCGGCCGCGGTGTGTCCGGAGACCTTGCCGATCTCTACGCCGGCGATGCCGGCCAGAAACTCGCAGGCTTCCTGCGCTCAGTGCTGGCTTCCACGGCCGCCCTGGACTTCACCGCAGGCGAATGGCCGGACGTCCTGGGAGCGTTGATGGCGACGGAGGTCGTCAAGCCGGCATCCGGCGGCGATGGCCGAGTCGCCATATGGGGGGCGCTCGAAGCGCGCTTGCAGACGGTCGACACTCTGGTGTTGGGTGGACTGAATGAAGGCAGCTGGCCGCGTCGCGCCGAAGCCGACCGTTTCATGTCGCGGGTTATGAAAGCTGGCATCGATCTGGAGCCGCCTGAGCGCCGGATCGGCCTTGCCGCACATGATTTCTGGACCGCCATGGGGGCGACGACTGTGGTGCTCACCCGCGCCGCCCGCTCGGGCGACGCCCCTGCAGTTCCATCGCGCTGGCTGCAACGGCTGCTGACATTCGTCGGCGACGATCACGCAAAAGAACTGCGTGCCCGCGGCGATGAATTGCTCGGTTGGGTACGGGCTCTCGACAAAGGCGCGGAGACGCCGTTCGTCAAGCGTCCGAAACCGAAACCGCGGCTCGAGGCGCGGCCGAAACGTTTTTCGGTGACGGAGATCGAGACGCTGCGTCGCGATCCCTATGCCGTCTATGCACGGCGAATTCTTGGCGTCGCTCCGATCGAACCCTTGGTCCGCGATCCGGGTGCCGCCGAGCGCGGCACTCTCTTCCACGAGATCATGCATCGCTTTACCGAAGCCCGGATCGATCCAAGCGGGGCGGAAGCCGGTGTCGGCTCTGCTGGAGATCGGCAGACAATGTTTTGCCGAAGCCGCGCTGCCCCACGATGTCCAGGCAGTATGGTGGCCGCGTTTCGTCGCACTGGCCGGCAACATCATCGATTGGGAGCGCGGGCGCGCCGACGGCGTGAAAACCCGCCACGCGGAGGAACGCGCCGTCGCCACGGCTGTCGGCGAAACGGTCGCGACGCTATCCGGTCGCGCCGACCGCATCGATCTGCGTCCGGCGGGCATGGCCGACATTCTCGACTACAAGACCGGGTCGTCCCCGTCGCGCGGTCAGGCACACACGCTGCTTGCGCCGCAACTGGCGCTGGAGGGTGCGCTTCTGAAGCGTGGGGCTTTCAAGGACCTGGGGCCCCAGCAGCCTTCCCAGCTCGCTTTCATTCGCTTCAAGGCAAATGGCGAGGTCGAGGAGCAGTCGATCCTCGAGCACGATCGCAAGAGCAAGAGCGCGCCCGAACTGGCCGACGACGCATGGCGCCGGCTGGAGCAGCTGCTCGAGTCACTACAACAATGCCGATAACGGTTATCTGTCGCGTGCCCTGCCGTTTCGCGAGGGCGAGATGGACGGCGACTACGACCACCTTGCCCGCGTGCTCGAATGGTCGGCTGGCGCCGACGATGCCGATGCGGACGGTGGCGAATGAAGCGGCGACTGGTCATCCCGCAGGACACCATCGCGCTTCAGGCGAAGGCGTCCGATCCGCGCAATTCCGTCTGGGTGTCAGCCAATGCCGGTTCCGGGAAGACGCATGTCCTGTCGCAGCGGGTGACGCGCCTGCTGCTCGAAGGCACCGACCCATCGAAGATTCTTTGCCTCACCTATACCCGCGCAGCGGCAGCGAACATGGCCAACCGCGTTTTCGGCAATCTTGCCAGGTGGGCGATGCTCGACGACCAGGCTTTGACTGCCGAGATCGAGACGATCGAAGGCAGTCGCCCCGCCCGCGCAAAGCTGGCGCGGGCACGCCGGCTTTTCGCCACTGCGCTGGAAACGCCGGGTGGCCTGAAGATCCAGACCATCCACGCCTTTTGCGAGGCGCTGCTGCATCAATTTCCGCTCGAGGCCAATATTGCCGGTCATTTCGAAATGCTCGACCAGCAGATGGAAGCCGCGCTGGTTGGCGAAGCGCGGCGCGACATGATCTCCGGCGCGGCAGGCGGCGAAAACCTCGAGCTTGCCGAAGCCTTCGCCACCGTCCTGGAACGCGGTGGCGAATTCGGCCTCGACAATCTTTTGGCGGAAATCGTCCAGAAGCGCGACCGGCTGCGGAGGTTCATTGAGCAGGTCGTCAGCCCCGGCGAACCGTTTGTCGACCTGTTCGAGGAATTCGGCTTCGAACCCGGCGAGACCGCGGCAAGCATTGCCGGTTCGATCTGGCCGAACGAGTTATTTCAACGAAACCTTTGCCGGCGAATATCTTCGCCGGTCGGAGCAGGCCGGCAAAAGCGTGGCCGAAACTTTTGCCCGCAACCTGCTTGAAGCCTGCCGTATCGACGATCCGAGTAAAACGCTTGCAGAGACTGAAGGAAACTTTCCTCACGAAAAAATCCGGTGAAGGCTGGCAGCCGCGCAGCATCAGGCAGATCGCCACGAAGAATGTCGCCAATCATTTTCCCTTGTTCGCAGAATCCTTCGAGCGCATGGCGATAGACGTCCGCGATGTCTCCGACCGCTTGGCGCTGTTTCGCATGCTGGAAGGGAGCCGGGCCGCGCTGATCATCGCCGACTGGCTGATCGCCCGGTACGAGCAGCTAAAAAGCGCGCGCGGCTTTCTCGATTTCAACGACCTTATCACCCGAACCGTTCGCCTGCTGGCGCGCCAGGATGCCGGACCATGGGTCCAGTACAAGCTCGACAAGGGCATCGATCACATCCTGATCGACGAGGCGCAGGATACCAGTCCCGACCAGTGGGACGTCGTCAAAAAACTGGCCTCCGAGTTTTTCGCCGGCCTTGGCGCGCGCGATGACATCCATCGCACAATCTTCGCCGTCGGCGACGAGAAGCAATCGATTTATTCCTTCCAGGGCGCCGATCCGGAATCCTTTGCCTCGAGCGGTCAGGAGTTCTCGCAACGCGTGCGCAGTGCCGAAGGCAACTTCGAACCGGTGAAGCTTACCTGGTCGTTCCGCTCCACCGACGACGTGCTCTCGGCTGTCGACCTGGTGTTTCAGCGCGAGGATGTGCGAAAGGGCTTGACCCGCGATCCCGATCCGCTGGGCCACAAGGCGATCCGCGCCGGTGCGCCGGGCTATGTCGAAGTCTGGCCAAGCATCGGCGCCGATGTGGTGGAAGAGCCGGACGACTGGACGCTTGCGGTCGATCACACGAAGGCACCGGCCGTCCGGGTGGCCGAAAATATCGCCGGAACCATCGAGGGCTGGATCAAGAGCGGCGAAATCATCGCGGGCTCAGGCAAGCGATTTGCCGCCGGCGATGTTCTGGTGCTCGTACGCAAACGCGACCGTTTCGTCCACGCTCTTTCCCGCAGCCTGAAGAGCCGCGGCATTCCGGTTGCAGGCGCCGACCGCCTCAGCCTGCCTGGCCACATCGCGGTCAAGGACCTCTCGGCGCTGGGGCGCTTTCTGCTGCAGCCGGAGGACGATTTGTCGCTTGCCGCCGTGCTGAAGAGCCCGATCTTCAGCGAGAGCGAGGAGACGCTGTTCGAGCTTGCCTGGAACCGCGCCCCCGGTGTTTCGCTGATTGCGTCGCTGCGGCGGAAAGCGGAGACGGATCTGCTGTTCGCGGGCATCGTCGGCCAGCTCGACAAATGGGCGAACGAAGCCGCCTTCAAGCCGGTGTTCGAATTCTACGCCGGCGTACTTGGTCGCGACGAGGTCCGCAAAAAGATGGTCGGCCGGCTGGGCCACGAGGCGGGAGACATCCTCGACGAATTCCTGAATTTCTGCCTCGCCGAAGAACAGACCGGCCTGCCCGGTCTCGAAGCATTCCTTGCCACGCTCGACAGCGCCGGGCCCGAGATCAAGCGGGAAATGGACCAGACGCGCGATGAGGTTCGCATCATGACGGTGCATGCGGCGAAGGGTCTGGAGGCGCCGATCGTCTTTCTCGTCGACAGCGGCGCGGCCCCGTTCAGCGAACAGCATCTGTCGCGGTTGCTGCCGTTCGAACCTCGCAGGGGACTGTGGCAAGGCAGCGGTTTCCTGTGGCGGTCGGCCACCGAGGTTGCCAACGGCTTTTCGCAGCAGGTTGGCAGGCGAGCCCGCGAAAAGGCCGAGGAGGAATATCGGCGGCTGCTTTATGTCGGCATGACACGCGCCGAAGACCGGTTGGTTGTCTGTGGCTATCATGGCAAGCGGGCGCCGGATGGCGCGACCTGGCATTCGATCGTTAGCCAGCCGCTGGAATGCTCCGAATACAGCAGCGAGCGTGTGGACCCGACTACCGGCGAGATCGTCCATCGTTACCAGGTCAACAAGATACAGCAGATTGTTCCCGAACCCGAGCACGACGCTGCCGTCCGGCCACAATCCAGCGCATTGCCGGCGGACCTGTTTGCACCGATTGCGCAACCGCCAGCGTTGCCGCGGCCGCTGTCCCCCTCGGGCGCTTCGGCGCTGATCGAGGAGGATAACGAACCGGTCGCGTCGGCTCGCTCGCCCGTGTTCGACGGGCAGGGGGAACCCTCCTTCGCGATTCAGCGCGGCCTCGCGATGCACCGCCTGCTGCAGATGCTCCCCGGCCTGCCGGAAGCCGAACGAAGACCTGCCGCGGAGCGATATCTTGCTCGCGCCGGTACAGGCTGGAGCGAGGATGAACGGCGGCAGGCGTTGGCGGCGGTCGAGGACATCCTCGGCGATGCGGATTTGGCTCCGCTCTTTGCCGAAGGTTCCCGCGCCGAAGTGCCGATCATGGGCAAACTACAGGTGCGGGGCCGCGAGCGCGCCATATCGGGCAAGATCGATCGTCTCGCCGTCATGCCGCACGAGGTGATGATTGTCGATTACAAGACCAACCGGCCCGCGCCGGCTGGTATCGGCGAAGTTCCGCCCGCCCATGTTCTGCAGATGGCGCTCTACCGTGCCTTGCTGCAGTCGCTTTATCCTGACAAGCCGGTTGCGGCGGTGCTGCTGTTCACCGAAGGTCCGCGCCCGATTCGGCTCCCGACCGAGGCGATGGACGCCGCCCTTGCCCGACTCACGCAGGCGTGACACAAGACTTGCTTGAATGCACTGGCGATATGCACCACATATTGTGCGACGTTGAACACCCGAAAGGATTTGCGCATGGCCACCGTCAAGGTCGACAACAACAACTTCAAGGCAGACGTGCTGCAGGCCAGCGAGCCGGTAGTCGTCGATTTCTGGGCCGAATGGTGCGGTCCGTGCAAGATGATCGCACCGGCGCTGGAAGAGATCGCCAGCGAACTCGGCGGCAAGGTAAAGATCGCCAAGCTCAACATCGATGAGAACCCGGAACTCGCCGCGCAGTTCGGCGTGCGTTCCATTCCGACGCTGATGATCTTCAAGGCCGGCGAAGTTGCCGATATGAAGGTGGGCGCTGCGCCGAAGACAGCGCTGTCGCACTGGATCAACGGCGCCGTCGCCTGATCCGACCGTAATCATCAACAAAAAAGCCCGGCCGAAATTCGCGCCGGGCTTTTTGTTGTGCCTTGTTAAAGCACGCCAATCAGGTCGGCGGCGTTCCATTCTGCTCCAGCACCTCGCCGGCGAGGTATAGCGACCCGCCGATCAGGATGCGTGGGGCGATTTCGTTCGGATCCCAGGTGTCGCGCAGCAGCATCAGCGCATTGGCGACGGAATTCACCGGCTCGGCCGAGAGGCCGGCCGCTATTGCCCGGTTCGCGAGCTCGGCGTTCGATGCTCCTGCGTCGCTGGCATTGACGGGCACTGTGTAGACGTGCCGCGCCATGCCTTGGAAGGCGCGGAAATAGCCGATCTGGTCCTTGGTGTTCAGCATGCCGCATATCAGAAACAGCGGCCGCGCGAATTGTTCTTCCTGCTCGGCAAGCGCTTCGGCGATGACGATGCCCGCGCCCGGATTGTGGCCGCCGTCGAGCCAGACCTCCGCGCCCTCCGGCGCGAGATCCGACAATCTGCCCTTCGGCAGCCTCTGCATGCGGCCCGGCCAGTCGACGGTCGTCATCGCCCGGTCGACTGCGCGCTGGCTGAGTTCGAAGCCGGCCGCCTTCACCGCGGCAATCGCCGCCGCGGCATTGGCGAACTGGTGGCGGCCTGGCAGCTTCGGCGGTGTCAGGTCCATCAGGCCCATCTCGTCCTGATAGATCATGCGGCCGTTTTCCTCATAGGCCATGAAATCCTGGCCATAGATCAGATGCGGGCAACCCAGCCGCTCGGCGGTAGCGACCAGCACGTCTTGCGCGATCTGCGTCTCCTGCGCGCCGATCACCACCGGCGCACCCGGCTTGATGATGCCGGCCTTCTCGACGGCGATCAGCTCGACCCTGTCGCCGAGATAGGCTTCATGGTCGAGCGAGATCGGCATGATTACGGAAACCGCAGGCAGGTCGATGACATTGGTCGCGTCGAACCGGCCGCCGAGTCCGACTTCGATGATCGCCGCGTCGGCCGGATGTTCGGAGAACAGCATAAAGGTGACCGCGGTCAGGATCTCGAACACGGTGATGTGCTCGCCGCCGTTGACCTTGGCGGCCCGTGCAACCGCCTCCGCCAGCACGTCATCCTCGACCAGCCTGCCGCCGCCGGCCGGCGCCGATGCGGTAACGCTCATGCCAATTGACGAGATGCGGCGAGGTATGGACGTGCACCCGCAGCCCGGAAGCCTCGAGCAGCGACCGCGCAAACGCCGCCGCCGAGCCTTTGCCGTTGGTTCCGGCGATGTGGATGACCGGCGGCAGCCTGTCCTGAGGATTGCCGAGCTTTTCCAGAAGCCGCGTGATGCGATCCAGCGAAAGGTCGAAACCCTTCGGGTGCAGCGCCATCAGGCGCTCGATTTCCCGATCGGCGGCGGTTGTTGTCATCATGGGTAGCACCTTCGGGCTATGAAGCCGCCGGATGGCAGCTGCCCGTCACGATGGTCAGAGTTGCGGGCGACTCTCGCCCGATACCACCGCGGGCGGCATGATCTCAGGCTCGATTGCGTCGGAAACGGGCGTTTTCAGCAGGATTTTGAGCAGCCGGGCGATCGTCGAGCGCAGTTCGAGCCGCGAGACGACCATGTCGACCATGCCGTGCTCCATCAGATATTCGGAGCGCTGGAAGCCTTCCGGCAGCTTTTCGCGGATGGTCTGCTCGATGACCCGCGGTCCGGCGAAGCCGATCAGCGCGCCGGGCTCGGCGATGTGCACGTCGCCCAGCATCGCATAGGAAGCGGTGACGCCGCCGGTCGTCGGATTGGTGAGCACGACGATATAGGGCAGCCCGGCCTCCTTCAGCCGGTCGACCGCGACGGTCGTGCGCGCAAGCTGCATCAGCGACAGGATGCCTTCCTGCATTCGCGCGCCGCCCGACGCCGCAAACAGCACCAGCGGCCGCTTCTTATCGACCGCCGTCTCGAAGCCGCGGATGATCGCCTCGCCGGCGGCCATGCCGAGCGAGCCGCCCATGAAGGCGAAATCCTGTACCGTCGCGACGATCGGCAGGCCTTCGATTGAACCCGAGCGCGTTGACGATCGCGTCATCCATGCCGGTCTTCGCCTTGGCGTCCTTCAGGCGGTCGGTATAACGCTTCTCGTCACGGAATTTCAGCGGGTCGACCGCGACTTTCGGGTTTTCGAGCTGCTCGAACTTGCCGTTGTCGAAGAAGAATTTCAGCCGTTCCTTGGCCGAGATCTTCATGTGATGCCCTGACGACGGGATCACGAACTGGTTGCTCTCCAGATCCTTGTGGAAGACCATCTCGCCGGTCTCCGGATCCTTGATCCAGAGGTTTTCCGGCATTTCGCGGCGGCCGAGCATCGAGTTGATCTTCGGCCGGACGTAGTTGGTGATCCAGTTCATCTGATCGGCTCCGAAAAATGTCCGAGAGTGATGGAAAATCTATTGGGCCGAAGCAAGGCGCGCCTGGCGCACGCCCTGGCGACAGCCCTCTGACCATAGTGGCCACAGCCTCGGCAGGGTCGGCGGTCCTTTCGCCCTTCGGCCCGATCACGTTGGCGATCGCGTTGACGATCGCCGTACCCACCACCACGCCGTCGGCCGAAGCTCCGATCACCCTCGCCTGCTCGGCGGTCTTGACGCCGAAGCCGACGCAGACCGGCAGCTCGGTGTGGCTCTTGATGCGCTTCACCGCGTCGGTGACCTTGCCGGTTTCGGCCAGCGCCGAGCCGGTGATGCCGGTCATCGAGACATAGTAGACGAAGCCGGAGGTGTTCTCGAGCACCTTCGGCAGGCGTTTGTCGTCGGTGGTCGGGGTCGCGAGCCGGATGAAATTGATGCCTGCCTTCAGCGCCGGCAGGCAAAGTTCCTCGTCCATTTCCGGCGGCAGGTCGACGACGATCAGCCCGTCGATGCCGGCATCGATGGCATCGGCCAGGAAACGGTCGACGCCGTAGATGTAGATCGGGTTGTAATAGCCCATCATGACGATCGGCGTCTCGTTGTCGCCGGCGCGGAATTCGCGCGCCAGCCGCAATGTCTTCTCCAGCGTCTGCCCGCCTTTCAGCGCGCGCAGGCCGGCGGCCTGGATCGCCGGGCCGTCCGCCATCGGGTCGGAGAACGGCATGCCGAGCTCGATCACGTCGCTGCCGGCGCCGGGCAGAGCCTTCATGATGGCGAGCGAGGTGTCGTAATCGGGGTCGCCGCCCATGAAATAGGTGACGAGCGCCGGGCGACCCTCGGCCTTGAGCTTTTCGAAACGGCGGTCGATGCGGGTGGTCATGGTCAGATCTCCATGTCCAGCATGGCGGCGACGGTATGCACGTCCTTGTCGCCGCGGCCGGAGAGGTTGACGATCATGATCTGGTCCTTGTCCATGGTCGGCGCCAGCTTTACCGCGTGGGCGATCGCATGCGCCGATTCCAGCGCCGGCATGATGCCTTCGACCTTGGTGGTGAGCTGAAAAGCGTCCAGCGCCTCGTCGTCGAGGATCGGTACGTAGCTCACGCGGCCGCTGTCGCGCAGCCAGGAATGCTCAGGCCCGACGCCCGGATAGTCGAGGCCCGCCGAAATCGAGTGTCCGTCGAGGATCTGCCCATCCTTGTTCTGCAAGAGATAGGTGCGGTTGCCGTGCAGCACGCCGGGGCTGCCGGCGCTCATCGAGGCGCAATGCTCGATGCCGTCGAAGCCGCGCCCGCCGGCTTCGACGCCATAGATGGCGACGGAGCGGTCGTCGAGAAACGGATGGAAGAGGCCGATGGCATTGGAGCCGCCGCCGACCGCAGCGACGATCGCATCAGGCAGCCTGCCTTCCTGTTCGAGGATCTGTTCGCGCGCTTCGTTGCCGATCACCGACTGGAATTCACGCACCAGCTCCGGATAGGGATGCGGTCCCGCTGCCGTGCCGATCAGATAGTAGGTGTCGTGCACGTTGGTCACCCAGTCGCGCAACGCCTCGTTCATGGCGTCCTTCAGCGTGCCGTGGCCGGCGCTGACCGGCCTCACTTCGGCGCCGAGCAGCTTCATGCGGAAGACGTTCGGCTTCTGCCGCTCGACATCGGTGGCGCCCATATAGACGACGCAAGGAAAACCGAAGCGCGCCGAGACCGTGGCCGAAGCGACGCCATGCTGGCCGGCGCCGGTCTCGGCGATGATGCGCGTCTTGCCCATGCGCCGGGCGAGAAGAATCTGGCCGAGGCAGTTGTTGATCTTGTGCGAGCCGGTGTGGTTGAGGTCCTCGCGCTTGAAATAGATTTTCGCGCCGCCGAGATGCCTGGTCAGGCCTTCGGCGAAATAGAGTTTCGAGGGCCGCCCGGCATAGAAGGTCGAAAGATTTTGCAGTTCCGCCTTGAATTCGGGGTCGTTCTTCGCCTCGTTCCAATGCCTTTCGAGGTCGAGGATCAGCGGCATCAGCGTTTCGGCAACGAAACGGCCGCCGAAAATACCGAACATCCCCTGCTCGTCGGGGCCGGTACGGAAGGAATTGGGCTCAACCGGCTTGTCCATTGGCCGATCTCCTGTTGAGGGGTCAGGCGGCGCGGTCGCCGCGCGCTGCCCTGACGGCCCGGAAAAATTTTTCGATCAGCGCCACATCCTTGACGCCCGGCCCGCTTTCCACGCCCGATGAGATGTCAATACCGGGCGGGCTGGCGAGGCTAAGCGCGTCGCCGATGTTGGCGGCGTTGAGGCCACCGGAAAGCATGTAATCGACTTTGGCGTCAAGGCCCGTAAGCAGTCGCCAGTCGAACGGGATGCCGTTGCCGCCCGGCAGCTCGGAGCCAATGGGCGGTTTTGCGTCGAGCAAAAAGCAGTCGGCAATGCCCCGGAAGGACCGGACGGCATCGAGGTCGGCGGCTTCGCGGATGGACAGGGCCTTCATCACCGGCAGGCCGTAGCGGTTTTTCACGGCTGCCACGCGCTCGGCACTTTCGCTGCCATGCAGTTGAAACATGTCAGGCTGCATGGCGGCGACGATCGCATCGAGGGTATCATCGCTGGCGTCGACGGTGACGGCGACGGCTTTCGCTCTGACAGTCGCCGCCTTGCGCAATTGACCCGCCGCCTCAGGGGTCACGTAGCGCGGGCTCTTCGGGAAAAAAATAAAGCCGATATGCGATGCGCCATTGGAAAGCGCGGCGGCAACCGCTTCCGGCGTCTTCAGGCCGCAGATCTTGATGTCGAGTGCCATGGCGGGGAAGTGACACGAAATGGCCGAAGAGTTGAGGAATTTGGGTGATGCCACAGTTTGAACTTCGGCTTGCGATCCGTTTCAGTCCGGCGCTCTCTTGCGCATACGCACCCGCTTGCTGAGATCGACCGCTCGCTCGGCCTCCCCTTGTCCCTTACCGATCTTCTTGACGTCGCTCGCGGAATTCCGCTTGACTTTACCCCTACGTCAAACCCGTAAAGAGAAATCCGACGCAACGAACGGCGAGGATATTCTCATGTTCCGCATAGGCGAATTCGCTCAGATCGCGCAGGTTTCGACCCGCCAGTTGCGGTTCTATGACCAGATCGGGCTGCTCCGGCCCGGCCATACCGACCCGCAGACCGGCTATCGCTACTACGCCATTCACCAGCTATCGCGTCTGAACGCGATCCTCGCCCTGAAAGACCTCGGACTGATGCTTGACCAGATCGGCTCGCTCCTGGCTGAGGCGATCTCGTCGGAAGAGCTTCGCGGCATGCTCCTGCTCAAACGGGCCGAGGCCGAGCGGGCGATCCGAATAGAGGAACAGCGCCTGCGTCACATCGAAAGCCGGATCGCGCAGATCGACCGGCAAGGCGGCATCTCGGGTTTCGATGTCGTCACCAAATCCTTGCCGTCTCAGCCGATCCTCGCCACCCGCCACACCGTCGCCGACCTCGAGGAGGCCGGTCCATTGGTCGCTGCCGCGGCGGCCGCCGGCCGCGCCGCTCTGCGCCCGGCCCAACGCGGCAACCTGATTGTTGTGGCGCGCAACGATCCCGATTCCGATCGGCTGGACCTCACCATCGGCTACACATTGACCCGTTTCACTGGCCGTACCCTGATCGCCGAAGGGCTGGCATTCTCTCCCGAGGACCTGCCTGCCATCGACACCGCCGCCACCATCGTTCGGCAGGGCACGAACCCTGAAAGCCACGCTGCCTTCGGCGCAATCGGCGCTTGGATTGAAGCCAACGGCTATGCCGTCGCCGGTCCAAGCCGCGAAATCTTCCTGGAGCCTGTGCTCGAACCGCCTGGCTTCGACAAGGCGTTGGTGGAGATTCAGTTCCCCGTCGCTCGCGCCTGACTTCGCAGTCACGCCGAACCGAATACCCGCGCGCGAAACCGGGACGCGCGGGGCCGGGCGTCCTGCGCCTCCATGCTTCCCGGTCAGAAGGAACCAAGACAATGAAACTCCACGGCGTTCCACTCTCAGTCCATACCCGCAAGGTTCAGCTCGCACTACGGGCCAAGGGGCTCAACCACGACCTCAACGTGGTCAGCCCGATCATGCCCGAGACCCTGCCAGCGAATTGGGACCGGCTTAGCCCGACCGGCCTCATCCCGGTGATCGAGGACGGCGAATTCATCCTGCCGGACAGCGGCGCAATCCTGCAGTATCTCGACGCGAAGCACCCGGCGACTCCGGTGATCCCCGCCGATCCGAGGAACGCGGGCGGGCGCTCTGGATCGAGGCATATCTCGGCGCCTTCTTCCGCGATGTGCTGCACCCGCTCTTCCACCAGCGTGTGGTCGCGCCCATACGGGGCGGCATGCCCGACACCGGTCTGACGGACAGCGTGCTGTCGGAGATCGCGCCTCGGTACTTCGGATATCTCGAAGGCGAGACCCGCGGCGACTGGCTGGTCGGCGAAGCGTTGTCCATCGCTGACATCGCCGTCGGCGCCAACCTCGTTCTGTTCCACTACCTGGGCGAAACCATATCCCCGGCGCGCTATCCCGCGCTCGCCGCCTATTTCAGGCGGCTCGTCGGCACGCCGATCTTTGTCGAGCAACTCTCCGCGGAGAAACCATTCGCCGAGCAGATGGGCTTCTCTCAAGACAGCTTCGCTGCCTGACCGGTCGGGCCTTCGGGCCCGCCCAGGCTGCTGCTCGCAACCGAGCCACGTCGATTCTTGAACAATGCGAGCTCAGCAATGGCCGCTTTGGCGTTATACACTCCGTGGGAAGAAAGCACAGGGAAAGCGAATGCCCGCCCTCTTGGCGACATTTCTTCGCGCAACCATTGCCGCCGCGAGCTTCCTTTCCACGCCGGCCTGGGCGGAGGAACAGGTCGCCGTGACCGCCGGGCGGATTGCGTCCTTCAGGGCGGCTGAAGCGCGGCAGGCCGTGGCGGTCGACGGCCGCTTCTTCTACGCGATCGACAACCGCAGAATCGCCAAATACGACAAGAAAACAGGCGAGCGGGTTGCCGACTGGCAAGGGCGAAGCGACGGCCCGATCATTCACTTGAATGGCGGTGTGGTGGTCGACGGCAAGCTTTATACCGCGCATTCCAACTATCCGGGCTGGCCGATGGTGAGTTCGGTCGAAATCTGGGATGCCGAGACGCTTGAACATGCCGGCACCCACAATTTCGGCATCGAACGAGGCTCGCTGACCTGGCTGGATTTTCACGACAGTGCCTGGTGGGGCGCTTTCGCGCACTACAACCATCCGTTCGGTGGAAACCCCTCTGCCTCGGGAAGCAATCGCAACACACGGATCGTGCGCTTCGATGCCGGATGGCGGGTCGCCGAAGCCTGGGTGCTGCCGGAGGCGCTTTTGGAAAAATTCGGCGACATGAGCAATTCCGGCGGATCATGGGGACCGGACGGGAAGCTATGGATCACCGGCCACGACAGGCCGGAGGCCTATGCGCTGACTTTGCCTGAGGCGGGTTCGGTGCTGCGCTGGGAGGGAAGCATGTCGCTCGACATCGCCGGCCAGGGCATCGCCTGGGATCGCTCGGAGCGGCAGGTGATCTGGGGTGTCGTCCGCGGCGGTTCGGGCGAGAATAGGGTGACGGCCAGCCGGGTGAAGGTGCCGTGACTCTCCCCTTCAGGCGAGGCGATCACTATGGCTGTCGTCTTCGCTGCGAGGTTCGGTCTTTCGGCTCTAATTGCGCTTTTGAGCGTGCTGGCGTCACGCGGATCGATCAACAATTTGCGCTTCGCCGATGAACCCGCCGTCCCAGAGATAGAACTTCTCGTTCTTCGACAGCGTTGCCGCAGCTTCTCGCTCCGACAGGAAGGCGAATCCGACCGTCCTGGTTTGACCTGGATACATCGGCTCGTCATTGAGTTGCGGACAGCCATCCCTTCCACTTGCGGTGGACTTGTCCGCACAGCAGACACAGCTCAAACCCGAAGGAAAAGGAGTTTGCCGTCCTCCTGCCTCGGTCGGGTAGAGGGTGAGGCGAACAACAAGCTCGGGCGCCAGCTTCTTCAGTTCGTAGGCTCGACTTTCCAGGCTCACTGGCCGCCCCTCACTCGAACCCGATCGCCTGCAAGGCTCCGCCATTGCGTTTGAGCCAGTCCTTGCAGCGCTCGGTGTCGGGGCACAGTTCCTTGCACAACCTCCAGAACTTCGGGCCGTGGTTCATCTCCTTCAGATGCGCGACCTCATGCGCGACGAGGTAATTGATGACCGGCGCGGGCGCCATCATGATGCGCCAGGAAAAAGACAGCGTGCCGTCCGAGGTGCAGGAACCCCAGCGGCTGGTCGTGTCGCGGAAGCGGATCGCCTTGGCACGCTTGCCGATGACGCTGGTGTGTTTCGTCACTAGCGCCTCGACGTCGCGTTTGGCCTCGCGTTTCAGGAAATCGGCAATGCGGCGCATCAGGTGCCGCCGGTCGCCGTGGACGATGAGCGCGGGTGCTCCGTCGACAGTGCCGACTTCGACCGTGCCGCGCGATGACGGCTCGTGGACGATCAGGTGCAGCACGCCGCGGACCGGGATTTTTATGCCGGGCCTGACCTGAGGCCGCTCCGGAACCTTGGCCAGGCGCTGCTCGAGCCAGCCCTGGTGGCGGATGAGGAAGCGGTCGACCTCCCCGTGTCCGATGCCGGGCGGCACGGTGATCCTGAGGCCCCGGCCTCCGGCGTCGATCCTGAGGGTCAGCCGTCGCGCCCGGTCGCTTTCGACGATCCTGAGCGGCAAGGTGCGGCCGGCAACATCGTGCGACCGCTCCTGGACTGCAGGGCGGAGGTCGGATTCCTTGCGTCGAAAAAAGCCAAAAGCCATGGGACGAAAATCGCCGATTTGAGAGGAAAAATCGCGAAGAATCGCGACGGATTTATAAAAAAGTCAGACCCGGGAACTTTTTCCGAACTTTAAAAGAAAAAACGGCGCCGCGATGCGCGACGCCGTCGAAAAACATACAGGCTGCCGGCAGGTTTACGCTTCGTCGAGGAGGTTGGTGCCTTTTCCCTTGCCTTTCGGCGTCGTTGCCGGAGCCGTCGACTTGTTGCGGTTGGCCATGAAGCGGTCGAACTCTTCCTGGTCCTTGGCGCGGCGCAGCTCGCGAGCGTAGTTGTCAAACTCTTCGAGCATCTCGTCGAGTTTCTTGCGCTCTTCGGCAAGGCGCTCGAGCTCTTTCTCGCGCCAGTCGTCGAAAGCGACGTTGCCCGTGCGGCTCGAACCGTGGCCCCAGCGATGCGCCTTGTCGGCGCTTCTGCGGCAGCCGGCGAAGATGCCGTCGGTCGCGCGGTTCGCGTCACGCTTGAAGCCTTCAAGCCGGTCGCCCCAGATGATGTAGGCGAGCATGGCGAGGCCAAGCGGCCAGAACACCATGAAGCCGATCACCATCAACGCGATGGTCGCCGGCGTCCATGCCGGGCGGATCAGTGCAGTCGTGTTCATTTTCTCCCGTTCCTTCGGTTGGAGGCGGCCAATCCGGACCGCTCGAATCGAAATGGTGGTGAGAAAATGGCTATTCAAGATCGTCTTCTCCGAATCCGGAGAAGCTGTTGAAAAGATTATCTTCTTTTGAGTAAATCGAGAGCAAGTACGGCCAGGCCGGCCAAAAGTCCCCAAAATGCCGAGCCGACGCCAAACAAGGTGAGGCCGGACGCGGTAACCGCAAATGTCGTCGTTGCCGCCATGCGCTCTCCTTCGTCCTTGAGCGCGATCGCCATGGCGTTGGCGAGCGCGGCCATCAACGCCAGCCCGGCGACGAGGACGATCAGGCTCTGCGGCAGCACCGCGAAGAGGGCTACCAGCGAGGCGCCGAACACGGCAAAGACGAGGTAGGCCAGCGCGTAGAAGGGGCCGGTTTTCCAGCGTTCGGCAAGGTCGGGATGCACGTCCGGACCGGTGCAGATCGCCGCCGAAATGGCGGCAAGATTGGTGGTCAATGCGCCGAGCGGTGCGCTGATCAGCGAGAACAGCCCGGTGACTGTGATGATCGGCCCCGGCTCCGGATAGTAGCCGGCTGCCTTGAGGACCGCGAGGCCGGAAAGGTTTTGCGACGCCATGGTCACCAGATAAAGCGGCAGGGCGAGCCCGATGACCCCGGCGATCGAAAACGCGGGCGCCGTCACTGTGAGGGTCGAGAGTTCGGGCGCCGGCAACGCGCCTACGCGCCCCAGCGCGAATGCGAGAACGCCGCCGCCGACCAGAACCGCTAGCACCGACAGCGCCGGGTTGAAGAGCCGGATGACGAAGAACGCCGCAATCAGCGGCAGGATGAGAACCGGGTCGGCGGGGATGGTCTTTACCGCATTGATGACAAAGGCGACGACAATGCCGGCGAGCATCCCGGAAGCGACCGAAGCCGGGATCAGGGTTATCAGCCGGGTCAGCGGGCGGAACAGGCCGGTCGCGATCAGAAGCAGCGCCGTGACGATGAAGGCGCCGACTGCGTCGGCCATGGTGAAGCCGCTGGAGGCGGCGATGAGCGCAGCACCCGGCGTCGACCATGCCGAAATGATCGGCATTCTGGTCTTCCAGGAAAGCCATGCCGTCTCGAAGGCCATGGCGAGGCAGATCGCGGTGACCCAGCTCGCGGTCTGCTCGCGTGTGGCGCCGACGGCGTCGGCAGCGGCAATTATCAGCGCCAGCGTGCCGCCGAAACCGACGATCGCCGCGACGAAAGCCGAGACTGGTATGGAAATCCGCATTAAGGGTCAGCCCGCCCGCGTCACGAGTTCTTCCACCGCGCGGAGAATCATCGCGATGTCCTGCGGCCGCGAGAGCCGGTGGTCGCCGTCGGGAACCAGTGCCAGCGTCACGTCGTCGGCGGGCAGGCAGCCGGCGAGCTTCAGCGCATGGGTGTGCGGCACGTCGGGATCCTTGATGCCCTGGATGATGTGGACGGGGCAGTGGGTGTCGATCGGCCCGTTCATCACCCGGTTGGCCCTGCCGTCATCGATCAGCGCACGGGTGTAGATGTTCGGATAGTCCGGCGAATATTCGGAATATTCCTCGAAATAGCCCTTCTCATCGATGTCGCGGCGATGTTGTGCGGTGAGGTTCGGCTCGATCAGCTCGCTGGTGAAATCCGGTGCCGGCGCCAGAAGCAGCAGCCCGGCGATGTTGCCGCCCTTGCCGGTTTCGCGAAGCGCCTGGATCATGCGCAGCGCCACCCAGGCGCCCATCGACGAGCCGATCAGAATCTGGCGCCCCGACGAAAATTTGCGGAACACCGCCAGGCTCTGTTCGACCCAGAGCGAAATCGTGCCGTCGCGGAACAGGCCGCCGGATTCGCCGTGGCCGGAATAATCGTGCCGAAGAAAGGCGTGGCCGGACCGCTCGGCCCACTGGTCGAGCGCTTCCGCCTTGGTGCCGCGCATATCGGAACGGTAGCCGCCGAGCCACATGATGCCCGGTTCGCGCCCTTCGCGTAGGCGCACCGCGATCGGGACGCCGGCGACTTCGAGAATTTGCGGTGAGGTTTCGGTCATCGTGATTCCCTTAGCGTTTGGGCCGCCCCTTCTGCCATGGGCCAGCTGAAGCGGGAAGCCGCGCCACAAGGAATGGCCCAAAGGTCGAGGTTTGATCGTGATTCTTTCGATTGGCTGTGGTATTGACAGCGCCGTTGTCTGAACGACATAGCGCATACCGATTTATTCAGACAGAACCCCGAACTGAAATAGCCAGGAGAACACGACCATTCGCAGACCATTCAAAGCCGCGGCGCCCACCAAGGACGGGCCGCGCGCCAACCGAGACATCCGGGTGCCCCGGGTCCAGCTCATCGACGCAGACGGAACCAATCGTGGCAATGTGTCGATCAACGATGCCCTGCTTGCCGCCGAGGAAGCGGGCCTCGATCTCGTCGAGATCTCGCCGAATGCCGAACCCCCTGTCGTAAAAATTCTCGATCTCGGCAAGCTGAAATACGCCAACCAGAAGAAGGCCGCCGAAGCGCGCAAGAACCAGAAGGTCATCGAGATCAAGGAGATCAAGATGCGCCCGAACATCGACACTCATGATTATGAGACGAAGATGAAGGCGGTGCGGCGCTTCTTCGAGGAAGGTGACAAGGTCAAGCTGACGCTGCGTTTCCGCGGCCGCGAAATGGCCCATATGGAACTCGGCATGCAGCTTCTGAACAAGGTGCGCGAGGAAGTCGCGCCGATCGCCAAGGTGGAGGCCGAGCCGAAGCTCGAAGGCCGCCAGATGATGATGGTGCTGGCCCCTCGCTGAGGTGAACGCCAGCTAAAAAAGGCCGCTTCGGCGGCCTTTTTTAGCCATCAATTCTCCGCAAGTGACATCGACAACGAGCGTCGATCGCCGATCCCTCCCGCGGCGAGAGGATGATCCCGATGGCCGCCGCGGCACGTTCCCAGAATGAAAAGTCGTTCGACGAAATGGGCCGCTACCAGCGGCGCCGGCGCATCCTGCTGGCGCTGCTGATCGGCGCGCTCTGCTTTTTGCTGGCGTTTGGCGGTTCTCCGCACGACGAACTCGGCCACGAACGCATAGAGGCGCACGGGATCGCCCTGATACTGATCGGGATCGGCGGCCGACTCTGGTCGATCCTTTATATCGGCGGTCGCAAATCGGCCGAAGTGGTCGCTACCGGCCCTTATTCGATGATGCGCAATCCGCTGTATTTTTTCTCCACCATAGCGGCCGCCGGGATCGGCGCCCAGACCGGCAGCGTGATCGTCGCAGTGGCGTCGGCGGTTTTGTGCGCCGCCGCGTTCCGTATCGTCACGCTGCGCGAGGAGCGGCATCTGATGACCGTACTCGGAGCGCCGTACAAGGACTACATCGCACGCGTGCCGCGGTTTTTCCCCAATCCCAGGCTTTTTCGCGATCAGGCCGAGGTCACCTTCACACCGCGTATCTTCAATCACACGCTGCGCGACGGCCTCGCTTTTCTGATCTTCATACCGTTTTTCGAACTCATCGAAACCGGACAGGAAAGCGGTGTAATTCCCGTCCTCTTCTGGCTGTACTGAAGAATTGCCGCTCTGCCGAAGACCGCATTCCAGGTGAAATATCCGCGGAACTGCGGCCAGAGGGAGGTCCGGTCAGGTTCCCGACACGGCGAGAACCTTACTCGGAGCGTGCCACCGGCGCGACCAGCGGCGTGATGCGGCGGATCGCGACGCGGCGGTTCTCGCGCTCGGGCTCACTCGTCTCTACCTTCAGGTATTGCTCCCCATAACCCTGCGTCTCCATATTCTCGGGCGGGATGTCGAAGACGTTGGTGAGCGCGGTCGCCACCGCCTCGGCCCGCTGGTCCGACAGTGCCAGGTTAGCTACCTCCGAGCCGACCGCATCGGTGTGGCCCTCGATCAGGAAGGTTTCGCCCGGGCTGTCCTTGAGCAAGCGCTGCATGGCTTCGGCGACGCCCTCGAGTTTTTCGATCTCGCTTTCGGGAATCACGGCCGAGCCGAACTCGAAATTGATGATGTCGAGATCGATGCGCCGGACCTTGTCGCGAATGCGCGCAGAGCGCCTCACCTCCGAAAGCGAGTATGTGCGCTCCACCCGCTCGACCGGGGGCCGTTCGAGGAAGGTGTAGTAGTCGTTGGGATCCTCGACCAGGTCGGCGTCCAGGATGTAGTCGCTGACCGGAATGGTGAGGCTGAGCGGCGGCAGGTCAAGGCCGGGATCGCGCCATTCCAGCACCTCGTCGTAATAGTCGTCATCGACAAAGACGAGGACGATCTCGCGATCGTCGGGCAGCACCTTCACACGACGAATGACGTCGCCCCAGCGGTTGCGGATGGTGATGATCCGGGTACCGTCGGGACGGATCACGACCTCGCGCAGTCGGCTGCGCGGCAGTTCTTCGTAATAGACCTCGCGCGCGTCGACGATGAAGCGTTCCTCGCGAGGCCGCTCGATGAAGTAGTTGTTGTTGGTCTGAAAGATGAAGCGGTTGTTGACCTCGCGTATAAGTTCCGCTCCACCCGGAATCTCGGGGCGCACCTTGCCGGACCGTTTGATCCGGCGGCCTTCCTCGGAGATGACGGAGCGGACCTGCTCCGGCCTTGTCCTGATGTCAGCCTGTGCGGCGGCGTCGCTTTCAGGCTGCTGTGCCGGCTCGGCAGGGACAGGCCGGGCTACCTGTTGACGGTCGGGCTCCCGTTTGACCGGCTTTTCCTTGGCGCTGTCGAAAATCCGGGCGGCGTTTTCGGGACGACGCATGGCAGCCTCGCGCTGCTTGCGCAGCTTCAGGCGTTCCTCCGCTATCGCGGGCGTCTCGCGTTCGGCGCCGCGCGGTCTGACGGCTTCAAGGGACTTTCGTCCGAGTCTGGGTTGCTCGGCCGCCTCCGGCGCCTTTGGCTCGGCGCGCCGTATGACCGTTTCGCGCTGCTTGCGCCTCTTCAGGCGCTCTTCCGCGATCGCTGGTGCCTCACGTTCGGCGCGACGTGGTCTGACTGCTTCGCGGGCCTTTCGCCTTGGCCTGGATTCCTCGGCGGTCGTCGGCGCCTTACGCTCGGCACGCCGTATGATCGCTTCGCGCTCCTTGCGCTTCTGAATACGCTTTTCCGCCGCCGCGGGCGCTCTCGCTTCAGGCGGCTGCCCCTCACGGGCCTTGCGTCTCAGTATCCGCTGTTCGGCTCTCGCCGGGGCTCGAATTTCGGGCGACCGCTCAACCCGCTCGCGCTGTCTGCGTGGCGCTGGCTCTTCTGCTGCTGCAGGAGCTTCCGGCCGCGGTGTGGCACGCTCTCCTCCCTTTCCCCGCTCTCCCCCTTTTCTTTTCAGCTTGCGCAGCAGTTCTTCCTGATCTGCCTGCACCGTGATGACGCTTGCTGCGGGGGCGTCCCGTAACGATGTGCTGGCAGGTTCGCTTGCGAAATAATTCGGCACCGGGATCGCGCCAAGTGGCGAAGAGGCAACGAGAAGACCAACAACGGCCCCCGCAAGAATCCGAAAACGGTGTTTCATGCAGGCAACTGTTCTGTCGATAGGTCCCTTCGCATATTGAAACATTAGACAGGCAAGATTGTTCCCAATTCGCCGGCTTTCGGGCGGATTGAGGCGATTTCCCGTTGAAATGATGTTCAAGGCCGGCTCTTGTGCCGATGCCTCTCCTGTTGCCTGCTACGCTTCCCTGCGCATCCCGACGGGCGGACTTGCACTCCGCTTGCCTTGCTGGTAATAGCGCCGCGTTCAGAACCGTCCGGCAGGGCATGCCGTGGCGGTTCGCAATGCTTTTCGGGCCAGGTCTGCCCGAAGCGATAATTCCCCGATCGTGGGGTCAAGAAAAGGAAAGAGCAAAATGCCCAAGATGAAGACCAAATCGGCCGCCAAGAAGCGGTTCAAGATCACCGGTACGGGTAAAGTCCTGTCGGCTGCGGCCGGCAAGCGTCACGGCATGATCAAGCGTACCAACAAGTTCATTCGAAATGCCCGCGGCACAATGGTTCTGGCTGAACCGGACGGCAAGAAGGTCATCAAGAATTTTCTGCCGAACGGCCTCTGAGCCTCGGCTGGTAAGCGTTAAGGAGATCATGACATGGCACGCGTAAAGAGAGGCGTTACCGCCCACGCCAAGCACAAGAAGGTCCTGAAAGCCGCCAAGGGCTTTTACGGCCGCCGCAAGAACACCATCCGCATCGCCAAGCAGGCGGTCGAGAAGTCGCTGCAGTATGCCTACCGCGACCGCAAGAACCGCAAGCGCAACTTCCGCGCTTTGTGGATCCAGCGCATCAACGCCGCGGTGCACGAGCATGGCCTGACCTATGGCCGCTTCATCGACGGCCTCAACAAGGCCGGCATCGAGATCGACCGCAAGGTGCTTTCCGACATGGCGATACACGAGCCGCAGGCATTCGCCGCGCTCGTCGCCAAGGCGAAAGTTGCGCTCGAATACCTGAAAAACACCACTCCGAATGCTTTTGAAAGCGCTGTAGCCTAGTCAGCGCCTTCCCAAGCTTTTCGAAATCTGATTTGGGGAACCCGCGCTGGCACGGCTGGCGCGGGTTTTTCTTATTGCTGGATGTAACCAAAATGGCGACACCGCACCGGAATGGCGGCAGTCGCCCCGATCGAAAGAATTCGTCGTGAACGTTACCGCTGGAAATATCGAAGTTCTGGAGAGTTCGCTGCTTGCCGATATCGCCGCGGCCGCCGACGAGCAGGCCATCGAGGCCGTTCGCGTCGCCGCTCTCGGCAAGAAGGGTTCGGTCTCCGAAATGCTGAAGACGCTGGGCGCGATGAGCGCCGAAGAGCGCCAGGTGAAAGGGCCAGCGATCAACGGGCTGAAAAACCGGGTGACCGAGGCGCTCGTGGCGCGCAAGGCCGAATTGCGCGACGCCGCCATTACCGCGCGGCTCGCCGCCGAGAAGGTCGACGTGACGCTGGCGGTGCGGCAATCGCCGGCGGAGCGTGGCCGTATCCACCCGATCAGCCAGGTGACCGACGAGATCACCGCGATTTTCGCCGACATGGGTTTTTCGGTCGCCGAGGGACCGGACATCGAAACGGACTATTACAACTTCACCGCGCTGAATTTCCCGGAAGGGCATCCGGCGCGGGAGATGCATGACACGTTTTTCCTCAATGCGGCGGACAGCAACCAGCCGAAGCTTCTGCGCACCCACACTTCGCCGGTGCAGATCCGCACCATGGAGGCGCAAAAGCCGCCGATCCGCATCGTCATTCCCGGAAAAACCTACCGCATGGATTCGGATGCGACGCACACGCCGATGTTCCACCAGGTCGAGGGCCTGGTCATCGACAAGACAGCCAACGTCGCCAACATGCGCTGGGTGCTGGAAGAATTCTGCAAGGCCTTCTTCGAGGTGCCGAGCCTGAAGATGCGCTTCCGGCCGTCCTATTTTCCGTTCACCGAGCCGAGCCTCGAGGTCGACATCCAGTGCGACCGTTCGCGGCCGGGCGAAGTGCGCTTCGGCGAGGGCAATGACTGGCTGGAGATTCTCGGCTGCGGCATGGTGCATCCCAACGTGCTGCGCTTCGGCGGGCTCGATCCCGACGAATACCAGGGTTTCGCCTGGGGCATGGGCATCGACCGCATCGCCATGCTGAAATACGGCATGCCGGACCTGCGCGCCTTTTTCGATGCCGACGTGCGCTGGCTGCAGCATTACGGCTTCAGGCCGCTCGACCTGCCGACGCTGTTCGGGGGATTGAGTTCTTGACGGTCGTCCACACCGGCGGCTGCCGTTGCGGCGCGGTGCGGTTCAAGGCTTCGGCCGAGCCGCGCCACGTCAGCGACTGCCATTGCATCGACTGCCGTCGGGCGAGCGCCGCGCCGGTTTCGGCCTTTGTCGGATTTGCCGCCGGCGACGTTGTGTTTTCCGGCCAGGCCCCGACGGAATTCGGCAACGGCACCGTCACGCGGACGTTCTGCGGTGTTTGCGGATCGCCGCTGACCTATACCGACACGAGGATCGCCGACGACGTCTATCTCACGCTCGGCGCCATGGACCGGCCGGAAGATTTTGCCCCGACATTGCATGCCTATGTGAGCCAGAAACTGCCTTATTTTCACGTGAACGACGGCCTGCCGCAGCTGCCGCGCACCAGCGTACCGAGACCAGACGGAACAAACCCATGAAATTCACCCTCTCTTGGCTTAAAGACCACCTCGAGACCGATGCGACGCTTGACGAGATCGTCGAGCGGCTGACCTTGATCGGCCTCGAAGTCGAATCGGTCGACGACAAGTCGAGCCTGAAGCCGTTTGTCATCGCCAGGGTGCTGACGGCGGAAAAACATCCCGACGCCGACAAGCTGCAAGTGCTGACCGTCGATCCCGGCGATGGCAAGGCGCCGGTGCAGGTAGTCTGCGGCGCGCCCAATGCACGCGCCGGGCTGATCGGTGCCTTCGCAGCTCCCGGTGCTTACATTCCCGGCATCGACACGACGCTGGCGGTGGGGAAAATCCGCGGCGTCGAGAGCCACGGCATGATGTGCTCGGAGCGCGAACTGGAGCTTTCGGACGAGCACACCGGCATCATCGACCTGCCAGCCGACGCGCCGGTGGGGACGAGCTTCGCCGCCTATGCGCATCTCGACGATCCTGTCATCGAGATCGGCCTGACACCGAATCGGCCGGATGCCACCGGCGTCCACGGCATTGCGCGCGACCTTGCCGCGTCGGGTTTGGGGACACTGAAAGACGGCAGCGTAGAGCCGGTCGCCGGCAACGGCGCCTGCCCGGTGAAGGTGACGATCGAGGCACCCGAGCTCTGCCCCGGCTTCGCGCTGCTGCTGGTGCGCGGGGTGAAGAACGGACCGTCGCCGAAATGGCTGCAGCAACGGCTGATGGCGATCGGCCTGCGTCCGATCAACACGCTAGTCGACATCACCAACTATGTAACCTTCGACCGCGGCCGGCCCCTGCACGTGTTCGACGCGGCCAAGGTGAAAGGCAATCTCACCGTGCGGCGAGCGAAGACCGGCGAAAAAGTGCTGGCGCTCGACGGCCGCGAATATGAACTGACGCCAGAGATGTGCGTGATCGCCGACGAGGACGGCGTCGAATCGATTGCGGGCATCATGGGCGGCGAGCATTCCGGCTGCGACGAGGCGACCACCGACGTGCTGATCGAATCCGCGCTGTGGGATCCGATCGCCACCGCGCGCACGGGCCGCGAGCTCGGCATCATCACCGACGCGCGTTATCGTTTCGAGCGCGGCGTCGATCCGGAGTTCATGGGGGCTGGCCTAGAGCTCGCGACGCGGATGGTGATGGAATTCTGCGGCGGCGCGCCGAGCGAGACCGAAATCGTCGGTTATGCCGGCCACACCTACAAGATCGTTTCCTTTCCGGTCTCGGAAGTGAAGCGGCTGACCGGTCTCGACGTGTCCAGGGAAGAAAGCCTCGACATATTGAAGCGCCTCGGCTTCATGCAGAAGGGCAGCGACGGCGACGTGGTCGACGTGATCGTTCCTTCCTGGCGGCCTGATGTCGACGGCAAGGCCGATCTGGTCGAGGAAGTGATGCGCATCCACGGCGTCGACGAGATCGCACCGCAACCCCTGTCGAGCCACGGCGCTGTCAACGGCAAGATCCTGACTACGCTGCAGGTACGCAGCCGCGCCGCCAAGCGGGCGCTGGCCGTGCGCGGCATGATGGAAGCGGTGACTTGGTCGTTCATTCCCGCAAAACACTCCGAAATCTTCGGCGGCGGCCAGCCTGGCCTGAAACTCGCCAACCCGATCGCCGCCGACATGTCCGACATGCGGCCGTCGCTGCTGCCGGGACTGATCGCCGCCGCGCAGCGCAACGCAGACCGCGGTTTCGGCGATGTCGCGCTGTTCGAAGTATCGGGCACCTATGAGGGCGACACGCCGGAGACGCAGCGCCGGGTGG
This sequence comes from uncultured Alphaproteobacteria bacterium, assembly GCA_963763895.1. Lineage (GTDB taxonomy): Bacteria > Pseudomonadota > Alphaproteobacteria > Rhizobiales > Rhizobiaceae > Neomesorhizobium. Next base: position 932,061 of record CAVXQC010000008.1, on the reverse strand, counting down.
CGGCCGGCATCCGCCGCGGCACCGCGAAGCTCGATGGTTCAGGCCGTCATTGGGGCGGCAATGCGCAGACGGTCGGCGTGTTCGACGCCAAGGCTGACGCGATCGCGGTGCTGGAGGCCTGCGGTGCGCCGGTCGACAAATTGCAGATCGAGGCCGGCGGTGCTGGCTGGTATCATCCGGGCCGTTCCGGCGTGATCAAGCTCGGCCCGAAGACGGTACTCGGCACCTTCGGCGAGTTCCACCCGAAGACGCTCGAGGTGCTCGACGTGTCGGGACCGCTGGCCGGTTTCGAGGTGTTCGTCGACGCGATTCCCGAGCCGAAGGCCAAGCCGACCCGCACCAAGCCGAAGCTGGAGCTCTCCGCCTTCCAGGCGGTGAAACGCGATTTTGCCTTCGTCGTCGACAAGGTCATCGAGGCGGGAACGCTAACCCGTGCCGCACTGGCCGCCGACAAGAAGTTGATCACCGGTGTGTCGGTGTTCGATATTTTCGAAGGTGCATCGCTCGGCCCGGACAAAAAATCGGTCGCCATCGAGGTGTCGATCCAACCGGTCGAAAAGACCCTGACCGACGAGGATTTCGAAGCGCTTGCCGGCCGCATCGTCGACAATGTGAAGAAGCAGACCGGCGGCGTGCTGCGGGGCTAAGCCGCGTCGCCGGCCGCGGTCAGCGCTCAGTCAGTAGGTTGTCGGGAAGGGCAAGCTCTTCCGACGCTTTATCGGACGTTGCGACCGCGGCACGAATCGCTCTCAAAGGACGGATGGACCATCTACGATTTTCCGGGCTGGATTTCGAAACGCAGAGCGCAGCGCTCGTCTGCGATCCTGAAAGCCGACGCTACTGGTCTGGCCTGCGCTGCAACGGGCCCGCGATCTCGATCTCCCGGACTGGATGGTCGTGTCCGGCGCCATCTACAACACGGTGTGGAACAGCCTGACTGGCAAACCGTCCGGCTACGGCGTCAAGGACATCGATCTTTTTTATTTCGATGGCGCCGACCTTTCCTGGGAAGCGGAGGATGCCGTCATCAAGGCAGGCGCAGAAACATTTCGCCGGTTTGCCGGTCGAAATCCGCAACCAGGCGCGTGTCCACCTCTGGTATCCGGAACGTTTCGGCCGGCAATGCCCAGTCTATCGATCCTCCGCCGATTCCCTCAGCTATTTTGCCTCGTGCACCCATGCTGTTGGCGTCCGCTTGACCGGTGCCGGCGAATTCGGGGTGACAGCGCCGTTCGGTCTCGACGACATCTTTTCGTTTCGGGTGACACCGAACCACGTGATGGACAACCAGGCTACGCATGAGGAGAAAGGCGCGCGGGCTAAACGGCAATGGCCGGAGATAACCGTGGCGCCGTGGTGAATGGCATTGCTGTTCAGTTGCTCCGCCATCATGCTGCCCTACCTTGTTGATGCTGTGAGAACAGCGCTTTTCGGGACGATCTGCGTGTGTCAGGTTTCTCGCTAGGCGGCGTTGCCGGGATGGTTTTCATGCTGGCTGCCAAGAATGGCTTGGGTGGCAGATCCCCCGGCAGCGCCAAACCGCCTCGACCGCTGATTAGGCTCTGCGATTGATCGCTGTGTAGGGCGACGACGGCGTGGGCGGCGCGCCTGGCCTCGATCAACACTCGGAGGGGAGAATGCGCATCAGCGTCGGCATCGACATCGCCAAGGACGTTCACTGGGTCACTGCCATCGACGCCGATGGCACTGTCCATCTCGACCGCAAGGTGGAGAACACGCCTACCGCCATCGCCGACTTGATCGATGATCTTGTCGCGCTTGGCGGCGCGCTGCGCATCGGCATCGATGTGGTCGGCGGTATTGCAGGCCTCATCGAAGCGATGTTGGCCGAGACGGGCTTCGCCTTGGTCCACGTACCGGGGCTGGCCGTTAACCGGGCGCGCCAGGGCAGCGTCGGCGGCGAGAACAAGTCCGATCCGCGCGACGCCCGCGCCATCGCCGACCAGGTACGCATGCGCGCTGACCTGCGCGCCATCGAGCCTGCCGCCGAGATCGACCTCGAGATCAGGCTGCTGGTCCGTCGCCGGCGCGATCTTGTCGAAGCCCAGACCCAGCGACTCGGCCGCCTGCATGACCTGCTCACCGGCATCTTTCCCGGTCTGGAACGCAGCCTCGACCTCACCACCAAGGGGCCGCTGCATCTCCTCACACGCTACGTTACGCCGGCCGAACTGCGCGACGCCGGCAGGAAGCGGATCGTCCGCCATCTCAAGGTAGGCGGCGCCATCCCGCGGGTCGAAGCACTCGCCGATGTCGCGCTGGCCGCCGCCGTGGAACAGACGATCAGCGTGCCAGCCGAGCGCATGACCGCCCGTCTGATCCGCGAACTGGCCCTCGAAGCTCTCGCCGCCAAGGCGCGCCTGGCCGAGCTCGACCGCGAATTGGAGACCCTTCTCCAAAGCCACCCTGACGCGGCCCTCATCCGCAGCCTGCCCGGAATGGGGGCCGTGCTCACCGCAGAACTCATCGCCGAGGCAGGCGATCTCTCGCGCTTCCGTTCCGCTGACGCGCTCGCCGCAGCCGCCGGCATCGCCCCGGTCCTCCGCCAGTCCGGCAAAACGCGCTTCCTCCGACGCCCAACCGCCGGCAACAAGGGCCTCAAGCGCGTCTTCTACCAGTCCGCCTTTTGCTCGCTCAGCCAACCCGACAGCCGCACCTTCTATGCCCGAAAACGGAGCGAGGGTAAGCGTCATCACCAAGCCGTCATCGCCCTCGCCAGACGACGCGTCAACGTGCTCTGGGCAATCATCCAGAACCGAACCCCGTTCCAGCAAAACTTCAAAATTGCCGCTTGACGATCGCATTAGGCTGCCACCCGACTGATCGAATGAAGGAACACGGATGTCCCCCCAGATTCGAACCACCCGTCTCCCGGCCGGCATTGATGTACCGGTGCTCGGCCAAGGCACTTGGAACATGGGCGAGGATCGCCGCCGCCGTGCCGATGAGGTCGCTGCGCTGAAACTCGGCATAGAGCTCGGCATGACGCTGATCGACACGGCGGAGATGTATGCTTCGGGCGGCGCCGAGGAGGTGACATGCGAAGCGATCGACGGCCACCGTAACGAAATTTTCCTGGTCAGCAAGGTGCTTCCGTCGAATGCGTCGAGAGGCGGGGTGATGCGGGCATGCGAGGCCAGTCTGAAACGCCTCGGCACCGACTGCATTGACCTCTATTTGCTGCATTGGCGCGGCGGGGTGCCGCTTGACGAGACCGTGGCGTCGTTCGAAACACTGAAGCAGCAGGGCAAGATTCTCCACTGGGGCGTCAGCAATTTCGACCCCGACGACATGGAAGAGCTCGCAGGTCTTGCATCCGGAGACGCGATGCAGACCAACCAGGTGCTCTATAATCTGTCGAGCCGCGGAATCGATTTCGACCTGATCCCTTGGCAACAGAAACGCGGGATACCGATCATGGCCTATTCGCCGATCGGCCAAGGTGACCTGACCCGCGACCGGAGGCTGATGCCAGTCGCTGAGCGCCACGGCGCTACTGCGGCGCAGGTCGCGCTCGCGTGGACGATCCGCGGGCCGGGTGTCATCGCCATCCCCAAAGCAAGCAGTCTGGAGCATGTGTGCGACAACCGCGCCGCACTCGACATAAAATTGACGGACGCCGATCTGGCCGAGCTCGATCGCGCCTTCCCGCCGCCATCGCGCAGAAGCCCATTGGCGATGATCTGAGAGATCGGCCGGATTTCTAGCTACGTTCCGATGCGCGGCGCAGGAGAACCGACGCCGCCACCAGCATCGTTCCGATCAGCACCGCCAGAATGCCGGCGGGGAGTTCCGTGGGCGCGAAAGCAATTCGCCCGACCCAGTCCGCGAAGGTGACGAGGGCGGTGCCGGCAATCGCGGCGCCCAGGAGCTGCGGCCCGGCACGGCGCAATCCGGCGAGGATAGCGAGATGCGGCGCGAGAAGGCCGACGAAACTCATCGGTCCGACGATCAGCGCCGCTGCCGCCGCCGTGAGCGCCGCAAGCACCAGAACGACAAAACGTGCGGTTGAAAGAGGGATGCCGAGGCCTTTCGTCACCGCCGTTCCCAGCGGCAGGATGTCGAGCCAGTGCCGGAGCGGAGCGGCAGCCAGCAGGCCGGCGAGGGCGATGGCGGCTATGGTGACAGCGAGACCCGGCGTGACGCGGTAGGTTGACCCGCCGAGCCATGCGAGAACCGCTCCCGACCGGGGATCGCCGAACGCGACGAAGAGCAGCGTGGCAGCGTCGAGAAGCGCCGTTATGGAAATCCCGACCAGCAACAGCCTCTCCGGTGCGAACCCGCGGTGGCCGCCGAGAAACAGCACGATCCCCATCGCGGCCAGCGCGCCGAGGGCGGCTCCAGTCAATTGCATTCCGGCGCCGGCTTCGGCGCTGAGCAGCAACGCTGTGATGAGCCCGACCGCGACGCCGCCACCGATGCCGAGAATTTCGGGGCTTGCCATATGGTTGGCGAAAAGCCGCTGGACGAGACAGCCGGCGACACCGAGCGCCAGGCCGGCCCCGGCCGCCGCGACAACGCGCGGCACGCGCCAGTCCAACGCACCGATCCCGGCATGCAATCCAAATGTCAGCCCTTCCGGCGTGCGGCCGACGAAGAGTGCGAGAACGAGGGCGGCAACGCACGCCAATCCCAGCAGGGCCAACACCTTCGGCGTGTCGGCTGTCCGTCCGGGATCGAGGAACGACAACACGCCACCGCCTTCGAGCGCCAGGCTGGGAATCCGCCTCAGCAGAAGCACCAGAAGCGGCGCGCCAAGGATTGCGGTGACAGCACCTGTCGGGACGAGACCCGATTGCTCGGTGACCAGATACTGCAGAGTCTGGTCTACCAGGACGACTAAAGCGGCGCCGGCGACCGGCGCCGCCACCAGCCTGGCACCGAGTTTTTCAGCGCCCGCAAGGCGGGCGAGATGAGGCGCGGCGAGACCGACGAATCCGATGACGCCGACCACGGCAACCACGCTCGCCGATAGCAGGACGGCGGCCCCCAGAAGCAAGGGACGCACGAAACTCAGCGACACGCCAAGGCTCGTCGCGGACTGATCGCCAAATCCGAGGATCAACAGCGGCCGGACCAGGAGCATGGCGATCAAGGCGCAGAGAAAAAACCGAACGGCGAGAAAACCGGCCCCGCTCCAGCCGTCCTGAACCAGCGATCCTGCGCCCCAGATGAACATGGAGGTGAGATATTCCTGGTGCAGCAGCATGAGCAGGCTGGAGATCGAGCCGAGCGAAAAGCTGACGACGAAACCGGTGAGGATGAGGGTCATCGGTTCGGCCCGGCGTCGCCGGCCGATTGCTGCGATGAGCGCCCAGGCGGCCGAGGCGCCGCCGACGGCGAGCAACTCCTGATGGCCGGCGTGAAACGCCGGAAAGACAAGCACGCCGATCGTCAGCGCAAGATGCGCCCCGGCATTGACGGCAAGCGTTTCGGGGGCGGCCAGCGGATTCTGCAGCACTTGCTGGAACAGCACGCCGGCCAGTCCAAGTGCGGCGCCGCACAGAAGCGAGATCGCCAGGCGCGGCAGATAGGCATAGTTGAGGACGAGCGATTGCGCCGTGTCGCCACCGAAGTCCAGCCATGCCGCGTCGGGCGCAAGCTGGCCGATGTTGCGGACGATGAGGAAGCCCACGAGCGCCAGATAGGCGAATGCAGCGACAGAGCGCGCCACGACGATTTTGGAGCCTGATCCATTCCGATGGAATCGGAATGGGGCTTTATCCTCTTGCTCGATCCCGATCTTTTCCGAAAATCGGTTCCGACTTTTCTGGATCATGATCTAGTCCGCATCGTTCGCGCCCAGAAAGCCGATGCGCTCGAAGAGCATATCGGCGAATCGTCCGGCCGAAGGCAGGCCGCCAAAGCCCCAGGCAGCGGGAAGGATGCGATAGTTGCCTTGCCTGAAAAGGGGCATCCTGCCGACGATGCCTTCCCGCGTTTCCAGCTTGCGGCGGATCGGCAGCGGAACCGGTTCAACGATCAGGACTGCCGTATCTTCAAGGCCGGCCAGCCGGTCCACCAACTCATTGGCGATGCCCCAGAAGCTGCCCGAACCAGTCCAGGCGTTTTGGATCCCCGCTTGTTTCAGAACGTCGTCGTAGAGGCTGCCCTTCGTGTAGACCCAGACGTGGCTGTCGTCGTGGAAGTTGATGACCAGCACTTTGCGAAGGTTCTTCCCGTTGCGTTCCGCCGCCAGGCGGTTGAGGCGGTTTTCCGTCTCTCCGATCAGCCGTTCCGCCGCCGCCTCGCGTCCAAGAAGCGTGCCGAGGCGCCGCGTTGCCGCGACGGCCTTTCTGTAGGGCTGGAGATCGGTGGTGTAGATCGCCAGGCTGAGGACGGGCGCGATGCCCTGGAGCACAGGCTCCACGGCGGCGAATTGCGGGGTCGAAAGGATGACGTCCGGCTTGAGGCTGGCGATGTATTCCAGATTGGGCGTCGACCTGAGGCCGATCTCGGCGACGGTGTCGGGCAGAGGCGAGGCCGTAACCCAGTCGCGATAGCCGCGTGTCTCGGCCAGCCCAAGCGGCGGTGCTCCCAAGGCAACCAATGTTTCCGTCAGGCCCCAGTCGATCGCCACGATCCGCTCGGCGTGTGCTGGCAGAGCGGGCTGCGCTGCCGCCGAAAGCGTGTTCAGCGCCATCGCGGCGAGCAGAACGAAAAAACGTCGTCTCATCGGGCTACGGCACCGCAAAAGCCTGCGGCTTCACCATTTATAGCTCAGCGTGAGGTTCACCTCCCGGCTCTCGCCGTAGAAGCAGGTAAGGTTGCAGGAGGCGACGTATTCCTTGTCGAACAGGTTGGATACGTTGAGCGCGGCCTCGAAATTTTCCCTCTCGTAGCGCAGTGCGGCGTCGAAAAGGACGACGTCGGGAACCTTCAGCGTGTTGGCTGTATCGGCATAAGACGATCCGACATAACGAATGCCGCCGCCAACACTGACGCCTTCCAGCCGGCCGGACGGAACCGTGTAGTCGAGCCAGAGCGAACCGAACTGTTCCGGCGTGCCGGTGGTGTCCTTGCCGATCTCGGCGGGATTTCCCTTTTCGATTTCGAGATCGTACCAAGTATAGGCGCCGATGAGCTTCAGGTCGGGCGTGATTTGTCCGACCGCCTCGATCTCGAAGCCGTGCGAGCTGACCTCACCGATCTGGCGGTTGAAGAGGATACCGTCGCTGGTCACCACGTTCTGGCGCGTGAGGTCGAAAACCGACAGCCCGATCAGGCTGCCGTTCCAGGCGTCAGGCTGGAACCTCAAGCCCGCCTCGTACTGCGTCCCTTCCTCGGGTTCGAATGGCTCATTGGTTGCTGTGTCCCTGCCGGTCAGCGGCAGGAAGGAACGGGACACGCTGGCATAAGGCGAAAGGCCGTTGTCGAAATTGTAGATGACGCCGGCGCGGCCGCTGAAGGCGTCGTTGGAAAAATCCGTTCTCGCGCCGGTCGGGCGATCGGTGACTTCGGTATCGACGCTGTCGTAGCGCCCGGACAGCACGACATTCCAGCGGTCGAATTCGATCCGGTCCTGAATGTACGCCCCCGTCTGGCGCTGCAAGGTTGACGACAGGTCGTAGCGCGAGGAGACGGGCGGCGGCGGGCTGTAGATCGGATTGAGAAGGTCGAGCGGCGGACCGTCCTCGAAACCGGATTCGTCCTCGAGATCGAAACGCTTGTGGTCGATGCCGAACAGCAAGGTATGCTGCAGCGGACCGGTCGCGACTTTCCATTCGAGCTGGGTGTCGACGTTGAAGAGCCCGAGTTCCGGCACCGACATGAAATTCGCCCGGTCGAGGATTGCGCTCGTTTCGGTGGGCGGCGTGACATAACCCTCGCCATACACGTTGGAGAAATCGACGGCGATATGCGCGTAGCGAAGGTTCTGCCGCACCGTGAGGTTGTCGGTGAAATGATGCTCGGCCTCGTAACCCACCATCGCCTCGAACCGCTCGAACTTGTCGTAATCCGGCTCGCTGGTGAAGAGGTCGCGCGGGATCCGCCCGTATGGCGCGTCGACCACCGTGCCCACATAGGGCAGGAAGTTCTGGCCCCTCGTTTTCAGTTTCTGCACGCTCGCATAGGCGGTGACAGAGGTGTCGGCATCCGACGCCCAGGTGATCGTCGGCATTATGGCGTACTGGTCGTTGTCGGTGAAGTCGACCTGCGTGTCGCCGAAGTTGCCGGTGGCGACGAAGCGATAAGCGAGAGTTTGCGTGTGGTTGACGCCCTCCGCGTCGAATCCGCTCCAGACATTGCCGTATTCGTTGACGCCGACGGAGACCTCGCCGCCGTTGCGGAAGGTCGGCCGCTTCGACACCATATTGATCAGGCCGCCGGGGTTGGAGGCGCCGTAGAGCGCGGCCGACGGTCCACGCAGGATGTCGATGCGGTCCAGAAGATAGGGATTCATTTTCCAAGTCGCGAAACTGTCACTCGATTGAAGCTGCAGTCCGTCGAGGAAGTAGCTGTTGACCTGGGCGGTGAAGCCGCGGATCAGGAACCAGTCGTTGCGGATGTCGTTGCCGAAGGTTTCCGAGCGGATGCCCGGCGAATAGCGCGTTGCTTCCATGACGGTTCGCGCCGCCTGGTCCTTCATCTGCTCCGAGCCGACCACGCTGACCGCCTGCGGGATTTTCTCGAGCGGCACGGAGCCCTTCGTCGCGCTGGCATCTTCCTTCGGCAGATAACCGTCGAATTCGGCATCGCTTGGAGCGCCCTCCTGAACAAGGACGGGATCGAGAACGACGGGCTCTTGCCCCGCGGCTTTCGGCCCCGAAGCAGCGGAAAACGTGGACGCCAGCAGAAATGCCAGAAACGATTTTGAAATTCCCTTGGCCATGACCCCTCGCACACGGACTGAAGTGACTGCGCACTGAGCCACGTCTAGATAACAGGAGTTTTCCAGTCAACTTTAATATTCAAAAATGCCAACGGGATTTGCCCCGGCGGCCGAGTCCTGTTCGTGATCATTCGGCTGTTGTGTGCTGTTTGATGCTCGGGCTAAGGTTGCATCCATCATTCGATCGAGGAGAAAAGCATGTTCCGGTGGGGTGTCCTGTCGACCGCCAAGATTGCGCGGGATCAGCTGTTGCCGGCCATGCTCGATTCCGACAACGGCACGGTAGCGGCTATAGCCAGCCGCGACATCGAAAAGGCGCGCGCGCTGGCGACGCGCTTCGGCGCCGAGCATGCCTTTGGTTCCTACGACGAGCTTTTGGCATCCAAGGATGTCGATGGCGTCTATATCCCGCTGCCGACCTCGCAGCATGTCGAATGGACGTTGAAGGCGGCGAATGCGGGCAAGCATGTGCTTTGCGAAAAACCGATTGCGCTCGACGCCAAGGACATTGCGCCGCTGATCGAGGCGCGCGACCGCAACAAGGTGCTGGTGTGCGAAGCCTTCATGGTGTTCTACCATCCGCAATGGCAGAAGGTGCGCGAGCTGGTGGCGGACGGCGCCATCGGCCGCCTGCGCCATGTGCAAGGGGCATTCGCCTACTACAATGTCGACCCGGCCAACATGCGCAACCAGCTGGCGCTGGGCGGCGGCGCGCTGCCCGATATCGGGGTCTATCCCAGCGTGGTGACGCGCTTTGTCTCAGGCAGAGAGCCGGTGCGCATCCAGGCGACGATCGAGCGCGACGAAAAATTCGGCACCGATATCTATTCGAGCGTGAAGGCCGATTTCGGCGACTTCGACCTGTCGTTCTACTGTTCGACGCAGATGGCGCTCAGGCAGTTCATCGTCTTCCATGGCGAGAAAGGCTTCATAGAGGTGCATGGACCGTTCAATGCCGGAGATTACGAGCATCACCGCATCGAACTGCACAACCAGAAGCACGACCAGGCGACGGTGTTCCGCTTTCCCGGCACGCGCCAGTACAGACTGGAGGTCGAGACCTTCGCGCGTGCCGCGCAAGGCGGCAAGGACGCCGTATTCACGCTGGAGAATTCAGTGTCGAACCAGAAGATGATCGACGCGATCTTCCGCGCCGGCGAGCACGACGGCTGGGAGTATGTGTAGGCGGGCAGGTGGCGCTGCCGCTCACAAACCGTAAGTTTTCTCGATCCGCCGTGCCACCAGTTCCTGCATATGCCAGAGATGGCGGTCATGGATGCCAAGTTCTTCGAGATGGGTGACGGTCGAGAAAAGATATTCGGCCATCGAACCGCGAAACCCGCAAGCTGTCGCCAGAATATCCGCAAGAGCGTCGGCTGAAAGACCATTGATATAACGGCCGCTGTTGCGGTTCATCGCGAAGGTTAGCGCCCGGACCGGACCTTCGGCGGTGGCCACGTTGATCCAGCGTGGCGGAAAAGCGGTCGGCACCATGCTCATCTCGCGACGGATGAGCTTGTCCATGTTAGGCTTCAGCGCGTCGGGCGGCAACCGGTGGACGACGCCCCTGCACTGGCCGCCGCGGTCCAGCGCCAGCATCAGTCCGGGCTGGTCGGGATTGCCGCGAAAACGGCGATCCCAGCCCAGGCAGAACGACCGGTGCCAGCCCCGGGCGACGGCGAGGCGCTTGTCGATGAAGTCGAACGCCGGATTCCAGATCAGCGACCCATAGGCGAACACCCAGAAGCCGTCTACGGGTGCGCCGGCGATGATCTCGGCGACGACTGCGTCATAGTCGGCGTCGGTCGCCGCCCTGAAGCCCGGCAACAAACTGAACCCCGGATCCGGGATTTCCCGCGCCAGCGCCGCGACATGGCGCTCGCTCAACCGCATCTGCCTCGTACCTGCCCCGCGCATGCACGTCCCCGTTCCTATCATTGCCGCTGCAAGATTGCGCGGCGGACTGGCTGGTGCAAGCGCCGTCACCACCAAACTCCACCACTTCTCAACCGGAAACGAGGATCTCCTTCCGGCGGGTTGAGCGACCTGTCGCAGGCCGGTGCATGCGAGGACATCTCCGCGCCGGAAAGGCCGTCGGCGGCGGCGAGGAGCGAGGAGACGCCGGTAAGCCCGGCGAAGCCACCCTGCCCGCTGGAGCGGCGTATTTTCGGGACGATGGAAACGCGCGGCTCGCCGCGCCGCTGTGGCTCTTTCGCGACGACCGCGATTTCGCCCTCCTCGACCGCCTTTTTCAACGCCAGCAGCCGCTTCACCCGTTCCTCGGTCACCGGGTGCGTGCGCAGCACCGAAGGATCGGGAATGCGGCCGCCCGGCAGGAAAATGTTCTCCCAGCGGCGGCCCTGCGCCCGCTCGAGTTTCTGCAGCGCGGAGGCCAAAGCGTCGGGGTCGCCGGTCAGCGTCGCCGCGCCGAGGTCGGCGTCGAATTCGCGGGTGCGCGACAGCGCCATCTGCAGCAGGCCGCCGACGGTCGGTGCGGCGATCAGCACAAGCACGGCAAGCCAAGGCACCTGCTCGCCGCCGCCGCCGACGAAGCTGCCGAGGTTGAGGACGAGCGACAGCATGCCGACGGTCGACATCACGGAGGTAAAGCGCGACACCATGTCTGCGAAGGCCATTACTTTCATGTCGCCATGGGCGATGTGGCTCATCTCGTGAGCCAGAACGCCGGCAAGTTCGCGCGTTGTGAGGTTGCGGGCGAGCGCGTCGGTGATGGCTATCGCCGAATCCTCGCGGCGGCCGACCGCGAAGGCGTTCATCAGTTTGGAAGGAACGACAAACAGCTTGGGCACAACGGGCAGGCCAGCGCGGCTGGATAATTCGTTGACGATGCGAAACCCGAGTGGAAATTCAGCCGGCGTGACCGGTTTCGCCTTGTACATCCTCAGCACCATTTGCGGGGAAACGCGGCGCACCGCCCACATCGAGAAGCCGCCGAAGATGATGGCGTAAATGATGCCTGCAGCACCGCCGAAAGCCCAGGCGGTGATGGCGAGGAGCACCAGGCTGCCGAAACCAAGCAGCCAGGTATGCAGGGTGTTGAGGACGCGATTGCGGCGTTGCTCGAGAAGATCGATCGGGGTTGCCTGGTTCATCCGTCTCAATATGGTACGCCGGATTTGCTTTGCCGAGTCCCGATCGCGGCGGGCGGAAAATTCGCCCTTCGGACACGAAATGCAACAGATGGTTTCGACGGAAGCCGCGTGTATCGGACAAAAACCGGTGCCAAAAGGTTGAAAAGGAGCCGAAATAAGCTGCTCGGCACCGATTTCTCTATGCTGGATATGTCTTGCGTGTCGAATAGGGTCTTCTTATATACGCCGCACCACCGCGGGGACGGCAACAAGGCCGGAAACCTCGCGGAATTTCTGTGAACAGGGGCTGTCGCTGGAACGCCTGATCGGGTCCTGACGGTCTGCTTAGTGGAGAGAATAAAATGGCAAAAGTAATCGGTATCGACTTGGGAACGACCAATTCCTGCGTCGCCGTCATGGACGGCAAGGACGCGAAGGTCATCGAGAATGCGGAAGGCGCGCGAACCACCCCTTCCATCGTCGCCTTCACCGGTGAAGGCGAACGCCTCGTCGGCCAGCCGGCCAAGCGCCAGGCGGTCACCAATCCTGAAAACACAATCTTCGCGGTGAAGCGCCTGATCGGCCGCCGCTATGACGATCCGGTCACCGAGAAGGACAAGAAGCTTGTCCCCTACAAGATCGTCAAGGGTGACAATGGCGACGCCTGGGTCGAGGCCGGCGACAAGAAGCAGTCGCCCTCGCAGATCTCGGCGATGATCCTGCAGAAGATGAAGGAGACGGCGGAAGCCTATCTCGGCGAGAAGGTCGAGAAGGCGGTGATCACCGTTCCGGCCTATTTCAACGACGCCCAGCGCCAGGCGACCAAGGACGCCGGCAAGATTGCCGGTCTCGAAGTGCTGCGCATCATCAACGAGCCTACCGCTGCGGCTCTCGCCTACGGCCTCGACAAGAAGGAAGGCAAGACGATTGCCGTCTATGACCTTGGCGGCGGCACTTTCGACATTTCCGTCCTCGAGATCGGCGACGGCGTCTTCGAGGTGAAGTCGACCAACGGCGACACCTTCCTCGGCGGCGAGGATTTCGACATGCGGCTCGTCGAGTACCTGGCGGCCGAATTCAAGAAGGAACAGGGCATCGACCTGAAGAACGACAAGCTTGCCTTGCAGCGCCTCAAGGAGGCTGCGGAAAAGGCGAAGATCGAGCTGTCGTCCTCGTCGCAGACCGAAATCAATCTGCCCTTCATCACTGCCGACCAGTCGGGTCCGAAGCACCTGACCATGAAGCTGACCCGCGCCAAATTCGAGTCGCTGGTCGACGACCTCATCCAGCGCACGGTCGAGCCGTGCAAGGCTGCGCTCAAGGATGCCGGCCTCAAGGCGGGCGAGATCGATGAGGTTGTTCTGGTCGGCGGCATGACCCGTATGCCGAAGGTCCAGGAAGTCGTGAAGCAGTTCTTCGGCAAGGAGCCGCACAAGGGTGTCAACCCGGACGAGGTTGTGGCGCTGGGTGCCGCGATCCAGGCCGGTGTGCTCCAGGGCGACGTCAAGGACGTGCTCCTGCTCGATGTGACCCCGCTGTCGCTCGGCATCGAGACGCTGGGCGGCGTGTTTACACGTCTTATTGAGCGCAACACGACGATCCCGACCAAGAAGAGCCAGGTCTTCTCGACCGCCGAGGATTCGCAGTCGGCCGTGACCATCCGGGTCTTCCAGGGCGAGCGCGAAATGGCGCAGGACAACAAGATGCTCGGCCAGTTCGATCTGGTTGGCATTCCGCCGGCGCCGCGCGGCGTGCCGCAGATCGAGGTCACTTTCGATATCGACGCCAACGGCATCGTCAACGTTTCGGCCAAGGACAAGGGCACCGGCAAGGAGCACCAGATACGCATCCAGGCTTCCGGCGGCCTTTCCGATGCCGACATCGAGAAGATGGTCAAGGACGCCGAGGCCAATGCCGAGACCGACAAGAAGCGCCGCGCGCTGGTGGAAGCCCGCAACCAGGCCGAAGCGCTGGTGCATTCGTCCGAGAAGTCGCTGAAGGAATATGGCGACAAGGTTTCGGAAGCCGACCGCACCGCGATCGCCGATGCGATCACCGGCCTTAAGACGGCGGCCGAGAGCGACGACGTTGCCGAAATCGAGGCCAAGACGCAGGCGCTTGCCGAAGCTTCGATGAAGCTCGGCCAGGCGATGTACGAAGCCTCGCAGAAGGAAGCGGCCGAAGCCGATGCCAAGGCGGACGCCGCCAAGGACAGTGACGTGGTCGACGCCGATTTCGAGGAAATCGACGAAGACGACGACAAGAAGAAATCGGCTTGATGCCTCCAATCGACGGAAAAGACCCGGTGTACGCGCCGGGTCTTTTCTTTGAGGTAGCCGCGGCCGGCGAAAAGCACGAAAAGCGTGCATTTCTGCGAAAAACTCAAAAAAAATCTCAACCGTTGCAGCGGTGCTATGGCATCCGGGCGTTCGACTTACTAAATCGGAAGCCAACTGAACGCACGCTGAAGGATTTCGATGCCGGTGCTGTGGGAAGCTTGGTCATCAACAGGACGACATGAAAGCTGATTTCTACGAGACGCTGGGCGTCCAGAAAGGCGCTGACGAGAAAGAGCTGAAAAGTGCTTTCCGCAAGCTTGCCATGCAGTTCCATCCGGACCGCAATCCCGGCGATCACGCCTGCGAGCACAGGTTCAAGGAAATCAACGAAGCCTACGAGACGCTGAAAGATCCGCAGAAGCGGGCAGCCTATGACCGTTTCGGCCATGCCGCCTTCGAGAATGGCGGCATGAATGGCGGCGGGCATGGCTTCGGCGCCGGCGGTTTCGCCGATATCTTCGAGGACATTTTCGGCGACATGATGGGCTGGCGGCCGGCAGCGCCGTTCGACCGGCGGCCGCGAACGCGGCGCCGATCTGCGCTACAACATGGAGATATCGCTCGAGGAAGCCTATGCCGGCAAGACCGCGCAGATCCGCGTGCCGGCTTCGATCTCCTGCACCGATTGTTCCGGCTCGGGCGCCAAGCCCGGCACGCAGCCGGTGACCTGCGCGATGTGTGGCGGCAATGGGCGGGTGCGCGCGGCACAAGGTTTCTTCTCGATCGAGCGGACCTGCCCCCAATGTCAGGGCCGCGGCCAGACCATCAAGGACCCCTGCCCGAAATGCGCCGGCCAGGGACGCGTTACCGAGGAGCGCTCGCTGTCGGTCAACATTCCGGCCGGCATCGAGGACGGCACCCGCATCCGGCTCGCCAATGAGGGTGAAGCGGGCCTGCGCGGCGGACCATCCGGCGATCTCTACATTTTCCTTTCCGTGAAACCGCACGAGTTCTTCCAGCGCGACGGCGCCGACCTTTATTGCAAGGTGCCGATTTCGATGACGACGGCGGCACTCGGCGGACAGTTCGAGGTGACGACGCTGGACGGCACCCAGACGCGAGTGAAAGTGCCCGAAGGCACCCAGAACGGCAGACAATTCAGGCTGAAGAGCAAGGGCATGCCGGTGCTCCGCCAGCCCAATATCGGTGATCTGTACATCCAGGTAGCCGTGGAAACGCCGCAGAACCTTTCGAAGCGCCAACGTGAATTGCTCGAGGAATTCGAGCAGCTTTCGTCGAAGGACAACAGCCCTCAGTCGAGCGGCTTTTTTGCGCGCATGAAGGACTTCTTTGAATTGTTCGGCGAGTGAAGCGCCGCGATTCCGGCTGTTGGTATGATGCGCGAAAAGCCTGTTTTGCCTTGCGTCGAGCGAGCGGTAGCGTAAATAGGTTCCCCAAGGGCAGAGCGCAGAAGAGGATGTCCATGGCACGCGGAACTGGTTTGCGGAAATCCCTCGCCTCGAAATTCGATGACGAACTGCGCTTCTTCAAGGGCTGGATCGACAAACCCAAGGCGGTCGGATCGATTGTCCCGACCAGCTCGGTTACCGCCCGCCGCATGGCCTCGGTGGTCGATCCGAACTCGGGGCTGCCGGTTCTCGAGGTCGGACCCGGAACCGGTGTCATCACCCGAGCCATCCTCGCCCGCGGTATCAAGCCGGAAAACCTCTACGCAGTCGAATATTCCGAAGACTTCGTCCGCCATCTCGAACGGCATTACGCCGGCGTGAACGTGATCCGGGGCGATGCCTTCGATCTCGACAGCGCACTCGGTGAAAAACGTAACTTGGTGTTCGACTCGGTCGTGTCGGGTGTACCGCTTCTCAATTTTCCGGTGGCGCAGCGTATAAGCTACCTGAACAGCTTGCTCGACCGCATCCCTGCGGGCCGGCCGGTTGTCCAGCTCACTTATGGGCCGCTTTCGCCCATCCCCGCCGGCCGCGGCAACTACACGGTCAAGCATTTCGACTTTGTAATCCGAAACATCCCACCGACACAGCTCTGGATCTACCGCCGCCCGGCACACTCCTGAGCGGTTGCGTCTTGCTGACCACCAATTGACAGCGCCTTGCCGGCTGCGGTGAGGCGAACGCAAGGAGGTACAATGGCGGCGAGGATCCTGGTGTTCGCGGGCTCGATCCGGACCGGCGCCTACAGCGGCAAGACTGCTGATGCGGCGACCAGGGAACTGGCCGAACAGGGTGCGGAAGTAACGCGCATTTCGTTGGGCGACTATCCACTGCCGATCATGGACCAGGATCTGGAGAAGGAAAAAGGCGTTCCCGAAAACGCCTACAAGCTCGGGCGGCAGATTGCCGCCAACGACGGAATGCTGATCTGCAGCCCGGAATACAACTCGTCGATTCCCCCGCTTCTGAAGAACGCGATCGACTGGGTCAGCCGCATCCGCAAGGACGGCGGACGGCCGTTCAAGCCATTCGAAGGAAAGGTTGCCGGGCTATGCTCTTCTTCGGAAGGCGCCTTCGCCGGCGCTCGCGGCCTCTACCATCTGCGCTCCGTCCTGATGCATTGCAAGGTGGAGATCATCACGCCGCAATGTTCGATCGGGCGGGCCAACGAAGCCTTTGACGAGAACGGCAACCTCAAGGAAGAGCATTCGAGGAAGTCAATGGAGACCGTCTGCCGCACACTGATCGAACGCGCCAACATGCTTTCCACAAGGATCGGCGTGTGATCGGCTTCTACGTCACCCATCCGCAAGTGACGATCGATCCCGCCGTGCCTGTCCCCGAATGGAGCCTTTCGCATGTCGGGCGCTCCCGCCTGCTAGCGATTGCCGGGAGAGACTGGGTCCGCTCGCTTGCCGGGGTCTTTTCGAGTACCGAGAGGAAGGCGATCGAAGGTGCGGAAATCCTAGCCGGTTCGGCGGATTGTCCTGTCGAGCTGGTCGCGGAGATGGGCGAAAACGACCGTTCCGCAACCGGTTTTCTGCAGTCGTCCGAATTCGAGAAGGCAGCAGACTGGTTCTTCGCCAATCCATCGCAAAGCTTTCGTGGTTGGGAAACCGCGCTGGATGCGCAGAGGCGCATCGTTCGCGCAGTCGAGACAGCGATTGCTCGCAACCCGGCAGGCCTGCCAGTTGCCTTTGTCGGCCATGGCGGGGTCGGCACACTGCTGAAATGTCATCTCGCCGGCACCCCGATCTCACGCAAGCGCGACCAGCCCGCCGGTGGCGGCAATGTTTTCGCGTTCGGGCTTTCGGATCGGCGGCTGTTGTGCGATTGGACGCCGGTCGAAATCTTCGAGGGGAATTTCTGATGACGGAAGCAGCCATCCGCAATCGCCTGATCGTTGGTCTCGACGTACCGACACTTGCCGAAGCCGAAAAGGCGGTGCGCGAGCTGGAAGGCACCGTTTCCTTCTACAAGATCGGCTATCAGCTTGCCTTCGCAGGAGGGCTCGATTTCGCCCGCGAACTCGCAAGCGGCGGTACCAGCGTGTTTCTCGATATGAAGCTGCTCGACATAGACAACACGGTTGCCAAGGGTGTCGAGAACATCGTGAAGATGGGCGTCACCATGCTGACCCTCCATGCCTATCCGAAAACCATGAAAGCGGCGGTCGAGGCGGCAAGAGGCAGCGACCTTTGCCTGCTCGGAGTTACCGTGCTGACCTCGATGGACGAACAGGACATGATCGACGCCGGGTACGAATATGATCCGCACACACTGGTGTTGAGACGCTCCGAACAGGCGCTTCACGCCGGCATGGGCGGCATCGTTTGCGGTGCGAGCGAAGCCGCCGCGGTACGCAAGATCGTCGGCCCCGATATGGCCGTCGTGACCCCCGGCATCCGCCCGCTGGGCAGCGATCATGGCGACCAGAAGCGTGTCGTTACGCCGGCCGATGCGATTCGCGCCGGCGCCAGCCATCTGGTCGTCGCCCGGCCGATCGTGGCATCGGTTGACAGGAAAGCCGCGGCGCAAGCTATTCTCGCCGAAATGCAGGCCGCGTGAGGAGAGATTGAATGGCAAAAGGATACTGGATCGCACGCGTCGATGTGCGCGATGCTGAGGGCTACAAGGGCTACGTCGCCTCGGCAAAGCCTGCTTTCGAACGATTTGGGGCGAATTTCCTTGCCCGCGGCGGCGCTGCCGATGCGGTCGAAGGGCCCGGGCGTGCCCGCAACGTGATCATCGAGTTTCCCTCGCTGGATGCCGCCAGGGATTGCTACAACTCCACCGAATATCAGGCTGCAAAAGCAATCCGCCAGAAATTCGCCGACGGCGAGATCGTGCTCGTCGAGGGTGTTTAGCCTCCCGGAAGAAAACCCTGACCATGACGTTGCCGGCCGACCCTGCGAAGCGAGGTTATAGCATCCGTGCGCCGCGCACGGATGAGATCGACTCGCTGGCAGCGCTTGAAGCGCGCTCGGCAAAGCTGTTCGGCAACCATGGCTATCCGGCAATCGCCGACGCGCCGGCACGATCCCCGGCAGAACTCGCGGCGTTTTTCGCCGACAATGCCGTCTGGATTGCCGCGTTTGGCAAGATTCCGATCGGGTTCGCCATGGCCGGTGTTGTAGGCACCGCTTTCTACCTGAAGGAGCTTCGGTCGATCCGGATCACGGGCAGCGCGGGATCGGCACAGCGCTACTCGAAAATTATCTCGACCATGCGCGGTGGCTGGGTTTTGGCGTCGCCGCGCTGTCGACTTTTCGGGCGATCCCGTTCAACACGCCGTTCTATGCAAGACACGGCTTCGCCATCGTCCCGCTCGACGCGGCGCCGGACGAACTGAGAGCACAATTCCTCGCCGAAGTGCCGGCCGGCATCGATGCGCAATCGCGCCTGCTGATGGTTCGCAGCCTCCGATACGGCATTGCGGCATCGCGGCATCGCGATAAACCTGCCGAGCCGGGTCAGTTCTTAGACGAAAGCACGATATGACAGTTACGTGACGTGAGTATTGCGTCGCAGCAAATCGATGTTAGTTTTGCTGCATGACAAAATAGCCTCGGACCGAGTTGACGCTTCGGTCGGCCGCGGCTGCGGAGTTCTGGATGTTCTATCAATGGTATGAACTCAACCATGCATCGCTGCAGCCCGTTCGGGCCTACGCCGACTCGGT
Source organism: uncultured Alphaproteobacteria bacterium (assembly GCA_963763895.1). Taxonomy (GTDB): domain Bacteria; phylum Pseudomonadota; class Alphaproteobacteria; order Rhizobiales; family Rhizobiaceae; genus Neomesorhizobium. The sequence continues at coordinate 912,685 of CAVXQC010000008.1, read as the reverse complement.
GAAGCTTCTCTATACCAATCCGCTCAATCCTTTGTCGCACACCGCCTGGGGACGCTCGGTAGCCGCCATGGCGGAACTCTTCGAGCGCACCACCCGGCGCTACGGCAAGCCCCGGTTCGACCTGCCGAACACCACCGTCGACTGGAAAACCGTCGCAGTCGCGGAAAAGGTCGTCTGGTCGCGGCCATTCTGCAACCTGATCAATTTCGAGCGGGCTGTTCCGCCGAACCGCCGCCGCGATCCCAAACTGCTCATCGTCGCGCCGATGTCGGGCCACTATGCCACGCTGTTGCGCGGCACGGTCGAGGCGATGCTGCCGCACGCCGACGTCTACATCACCGATTGGACCGATGCTCGCATGGTGCCTGTGTCGGAAGGCAAGTTCGATCTCGACGACTATATCGACTACGTCATCGACATGCTGCACAAGCTAGGCCCCGACACCCATGTGATGGCGGTTTGCCAGCCATCGGTTCCGGTGCTCGCCGCAGCCGCGATCATGGAAGCGCGGGGCGACCGCAGCGCCCCTTCGACGATGACTTTGATGGGCGGCCCGATCGACACGCGACGCAACCCGACCGCGGTCAACACGCTTGCCGAAGAGAAAGGCATCGACTGGTTCCGTGAAAACGTCATCATGCAGGTGCCATGGCCGAATCCGGGCTTCCTACGCGAGGTTTATCCCGGCTTCCTGCAGCTTTCCGGCTTCATGGGCATGAATCTCGACCGGCATATCATCGCCCACAAGGACTTCTTCATGCACCTGGTGAAGAACGACGGCGACAATGCCGAGAAGCATCGCGACTTCTACGATGAGTATCTCGCGGTTATGGACCTGACGGCGGAATTCTACCTGCAGACAGTCGATACGGTGTTCGTTCGCCATGCCCTGCCGAAAGGCGAGATGAAGCACCGCGGGGAACCGGTCGATCCGTCGGCCATACGCAATGTCGCCCTGCTCACGATCGAGGGCGAGAACGACGATATCTCCGGCGTCGGGCAGACCCAGGCGGCGCACAATATCTGCGTCAATATTCCGGCCGACATGCGTGCCCACTATCTGCAGCCTGCGGTCGGTCATTACGGCGTCTTCAACGGCTCGCGCTTCCGGTCCGAGATCGTGCCGCGCATCGTCGACTTCATCACCAGCTACGGACGCGAGAACCGGGTTCCGGTGAAGCCGCGTATCGTCCACTCGGCGAGCGCCTGAACGGTTCGAATGTGTGGCCGCAGCGCAACGCGCTGCTGCGGAAGTAACCATTCGAAGAGATCGTATCTTCGTCTTAATTGACAGAACCGCCCGACCCACTTTAACCTTTTGTTAACAAAAGAAGGTGGCCGGGGACGGGCAGATGATTTCCTTACCGGGACAGCAATATGTGTTGGGCGTCGGATTGGCGGTCGCGTTGGTTTTCACCGCACCGATGGCCAATGCCTCTCAGCTCATGCACACAGGCGGCCTCACCTCGCAGCCGATCGGCCACTTCGAATTCTGCAAATCTCATGAAACCGAATGTATGGTTCGCTCGCCGGACAAGGGCCCCGAACGCATGACGTCGAAGTTGTGGCGGCAGCTTCTAAGCGTCAACGTGTCTGTGAACGACAGCATCAAGCCGATGAACGATTTGGATATCTATGGCAAGGACGAGGTCTGGGCCTACCCGAACGGACTCGGCGACTGTGAGGACTACGTGCTGGAAAAGCGCCGGCTCCTGATGAACAGCGGCATTCCGGCCTCCAACCTGCTGATCACCGTTGTCCGCAAACCTGACGGCGAGGGCCATGCCGTGCTGACGGTCCGCACCGACAGTGGCGATTTCGTCCTCGACAATCTCGCCGGCGCGGTGCGCCAGTGGGACCAAACCGGCTATCGCTATCTCAAACGGCAGGCCAGCGATCACGCCGGGCGTTGGGTCTCGATCCGCGATGGCGAGAGCACAATGGTCGGCGCCGTCCAGTAATTCGTCGGCGGTCTTGCAAATTCTCTGAAACCGCGCGCAACTCGTTTCCGCCGTCGATCTGGCAGCAGCTTCGGCCAAGCTCAGCCCCGACCACAGGCCATTAGGCAGAGGCAGGCAGGTCCAACCCTGGCGGTCGCTATTACGCCGCCTGCGCCAGCCTTTCTCCGGTCATCCGGTAGGAGATCGCCTCTGCCAGGTGGATCCGTCCGACCGTTTCGACGCCATCCAGATCGGCAAGCGTCCGCGCGACTTTGAGCACGCGATGATAGGCGCGGGCCGAGAAGCCCATCTTCTCGCTGGCGTCACGCAATAGCGACATCCCGGTCGCATCGGGTGCGGCTATCTCTTCGACAAGCGCGGTCAGGCAATGCGCGTTGGTGGTCACCGACGGGCAGCCGAAACGTTCGAACCGTTCCCGCTGGATCGTTCTTGCACGCGCAACACGCACCGCCACCGATGCACTCGGCTCTGCCTTTGCCGGGTGGATCAGATCGACGGCGGAACTGCGGGAACTTCGATCCGGAGATCAATGCGGTCGAGCAGCGGTCCTGAAATCCGCGCCTGGTAGTCCGACAGGCAGCGTGGTCCCCGGGCGCAACGATAGCCCGGTTCTCCCGCCATGCCGCACTTGCACGGGTTCATCGCGGCGACGAGTTGGATTCTGGCCGGGTAGGTGACCCGATGATTGGCCCGCGCGATCATGCACTCGCCGGCTTCGAGCGGCTGCCGGAGCGAATCCAGAACCGCCGGCGAGAATTCCGGGAATTCATCCAGGAAGAGCACGCCATGATGCGCCAGCGAAACCTCGCCGGGACGTACGCGCAAGCCGCCGCCGACCATCGCCGCCATCGAAGCCGAATGATGCGGCGCCCGGAACGGCCGCCGGTCGGTCAGCTTGCCGCCGGCCAGTTCGCCGGAGATCGAGGCGACCATGGAGACTTCCAGCAATTCCCTCGGAGCGACGGCAGGATCGACGGCAGGCGCTGCGCGAGCATGGATTTTCCTGAACCCGGCGGCCCGACCATCAGCGAGTACAGCCCGCCAGATAACCGTGTGGAGTGCGTGCCAGAAATTGTGGTGGATCGTCCGGGAATACCGTAGCGGCCACCTTTGTTACGACATCAGCAAACTCGTTATTCTCGATCTTGTCCCATACGCTGAAGATAAAGCTCCCACCATCGTTCAGCACCCGCCGCGCTTCTGAATAACGCTGTGTCCGGTCCGGAAAAAACATCGCACCGTACTGACAGATAACCGCATCGAAGGAATTGTCTTCGAACGGCAGATCAAGTGCATCGGCCTGCCGCCACTCGATGCGTTCGTCGGGTTCCTGTTGGCTGGCTGCGTAGTCCAGCATCGGCTGGTTCAAATCAGTGATGACGTACCGTGCGCTCGAGCCCAAATGTTTAATCAGTTCGCGCGGAACGACACCGCTGCCCGCAGCTGTTTCCAGCACCGACTTTGGCGAAATCGATGCGACACGGGCCGCAAGGTCCTTCGCATAAACCTCAAATATGAGAGGCACCATATAGGTGTTGTAAAACTCCGGAATTGAGCCCGCGAAGATTTTATCAGCGGAAGTCATGTCGCTCTCCGTCACGATAAACACGCGTGTCGACTAATCCAACCAAACAAGTGTGCGCTCAACAGTCCGTACCACAGAAATAAGCTAAATTGGGTGCCATCGTTCGGTCCGAGCGTGAACAGCCAGACCTTGCAAATTCATGGTTCTGATGCGCAGTCGCAGTAATGGAAGGTGGCGAGATAGCCGGGGAGTACGCGCATGAACTCCTGTTGATGGGTCCAAGCTCTGCATTCGGCCATGGAGGTCATGGGTTTCACGTGGGGGAGCCTGATTAGCTTCCCCTGGTTGGTCAGATGGATTGTGACAGCGATAGCGGTGAACATGGCGCGGTCATCCATCGACTTAAGGCTGGCGACATAATGACCGCCGGGACTGGGACGGACGTCGTCTGAGGCAACCTCGTTGACACGGTCAGGGCCACAGAATCTCGTGGTTCGCGGATCCGCTTTTGCAGCCGTTTGCGCCGCCAAGAGAAGAGCGAGAGCGATGATGAACCTGGTCCGTTTCATGTCAGCCTCCTGTCCAACCCAGTGCCGCCAGGATCGCTTGGATGCGACGGCCGAATGGGCTAGGCTAGGGAGCGCGCCAGGAGGGTGAAATGTCCCGAACGGCATCTGAAATGGAGCCGAAATCTGCTGAAACGATCACGTTCGGCGGTTTTGTCTTTCTTGCGAACGAACTCCGAACCGTCGACGGCAAAGCGGTCGATCTCCGCAGCCAGTCCGCCGAGGTGCTCTCCGCGCTCGCGGCGCGACCGGGCGAGACCGTGTCCAAGGATGCGCTGATGCAGGCGGTTTGGCCCGATACCTTCGTCACCGACGACAGCCTCACTCAATGCATTGCCGATATTCGCCGCGCGTTGGGCGACGACAGGCACGTGATCGTGCAAACGCTCCCCAAAAGAGGCTATCGCCTGAATGTCGAACCGTTGGAGGCGGTGGTTTCGAACGCAACAGCGGGCACGGAACGTGCCAAGTCACGATTCTCGCGACCCGGCTTCATTCTTGCAGCGGTCGTTCTCGTCGCGGCAGCGATCGGCGCATACTACGGCGCGGATATATGGCGAGCCGCTCCAGTTCCTTCGAGCGACATGCCGAGAATTGCGGTCCTTCCCTTCGAGGACTTCAGTACTGGTGCGGATAGGGAATATCTCAGCGATGCCGTCGCCGAGGGGATCATCACCGAGCTGGCCCGGAGCAAGACTTATGCCGTCATCGCCCGGAACTCGAGCTTCAGGTTCCGCGACCAGCCGGTCGACATCAGGCAGATCGGAGATGAACTCGGCGTCGACTACCTGCTCGAAGGCAGCCAGCAGAAGATCGGAGAGCGGCTGAAAGTGACTGCCCAGTTGCTGAACGCGCATGACGGATCGCATGTCTGGGCCAACACCTACAACCGAGAGATTGGCGATCTTTTCGTCGTCCAGGAGGAGATCATCCGCACGCTTGCGGATCGGGTCGGGCGCAGGATCGAGCGACCCTTGCCACAGAGCGACACCGCGCAGGTCAGCGCGCTCCGCTATGTCATGATGGGGTTTGCTGAAACCGAAAAGGATAACTCCGCCGCGGGGAACGAGCTGCTGCGGCAGTTCAGCCTCAAGGCGATCGAAGCGGATCCGAACGCCCAGTTTGGCTACATCGGGATGGCCTTTTCCTATCGCAATGACGCGTTATTCTGGCACAAGCAGGAAAATAACCCCGACGAGGCGTTGAAGCGCGCCGCCGAATACGCCGACAAGGCCATTCGGCTCGCTCCGGACGATGCCAACGCGCATTATGCCCGCGCCAAAATTCATACCGAAGCCGGAGAGATCGAGCAGGCCATTGCGCGGTACGATCAGGCGATCGCCCTCAATCCCAGCGCCTCGAATATCCTCGCCGGCAGCGCGTCCCCGCTGCTCCTTGTCGGCCGGATCGACGAAGCGATCGATCGGATCAAGCAGGCCATGGGCATCGATCCTTTCCACCCTGATTGGTACCACTGGGACATGGGCTGGGCGCTCTGGGAAAAGAACGATTGCGAGGCCGCGCTGACGGCGATACGGAAAATGTCCAGAATCCCGAGCGGCGCACACCGAATGCTTGCGGGAATCCACGCTTGTCTGGGAAACAAGCGGGAGGCAACGGAAGCGCTTGCGGTTTTCCTCGAGGACTCGCCCGGCGACTCCATCAGCAAACAACGCAAGCAGTGGGAGAAGATGTGGACCGCTCCCAGCCTCGAGCGCTGGATCGGACACATGCGGTTCGCGGGCTTGCCGGAGTGACGGCCGGCCGTATGCGGCCCCGGCAGAAGATCAATTGGCCGCTAAACCTTTGAAGTCTTAGGACGTGAGAGCGCTGATAACCCTCAATGTACGATCGTCCTTCGCAAGGAAGCTTGGGGGCGGGAAAGTTGGCCAACGGAGCCGACATGCGCCATCGTGCGCTCAGCTGCGTAACTGAATTTCCAGTTACGCCAGCAGCTGCCACAGCAGGAATCCGGCCCAGACCGTCGATGCGCCGGCGAGGAAGTACCTCCAACGCTCCCACTGCCAAGACCAATACTCGCGCCATTCGAGGAAGGCCTTTAGCTGCGCCTCCTCGTACGCCTGGTCATCCCGCCAACTCATGCCGGAACCCCTGCGATCCTTGGAAGTTAATGTAGCACAACGTCAGAAGATTGTGACCGCCCGCGGCCGCCACTTCGAGCGCTCGCTTGGCGCTTTCCTGGCCCTTGATGTCGGCCAGATTAGGGAGATCGCGCGCCGGGGCGTGGACGCTCGCTTCAGGGCGCGACAGCACCTGGGTGCCGCGGAAATGGTTGGCGATGGCGATCAGGCTCCTGGGCGCCAGAATGTCGAAATCCGGACCCGCCCAGGCCGCCTCCGGTCCCGATCCGTGCGGGCAGATCAGGCCCTTGCCAAGCGCGTTGGCGCCGATGGCGGCCGGCAATGCGCCGGCGACCGGCGCGATCGTCCCAAGACGACATAGTCGCTCAGCGCATCGCCCGGAATGGCGCCCAGTCCAGCCATCAGCCAGAGCGCTATCGGGAGGTCGTAGTGGCTGCCTTCCTTCGGCAGGTCGGCCGGCGCGAGGTTGACGGTCACCTTCTTGGCCGGCATCGACAGGCCCGAGGCATGAAGTGCTGCCTGCACCCTTTCGCGGCTCTCGGCGACCGCCTTGTCGGGCGGGCCGACGATCTGCATGCCGGTCTTGCCCGGCGCAATCATCACCTGCACATCGACCGGCACCGCCTTGATGCCTTGAAACGCGACCGTGCGCACCCACGAAACCATGCTGCCCCCGAAGCATTGGCCGCCCTCGCCCGGGCGATCAAAGTGTGGATATATTTCGAAGACAAGCACAAACCATCGGCCATAGCAAGAACAATCCGGGAACATTCTCGCGCGGAAGCTGCAATCCGGTTGCATCGGATTGACTGCGGTGGAACGTTTTAGAAAGGCGCGGCCACATTGCGGGCATCCGCGCGACGGCGCTTTATGCGTTTGCATGAACTGACGGACGACGATCGGAGGACCGGCCTGCAGCAGTGCTTGTTAGAGGTGCCGTGTTTCGGCTGGAGGTGAAACCCAGTCGTCGCTGCGGCTGTCGCGATAGACGATTGGTGCCGCGATCAATTCATTGATGTCTAGACCATCGAGACAAGCCACGTTGTTGATGCCAAGGTCCGCCTCGAACCGGACGGCACCGCAGTTCCCGGCGTAGGTTTCAACATTTAGCGCTTTGCCTCCACCGCGTCCCAGAACAGGGCTGAAATGTCGGCGCCGCCGAATTTCCGGACCTCGCGCACACCGGTCGGCGAAGTTACGTTGATCTCGGTCATGTAGTCGCCGATGACGTCGATGCCGACGAGGATGAAGCCGCGTTCCTTCAGCGAAGGCCCGATGCGGGCGCAAATCTCACGCTCGCGTTCAGTCAGTTCGGTCTTTTCGGCACGGCCGCCGACATGCATGTTGGAGCGCGAGTTGTGCTCGGCGGGCACCCGGTTGATGGCGCCCGCCGGTTCGCCGTCGATCAGGATGATGCGCTTGTCGCCCTTGCGCACGTCCTTGAGATAGCGCTGCACGATGAAGGGTTCGCGGAACATCTGGGCGAACATTTCGAGCAGCGACGCCAGGTTGCGGTCGGCCTCGTGCAGATGGAATATGCCGGCGCCGCCATTGCCGTAGAGCGGCTTGACGATGATGTCGCCATGCTGCTTGCGGAAGGCGTCCACTTCGCGCGGATCCTTTGTGATCAGCGTTTCCGGCATCAGGTCGGGGAACTCTGTGACGAAGATCTTCTCCGGACTGTTGCGCACCCAGGCCGGATCATTGACCACCAGCGTCTTCGGGTGGACGCGTTCGAGAATGTGGGTCGTGGTGATGTAGTTCATATCGAAAGGCGGGTCCTGCCTGAGCAGAATCGCATCCATCTCGGACAGGTCAGTCCGGATTGGTTCGCCGAGCGAATAGTGATCGCCTTTTACGTCGCGCACCTGCATCTCCTCGATGCGAGCAAAGACCTTGCCGTCCACCAGGGAGAGCCTGTCGGGCGTGTAGTGGAATAGCTTGTGGCCCCGCCGCTGCGCCTCGAGAGAAAGAGCAAAGCTGGTATCGCCGGCAATTGAAACGGTCGATATGTGGTCCATCTGCACGGCAATGTTGAGCGGCATGAAATTCTCCGGCTGCAGGTTCTGTGGGAACAAGCATGTAGTCGTTTTGCTGGCGTCCCGCCATCGGGCGGAGCGAGTCAGCCGGCGATTTTGCGATTCGCCGGACCGGCCTCCAGCACAGGATGAATAACCCATTCGCTGGCGAATTTGGCTATCGATCGATACGTTTCATAAACGCTTGCCTGTCATGGTCACAACAACGCGTTACCTAAGACAGGGCATATGATGCAGACGTTGTTTGGCGCCGGCCAAAACAGCAGGGAAGGCTCGGATCTGGCCTATACGGATCCGCTGACTGGCCTCGGGAATCAAAGGCGGTTCGTCGACAAGGTCGACCGCCTTATCAGCGACCGGTCCGAGGACCCGGCCCCTTTCACGATCGGCATCCTCGACCTCGACGGATTTAAGCCGATAAACGATCTGTTCGGCCATCGGGCGGGCGACGATATCCTCATCCAGGTTGCGATGCGTCTGCGCGCCGCGATGGATGGTCATTCGGCAGTGACGCGCATCGGCGCCGACGAATTCGCCTTTCTCTATCCAATGGTCTTCAGCGAGGAGGCGGCGAGCGAGAAAGCGAAGATGCTGATCGAGATTCTCTCCGCGCCTTACGATGTCGGCGACCGCACCGCGCGGCTTTCCGCGTCGGTAGGCTGTTCGCTGTTTTATTCCGGGGACGAAACCACCGAAATCCTTCTGCACAAGGCCGAAACGGCCCTCTATCAGGCCAAGCGCTCCGGCCGCGGCAAGGTCGTCGTCTATACCCGCGAAATGGAAGAAGCCGCCAAGCGCGTGACCCGCATCGAGCAGGCACTGCGCCGCGCGGTCTCGGCGGGTGAGGTCGAGCCGCATTTCCAGCCGATCGTCGACTTGAAGAACCGCCGCGTGGTCGGCTTCGAAGCGCTGGCGCGCTGGACCGACCGCGATCTCGGCTTCGTTTCGCCGGTAACCTTCATTCCGATCGCGGAAGAGCGGGGCATCATCGGTCCGCTTTCGCAACTGGTGCTGCGCAAGGCGACGGAAGCCGCGCGCAACTGGCCGCAGGACCTGTTCCTGTCATTCAATCTGTCGCCGTCGCAACTCGTCGACCAGAATACCGGGCTGCATATCCTTGCGATCCTCGACCGCACCGGCTTCGATCCGCGCCGTCTAGAGATCGAGATCACCGAGACCGGCCTGATGAGCGATCCGGTCTCGGCGGAAAAGATAGTGAACGATCTTCGCCGCGTCGGCATCAGGGTATCGCTCGACGATTTCGGTACGGGCCAGTCTTCGCTAGGCCGACTGCGCGAATTCCATTTCGACAAGCTGAAGATCGACCGCGCCTTCGTCTCTTCGATCCTCGACGACCGCCCGTCCGAACACATCATCAGGGCCATCCTGGCCATGTGCGATGGCCTCGGCATGGACGTGGTGGCGGAAGGCATTGAAGAGGAAGCACAGGCCGACCGGCTGGTGCAGTTCGGTTGCGCCGGCGGCCAGGGCTATCTGTTCGGCAAACCTGTTGATGCCGATGCGACACTCGGTTACTTGCGCGACGCCTTCCGGGGCGCCTCGCGCACAACAGCCATTTAGGTTCACCGAAGCCTGGCACCCGTTTCCGGGTCGAAGAGGAACGCCCGCTCCGGGTCGAAGCCGGTGGTCAGCATCGCATCCTCCCGGATGTTGCGGGCATTCTTCTGCTCGATGATGATCGGCGCCACATCGGCCGACCGCGCATAGGCGTAGGCGACACCGCCGAGATCCTCGATCACGTCGATCTGCGTGGTGATCTTGACCGAGCCTCCCTGCTCGAAATGCTCGGGACGAATGCCGAGCGTCAGCGGCTTGCCGTCCTTCGGAGCTTCGCCCTTGAGTTTCATCGGAACGCGGACATTGCCGAATTCCAGCAATTCGATCGTGGTCGTCCCGCCCGCCGACGACATCGCCCGCGCCTTCATGAAGTTCATTTTCGGCGAGCCGATGAAGCCGGCGACGAACAGATTATCCGGATCGTCGTAGAGCTGCAGCGGCGTGCCCACCTGTTCGATGATGCCGGCGCGCAGCACCACGATCTTGTCGGCGAGCGTCATCGCTTCCACCTGGTCGTGCGTCACGTAGATCATGGTCGCGTCGAGCGCCTTGTGCAGCTTGGCGATCTCGAGCCGCATCTGGACCCTTAGCTCGGCGTCGAGGTTGGACAGCGGCTCGTCGAACAAAAATACCTGCGGCTCGCGGACGATGGCGCGGCCGATCGCCACCCGCTGGCGCTGGCCGCCGGAAAGCTGTTTGGGCTTGCGCTTCAGGAGGCCCTCGAGATGGAGGATGCCGGCGGCGATGCCGACGCGTTTGGCGATGACCGCCTTGTCGGTGCCGGTCATCCGAAGGCCAAAACCCATATTCTCTTCGACCGTCATATGGGGATAGAGCGCATAGGACTGGAAGACCATGGCGATGCCGCGATCGGCGGCATCGATGTTAGTGACATCCCTGCCGCCGATGGAGATGGTGCCTGCAGTTATCTCTTCCAGTCCGGCCACGAGCCTCAGCAGCGTCGATTTCCCGCAGCCGGACGGTCCGACGAAAACCACGAACTCGCCGCTTTCGATCGAAAGGTCCACGCCGTGGATGACATCCACGGTCCCGAAGGATTTCTTGACGCTCCTCAGTTCAACTGCGGCCATGTTTTCTCTCCCTTTCACGATTTTGGTCCGAGCCGTGTCGCCATGTCATCCATGATGGCGCGGGCAGCCGCCTGCACCAACGGGGCCCATTCGGCCAGCTGCTCGATTGAAATCCGGTAGGCGGGCGCGGTCGTCGAGATGCCGGCGACGAATCCCCGGTCGCGCGAATGAATGGGTGCGGCCACGCATTGTATGCCGGGCTCGTGTTCCTGCCGGTCGAAAGCGACGCCGGATCTCCGGATCTCGTCGATTTCGGCGCGCAAGGCGGTTTCGTCGGCCAGGGTATTTTCTGTGTGCCGGCGAAAGGAAATCGCCGCAATCAGCTTGTCCCGCTCGGCGTCAGGCAACGCCGCGAGAGCGGCCTTGCCGACGCCAGTGCAATAGACCGGCGAGGCGTTTCCGATCTGCGAGTGCATGCGCACGGCCTGCTTGCTCTCGACCTTGTCGAGGTAGATCACGTCCAGGCCCTGGAGCACGCCCAGATGTACGGTCTCGCCGGTCTGCTCATGCAGGCGATGAAGATGAGGCTCGGCGATGGGACGGAACTGATTTCCCGCCCAGGCGCGAGACGCGAGCTTGAGTAGGGTTAAGCCGAGTTCGTAGGAATGGTCTCTTCGGAGCGACAGCAGACCTTCCTCGATCAGGTTCGAGATCTGGCGGTGCAAGGTGCCGCGTGGCTGGCCCACCAGTTGCAGGAGGTCGGTGAATCTTGGCGGGTATGGCGAGGACGCAACAGCCTGAAGCACATCGATAGCCTTGCCCAAGGTTCCGGTCCCGCTTTCGTTGCCCTCCCCCGGCATTCATCCTCCTGTGCCGAACTGATCCTTGACAAGGATCGAAAGCTAAAAGATTAAGTCTGAATAGTCAAACAACGTTCCAAATAGTGGAAAATTGTTATCGGTCTGTTGGTCGGCGCGATTGATATCGCTGTGTAGCCTTCCGGAAAGGCGATTTTTTCTGGCGTTTGCGACGAGCACGCACTTTACGGTGGCGGGCGGCGGAAAGAAAATGAGAAGAGGGCGGCCATGATGCCATCAGCGAAATTTCCCGACCTCGAAGGAGCGTCCGTGCTGATTACCGGCGGCGGTTCGGGCATCGGCGCGGCATTGTCCGAGGGGTTTGCGCGGCAAGGCAGCAAGGTGGCCTTCATCGACATTGCCGATGCGCCGAGCACGGCCTTGTGCGACCGTATCGAGAAGGCCGTGGGCTTGCGGCCGCTCTACCTGGCAGCCGACCTGCGCGATGTCGAGGCCTTGCGCGCCGCAGTGGCCAATGCAGCGGCCAGGCACGGCCCAGTTACGGTGCTCATCAACAACGCTGCGGTCGACACCCGGCATGCCGCCGCGGACGTCACCGTTGAATTCTGGGACGACAACCAGTCGATCAATCTGCGCCCGCATTTCTTCACCGCGCAGGCTGTTGCGCCGGGCATGAAAGCGGCGGGCAAGGGCTCGATCATCAACTTCACCTCCACGTCGTTCCTCATCAACCACCCGGACATGCCGTCCTACACAGCCGCCAAAGCCGGCATCATCGGCTTGACCAAGGGGCTGGCCGGTCATCTCGGCAAGGATGGGATCAGGGTCAACGCGGTGGCGCCCGGCTGGGTCATCACCGAGCGGCAGCGGGAACTCTGGGTAACCGACGAGGCACTCGCTGCCCATGTGGCGAAGCAATGCATCAAGGAGGTGATGCAACCGGATGACATGGTGGGCACCTGCCTGTTCCTGGCGTCGGACGCCTCGCGGATGCTGACTGCACAGACCTTGATCGTCGACGGGGGCTATTTGTGAGCGGGCCAGCTTTTGCAGCCGCCGACTGGGGCACGTCGAGCTTCCGCATCTGGCTGCTCGACAGCGGCGGCGCGGTGCTGGCCGAGCGGCGCAGCGACGAAGGCATGGTGAGCGCCGCGACGGCCGGGTTCGGCGCGATCCTGGAAAAGCACCTCGGAGACATGGGCGCGGCGAACGGCCTGCCGGTCATCATCTGCGGCATGGCCGGCGCACGGCAGGGCTGGGTCGAGGCACCCTACGTGGCGCTGCCGGCGAGGCTGGACGACATGCTGGCCGGCGCAGTCGCCGTGCCCGGCCAGGCGCGCGACATCCGCATCCTGCCGGGTCTCGCACAGCGCGACGCCGACGCGCCCGATGTGATGCGGGGCGAGGAAACGCAGCTTGCCGGCATCGTGCCATTGTTTGCTTCGGGCAGGCATGTCGTCTGCATGCCTGGCACGCATTCGAAGTGGGTCGAGGCCAGTGACGGCGCCGTGACCGGTTTCCGCACATGGCTCACCGGCGAGCTGTTTTCCATCCTGTCGAAACAATCGATCCTGCGCCATTCGCTGGGCGAGAGCCCGGCGCCTGCCCTGCCCGACGACACTGCCTTCCGTGCCGCTTGCGCGCAGGCGCTCGGCGAGGGCGGCGACGTCGGCAATGGATTGTTCCGCATCCGTGCAGCGACCTTGTTGCAGAACCTCAAACCTGACGACGCCGTGGCGAGATTGTCCGGCCTGCTGATCGGTGGCGAAATCGCGTCGGCACGACGCGCTTTCGAGGTGCCGGAGGGTAAGGTGATCCTCGTGGCGTCTGGTGCGCTCGGCCTGCTTTACAGGGTGGCTCTCGAACTCGCCGGCTACACAGTGATTTCCGCCGACGCCGACGAAGCTGTGCGCGCCGGCCTGATCGAAGCGGCGCGGCGCCTCGGCTGGATGACAAGGAGTGCAGCATGAGCACACCGTTCCCGACTTTGAACCGTGGCCTCGTCGCCATCCTGCGCGGGCTTCGACCGGATGAGGCCGCTGCAATCGGCAAGGCGATCTTCGAGGCGGGCATCGATGCGGTCGAGGTGCCGCTCAATTCGCCCGACCCGTTCAAGTCTATCGAGCGGATTGTCGCGGCGTTGCCGGCTTCGGCGCTGGTCGGCGCCGGCACGGTACTGACGTCCCAACAGGTAGATGACCTGGAGAGCGCTGGCGGCAGGCTGCTTGTCAGCCCCAACATCGATGCCGCAGTGATGGAGCGCGCCGCCGGTTTCGGTATGGTCACCATGCCAGGCGTCTTCACGCCGACCGAGGCGTTCTTGGCGCTGAGGCTCGGAGCCTCGGCGCTCAAATTTTTTCCAGCCAGCGCGCTCGGCCCGCAAGGAATTGCCGCGATCCGCGCGGTGCTGCCGGCTGAAACCGTTGTCGGAGCGGTTGGCGGTGTCTCGGAGAAGGACTTCGACGCCTTCGGCAAGATCGGCGTGCGCACCTTCGGGCTCGGGTCGAGCCTTTACAAGCCGGGCATGACGGTCGACGCCGTTCGCGAACGGGCGGTTGCGGCAGTATCGTCGTGGGACAAGGTTTTTGGTGGGGTGCAAGCATGATTGGCGAAGGCACGAGCGTCTTCTCGGACGTGGTTTGCGAACTCGGCGAGGGCCCGGCGTACGATCCCGGAACCGGAAAGCTGTTCTGGTTCGACATCACCGGCAGGAAGCTGCTTGAGAAGAAATATCCGGATGGGCAAACTGTCGTCTACAACCTGCCTTTCATGGGCAGTGCGATCGCCACGGTCGACGCCGACCGGCAGCTTCTTGTCGCCGAGGACGGCCTTTATATTCGCGATGCGAAGACCGGCAGGCTGACGCTGCACACCGCGCTCGAAGCCGATAGCCCGTCGACCCGCTCGAACGACGCCCGCGTTCACCCATCCGGTTCGTTCTGGATCGGCACCATGGCCAAGGACGAGGCGCCGAAAGGCGGCGCCATCTATTGGTTCTCGAAGGGCGAGGTCCGGCGTCTCTACGACGCCATCACAGTTCCGAACTCGATCTGTTTCTCCGCCGACGGCGCTACCGCCTACTTCACCGGCAAAGTCTCCAATGTCATCCACCGCGTCGACTGCGATGCCGCGACGGGCCTCCCGACCGGCGAGCCGAAGCTGTTCGCCGACACCAGCGGTGTGGATGGCTGGGCGGATGGTTCGGTGGTCGATGCCGATGGCGTGTTGTGGAATGCCCGCTGGGGCGGCGGCCGTGTCGATGCCTATGCGCCGGATGGCAAGCTGATCCGGTCGATCCCGGTGCCGGCGAGGCAATCCTCCTGCCCCGCCTTCGTTGGCGCCGATGCATCGCGCATCATCGCCACTTCGGCCTGGAAAGGCATGGACCCCGCTGCGCGCGCCACCGATCCCGAAGCCGGCAAGACATTCCTGCTCGACATTCCGGTGAGGGGCCGTTTCGAGCCATCTGTTCTGCTTTGACGGAAACCTGGCGGAAGGCGTGCGTTTGTTACGCAACGCCGCTTCGGGGTCGGTTTGCCTGAAAGGAACCGCAAGCTTCGGTGCGAGTGTGGCTTCTGGAAAGATGCGGTCGTCGCCTGCCGGAGATATGAATGCCGCTGACGCATAACCTTGTGCTGATCTACGAGCCAGAGGAGGCTTGCAGCAAACGGTTGCGCGCGGATGGACACAGTGCGCAGCATGCGCTTGAGATTTCCTCCTACCTCGCGCAATCGACCGACCTGGCGCTTGAGTTCGACGAGATCGCCGCCGCCTGCGCCAGGCGCGGACTGTCGTTCAACCCCGTCAGGCTCGACGATGCTGCTGCGGTTCTGTCGAGAGTGGATGCCGCGCATTCACTCGTCTGGACGCTGACCGACGGCATCGCCTATTTTCGCGGCGGTGCGGCTCCTGCAATGGCCCGGCTGCATGGTATCCCTACCATCGGCGCGGACGACACATTGTTCGCGCTCTGCCAGGACAAGTTCCGCTCCGGAGCGGTGCTGAGGGCGCTTGGACTGCCCGTGCCGCCGGCAGGTCTCGCCCGCGACGGTAAATGGATCGTGCCGCCGCCCGAATCGCCTTCAGGCTATTTCGTCAAGCCGAACCGGCTCGGAGCCAAGATCGGCATCTGGGAAGATTTGCGCTGTCGCTTCTTGGACAAAGCCCTGGAGCTGAGCCGCCGTGTCTTTGCGGCCTATCGCGACGACGTCGTGGTGCAACCCTATGTCGCCGGGCGCAATGTGAGGGCAAGTTTCCTGGCGGTCTCGCCTGCCGCCGGACTTGAGGAACTCGGCGTGTTTCTCGTCGAGTCCGGCGGCGACTTTCAAACCATGGCCGACAGCATGGCGCTTTACGGCGACACCGGCGCTGAAGCCAAGGACGCCGGACTTTACGCAGAGCCGGATTTGCAGCCGGTCGTGGCCTGGCAGCCGGAAGCCGATCGCCGCATTCGCGGAATCGGAGAGGCTCTCATGCGGAAACTCGGCCTCCGCGACGTCTTTTCATTCGACCTCAGGGTCGAGATGGACGGAACCGTCCATCTCATTGAATTCGAAGTCTGTCCCGGCCTGCCCTGTTTCGACTTTCGCGCCTATTGCAGGTCGCAATGGGGCCTGAGCCTCGCAGATGCGATGGCCGAGACGGCGGCAAACCGGCTGTTGACTTAAACCTTGGCCATGCAGACCGAGGTATGGCCGGCGCCGATGAAGCCGAGCTGACGTGCGGCCGACCTGGAAAGATCGATGACACGGCCCTTGATGAACGGTCCGCGATCGTTGATGCGAACGACGACGGCCTTGCCGTTGCGCTTGTTGGTGACTTTGAGCTTGGTGCCGAAAGGCAGGCTGCGATGGGCGGCGGTCATTGCCGCCGGGTTCATGCGTTCGCCCGATGCGGTCTTGGAGGTAAGCGCATACCATGAAGCGCGACCGCATTGGGCCGAAGCGGTTTGTGCCGATGCGGCGAGCATCAGGCCCGACACCAGCGCGGCCGCGGCCAGCGCGGCTAGGTTTTTCTGCATTTCTGAAAGTCCCCACTTATAACGATCAGAGCGCGTAGGGACGAAATGAGGCAGCAAATGTGGCCTTCGTCTGTCGGTTCCAAGGCAACGAAACACGTTTGGAGTTGTCGCGACACACTTGGTCAGCCAAATCGAAGCAGATCGTCGCCCGATCGGAGGCATTGGCCAGCGCTGTTCAGGGATTATTCCGGGTGTCGTTCGAGATCTTGTTCTTTCAACTGAGGCAGTTCGGATGGATGCAAACGAAACCTGTATCGCCAGCTGCGCGGCAATTGGAGCACAGTAAGGCAGAAACGCACCGGCATATCCAATGGCCGGATTTCTCTCCCGAATGAGGCGACTAAGCGCTCCGTGAATGTTGCGTTTGATGAGGTTTGAGGAGGTCAACGGCCATATTGCACTGCGGCTTTACAGCCGGTTTTCGTGAGGCTACCTTTCCTGTGCGTGCCGATGGAGAGGAGCCGGAAGCGCGTAACCTCAGGCGCATTTCCTTCAAGGGCGTCGCGGAAACAATCGTCCGGGAGGAACTGATGGCATCGGTCGCAATTCGCGATGTGTATAAATCTTTCGGATCGGCCGAAATTCTCCACGGTGTAAGCGTCGATATAAACGACGGGGAGTTCGTTATCCTGGTCGGACCATCCGGCTGCGGAAAGTCGACCCTGCTCCGAATGATCGCCGGCTTGGAAGGCATCACCGGCGGACAGATCTCGATCGGCGAGCGCATCGTCAACAACGTTGCGCCCAAAGAGCGCGACATCGCCATGGTTTTTCAGAACTACGCGCTCTATCCGCACATGACGGTTGCCGAGAACATGGCTTTCTCGCTGATGCTGAAGAATGCGCCGAAGGCCGAGAGGGAGCAGCGCGTGCAGCGCGCTGCCGAGATTCTCGGCCTGGTGCCGCTGCTGTCACGCTATCCGCGCCAACTGTCGGGCGGCCAGCGCCAGCGCGTCGCCATGGGCCGCGCAATCGTGCGCGATCCGCAGGTATTTCTGTTCGACGAGCCGCTATCCAACCTCGACGCCAAGCTGCGGGTCGCCATGCGCGCCGAGATCAAGGAACTGCATCAGCGCCTGAAGACCACGACCGTCTACGTCACGCACGACCAGATCGAGGCCATGACCATGGCCGACAAGATCGTCGTCATGCATGACGGCCTCGTCGAACAGATCGGAGCGCCGCTCGAACTTTACGATCGTCCGAGCAACCTTTTCGTCGCGAGCTTCATTGGATCCCCGGCCATGAATTTTTTGCGCGGCGAGATCGGCGGCGACGGCGCTCTGGCCTTCCAAGGAACCGGCGGCGTCTCGCTGGTACTCAACGGCGCGGCCGGGGCAGCCAAGGGCACGCCCGTAGTGCTCGGCATCCGCCCCGAGCATCTTAAGCTTTCCGACCAGGGATTCCCGGTCGAGATCGTCGTCGTCGAGCCGACAGGCTCGGAAATCCAGATCATAGGCCGCACGCCGGGCGGCGAGGACATCGTCGCGAATTTCCGCGAACGCCATGCCTTCGAGCCCGGCCAGACGGTCAGGTTGGCCGCCGAGCCGAATTCTCTTCACCTTTTCAGCAGCGACACCGGCAAACGCCTCGAGAACTAGTTCCTGGGCCGACGACCGCCGACAATAGACAGTCCACTCAAGGAGGAAGCAGAGAATGAAATTCACCAGACGTGACGTGATCCGCACCACCGCAGCGGCCGCTGCGGGCGTGGTCGGCAGCCGGCTGATCGGCTCCCGCCCCGCTTTCGCCCAGAGCGCGCCCACCTATCACCCCCGAAGAGGGCGCGACATTGAGGCTCCTTCGCTGGTCGCCCTTCGTCCAGGGCGACGAGGATGCGTGGCTCGCGCTGACCAAGAAGTTCACCGACGCCACCGGCGTGCAGGTGCGCGTCGACAAGGAAAGCTGGGAAGACATCCGGCCGAAGGCGGCCGTCGCGGCCAATGTCGGCTCCGGTCCCGACCTGATGTTCGTCTGGTTCGACGACGCGCACCAATATCCGGACAAGCTACTCGACGTCACCGACCTTGGCGAAGATCTCGGCGGCAAATATGGCGGCTGGCACGAGGGCCCCAAGAGTTACGCCACCAAGGACGGCAAGTTCATCGGCCTGCCGCTCGCCACCATCGGCAACGCGATCGTCTATCGCGAGAGCTGGGTGAAGGAAGCCGGCTTCTCCGAGTTCCCGAAGGACACCGCGAGCTTCCTCGAGCTCTGCAAGGCGCTGCAGAAGAACGGCCATCCGGCCGGCTTCACCCACGGCCATGGCGTCGGCGACGGCAACAACTACGCGCACTGGCTGTTGTGGAGCCACGGCGGCAAGATGGTCGACGAGAGCGGCAAGGTCGTCATCAACAGCCCCGAGACGCTGAGGGCCATCGAATATGCGATGGAGCTCTACAAGACCTTCATCCCGGGCACCGAGAGCTGGCTCGATGTCAACAACAACCGCGCCTTCCTCGCCGGCGAGCTGTCGGTGATCGCTAACGGCATCTCGGCCTACGTCACCGCCAAGGTGAACAAGGACAACGACCCCAAGTTGGCGGAGATCGCCAAGGACATCCGGACGGCGAGCCTGCCGGTCGGACCGGTCGGCCAGCCGGTCGAGCTTTATCAGGTGACCTCGGCGGTGATCTTCAACTACACGCCCTACCCGAATGCCGCGAAGGCCTATCTGCAGTTCATGTTCGAAGAGGCGCAGATGAGCGAATGGATCAAGGGCTCGTCCGGCTATTGCTGCCAGACGCTGAAAGCATACGACAACAATCCGATCTGGACGTCGGATCCCAACTTCGCGCCCTATGCGAAGGCGTCGGCGACGCTCCGCAACAACGGCTATGCCGGCCCACTCGGTTATGCGTCTGCCGCCACCATGGCCGACTACGTGCTGGTCGACATGTTCGCCAAGGCGGTCACCGGCCAGGCCACGCCGCAGGAGGCGATAGAGGAGGCCGAGAAGCGCGCGAACAGGTATTATCAGGGTGTAACTCCTTCCACCTTCTCCCCGTTCACGGGGAGAAGGTGGAAGGAGGGCCGGATGAGGGTGGCGCTTAACTTCCAACATCGCGTCGCCCCTGACTGTCCTGCCCGACATCTCTCCCCCGCAAACGGGGAGAGAAACGCCGACACCTAGGTTTTTGCCACTCTCAGGCGCGTGCTCCACTGAGAAATCGGAACAAATCCCATGGCCTCCACAACCATAGCCGAAGCCCCATCCCGCCCGCCGCTCGCCAAGCGGCTGGCGGAAAGCCGCGGCTTTCTCTCCTTCGGCTTCATGCTGCCGGCGGCGGCCTTGCTTCTCGTCTTCCTCACCTATCCGCTGGGCCTTGGCGTCTGGCTCGGCTTCACCGACACGCGCATCGGCCGCCCCGGCATCTTCATAGGCATCGAAAACTACGAATACCTGGCCGACGACGCCGTCTTCTGGCTCTCGGTCTTCAACACGCTGCTCTATACGGTCAGCGCCTCGATCCTGAAATTTGTGCTCGGCCTCTGGTTGGCGCTCCTTCTCAACGAGAACCTGCCGTTCAAGTCTTTTTTCCGCGCCGTGGTGCTGCTGCCCTGGGTGGTGCCGACGGTGCTCTCGGCCATCGCCTTCTGGTGGATCTACGATTTGCAGTTCTCGATCATCTCCTGGGCGCTGATGGAGCTCGGCATCATCGACCACCGCATCAATTTTCTTGGCGATCCCACCAACGCCCGCGCTTCAGTCATCGCGGCGAACGTGTGGCGCGGCATCCCCTTCGTCGCGATCACGCTGCTCGCCGGCCTGCAGACAATCCCGCAGTCGCTTTATGAGGCGGCCACCCTCGACGGCGCCAGCCGCTGGCAGCTCTTCCGCTTTGTCACGCTGCCGCTGCTCACCCCGATCATCGCCATTACCATGACGTTTTCGGTGCTTTTCACCTTCACCGATTTCCAGCTCATCTACGTCCTGACGCGCGGCGGCCCGGTGAACGCGACGCACCTGATGGCGACGCTCTCCTTCCAGCGCGGCATTTCGGGCGGCCAGCTCGGCGAGGGCGCGGCGATCGCGGTCGCCATGATCCCCTTCCTACTCGCAGCGATCCTGTTCAGCTATTTCGGGCTGCAGCGCCGCAAATGGCAGCAGGGCGGAGGCGACTGAGATGGCTCTCACCGACACCAGCAAACCGGCTGCCGGCGACGAAGGCGGCATGGGCTATCTGCAGAGCCTGCCGCGCCGCGTCGTCACCATCTGGCTGCCGCTTCTCGTCTTCGTCATCGTCCTGCTCTTCCCCTTCTACTGGATGGCAATCACCTCGCTGAAGCCAAACGACCAGATGACAAACTTCAACGACTACAGCCCATTCTGGGTCGTCAGCCCGACGCTGCAGCACTTCTATTACCTGCTCTTCCAGACCTCCTATCCGGGCTGGCTGTGGAACACGATCCTGATCTCCGTCGCCTCGACCGCGCTCTCGCTGCTTGCAGCCGTCTTCGCCGCCTATGCCATCGAGCGGCTGCGCTTTTCCGGCTCGCGCCAAGTGGGGCTGGCGATCTTCCTCGCCTATCTGGTGCCGCCGTCGATCCTGTTCATCCCGCTCTCGGTGATGGTCTTCAATCTCGGCCTCTACGACACGCCCTTCGCGCTGATCCTCACCTATCCGACCTTCCTCGTGCCCTTCTGCACCTGGCTCTTGATGGGCTATTTCCGCTCCATCCCCTACGAGCTCGAGGAATGCGCGCTGATCGACGGCGCCAGCCGCTGGCAGATCCTGACGAAGATCATCCTGCCGCTTTCGGTGCCGGGCCTCATCTCGGCCGGCATCTTCGCCTTCACGCTGTCCTGGAACGAGTTCATCTACGCGCTGACCTTCATCCAGTCCTCCGAGAAGAAGACCGTGCCGGTCGGCGTCTTGACCGAGCTCGTCCGCTCGGACGTCTATGAATGGGGAGCGCTGATGGCTGGTGCGTTGATCGGCTCGCTGCCGGTCGTCATCCTTTATTCCTTCTTCGTCGAGCATTATGTGTCCTCGATGACCGGTGCGGTGAAGGAATAGGGGCTCCCAGCCTGTCATGTTTGCGGTTGAAACCGTGAGGACCGTCGATGCTCGTTTTTTCGCCTGCGCCCGAACCGGTGGAGCAACCGCCGTCGCTGATATCGAATGGCTTCGTGCTGGATGGCGCCCCGCACCGCCTCGGCCGGCTAGTCGCCAGCGATCCGAAGGAGCCGCCGGATGCCTTGGCCGAACGCTACGAGAAGGACGGCTATCTGTGGCTGAAAGGCCTGCTGCCGCGCGGCGACGTGCTGGAATTCCGCCGGTATTTCTTCGCGCAATTCCTCGATACCGGGCTGCTCGCTCCGGGTTCCGATCCGGCCGACGGCAAGGCCAACCCCGACCGCAAGGCCGAAGACGGCGCCCGCAGGATACTGATGGAGATCGTGCGTTCGGCCGCCTTCGAATCGTTCTGCCTGCAGCCGCCGCTGTGGCGCTTCCTCGACGGGTTTCTGGGCGGCATGTCATATCTGCATAAACGCAAGATGCTGCGCTATACGCGGCCGGGTGATCCCTCGTCGACCGGCGCCCATTATGATCTGGTCTATCTGCGCGGCGGCACCAACAGACTGGTCACGGCCTGGATTCCGATCGGCGATGTGCCGGCGCACATGGGCGGCCTGGTCTATCTGGAAGGCTCCCATGCGCTGGGGCGCAAGCTGGAAGCCGAGTTCACGGCGGCGAACGCGTCACTGTCGCCGGAAGAAGGCGTCAGCGCCTTCAACAGGAACATGTCGGAGACCGGCTGGATATCGAAGGACCTGCCAGCGATGGCGGAGCGCTTCGACCGACGTTGGCTGTTCGCCGACTACGAAGCCGGCGATGTGGTGCTGCACAGTCCCTATACGATCCACGCGGCGACGTCGAATGCCGATCCCGACGGCACCATGCGGCTGTCGACCGACATCCGCTTCCAGAACGTCGCCGACGAGATCGACGCGCGCTGGAGCAATCACTGGACCCTCGGCGACATGCTGTGAGCGGCAGACGGCAAAAACAGCCTCATTGACACCGTCCAGAGGTGTCTTCCGCCGATGGCCTCCACGTCTATTGATTGCCGGCTTCGGCTTCGGGCAAACTCAACGGTCTGCCAACCGCACGTGCGAACCGGGCATGGTAGGTGGGGTCCTCTGTACCCGTGATGCGGTCCCAGAAAGTGAAATAAAGCCCGAAATTGGTCCGCGCGCGGGCATGATGGAGGTCGTGATGGGTAACGGTTGTCAGCCAGTCGAGCAGCGGCCGCCCATCGGCCCGGGCGGGAAAGACTTCGTAACCGCAATGCCCGATCGCATTGCGCAGCATCATGTGACCCTTGAAAATGAATGCCGCGAGGATGCTTGTCGGCATGACGGCCATTGCAAGCGGTAAGTAGATCGCATTGACGAGCGCTTCACTGGCGTCGAAGGCGTAGGACGTCCAGGGGGATGGATTGTACGAGCGATGGTGAAGCGTGTGGAGCCAACGAAAAAGCCGGGGCCGGTGCATGATCCTGTGGGTCCAGTAGAACCAGGCGTCATGGGCGACGATCAGGACAACGACATTGACTAAGAAATAGGGCCAGCCGCGCTTCCGCCGGGTCTTCATAGACGGTTAGCAGGCCAAGCTTCGCGGCAATCGCGATCCCAAGTCCAATGAGCGAGAAGATCAGCACAGTCCTGAGCGAAGCGAATATCTCGCGCATCATCTGGCGCCAGGTCGGCTTCTCCTCCCGGATCTTGCGTCGCGCCAACCATCCGGCAAGCAGCGTGTTGACGACGAGAAACGTACCCCCGGCGCCGATCAGATGCGGTAGAGGTCGCCCTGGAGAATGAGCGGGTAGACGCCGGTGGCAAAGCGCGTCAGCGCGAGATGATCGAAACAAGCTTCCAGCATTTTCGGCTCCTTCCGTGATTTCGGGAAGGAACCTGCCGTGGAGCGGCGTCAAAGGCTGCGCGCAAGATAAAACGATGCGCGAATTCCGTTTTCGATCAGCCTTTTCCGGAATCGACCATCCGCGAAAGCGCCAGCGCGCGATATTCCGACGGCGTTGTTCCCGTCGCCTGGCGGAAAGCTCGATTGAACGGCGCGAGCGAGGCATAGCCCAGACCGAAAGCGATCGATACGATCTGTTCGCGGGACCTTGCCGGGTCGGCAAGCCCCCGCTTGGCTTCTTCGACGCGGTGGTCGTTCAGGAAAGCTGCGAAGTTGCGGTAGCCGAGTCCCTTGCCGATGAGCCGTCGGAGCCGGTGCTCGGGAATTTTGATCTTGCCGGCAAGCGCACCGAGCGACAGTTCGGGTTCGAAGCACCCCCCATTGTCGATCGCCGCCTTCAGCCGCTCTAACTCGATCAAGTCCGCTGGTGTCAGAAGGTCGGTTCTCGGCTGCGGAGCCTCCGTCGACGGCGCGAAAAGCTCCGGCTTGGCCCCTGTCAACCACAAAGCGAATAGGAACGACAGCGCGAATAACATCAGTGCGTGGAGCGGGCCGAGCCACGGAGGAAGCGCGCCATAAAGGCTGTAGATCTCGGCAATGGCGATGACGATGCCCGCCAGCGGCAGAAGCAGCGCGACCGCCAGACGGAAGCGCCGCCGCGCATCGACCAGGTCGTTCCGGAAATCCGAAACCGCCAGCGACACAATATGGATCAGCAGCAGGAGCACCGTCGCCTGATGCAGCAGGGCACCCACGACGCGGTAGCTTCCGTCCCATCCCTGCCGCAGGCCATGGAAGAAAAGCAACATCAGCAGCGGGACTGAATAAATGGCTCGCCACTCGAAGGCATCGCGAAAGAGCGCCATACCGAACCACCAGAAGAACACGGTAGCGACAACCGCCATCAGCTTCAGCGCCTCCCCGGGGTAGCCGAGGAGTGCCGGAAGCGATGGCTGGGAGACGATAGCGTAGGAAGCTACTGCAAGGCAGAACAGGCCACACCGGCGGCGGTTACAAATTTGACAGGCTGCGAACGCACGAATTGCACGGCCATGAACAGGTTCAGTGCAGCCGCGCCTGAGCGAAGCATCAGTTCGACGATTTCAAGAGTTCCCGCCTTCATCGGCCCAAGTAAAGACTGAATCCAGCCGATGGCAACTGCCACGCTGGCCACGCTGCGTACCAGTCAGCGGTTCCGAAGCCAACGGCTCCAGGGAATCAAAAGCCTGCAAAGGGAATGGTGCCCAGAAGAGGACTCGAACCTCCACTCCTTGCGGAACACGGACCTGAACCGTGCGCGTCTACCAATTCCGCCATCTGGGCAACGCCGCCCATGTAAGCGGGCGGGATAACAGTGTCAACGCGCTTTTTGCTCCGCAGCGACGATTGGCCGGCTGCTCTCTTCAAACCGCGATCCTTGCCGAAAACCGGCGCCGGCGTTCCGGATCATGCTTTCAGCCTTCGAGTATCTCCTTGGAGGCAACCGTCGAATTGGCGTTCAGCCTGTAGATTATCGGCACGCCGGTGCCGAGTTCCAGTTTGACGATCTCCGGTCCCGAAATGCCCTCGAGCGCCATGATCAGCGCGCGGAGCGAATTGCCGTGCGCGGCCACCAGCACCGTTTCGCCGCGCAGCACATATGGCTGCATGTCGTGCAGATAGTAGGGCCAGACGCGGGCGCCGGTGTCTTTAAGGCTCTCGCCGCCGGGCGGCGGCGTATCGTAGGAGCGGCGCCAGATATGCACCTGTTCCTCGCCCCACTTCTTGCGGGCGTCGTCCTTGTTCAAGCCGTTGAGGTCGCCGTAGTCGCGTTCGTTCAGCGCCTTGTCGCGAATGGTCTCGAGGCTGCTCTGGCCGGTGGCGTCCAGAATGAACTGGCAGGTCTTCTGGGCGCGCATCAGCGCCGAAGTGAAGGCGATGTCGAACTTCATGCCGCGGGCGTTGAGCTTCTGTCCGGCGGCTTTCGCCTCGGCGAGCCCTTGTTCGCTGAGGTCGACGTCGCGCCATCCCGTGAACAGGTTCTTGAGGTTCCATTCGCTTTGACCGTGGCGGACGAGAACGAGGGTTCCAGACATATTCTTCCTTCCAGATGTCGGTTGACCGGAAACTTTTTTGCCGCGGCTAGGTTTCGCCGCCTAGGATCACGCTTAGCTCAGCCCCAGCACGTCGCGCATCGAATAGAGGCCGGGTTTCTTGCCGCGCGCCCACAACGCGGCCTTCACGGCTCCGCGCGCGAAAAGAGTGCGGTCTTCGGCGTGGTGGGAGAGCGTGATCCGCTCGCCGGTTCCGGCAAGCATCACCGAATGGTCGCCGACGACGGAGCCGCCGCGCAATGTGGCAAAGCCGATCGCTGCCGGCGGGCCGCGCGCCGGTGTGGCCGTCGCGCACGCGCACGTCGTTGCCGGCGAGCGGGATGCCGCGCCCGGCAGCGGCGGCCTGGCCGAGCAGCAGCGCCGTGCCCGATGGCGCATCGACCTTGTGCTTGTGGTGCATTTCGAGGATCTCGATGTCGAAATCCGCAGCATCGAGCGCGCGGGCCGCCTGTTCGACCAGCACCGCCAGAAGATTGACGCCGAGGCTCATATTGCCGGACTTGACGATCGTGGCGTGCCGCGCCGCCGCCGCGATCTTTGCATCGTCGGCTTCCGTGCAGCCGGTGGTGCCGATCACATGCACGATCCGCGCCTGCGCGGCATAGCCCGGCGAATTCGACGGAAGCGGCCGGCACGCTGAAATCCAGCACCCCGTCGGCCTTGGCGAAGACCGGCAGCGGGTCGTCGGTCACGGCGACGTTGATGGTGCCGATGCCGGCCAGTTCTCCCGCATCCCTGCCGAGGTAGGGCGAACCGGGCCGTTCGATGGCGCCGACGACGCGCGCGCCGTCCATCGAATGCATGGCGCGGATCAAGCACCTGCCCCATGCGCCCGGCCGCACCGACGACAACCAGACCCATCTCGCTCATGAACTGCTCCTTGCCGCGGCCTTTGCCGCCCGTGCCCGCTTCGGCTTGATCGATGCAATCTTTGATGTCGTTGACGATGCCCAGTCCCTTCTCGTTCTGCAACCGGTGGAAGCGGGCATAGACGCCATGGGGCTGGGCAAGCAGCGACGTCGTGCGTGCCCTCCTCGACCAGCCTGCCGTGCTCCAAGAACGACGATATGGTCGGCGCTGACGACCGTCGAGAGCCGGTGCGCGATGACGATGGTGGTGCG
This sequence comes from uncultured Alphaproteobacteria bacterium, assembly GCA_963763895.1. GTDB lineage: Bacteria > Pseudomonadota > Alphaproteobacteria > Rhizobiales > Rhizobiaceae > Neomesorhizobium. The sequence goes on along the minus strand of CAVXQC010000008.1, from coordinate 885,902 downwards.
GCTCTTCATGACCTCCGCGAGCGCCTCCTGCACGCGCGCCTCCGACTCGTTGTCGAGCGCCGAAGTGGCTTCGTCGAGCAAGCAGGATCGGCGCATTGCGCACGATGGCGCGGGCGATCGACAGCCGCTGGCGCTGGCCGCCGGAAAGCGTGACGCCGTTCTCGCCGACCAGCGTGTCATAGCCGTTGACCTGCTGGCGGATGAATTCGTCGGCTTGGGCCAGCTTCGCCGCCGTCTCGATCTCGGCGTCGGTGGCGTCGGCGCGGCCGTAGCGGATGTTGTCGCGGATCGTGCCCTCGAAAAGATAGGGCTGCTGCGAGACGTAGGCGATCGAGTTGCGCAGCGAGTGCTTGGTGACCTTCGAGATGTCCTGGCCGTCGATCGATGATGGTGCCGCTGTCGAGATCGTAGAAGCGCTGCAACAGGGCCGTCAGCGTCGATTTGCCGGCGCCCGAGCCGCCGACGATGGCCGTCGTCTTGCCTGCCGCGGCGAGGAAGCTCACGCCGTGCAGCATCGGCAGCGCTTCGGCATAGGAGAACGAGACGCGGTCGAAGACGATGTCGCCCTTGTCGATCTTCAACGCCGGTGCGTCCGGCGCGTCGCCCTGCCGGGGCTCCACGTCGAGGATCTCGTAGATCATCCGCGCGTTGACCAGCGAACGCTCCAGATTGACCTGCACGCGCGCCAGGCGTCGTGCCGGGTCATAGGCGAGCAACAACGCGGTGATGAAGGAGAAGACGGAACCGGGCGGCTGCTGGCCGGCAGCGGCGCGATAGCTGGCATAAGCGATGACGCCGGCGATCGCGAAGCCGGCAAGGATTTCGGCGATCGGCGTCACCCGCTCGGATACCCGCGCGATCTTGTTGGCGCGCGCCTCGGCATTGCCGACCAGTTCGGAGATCTTCCGCGACAACTGGTCTTCCATCGTGAAGGCCTTCACGATGGCGATGCCCTGCGTCGCCTCCTGCATGGCGCCGATCAGCCGCGAATTGATCTCGACGGATTCGCGGGTGATGCGCCGCAGCCGCCGCATCAGATAGTTGACGGTATAGACAAGCGGCGGGCCGATGAGCAGCGCGATCGCCGACAGGACCGGCTCCTGCACGATCATCACGCCGACCAGCGCCACAAGCATCACCGCGTCGCCGGCGACCGATTTGAGCGTCATGCCGAGCAGGTCGCGGATGCCGTTGACGTTTTCGTTGATGCGCGCGGCGAGCTGGCCGGAGCGGGTGTCGTTGAAGAAGTTCACGCCGAGCTTCATCAGATGGTCGAAGATGCGGCGCTGGTAGCGGGCGACGAGATTGTTGCCGACCTTGGCGAGGATCACCGACTGGCCGTAGCTGGCGAAGCCGCGGATGACGAAGGCGACCGCGATCGAGCCGGCGACCAGCAGGATCAGGTCCTGGCGGCGTTCATAGAATAGCTCGTCGATCACGTCCTTCATGATCCAGGCGCTGAAGGCGGTGGTCGCGGCGACCGCAAGCAGGCAAAGCGTCGGCCAGCACATAGTGCCAGCGGTAGTCGCGGCCGTTCTCCGCGAGAATGCGCCGGATGACCGCGGCGACTTCGCCGGGATCCGCCCGCTTCTTCGTTGTCTCTGGCAGTGTCAAATTCCGGCCCGTTCACGTCCGCTGCAACAGAATGCCTTGTTCCGGCGTCGGCGCCTCTCTTAACGGCATCGGTCGGGCTTGCCTATGGCCGATGCGCAACGCGCGCCCGTGTGCAAATGCCTGCGCGGCCCTGGTTCAGGCCTTCCAGCGGCGCCCGGATGTCTCGACGCCGAAACGGACCGGCGTGCGGGCGTAGGCGGCAAGCCCCGACAGCGCCGCCAGCGGATGCGTGATGACATAGACCGGCATGTCTCGCATCAGTTCCTTGTGCGGCGCCTTGTCTTCGAAAGCGGTGCGGAAGACGCCCGTCTGCAGGGCGGGCACGATCTTCTGGGCGATGCCGCCGGTAAGGTAGACGCCGCCGCGGCTCATGAACACCAGCGCCAGGTCGCCGGCGGTGCGGCCGAGACAGGTGACGAATATCGACAGCGCCTCCTCGGCAACCTTGTCGGATTTTTCCAATGCAGCGCCGGTGACTTCCGCAGGGGTGGTGAAGCGCGGCGGTCGCGCCGTCGGCCTTGGCGACGGCGCGATAGATGTTGACCAGACCGCGCCCGCAGAGAAGCTGCTCGCCGGAGATACGGCCCTCGATCGGCTCGATATGCGGGAAGACCTCGTGGTCGCGCGGCGTGCGCGGTCCGATGTCCATGTGGCCGCCCTCGCCGGGCACCGGAATCCAGCGATGACAGGCATGGATGAGACCGGCGACGCCGAGGCCGGTGCCGGGGCCGAGCACGACGCGGCCGGCGGTCGGTTCCGGCTTGCCGGGGCCGATCTTTTCCATGTGCTCTTCGCCGAGCGCCACGACGGCGAGCGCCTGGGCCTCGAAATCGTTGAGAACGACCACATCGCGCAGGCCGAGCGTCTCGATCATCACGCGCGGCCGCACCACCCAGGGGCAATTGGTGAGTTCGATCTCGTCGCCGTCGACCGGACCGGCGACGGCGAGCACCGCCGAACGCGGCTGGATCGAGGTGCGGTCGAGGATGGAGGTCTGGATCGCATCGTCGATCGTGGCAAAATCGGCGGTCTGCACGATCGGGAACTGTTTGGGCTCCGCATAGGCATCGACCAGGATGGCGAAGCGGGCATTGGTGCCGCCGATATCGCCGATCAGGATCGGGAATTGCAGGACGCTTTCGTCGCCGTTCTGGTTTGCCATGGTCGCTTCCGTCCCCTCGTAGGCAGCGTTCAGCCGTTCTTCTTGTCGACGATGATCTCGGCGGTGGCGAGATTGAGCGCCATCGGGATGTCGTAGACGATCGCAAGCCGCATCAGCGCCTTGACATCCACGTCATGCGGCATCGGCGTACAGCGGATCAACGAAGAAAATCACGGCATCGATCATTCCCTCGGCAATCAGTGCGCCGATCTGCTGGTCGCCGCCGAGCGGCCCGCTTTTCAGCCGCCGGATGTCAAGCTGCGGACACGCCTCGACCACACGCTGGCCCGTGGTGCCGGTCGCAACGATATCGCAGCCCGCGAGGAACCCGGCATGAGCGGCCGCGAAAGCCACCATGTCGTCCTTTTTCTGGTCATGCGCGATCAGGGCGAGGCGGAATTTCGAAGCCATTCGGACCTCATGCGCGGTGGAAATTTAAATCGGTTGAAGCCGTATAGACAAGGCCGCGTTGCGAGGAAAGGGTTTTCCGCCCGGCAGTTGTCAGTTTTGCGGGCGGGGCCGCGGCAGCGGGATACCGATATCCGGCGTTGCGGCGAAGGCGTTGGCGGTTACGGGCAACGCCGCCGATGGATCGATCATCGCCGGAACAGGAGCGTCAGGAGGCGCGACGGCAGCCACCGCCGTGCCATCGCCGCCGATCGTCACAGCCATTTCCGATTCCGGTTCGGGCGCTGCAAGCACGGCCCGGCATTCCTTCGGCAGGCTCGCCATCGTCATCAGGTCGCGCGCCTTCGGAGCATCCGGGTTCTTGTTGGGGCGCCAGGGCTCCTCGGTGAACCACCAGGCGAGCGACTTGTCGCAGCCGTCGCTCGTCGGAGTGGCGTCCTGCCGCTTGCAGCCGGTCGAACCGGGTTGGCAGCCGATGCGGATGTGGAAATGATAGTCGTGCCCCCAGAACGGCCGGACCTTGCGCAGCCAGGAGCGGTCGCCCTTTACCGTATCGCAAAGCTTTTCTTGATGCCGGGATGGACGAGGATGCGCTCGACCTCGGGGTAGCTTGCCGCGCGCCGCAGAAGCCGTGCATGGGCAGGCGTCCACAGCTTCTCGTTGACCGTCAATCCGCCCTTTCGGATCATCGAGGTCGCGCTCATGTTTTCGCGCTCCTGGGCGGAAAGCCGGCGGTTGGGCATCGGCGTCAGCCAGATGTCGGCATCGAGACCGATCTGGTGCGAGGCGTGGCCGGTCAGCATCGGCCCGCCGCGCGGCTGCGAGATGTCGCCGAGGAGCAGGCCCGGCCAGCCATCGGCTGACGGCGTCCCGCGACAGTTTTTCGATCAGGTTGATCATCGCCGGATGGCCCCAGCGCCGGTTGCGCGACAGGCGCATCGCCTGCCAGGTCGGGCCGTCAGTCGCGATCGCGACGCCGCCGGAGAAGCAGCCCTTGCTGTAGAAGCCGAAGGATTTTGGCGGCCGTCGCGGCTGGCAGCCTCTGGGCTGCCGAACAGTGCCTTGGCAAGTTGCTCGGCATTGCCGTCGGAAATGCCGGTGGCGGTGAACGCGGCAATGGCGGCTGCAACCGCCGCCATGCGCCGCACGGCTCGAAGGAACGATCTCATCGGCGTTTCCACGAAGAATTATCCCACCCAAAGCCTGAGCCATGATGGTTACGCGAAGGTAAACACCGGCAAATCATAACACGACTCGCCAATCACGTGGGCTAATCCGCGCGCATCGGGCTTCGGGCGTCGCTTTCGCCGGAGCCATTCCAGGCGCCGGTCGCCCACATATGATCGAAGGCCGAGCGATAGTCCGGAAACTGGAAATCATAACCTGCCGCCTTGATCGCCCCGTTGGAGACCCGCTTGTTCTCGCCATAGAAAGACCGGCCATGGGCGAAAGTTGGGCAATCTCGAAAGGAATTTCGGGCGGCGGTTCGATGCCCATCAGCTTCGCGGCATAGGTGACCACGTCCTGCGGCGGCGCCGGTTCGTCGTCCGTCACGTTGAAGACGCCGCCGATATTTCGTCCGGCGAGGTGCCACAGCGCGCCGGCGATGTCGTCGCAATGGATGCGGTTGAACACCTGCCCCGGCTTGATCAGCCGTTTCGCGGTGCCGTTTGCCAGATTGACGAAGGCATTGCGGCCCGGACCGTAAATGCCGGAAAGGCGCAGGATGGCGACGGGCTTGGCAGTATTCTCGCCGAGCGACAGCCATTCCTTTTCGGCGGCCAGCCGCTGGACCGAGCGTTTCGACACCGGGCGGCATTCGCTTTGTTCGTCGACCCAGTGCGCCGGAATGATCGCCATAAACGCCGACGGTCGACAGATAGCCGATCCAGGCGAGCTGCGGCATTTCCTTCGCAACGACGTCACGCGCGACACCGAGCACAGGATCGCCCTGCTCGCCTGGAGCGATCGACACGATGAGATGTGTGGTGTCGCGTAGCGCCTCGGCGATTTCCGGGCTGAGGCTTGTGCCATCGAAAAGCAGCGGCTCAATGCCGGCGCGGCGCAGCGCTTCGAACTTTTTCGGCGAGCGCGTCGTACCGGCGATCGGTGCGTTTCCAGGATTGGCTGCCGCGAACGCCTTTCCGGAGTAGCCGGCGCCGAAGATGAAGAAACGGTTGGTCATGCGTGAATCCCGTGACCGGCAGGCGCTCTTCTGGCGCGGCGCGTTTCGCGAGTCGCATCCCATTCAGTCAGAACGTCGGCATCGGCTTCTTTGGAGGACAATTCGGCGGCGAGTTCAGCGAAGGCCGGTGGCGACATCAGGCGCGATAGTGCCCAAACCGCCGCGCCGCGCACCAGCGGCGAGGGATCATGCGCTAGCTCGCGGCATCTGCGGATTAGTGAAAAATTGCCGGAATTGCCTGCCGCGATCAGCACGTTGCGGATGAAACGGTCACGGCCGATACGCTTGACCGGCGAGCCGGAAAACAGCGCGCGGAAGGCGGCATCGTCGAGTTGCAGCAATTCGGCCAGTGCCGGTTCGCGCAGATCGTCGCGTGGCGCAAGCTTCATTTCGGAAGCGGAACGGGCGAATTTGTTCCACGGGCAGACGGCGAGGCAATCGTCGCAGCCGTAGATGCGGTTGCCGATCGCCTCGCGGAATTCGTGTGGGATCGGGCCCTTGTTCTCGATGGTTAGGTAGGAGATGCAACGCCGCGCGTCGAGCCGGTAGGGCGCCGGAAAGGCGTTGGTTGGACAGATGTCGAGGCATGCCCGGCAGGAGCCGCAATGGTCGTCCTCGGGCGTATCCGGCGCCAGTTCGGCGGTGGTGAAGATCGAGCCCAGGAACAGCCAGGAGCCGAATTCTCGGCTGACGAGATTGGTGTGCTTGCCCTGCCAGCCGATGCCGGCAGCCTCCGCCAGCGGCTTTTCCATCAGCGGCGCGGTGTCGACGAAGACCTTGACGTCGGCGCCGGCCCGCGCGGCGAGCTTGCCTGCAATCTCCTTCAGCCGGCCTTTGATGACGTCGTGATAGTCGCGGTTCTGGGCATAGACGGAAATCGCCCCGCGATCCCGCTTGGCGAGAATTTCAAGCGGGTTGCGCTCGGGTCCGTAATTCATGGCCAGCACGACGATCGAGCGGACATCCGGCCATAGCACCTTCGGATCGCCGCGCCGGTCGGCCGTTTCGGCAAGCCACTCCATCGAGCCGTGCAGTCCTTCGGCGACGAACTGGCCGAGCCGGGCGGGAGCCTCGGGAATGGCGTCGGGCGTGGTGACCGCGACGAGATCGAAGCCGGCCTTTTTCGCCTCGCGGTCGATGAGATCCCTGAGGCGCGCCGGATCGGCGATTGCCCCGGCCCGTTTCATCAGAAATCCAGATCCGCGTAATGCGAGACCGGCGAAAGGCCGCGCACGCGGTCGCCAAGCAGGGGCCGGAAGGAGGGCCGCGACTTCAGCCGCGTGTACCAGTCCTTGGCCGATGGATAGTCGGTCCAGTCGATCTCGCCGAGATAGTCGAGCACCGAAAGCGTGCCGGCGGCGGCGAGGTCGGCATAGGAAAGCCGTGGGCCCGCGAGCCAGTTGCGAGTGCCGGCCAGCCAGTTGGTGTATTTCATGTGCTGCTTGATGTTGGAGCGGGCGGCGCGGATGGCGCCGGAATCCGGCGAACCGCCGCCATCGGCGCTGGGCATCAGCGGTTTCAGCGCGCGCTCGCGCACCAGATGGCGGGTGACCTCGCCCTCGGCCTTCTGCAGATACCAGTCGGCGAGTCGCCTGATTTCCGCGCGTTCCATCGGGTCCTCCGCGAAGAGCCGCCGTTCGCGCTTCAAAACGCCGCGGGTCTCGTCGAGATATTCGGCGATCACCGTCGCGCCGACGATCGGCACATCGCCTTCCGCCAGCAGAACGGGCAAGGTGCCGGCTGGGTTGAACGCCAGGAATTCCTTGCGCCGCGTCCAGGGTTTTTCCTCGATCAGCGCCAGTTCCTCGCCATATTCGCCGAACGCGAGGCGGACAAAACGGCTGGTGGCAAAGAGGGGATGGTGAAAAAGGGTCAGCATCGTACCGGATTATTGATCGGCTCTGGCCAATTCAAGGCCGCGCCATTAAGTGTTGGCCCGCCCGATTCCAAGGGCTGATGAGGCGATCCGAGCTATACGGGCAGACGGACGCCATGACAAGCAAGCGGCCGCGGCAGCCGGAACCGAGGGCCGATGGAAAACCAGACGATTGTTGACGCGCTGATGCTCGGTCTGCTGGAAGGGCTGACGGAGTTCATTCCCGTCTCCTCCACCGGGCATATCCTGCTTGCCGGGCACTTCCTCGGATTCCAGTCGACCGGCAAGACGTTCGAGGTGCTGATCCAGCTCGGCGCCATCCTGGCCATACTCAGCGTCTACGCGACCAAGCTCTGGCGATTGGCTGCGGACTTTGCCGACAAGCGGGCGCGCCCAGCGTTTCGTGCTGGGCATCCTGGTCGCTTTTCTGCCGGCGGCGGTGATCGGCGCGCTGGCGCATGGCTTCATCAAGACGGTGCTGTTCGAGACGCCGATGCTGATCTGCGTCATGCTCATCATCGGCGGCGTCGTGCTGCTCTGGGCGGACCGCTGGGTGCTGAAGCCGCAAATATCATGACGTGATGGATTTTCCGCTCGCGGTCTATTTCGCAATCGGCGTGTTCCAGTGCCTGGCCATGATCCCCGGAACTTCCCGCTCCGGCTCGACCATTGTAGGCGGGCTTCTGCTGGGCGTGGACAAACGTTCCGCCGCCGAATTTTCCTTCTACCTCGCCATGCCGACAATGGCCGGCGCCTTCGCCTACGATCTCTTCAAGAACCGCGACATCTTGTCCGCCGCCGACCTGCCGATCATCGTAACCGGCTTCGTCGCCGCTTTTGTCATGGCGGTGATCGTGGTGCGCTACCTGCTCGACTATGTGTCGCGGCACGGCTATGCGCTGTTCGGCTGGTGGCGGCTGGTCGTCGGTGGTCTCGGGATGATCGCCTTGCTGATCTGGGGCTGAGGCTTCCCCTTCACGCATGATTTTGTCCGGAAAGTCCGTAACTTTTTGCTGCGCTGACCTTCGGTTCGGGATCGTGCGTTAGAAATAGCCCATCAGGCCGCGGCGCAAGAGGTCGAGCGCCAGGATGGTGATGCCGATGCGAAACCATTTGCGGAACGTTGCTTCCGGCAGCCGGTCCAGCCATCTGGTGCCGTAGACGGTGCCGAGGAAACCGGACGCGACCATCAGGGCGATCAGCGGCAGCCATCGCCAGAAGGCGAAACCGGCAAACCCGAAGACGACGATCTTGAGGCCGTGCTGAACTGTCATCGCCGCGCCGTGGGTGGCCACCAGCGCCTTGCGGTCGTTGGGCAGGATCTGCGCCAGGATCGGCGACAGCAGCGGTCCGGTTGCGCCGACGAACATCGTCGTCACCGCCAGCACCGCGCTGGCGATCATCATGCCGGCGCGGCCGAGCGTTGCGAGGCCGGGGATTTTTGCCCAGGTGACGGCAATGATGAAGACGCCGAGCACGATCTTCAGCAGGGCGTCGGGAAGCTGCACGACGACGAAGGCGCCTGCAATGGCGCCGATGAGACTGCCGGCGATGAAGGGCAGGGCGATATCGAGCCTCACATTGGCGCGCTGATGCCATGTTCGGCCGGTGTTGGAGCCGAGCTGAACGGCGCCATGGATGGGGATCAGCGCGGCGACCGGTATGAACAGGCCCATCAGCGCCAGCATGGCGATGCCGCCGCCGACGCCGAAGGCGGCGGTAAACGCAGAGGTGAAGAAGCTGGCGACGACGAGCAGCGCGGCGGGGGCCGCTCCAAGACTTTCAGGCAGCCAGCCGGCGACCGTTTCCAAGCGGCGAGGCTCCGTTCAGGCAAAAGTCTTGCGGGTGAACTGCCCGGCAGGCCGGTAGCGCCACAGATAGGACGGCAAAATCGCGGCCGTCGCCTGCGGCTCGATGCCGAGCGCGGCCAGGGTGCGACCTTCACGCCCCGCTTCCGGGGAGACGACATTGTCGCTCTTCAGTTGCGCCACCTGGTCGGTGGTAAGCAGCGGATTGGGCAACATGCCGAGGATCGAGGCCTGCAATTCCGCCAGCCACCACGGGATCGAGACAAGCCGGCGCTTGCGGCCGATGATCTCTAGCATCTCTTCCATGCATTCGCGAAAGGTCATCACTTCCGGGCCGCCGAGCTCGTAGATACGGGCGCCCTCGACCTTGCCGTCGACCGAGCGTGCGATGGCTTCGGCGACGTCGCCGACGAAGACCGGCTGGAAACGTGTTTTGCCGCCGCCGAGCAGCGGCAGGGCGGGCGAATAGCGCGCCATGTCGGCGAAGCGGTTGTAGAACTGGTCCTCCGGACCGAAGATGATCGACGGGCGGAAGATCACCGCGTCGCTGGCGGCCTCGAGCACCGCCTTTTCGCCGAGCGCCTTGGTGCGCGCATAGAGCGAGGCGGAATTCTCGCTGGCGCCGAGCGCCGAGTTGTAGGTCAGGCCCGCACCGGCGGCGGTCGCCGCCTCGGCGACGGCGCGGGCGCCGTCAACATGCAGGGCTTGGAATTTCTGTTTGCCGCTCTCGTAGAGCACGGCGACCAGGTTCACCACATGATCCGCACCCTCGACGGCACGGTCGATCGACCAGCGCACCCGGATATTGGCCTGCACCGGCTGGATCTGGCCGACATTGCCGAGCGGCTGCACGTAATTGGCGAGATCGGGCCGTCGGCAGGCGACGCGCACCCGGTAGCCGCGCTTCGCCAGCGCCCGCACCACGTGGCGTCCGACAAAACCGCCGCCGCCGAAGACGGTGACGAGTTTCGGGACTTCGGTGATGGTAATCATGGCGTGCTCCGGCTGCTGGCCTCTGTCGTGGCTTCATAATCGCTTTTATCGGGAAGGCAAAGGGCGCCGGAGCCGGAGGCGAAATCGGCAAATCTCGCAATTTTATCCACGCGACGCGCGTTCACTCCACCATGATCTCGATAAGGCAGGGTTTTCCGAGCTGGTGGGCGCGGGCGAGTGCCGCAGGCAGGTCGTCCGGCGACAGCAAGCGTTCGGCCGGCATATGGTAGGCGTCGGCGATGCGGCAGAAATCCGGAGGGGCTGGCGAGACGCCGACCGGCTCGACACCGGCGTCCAGCATCGACGTCTCGATCTCGCGGTAGCCGCGATTGTTCCAGACGACGAAGATCACCGGTGCGCCGGCATCGAGGGCCGCTCCCATCTCGGGAAAAGTGAACTGGAAACCGCCGTCGCCGGACAGGCAGACCACGGACGCCGAAGGGTCGGCAAGCGCGGCGCCGACCGCGGCGGGCGGGCCGTAGCCCAGCGCGCCGAAACCGGTGGCGGCGTTGAACCAGCCGCCGGGGCGGTCATGGTCGTAATAAAGATTGCCGGCATAGACCGGCTGAGTGGAATCGCCGACGATGATCGAACCGGGCAGCGAGTCGCGGATGGCCTCGATCACCTTGACCTGCTCCCGCATGGCCGGGCCGATCTCCTGCCAGGCGGCGCCACACGCGGCGGCGGCGCGGGCGGCGCCCCATACTTCAGAGTTGCGGTTTTGCGCGGAGTACGGGCTAAGCGGGGAGGTCAATACTTCAGCCCAGCCGGACAGCGTATATTCACAATCGGCTTGCACAGAGATCGTCGCCGGCCAACGAGCGAGTTGTGCTGCGTCGATATCGATGCGGACAAGGTTGGATGGCAGGACGAAGCCGCCGTCGGCATACATGTCGTAGTCGGTCGGCCCAAATTCGGTGCCGGCGGCGATGACGAAATCGGCATCGGCCATCAACTGGCGGATGGATTTCAAGCTCGGACTGGCATGCACGCCCAGCGGATGCCCGTGCAGCAGGCCGCGCGCATTTGCTGTGGTGATGACCGGTGCATCGAGCCGTTCGGCGATGCGGCGAAGCGGGGCCTCCGCGCGTTTGGCGCCGCCGCCGGCAAGGATCAGCGGGCGGCTTGCGGCGCCGGCAAGTGCCGCCGCTGCGGCGATTGCTGCGCTTCCGGGGGTGGGAGGCGTGTGTTCTGCCGGGGCGAAGGCGGCGGCGTCGGCCGGCAGTCCCATCACGTCGATCGGGATTTCGATATGGACCGGTCCCGGCCTGCCGGAGCCGAGCCGCTCGAACGCGCGGGCGATCGCGCCGGCGAGCATCGCCGGCTCCTCGACCCGTTCCGACGACACCGCAACCTTCTCCATCATGCCGCGCTGGTCCGGCAGTTCATGCAGGAAACCCAGTCCCTTGCCGAGCGTATCGCGCCTGTTGACGCCGGAAATCACCAGCATCGGGATCGAATCGGCGCGCGCCTGGGCCATCGCGGTGATGACGTTGGTAAGGCCCGGACCGGTGATGACGAAGGCAACTCCCGGCTTGCCGGAGACACGCGCGTAGCCATCGGCCATGAAGCCGGCGCCCTGTTCGTGGCGCGGCGTGACATGGCGGATCTTCGAACGGGCAAGGCCACGATAGAGCTCGATCGTGTGGACGCCGGGAATACCGAACACGGTGTCGACACCATGCGCTTCAAGCAGGGAAATCAGGGCTTCGCCGGTGGTGGTCATGGGCGGCAACTTCTAATTGTCATTGGTTCGCAACTCCACGCCGAGCATCTCTTCCACCGAACCAATGCCGATCTCGGCAAGTTCGCGAGTCTCGAAAAAATCGCCGGCGAGGCAGCCTTCGATCCAAAGCCCGTCGATGATGGCGTTGATGGCGATGGCGTAACGGCGCAGTTCCGCCTTGGCGGGATTGCGGCCGGTCGCGGCCAGCACCTCCGCGACCAGCGCCTCCACTTCGTCGCGGAAGCCGAGATAGCCGGCGCGGTGAGCCACCGCCAGAGCCGGGTCGGAACCGGCGCGGCCGATGAAGCTTGCCCATTGCGAGAACACCCGGGCGTCAATGACCGGCGGCAGCAGGCTCGCCTCGACGAAAGCGGAAAGCCGCCGCCGCGGATCCCGGGCGACCGTCGCCAGCGCGGTTTTCGCCTGCTCGGTCATGCGGCCCATGATGGTGGCATAAGCCGCCTGCAACAGTTCTTCCTTGCCGGGGAAATAGTGGCGGATGAGACCGGCGGTGACGCCGGCGCGCAGCGCGATGGCCCGCACCGTGGCGCCCTGCAGGCCGCGATCGGCGACGCAGTCGAGGGTCGCCTCGATCAGGTCCTGCCGCCGCCGCTCCTCGCCCTCGCGGCGGAATTTGCGCCGGCCCTCCATGGTCACTGACGCAGGATCGGCCGGGTCAGGCAGGTCGGGCCGCCTTCGCAGGCGATGCAGAGCGCGTCGGCCTCGAAGGTTTTCACCGCGCAGCCGGCGGCTTCCATGGCAGCCCGGGTCTTCGGGAAGCCGTCGACCGCGATCACCTCGCGCGGCGAGGTGGGTAAAACGTTGAGGCTGAGGCCGTTGGACGCGAAGAATTCATCCGCGTCGCCTTCGACAAGCGCGATGCCGCGCGCCTTCAGCAGCTGATAGAAGGCGGCAGGCAGCAGCGGGGCATACACCAGGGCAAGATCGTCGGCGAGCGGCGAAATGACCGACATCAGGTGCAGGCAGGCCTCTTCGCCGTGCCAGAGGGGCAGGTCGAAGCCATGGACGGCAACGCCGTGGGGGGCGAGCAGATCGGCCATCTGGCTGATGCCGGACTGGTTGGTGCGCACGCCGCGGCCGATGGCCAGCGTCTTCGCATCGACCCAGACGCAGTCGCCGCCCTCGACCTGGCCGGGACCGTTGACGCGGCCAAGAACGGGGATGCCGAGGCGGCGGTAGGTTGCCTCATGCAGGGCCGGTTCGGGATGACGGGGCGCCTTGCCCATGGCGAGGATGATGGCGCCATGATCCGACATCAGCGACGGATCGTGGGTGAAGACGGAATCCGACAGGCCGTCCTCACGGTCGTCGATCCATTCGATCGTGGCGCCGGACGCAGCGACGAGGTCGGCCAGCGCCGAGTGCTGGCGGGCTGCCTTGGCGGCGTCGAAACCGGGTCCATAGTGCCAGTCTTCGCGGCGGGCATTGCGCATGGCGTTGGCCGCCGAGCGCATCAGGACGCGCCGCAGCGGCGCCGCCATGGACTGTGAGCCGTAAGCGTTCACGTTTGTTTCTTCCCGGAAAAATTGGCGAAGGTCGGACGATGACAATATTTATACACTTGCATAACAACGCCGCAAGTGCCGTAATGGGCGGCAAGAAGCGGAAGATGCCTCCCGGTTGACGCGGCGAAGCGCGCGGGTCCATCCTCACCGCCAAGGGGAACCAACAACAGGCGATGACGGGCCGATTGTTTGCTGACGGAACCATGATGCCGCGCGGGAGCGGGCGCCGATGACGGCGGCGGGCGCCGTGCCTGCGATCCGTGCCGCGGACGAGGATGCCGCGGAAGCGATCCACATCGAAAACCTGCACAAGAAATTCGGCCAGCTGCATGTGCTGAAGGGCGTTTCGCTTTCGGCGCGCGACGGCGACGTCGTGGCGATCATCGGCGGCAGCGGCTCCGGCAAGTCGACGCTCCTGAGGTGCATCAACTGCCTGGAGAACCCGACAAGCGGTCTCATCCGCGTCAACGGCGAAGAGATAAAGCTGAAGGGCGACAGCCACGGCAACACGGTGCCGGCCGACCGCCGCCAGATCGAGCGCATCCGCTCCAAGCTCGGCATGGTGTTCCAGAACTTCAACCTGTGGAGCCACATGACGCTGCTCGACAATGTCATCGAGGTTCCGGTGCACGTGCTGGGCGTCAAGCGCGACGAGGCGATCGCTCATGGCGACGAGCTTCTGGCGCGTGTCGGCCTTGCCGAAAAGCGCGACGTCTATCCGGCCTTCCTGTCGGGCGGCCAGCAGCAGCGCGGGGCGATTGCCCGGGCGCTGGCGATCCAGCCGCGCGTCATGCTGTTCGACGAGCCGACCTCGGCACTCGATCCGGAGCTGGTGGGCGAGGTGCTCAGGGTGATCGGCGACCTGGCGCGCGAGGGCCGCACCATGATCCTGGTGACCCACGAGATGAAATTCGCCCGCGAAGTCGCGAGCCATGTCGTCTACCTGCACAACGGCAAGGTCGAGGAAGAAGGGCCGCCGGCGGCGGTCTTCGGGGCGCCGAAATCCGACCGGCTGAAACAGTTTCTGCGCAATGTCGGATGATTGCCGGAAAATCGGGAACCACAAAGAGAAAATGGGAGAACCAGAATGAGAACATTTTTCAAGGCAGCTGCCGCGGCGGCGCTGATCGCCATGGCGGGCGTCGCCTCGGCCAGCGCCCAGCAGATCAAGGTCGGCTTCTCGCCGGAAGCCTACCCGCCATTCTATTCGCAGGATGCCTCCGGCGCCTGGGGCGGCTGGGAAGTCGAGATCGTCAACGCCATCTGCGCCGAGGCTAAGCTCGAATGCACGCTGACGCCGATCCCCTGGGACGGCCTGATCCCGGCGCTCAACTCCAAGAAGATCGACGCGATCATGAACTCGATGTCGATCACCGCCGAGCGCATGAAGGAGATCGACTTTTCCGACAAGTACTACAACACGCCGACCGGCATCGCCGGCGCCAAGGACCAGACCTTCGACGCATCGCCGGCGGGCCTGAAGGGCAAGGTTATCGGGGTGCAGGTTTCCACCGTGCATGCAGCCTACGCCAAGAAGCACTTCACCGAGGCTGCGGAGATCAAGGAATACCAGACCCAGGATGAGGCCAACCAGGACCTCGCCGCCGGCCGCATCGACGCCACCCAGGCGGATTCGATCGCGCTCGACGCCTTCCTGGAGTCGGAGCAGGGCAAGGCCTGCTGCGACATGAAGGGCACCGTCGCGCCGGACGACGAGGTGCTTGGTCCCGGCGTCGGCGCGGGCGTGCGCAAGGACGACGCGGAACTCAAGGGCAAGATCAACGCCGCCATCAAGGCGATCCGCGAAAACGGCAAATACGACGAGATCACCAAGAAGTATTTCGACTTCGACGTTTACGGCGAAGCCACGCAGTCGAACTGATCGCAATGACGGCAGCCCGTCCGCCTGAAGTGGCCGGGCTGCCGCGGATCGTCCGCAACCCTGGGGCATGACCCGAAAATATCATGCTCCAATAAGAAGATAGAGCCCCATCCAATTCCGTCGGAATGGATTGGGCTCCAGGCACGAGGACGCAACCTGGACCTCATCGTCAGCCTTTTCGGAGCCAGCACGCTGGAACTCCTGTCGTTCGAGCCGCCCGGCTGGGGCGCCAACCTGCTGCGCGGACTTGCCGCCTCGATCCAGATCGCCTGCGGCGCCTTCGGCCTCGGCCTCTTGATCGGCATCGGTGGCGCCTATGGAAAGCTGTATAGCGGACCGGTGGTGCGCGACCTGCTCGAGACCTACACGACGATCGTACGGGCCGTGCCCGAACTCGTGCTCATACTGCTGCTCTATTTCGCCGGCACCGACCTCATCAACCAGCTCCTGACGGCATTCGGTTACCCGCCTGTCGACATCAACGGGCTGATCGCCGGCATCGGCGTGCTGGGCGTCGTGCAGGGCGCCTACTCAACCGAGGTGCTGCGCGGCGCCATCCTCGCCATCCCGCAGGGGCAGATCGAGGCGGCGCGCGCCTTCGGCATGCCGCCGGGCCTGCTGCTCAGACGCATCACGCTGCCGGCGATGCTGCCATTCGCCATCCCCGGCCTTGCCAATCTGTGGCTCATCGCCACCAAGGATACTGCGCTTCTCGCCGTCGTCGGCTTCAGCGAACTGACCCAGACGACGCGCCAGGCGGCCGGCGCGACGAAGGCCTATTTCACCTTCTTCATGGCGGCCGGCGCGCTTTATCTGGCGCTGACCCTGTTCTCGGAGATCATCATCAAGCGCATCGAGCGATGGGCGCGGCGCGGCATGCCTTCGGTCGCGGGGCAGCACTGATGCGCGAGGCGCCGGCGATCTCCTCCCGCAGGCGCGTCATGGGCTGGCTGCAGCCGCACCGGATCGTGCTGATCCTGATCGCGCTGGCGATCGTGGTGGCGTCGGCCGTGTTCCTGCGCTGGGACTGGCTGCCCCAATACATGCCGCTGGCGCTGCAAGGCATCTGGCGCACCATCTGGCTCCTGGTTGTTACCTGTGCGCTGGGGCTTGCGCTGGCCATCCCGCTCGGCCTCGTGCAGGTGACCGGGCCGGTCTGGCTGAGCGTCCCGGCAAAGGCCTTCTGCACCGTCATCCGCGGCACGCCGCTCCTGCTGCAGCTGTGGCTGCTCTATTTCGGACTGGGCTCGCTGTTCCCGCAATTCCCGTGGATCCGCGAGTCGTTCCTGTGGCCGTATCTGCGGCAGGCCTGGCCCTATGGCGTCATGGCGCTTACCATCTCCTACGCCGGCTACGAAGGCGAGGTGATGCGCGGCGCCTTCGCCGGCGTGCCGCGCGGGCAGCTGGAAGCCGCGCGCGCCTTCGGCATGAGCCGCTGGAAAGTCTTCCGCCGCATCTGGATGCCGCAGGCGATCCACCGGGCGCTGCCGACGCTGGCCGGCGAGACGGTGTTGCAATTGAAGGCGACACCGCTGGTCGCCACCATCACTATGGTGGATATCTACAGCGTCGCGTCGCGGGTGCGGCAGGAAACCTTCATCACCTACGAGCCGCTGCTGCTGCTCGCGTTGGTGTATATGGCGATCACCGGCGTGCTGGTTTTCCTGTTCCGCCGGCTCGAGGCGCGGATTCCGTCGCGGTTGGGATGATGAGATGACAGACATGGTGACTCTCGGCCTCGACGAGGCGCGGACGCTTTGCGAAAGGGCAGCGATCGCCGCCGGCGCCAGCCCCGAGACGGCGGCATCGCTGGCGCGCGCCATGGTGGCGGCGGAAGCCGACGGGCAGGCATCGGTCGGGCTGGCTCATTTCATCGACTACCTTGAGGCACTGGTCGCCGGCCGCATCTATGGGGCGGCGGTGCCGGAGATCACAAGGGTGGCGCCGGCGATCGTGGCGTCGGATGCGCGCGGCGGCGCCGCGCATCCAGGTTTCGACCTGGCGTTCGACGAACTCGTTTCGGCTGCGACGGTCTGCGGCGTCGGGATATTCAGCCAGAAGAATTCCTATACGTGCGGAGCGCTCGGCTATTTCACCGGGCGGCTGGCGGAAGCCGGCTTCGTGTCGCTCGCGGCCACCAACGGACCGGCTCTGGTAGCCGGCTCCGGCGGCTCCAGGCCGGTCTACTGCACCAATCCGATGTCCTTTGCGGCGCCGCAGGCGGACGGGCCGCCGCTTTTGATCGACCAATCGTCGAGCGCCACCGCTTTCGTCAATGTCCGCAGGGCCGCCAGGGATGGAAAGCCCATTCCGGCAGGCTGGGCGCTCGACAGCAAGGGCCAGCCGACGACCGACGCGAACGAAGCGGTGAAAGGCGTGCTGCTCGCCTTCGGCGGTGAACGCGGCGCCAACATAGCGCTGATGGTGGAGGTGCTTTCGGCGGGCCTGTCGGGCGCCAACTGGTCGCTCGACGCGCCGCCCTTCACCACCGGCGCGGAAGGTCCGGGAACCGGCATGTTCGTGCTGGCGATCGATCCGAAGGTTTTCGGTCCCGGCTTCGAGGCGCGAATGCAGTCGCACATCGCGCGTCTCTCAGGCGACTACGGCGTCCATATCCCCGGCCTCGCAAAGGCAGCCGCCCGCCGCAAATCGGCGGAGCAGGGGATATCGGTTCCGAATGAGATCCATCGGCGCATCGCTGAATGGCCGGGACTTTCCGGCTAGATCGCACGTAAAAAGCCCCGCTCGAAGCGAGGCTTTTGCCTGAGACGGTCCGTTCAGTGGCGCGACAGCCAGGTGTCGATTTCGCGCTCGGGCTTCTTCCTCGGCTTTGCCGTAGCGCTCCTGCAGACGTCCGGCGAGATGGCGGCGGTTACGCTTGATGACGTCGAGATCGTCGTCCGTGAGCTTGCCCCACTGGCTCTGAACCTTGCCCTTGAACTGCTCCCAATTGCCCTCGATCTGGTTCCAATTCCTTTCGTGATTGCGCCGGCGGCGGAGCCGCCATCTGATTTGGAAACGCCCTTTCCATGGATGAGTTCCGGGTGTTTGGCTTTGCAAGCGGTAGGAGCTTTCGCTGGCGAACCCCCGTGCGCGGCCGCGGCGGGTCACGTGTTCTTCAAAACCTGTTGACTTGACCGTGAACGCGTCACTGCCGAGTTCGTGAAGCACAACTTCAGGAGACAACGCTTGAGCGACACGATGCAGATCACCAGCCGCCGCCTCATCATTCCCGCGCTTCGTGGTGTTTATTCCGCCGCACATGAAGGCGTCGAAACGATCCTCAGGGTCGTCGCCGGCACGGCGCTCGTCACCCATGGCCTCGGCAAGATCGGCGATCCGTTCGGCGCAGCCGGCATGGTCGAAAGCCTCGGTTTCTACCCGGGCGTGTTCTGGTCGCCGCTGCTCTCGTTCACCGAATTCTTCGGCGGCTTTCTGATTGCAATCGGCTTCCTGACGCGGCCGGCATCGTTCGCCGCGCTGTTCGTGCTGCTGGTCACCGTGTGGTTCCACTGGGTCACCCAGGGGCAGGGCTACGGCGGTGCCGAGAAGTCGATCCTGTGGGCGGCGATCTTCCTTTTCTTCGTTATCCGCGGCGGCAACCGGCATTCGGTCGACGCGCGCATCGGGCGCGAATTCTAACCCATCTCGATGATGGCTCTTGCGGCGGGCGGTGCAAACGGAAGTTCGCCGGTCCGGCCGCGATGATTTAATTCAAATTTTACCCTGTTCGAGCCTGGCGCTTGCATCGTTGCTGCGATGCGGGAACTATTTGAAAGCGCGCGTGTTTGGAGATTGTGGCAACAAGGTTGAGACGATGTCCCGCAGCAACGGCGATCGGTCGCACAGATTATCGGCAAGCATCAGGCGCCAGATAGGCACCGAGGCGAGCGTGCGCTACTTGCGTTCGTTGCCGGCATTCCGTGTCGACCTGGAGTTGCCGGCGGATCTGCGTGAGATTCTCAACAAGATGGAGCGCAACGAGGCTCGCGCCGCAAAGCGCGAGCGCTGAAGCACGAAACCCGTCGCTCTAACCCGCCCTGATCATTTCCGCAGCTTTCTCGGCAATCCTGCGTCAGGCGGCCAGGGAGGTTTCCCGCATCATGATCTCGCCGTGCTTTATCTCCGTGCCGAGCACCTTGAGGCATTCGCGCATGAAGGCCGCCAACCCCGGCCAGCCTTTGGCGGAGACCAGATTGCCATCGACATGGGCGCCGTTAGGGGCCACGTCGATGTAGATGCCGCCGGCCAGTGTCACCTCCGGCTCGCAATATTGCAGCGCCGCGACCTCGCG
Source organism: uncultured Alphaproteobacteria bacterium (assembly GCA_963763895.1). Taxonomy (GTDB): domain Bacteria; phylum Pseudomonadota; class Alphaproteobacteria; order Rhizobiales; family Rhizobiaceae; genus Neomesorhizobium. Next base: position 866,428 of record CAVXQC010000008.1, on the reverse strand, counting down.
CCCGCGCACCACGCCGTCGACCGCGATCAGGATCTGCGCGCCGTGGCAGATGGTGAAGATCGGCTTGCCCGTTTCGTGGAAGTGGCGGACGATTGCCTGCACGCCCTTGTCGATACGGATGTATTCAGGGCCGCGCCCGCCGGCGCAATAGACGGCGTCGTAGTCAGCCGGATTCACTTCCGCGAAGGTCTTGTTGACGTAGTAGTCGTGGCCAAGCTTCTCGGTATAGGTCTGGTGGCCCTCGAAGTCGTGCAGCGAGGTCTTGATCACCTCGCCCGCCTTCTTGCCTGGGCAGACCACATGCACCGTATGACCGACGGCGTGCATGGACTGTTCGAAAACGAATATCTCGTATTCTTCGCTGAATTCACCTACCAGCATCAGGATTTTCTTGCCCGGCATTGCTTTCCTCCGTTTCCGCTTATTTATTTCGGGTTGCGAAATAATGCTCCTATCGTAGGACGGGAAAACAGAAAGGAAAAGCCCGAAACGCACATTTGGTCGGACCAGATTCGGGTCGGCAACGCCCAAAGCTGGCGAGATGGAACGTTAACGAGTGCGCCGCCAGGAATAAGTCGCACCCTTGGTCGGGCCAAGGGCGGGTTTGGCGGTCGGCTGGTAATGGAGCGGGATACCGCCCACCTCGCCTGCCTCCAGGCGCTTGATCAGCACCGGATGGGTGACTTCGAACTCGTTGAAGCCGAGCCGGATCATGTGCGGCAACTGGTCGATCAGCACCTGGCCGGTGGCGCGCATCGAGCCTTCGAAAGCGTGCCGGCTACGCAAGAGTTCTGCCTTGGAGAAAGAGCGGCCGTCACTGAATGCCGGAAACGCCAGCGCCACCAGCGACAGCTGGTCGAGCAGCGGCACGATCTTCTCCAGCTGGTCGCCCGGCTGCAAAAGCACGCCGAGCCGTTCCTTTGCCGACTTGCGCACTTCCGTATCGAGATCGAGAAAAACCTGAAGCGGCAGGATGAAGCGGCCGTTGGCAGCAAGCACTTCCGCACTTTCGGCGTGGCGCCACTCGTCGTCGCGAAAGCCTTCCGGCGTCCACAGGCGGGGTGCGGCGGGTGCGGCGGTTTCAGGCTTGGTCTCGGTCATGAGGTCGAGCATATGGCGTATTCTTCGTTCCGTTTCCAGTGAGAAGCTCAAGTACGTCCTTCGAGGCTCGCCCGCCGAACATGGAGCTACCTCTTCGTCGTTGGTGCGCGCACCTCAGGATGAGGACGTTTGCGCTGCCACGGGCACCAAGCGCTCACGCGGCAGTATTTGGGTGAAGGCACGACCTTCCTCATCCTGAGGTGCGAGCCCCCATAAAGAACGAAGAATATAGCTGCACGTGGGTAGGGCGAGCCTCGAAGGACGCACAATTCGAAAGACGTACACTTATCAGTGCGAAGCGTTGGCAAGCGACTTGTCGAGTTCGGGCAGGTGAATACCGCATTCGGTCTTCGCCAGCCCCGCCCAGCGGCCGCTGCGTGCATCTTCGCCCGGCTTCACGACCTGCGTGCAGGGGAAGCAGCCGATCGACAGATAGCCATAGGCGACCAGCGGGTTCTCGCGCAGATCATGGGCGCGCATGTAGTCGGCAAGATCGGAAGTCGTCCAGCGCGCCAGCGGGTTGATGCGGGCACGCGGCCCGACCGCCTCGAAGACGGGCAGCGCTGCTCGCGTCGCCGCCTGGAACCTTTTGCGGCCGGTGAACCAAGCGCGGAACGGCTCGACGCCGCGCGCCATCGGCTCGACCTTGCGGATGGCGCAGCAGGCGTCGGTATCGCGCTGATGCAGCGTGCCGTCGGGATCGTCGCGATTGAGTGCGGCTTCCAGCGGCGTGATGACCCTGACATCGGTCAGGCCGAAATCGGCGGCCAGCGCGTCGCGGTAATGGAGCGTCTCCTCGAAATGCTTGCCGGTGTCGAGGAAGATCACCGGCAAATTGCGGTCGACTTCGGCGATCATGTGCAGCAGCACCGCCGAATCGGCGCCGAACGACGACACCGCAGCGATCTCGCCATGAAAATAGCGCTCCGCCGCGCGTTCGATCACCTCGATGGGCGTCAGGTCGCCGTAGCGCTGATCGAGCAGCGCCGCCTGTTCGGCCATCGCCAGGTCTGCATCCGTCGTCATCTCAGGCTGCCTTGGCTTCGTTGCCGTAGAGCGCTTCCTTGAAGGGAGCAGCGCCGAGGCGGCGATAGGCGTCGAGGAATTTTTCAGACCTGTCGGTGCGGAAGCGCAGATACGTTTCCACCACCGTCTCGATGGCGTCGGTGATCTCGTCCGGCCCGAAACCGCGGCCGATGATCTCGCCGACCGAGGTATTCTCGTCGCCGGAGCCGCCGAGCGTAACCTGGTAGAGCTCGGCGCCCTTCTTCTCGACGCCCAGGATGCCGATATGGCCAACATGGTGATGGCCGCAGGCATTGATGCAGCCGGAAATCTTCAGTTTCAGCTCGCCGATGTCGCGCTGCCGTTCCAGCGAGGCGAAGCGGTTGGAGATGTTCTGTGCGACGCTGATCGATCGCGCGTTGGCAAGCGCGCAATAGTCGAGGCCGGGGCAGGCGATGATGTCGCTGATCAGCCCGGCATTGGCGGTAGCCAGCTCGATCTCGACCAGCGCGTCGTAGACGGCCTTCAGGTCGGCGCGGGCGACGTGCGGCAGCACCAAATTCTGCTCGTGGGTGACGCGGATTTCGTCGAAAGCATATTTTTCGGCAAGGTCGGCGACGGCTTCCATCTGGCTGTCGGAGACGTCGCCCGGCGCTTCGCCGATGCCCTTCAGCGAGATCGTCACCGCGGCATAGTCCGGGTGCCGGTGCGTGGTGACGTTCTGATCGAGCCATTCGGCAAAGCTTTTCGAATCGAGCCGGGCCAGGCGCACCGCCTCGTCGCCCTCCGGCCGGGCCGTCAGCGCCGGCGGCGCGAAATAAGTCTCGATGGCGCGGATGTCGTCTTCCGGCAGCTTCAGTTCGCTGTCCTTCAGTTCGGCCCATTCGGCCTCGACCTGGCGGGTGAATTCCTCCGCGCCGGTCTCGTGCACCAGGATCTTGATGCGCGCCTTGTACTTGTTGTCACGGCGGCCATAGAGATTGTACACGCGCATGATCGCGGTCGTGTAGGAGAGCAGGTGCTCCTCCGGCAAAAAGCCCCTGATCTTCTTGGCGATCATCGGCGTGCGGCCCTGCCCGCCGCCGACGTAGACGGCAAAGCCGAGTTCACCGGCGGCGTTCTTCTTCAGGTGCAGTCCGATGTCGTGGACCTGGATGGCGGCGCGGTCGCGCTCGGCTCCGGTCACCGCGATCTTGAACTTGCGCGGCAGATACGAAAACTCCGGATGCACCGACGACCACTGGCGCAGGATCTCGGCATAGGGCCGCGGATCGGCAACCTCGTCGGCGGCAGCGCCCGCGAAATGGTCGGCGGTCACGTTGCGGATGCAGTTGCCGGATGTCTGGATGGCGTGCATCTCGACCGAGGCCAGATCGGCGAGCACCGCCGGGATGTCGGAAAGTGCCGGCCAATTGTACTGGATATTCTGCCGCGTCGTGAAATGCCCGTAGCCCTTGTCGTATTTGCGGGCGATGTGGGCGAGCATCCTGAGCTGCTTCGAGGAGAGCGTGCCGTAGGGAATGGCGACGCGCAGCATGTAGGCATGGAGCTGCAGGTAGACGCCGTTCATCAGCCTGAGCGGCCGGAACTGGTCCTCGGTGATCTCGCCGGCCAGCCGCCGGTCCACCTGGTCGCTGAATTCCGCGACGCGGGCGTTGACGAAATCCTGGTCGAACTCATCGTAACGATACATTTTGTCTACCTGCCTGAGGCGCCTGGCGCCCTGGGATCATGCTGCATGAGCGGTTGCGGGACGGGCCTGCTTGCCGAGGTCGGTGCGGTTGGTCGGGCCGGCGGCACGGATTCTTTCGCGCAAGCGTATCGGGACGATCGCGCCGTCGACAAGCTGCACGTCGATCAGTTCGATATCGAGGGCGAAGTTGGCGGCGAAAGCAGCCTTGCCGATCGCCTCGAGCTTCTCTTCCGCCGCCTTGTCGTTGGCGATCTCGGCCCCGACGATGGTTTCCGACCAGGTTTGCTCGGCCGAATACCAGACGGCCTCGCCATCGATCAGCCGGTTGGCGGTCAGGACTTTCATACGTTTGTTTCCTGCTTTTCCGCAGTGGCGCGGTCGCGCTGCGCCAGCGGTTCGGAATTGGCAAAATTGGCGCCGGCAACGGCGTCGCCGATGAGTGTCATGACCGGGCCGGTCAGTTCATTGCGATGCTCGAGTGCCGGCAGATCGGCGATGGTGCCGTGAAACAGCCGGCGAATGCCGAGGCTGGCGTTCTCGACCACGGCGACGGCGGTGTCGGGCGACAGACCGGCCTCGATCAGCCGGCTGGCGACGTCGGCGGCAACCGAACGCCCCATATAGACGGCGACGGTGGCGCCGGAGATGGCGAGCTTGGCCCAGTCGGGCAGCGTGCCACCTTTGAGGTCGTGGCCGGTAGTGAACACCATCGAGGAGGCGACGCCGCGCAAGGTCAGCGGCAGCTCAAAATCGGCGGCGGCGGCAAACGCGGCGGTCACGCCCGGCACCACCTCGTAGGAGATGCCCGCGTCGCGCAGCGCCTGCATTTCTTCGCCGGCGCGGCCGAAGACCAGCGGGTCGCCGGATTTCAGGCGCACCACGCGCTTGCCGTCGCGGCTGAGCGCGACCAGCAATTCGTTGATTTCGGCCTGGCTCTTCGAATGGCAGCCCTTGCGCTTGCCGACCGGCAGCCGTTCGGCATCGCGCCGGCCCATGGCTACCACCGCCTCCGGCACCAGCGCGTCGTAAACGATGACGTCGGCCTGCATCAGGAGACGCTGGGCCCGCAGCGTCAGCAGATCTTCGGCGCCCGGGCCGGCGCCGACCAGCGCGATGTGTCCTTCGGCGGCGATCCTGCGCGACAGCAGTTCGGCGGCAGCCTCATGCGCTTCGGCGACATGACCGACCTCCAGGGCGCGCGCCGGGGCGCCTTCGAAAAAGTCGTTCCAGAAGCGTCGCCGGGCTCCGCCCTTCGGCAGCAGCCGCTCGGCGGCTGCGCGAAACGATTCCGCCAGGGAGGCGAGCGTGCCGAGCGACGGCGCCAGCATCTGGTCGATCTTCGCGCGGATCAGTTGGGAGAGGACGGGGCCGGCGCCTTCTGTGCCGATCGCCACGCAGACCGGTGCGCGGTTGACGATCGCCGGGGTGAAGAAATCGCAGAGTTCCGGCCGATCGACGGCGTTGACCGGGATATTCAGGGCACGTGCATCGTTCGAAACGCGGCGGTCGAGATTTTCGTCGCCGCTCGCGGCAAACACCAGCACGGCACCTTCGAGCAGCCGCGGCTCGTAAGCCGATGCGACATGCGCCGCGCCGCTCGCGGAAATCCATTCGGCCAACGCCGCTTCGGGGGCATCGGCGACGATCCTAAGCACCGCGCTCGACTGCGAAATGAGGCGTGCCTTGGCCAGCGCCTCGTCGCCATTGCCGACGACGACAACCAACGCATGCTCCACCCGCATGAAAACGGGGAAGGCATTGAGCTTGGCGGCGTCTGACGACATGCGGACGGTCTCCGGGGAACAGCCCGTATTTCTAGCTGTGGTACGGGAAAACCAGAAGAAATGCAGTAGCGCTGCCAAACCGAGGCCGCAATCGCTTTTCCGAGAAGCGAGGAAGCGTGAGAATAAAATTCTCCCGCTTGAGGAATGTCGTTGGCTACGGCGCAATCGGCAGCCAAAAACATCTATCGACGGCTACCGCAATCGGCGGGCCGCTCTTTACCGATCCGTGCCATTCCCTCTAGTCTGTCTTCCTGCGCTCAGGAAGCATGAATTTGCTAATTTCTACCAAATGAGTAGAAATTAGCTTGGGGCGCGCGGATTCGGCTCCTCACCTTTCCGAAGCACGGAAAGCCGGCCGGAACCAAGCGCTTCAGCGGAGCGTTACTCGACAGGGCCGCGAGGGGTCGCCAGACCCCGTCGAGAAGGGCCGCAACCCACCCCGCCCTCCTCGCCGCGGAACCCGCCAAAGCTAGGGAGTTTTCCATGTTTATCAAGCTCGAACGCGGCATTTGGGTGCTGGTCGCCGATGGCGAGAAAGCCTTGTTTCTGAAGAACGAGGGCGATACGAAATACCCAAGTCTCACTGTCGTCCGCGAGCTGCAAGAGGAGAACCCGCCGACGCGGCTGCAAGGCTCGGACCGCCCCGGCCGCTTCAACGACGGGCCCAACGTCCACAAGAGCGCCGTAGCCGATACCGACTGGCATCGCATCGCCAAGGAGCGCTTTGCCGAAGAGATTGCCGCGAGACTCTACAAACTCGCGCACCACGGCGATTTCAAGAAGATCATCCTTGTCGCGCCGCCGGTCGTGCTTGGCGAGCTTCGCAAGCAACTCCACAAGGAGGTCAGCGACCGCATCGTTGCGGAAGTGCCAAAGACACTCACCAACCATCCGGTGTATGAGATCGAAAGGCTGCTGATGGCGGCGTGATCGACCCGAGTTGCGCTATTCTGCTGCTGCCTCTGCCGCCTGCCGGGCAAGAACGGCTTCATAGGCCGCCTGCAACGTCTGGCGGACCGTCCTGCCGCCTGTCCTCGAGCGGTCCGGCACCGGCGCGCCGAGATGCTCCTCGCGCAACTCGGCCATGAACTGCTCCCACATGCCTTGCCCGCCTTCCTCGAGCAGCCGCGCGCGGATGCTGAGTTCTTCGCTGACCGGCAGCCAGCGCCGGCCCCAGGCGCCCAGATGCGCGAAGATCGGCACCAGCTCGATGCTCATCTCGGTCAGGCTGTAGATCGCCTTCTGTTTGTGCGTCGGGTCGTCGGTCTTGGTAAGGATGCCTTTCTCGACCAGCATCTTTAGCCGGTCGGCCAGGATGTTCGAGGAGATGCCTTCCTCGGAGCGCAGCAGCTCGCGAAAGTGGCGTTTCCCGCCGAAGGTCATGTCGCGCAGGATCAGCAGGCTCCATTTGTCGCCAAACACTTCCAGCGAGAGGTTGATCGGGCACCCCGACCGATGCTCCTCGTTCATTTCCGCGGTCTCCAGAAAAACCGGTTGCAAAACAAAATCAGTTGTGATTATACTGCAACCGGTTGCAAAACACAATTAGTATAACGAAGCGCCGGAGGAGGCAGCGATGAAACACGCCACCAGCATCGCCAGGCGGCGGACGTTTCCTCGAGCCACGGTTGTCGCGGCCGCAATCGAGCCTGTCGGGCGACAGAGGCGCATCCTCAAAGGAAGATGAGACGGAAATGAGCACGAAAACCATCCGCACCGATGGCGTCGAGATCGCCACCGAAGCTTTCGGCGACCCGGCAAACCCGCCGGTGCTTCTCATCATGGGCGCGATGGCATCGATGCTGTGGTGGCCGGAGGAATTCTGCCGGAAACTTGCCGCGAGCGGCCGCCATGTCATTCGCTACGACAACCGCGACACCGGGCTTGTCCACCAAATATGCGCCCGGCAAGCCGCCCTACAGTTTCGACGACATGGCCGGCGACGCCGTTCGCGTGCTCGACGGTTACGGCATCGATGCCGGCTGCATGTCGTCGCCATGTCGCTCGGCGGCATGATCGGCCAGATCGTCGCCCTGGCATATCCGCGAACGGGTCTTTCGCTCACCGCCATCAGCACGTCGCCGCTCGGCATCGACACCTCGCACCTGCCGCAGACCACCAAGGCCTATATGGAGCATTCGAAAGCCGGCGCCTCGGTCGACTGGAGCGACCGCAAGGCAGGCGGTCGATTTCGTCGTCAAGGAAGCCGGCATGCTTGCAGGCATCGCGCATCCTTTCGACGAGGCCGCCGCGAGATCTTTCATCGAGCAGGACTACGACCGCTCTGGCGGCTATCTCAGCGCCACCAACCACTTCATGCTGGAAGGCGGCGATGGCTTCAAGGCACGCCTGCATGAAATGAAGGCGCCGCTGCTCGTCATCCACGGTACCGCCGATCCGATCTTCCCGGTCGAGCATGGCGCGGCCCTTGCCGGTGCGGTGCCTGGCGGCAAGCTCGTGCGGATCGAAGGCGGCGGCCACGAACTGCACCCCGACGACTGGGATGAGATCGTCGCCGCGATCATCGACCACACCACAGCCAAGAGTTAAGCGACAACTTAACCATTGACGCGGCCGCCATGCCGCCATAGTTAAGTGAACGCTTCACCTTCAGGCTTGACGAAAAAACGAGACCGACAATGTCGCTGACGCTCTACTATCACCCGCTCGCATCTTTCTGCTGGAAGACGCTGATCGCGCTCTACGAGAACGAGACGCCGTTCGAGCCGGTGATCGTCGATCTCGGTGACGCGGAATCGAAGGCGGCGTTCCTGAAGGTCTGGCCGGTCGGCAAGTTCCCGGTGCTGCGTGACGACGACAAGGACCGGACGATCCCGGAATCCACGATCATCAACGAATATCTGGCGCAGCATTATCCCGGAAAGATCGAGTTGCTGCCAGATGATCGCGACGCCGCCCTGCAGGTTCGCCTCAGCGACCGGTTCTACGATCGCTATGTGCAGGAGCCGATGCAGAAGATCGTCGGCGACAAGCTCCGGCCTGCCGGCAAGACCGATCCGTATGGCGTCGAGCTCGCCCGCGCCGAAATTCTTTCGTCCTACGACATCATCGAGGCCGAAATGGCGGACCGGCGATGGGCAACCGGCGACGCCTACACGCTGGCCGACTGCGCGGCGTCGCCGGCGCTCTTCTATGCCAACAAGGTGCAGCCGTTCGGCGACCGCCACAAGAACGTCGCCGCCTATTTCGACCGGCTGATGCAGCGGCCCTCCTTCGTCCGGGTCATCGAGGAAGCCGGGCCCTACTTCAAGTTCTTCCCCGATCAAGCCCGGGGAGAACTGAGCCATGTTCCACGATTCAGCCCAGCTCGACCTGATGTTCCAGGCGCTGGCCGACCCGGCGCGCCGGATGATGGTGGAGCGTCTGTCGCGCGGATCGGCCTCGGTCAGCGAACTCGCCGAACCGCTCGACATGTCGCTGTCGGCGGTCATGCAGCACCTGCAGCTCCTCGAGGCGAGCGGCCTCGTCCGCTCCGAAAAGGTCGGGCGCGTGCGCACCTGCCGTATCGAACCGAAGGGCCTCTCCATCGCCGAAAGCTGGATTTCCGACACGCCGCTCCGCCTGGGAGCGGCGGCTCGATCGCCTCGGCGAATTCCTCGCCGAACAATCGAAACGCAACCCCAAGGAGTAGTCCCATGACCGAACGTTCCGTCACCCACGCCACCTTCCGCATCGAGCGCACTTACGAAGCGGCAACGCCCGAACAGGTGTTCTTCGCCTTTGCCGACGAGGCATCCAAGCGGCGCTGGTTCGTCGAGGGCGAAGGCTGGGAGATCGACAGTTTCGAGATGGATTTCCGGCCGGGCGGCGTCGAACGCAGTTCGTTCCGCTACCAGGGCGGCCCGGTGGTCAGCAATGAAACGATCTACCACGACATCGTCGAGAACCAGCGCATCGTCTCCGCCTATTCGATGACCGTCGGCGAAAACCGCATCTCGGTGTCGCTCGGCACCATCGAGATCAGCGCGGTCGAAGGCGGCACGAGGCTCGCCTATACCGAGCAAGGCGCCTTCCTCGACGGCCATGACGATGTCGCCCAGCGCGAAGCCGGCTGCCGCGAGCTTTTCGAGGCTCTGGCGCTGGAACTGCAGCGCAACCGCGAAGCCGCCTGACAGCGAGACGCGACCGCCCGAAATCAGGCGTCATTCACACGAGAACAGATCCAATGCGCAAAGTCATCATGTGGAACATGGTCACCGTCGATGGTTTCTTCGAGGGTCCGGACAGCGACATCAGCTGGTTCATGTTCGATGAGGAACTCGAGAAGTATATCAAGGAGACCCAGAAGGACGCGAACACCCTGCTGTTCGGCCGCAAGACCTATCAGCTCATGGCTGCCTACTGGCCATCCGAGCAGGGCTGGATCGCCGACTTCATGAACAGCGTAGAGAAATTCGTCTTCTCGACGACGCTCGAAGGCGCCGACTGGAACAATACGAAACTGGTCAGCGACAACGTTCCGGGAGAAGTGTCGAAACTGAAGGCCGGGAAGGACGGCGACATCTTCCTGTTCGGCAGCGCCGACCTCGCAGCAACGCTCATCGAACACGATCTGATCGACGAGTACCGCATCGGTGTCAACCCGCTGATCCTCGGAACGGGAACGCCGCTGTTCAAAGGCGGCGCCGGCAAGCTGAACCTGAAGCTTCTGGAAACGCGGCCGCTGAAGTCCGGTCTCGTCATCCTTCATTACGGGCGCGAGCGGCAAGCATAATTGTAGCCGGCTAATCACAAGGGAAATATCATGAGCAAGCCGTCATGACTATCGCGGCCCCTGTCTTCCACGACACGATCTTTCTGGAGCGTATCTATGCCACGGCGCCGGCGCGCGTGTTCCAGGCTTTCGCCGATGTCGAGGCACGGCTGCGCTGGGGTACGCCGTCGAGCGCAACCGGCCTGGTCTACGATGCAGCCGATTTCCGCGTCGGCGGCCTGGACATCAGCCGCTGCGGCCCGAAAGGGCACCTGATCTACCGCGTTGAAAGCCGTTACTGGGATATCGTTCCGGATGTCCGCATTATCTGGAGTGAAGTGGTCTCGGAAGGCGCGAACCGGCTTTCCATCTCGCTGATCACGGTCGCGGTCGAAGCCGCCGAGGGCGGTACCAGGCTTGCCTTCACCGACCAGATCGTCTCCTACGGCAGTGCCAGCATGATCGAAGGCAGCCGGCAAGGTTACGGCGCGGCATTGGACAATCTGCACGCTGAATTCGTGCGCGTACCCAGAGGAACCCTATGATGAAAAAACTGAACGGCATGAAACTTCACCAGGGCGTGGGACCGAACTCCTACCGTGTCCGCATCTTCCTTGCCGAGAAGGGCCTGGAAGTACCGCTTGTCGACGTCGATTTCGGCAAGCGCGAACACAAGGCGCCGGATTTTCTGAAACTCAACTCGCTCGGCCAGATCCCGGTGCTGGTCCTCGACGACGGCACGGTGATCACCGAGAGCGTCGCCATCTGCCGTTACTTCGAGGAGCTTCACCCGGCGCCGGCTCTGTTCGGTGTCGATGCGCTCGGTCGCGCCAGGATCGAGATGTGGAGCCGCCGCGTCGAGTACGAAATCTTCAGCACCATCGGCAACGTAGCGCTGCATTCCGACGAATTCTTCAAGGACCGTCTGGTGCAGTTTCCGGCTTTCGCGGAATCGCAGCGCCAGGCGGTTCCGCAAAAATGGGCATGGCTTGACCGCGAGATGAGAGACGGCCGCCAGTTCATCGCCGGCGATGATTTTTCCTTCGCCGATATCGTCGGCATGGTCAGCTCGTGGCTGGGAGAGGTTTTCGGCATGGAAATACCCACGTCGCTTCCGCACGTCCAGCGCTGGAACGAGCGGATGCGCAGTCGGCCAAGCTGGAACGCATGATTGCCATTGGGCGAAGTCGGCGACGCGACGGATCTCCCCCTTAAGGGGGAGATGGCCGGCAGGCCGAGGGGGCGCGAAGGAACGCAGAGCTCTTCGCATTACTTCCCCTTCCTCATCTTCGACGTGTGGAACGCCAAGCGTGGGCAAAAACACCCCGTTTCGGCTTCTGTCGAAGATTCTTTCCAGCGATTTCAATCACTTGTACGATTTCGGCAAAATACTTCTTTCCACACCCTTTCTGCCTTCCCGCATAATCCATGTCATCGCCCTCATGGGAACCGGGTCTGGAACCGGGGATTCGGGAGGGCGGCGGTGTCCGGGTCGGCCGCGCACGGTAGCGCGGTTTAGCGAGGCGATCGCCAAGATCCGGGCCTCGGCGACGGTCAGGCTGGTAGGCGCGAAGAACGCCGAGCCCAGCCCACCCAGCCGAAGGCGAGAACACCGGCGGGGCGCCGGGAAGGCGCCATATAAATTACTTACGAGGTGCCGACCCAGCGCCCCGCTTCCCTTCTCGATCAACGGCCAGACGGACAAAAATCCGGGCGTGGCAACGGAGAGGCTTGTGCCGGGGACAGTGTTTCATCGGGCGCAATCGGGAAAATGCCCTCCCGCAGGTTGCGCCGCCGCATCCGCTCCATGATATTGGAAATGCTGCGGTCTTCCGCCACTTCCGTTCAATTTCAGAAAGGTCGCCCCATAGCCCATGCCGCATGAAACGCCCCTCATCGCCACAATCGTCGCCGGTCTGGGGCTGGCATTCGTCTTCGGGGCTCTGGCCAACCGTTTCCGTATCCCGCCGCTGGTCGGCTATCTTTTAGCCGGCGTCCTGGTCGGCCCGCACACGCCGGGATTCGTCGCAGACCAGCACCTGGCGCTCGAACTTGCCGAGATGGGCGTCATCCTGCTGATGTTCGGCGTCGGCCTGCATTTCTCGCTGAAGGACCTGTTGTCGGTTCGCGCCATCGCGGTTCCTGGCGCAGTCGTGCAGATCGGCTTCGCTACGGCGCTCGGCGCCGCGCTCGCCTGGATGCTCGGCTGGTCGGTCGGCGCAGGCCTGGTTTTTGGCCTGGCGCTGTCGGTCGCCAGCACCGTGGTGCTGCTGCGAGCGCTGCAGGAGCGCCGGATGATCGAGACCGAGCGCGGCCGCATCGCGGTCGGCTGGCTGATCGTCGAGGATCTCGCGATGGTGCTGGCACTGGTGCTGTTGCCGGCGCTGGCCGGCGTTCTCGGCGGCACCGGCGCGCCGGCTCCCGTCGGCGATTTCTTCGCGCAGCAGTTCGATCTTGGCCTGTGGGGCGTGCTCGGCGTCACCTTCGCCAAGGTCGCCGCCTTCGTCATCGTCATGCTGGTCGTCGGCCGCCGCGTCATCCCGTGGGTGCTGCATTACGTGGCGCATACCGGTTCGCGCGAACTTTTTCGCCTTGCCGTGCTGGCGATCGCTCTGGGCGTGGCTTTCGGCGCCGCCAAACTTTTCGGCGTCTCGCTGGCGCTCGGCGCCTTCTTCGCCGGCATGATCATGAGCGAATCGGAACTCAGCCACCGCGCCGCGGAAGAATCGCTGCCGCTCCGCGATGCCTTTTCCGTGCTGTTCTTCGTCTCGGTCGGCATGCTGTTCAATCCGGCGAGCCTGCTCGACAACACCTGGCCGATCCTCGCCACGCTATTCATCATCGTCATCGGCAAGTCGCTTGCCGCCTTCCTCATCGTCGTCGCCTTCCGCTATCCGGTCGGCACCGCGCTGATGATTTCGGCGAGCCTGGCGCAGATCGGCGAATTCTCCTTCATCCTCGCCGAACTCGGCGTCGGGTTGAACCTCTTGCCGGAACAGGGCCGCGACCTCATCCTAGCCGGCGCGATCCTCTCCATCATACTCAACCCGCTGGCTTTCGCGCTGGTCGACCGGCTGAAGCCTTGGTTCGAAAAACAGGCCGCCAAGGCAATGCCGCGAAACCGCGTCGCCAGCCGCGCCGGATGCGCCAATGCCGCCGGTCGAGGCAGACGGCCCGCCGCCGAAAGCGACGCTCGACGATCACACGATCCTGATCGGCTATGGGCGCGTGGGAAGCCTGATCGGCAAATCGCTGAAAGAAGCCGGGCTGCCGTTCCTGGTCATCGAGGATGCCGACAAGACCATCGCCGGGCTGCGCGCCGACGAGATCGAGGTCGTCACCGGCAACGCGGCCAGGGCGGAGGTGTTCGAGGCGGCCAATCCGGAGGGCGCCAGGCGGCTGATCCTCGCCATTCCCAACGCCTTCGAAGCCGGCCAGATCGTCATGCGGGCACGCGCCGCCAATCCGGCGATCAACATCATCGCGCGGGCGCATTCCGACGCCGAGGTCGATCACCTGACCGGCCTTGGCGCCGACATCGTCATCATGGGCGAGCGCGAGATCGCGCGCGGCATCGTCGAGGAGGTGCTGAAGGATTCCACCGCCGACAGGCCGAAGCCGCCGATGGCCGGCCCGCTCACCTCCGACCAGCCGCTCACCGAACTCGGCGACGATGCGCCAAAGCTGCTACGCCCGACGAGCCACCAGCCGATCCGGATACACCTCCAGAACCCGAGCCGAAGCAGCCTCCTGCAGCATAAGGCGTGGCAAGTTATCGAAAGGTCTTCTAGACGTGCTGGCCGCCGTTGATGTGGATCTCGGAGCCGGTGACGTAGGAGGCCTGCTGCGAGCACAGGAAGAAAATGATGTCGGCGACTTCCGAGGTCGAGCCGAGCCGGCGCAGCGGGATAGTCTCTACGATCTTTTCGGTGCCCGGCGACAGGATCGCCGTGTCGATCTCGCCCGGCGCAATCGCGTTGACCCTGATGCCGTGCGGGCCGAAGTCGCCAGCCATCTCGCGGGTCAGCGAGCCGAGCGCTGCCTTCGAGGTGGCGTAGGCGGTGCCGGCGAAGGGATGCACCCGTGTGCCGGCGATCGAGGTGACGTTGACGATAGAGCCTTTCGCCGCCGCGAGTTCCTTGAACAGGCCGCGTGCCAGCATGATCGGCGCGAAGAAATTCACCTGGAAGACATCGCGCCAGACATGCATCGGCGTGTCGATGGAGTTCATGCGGCCGCCTTCCTTGAGCTTGGGCGAGATGCCGGCATTGTTGACCAGCGCGTGAAGCTGGCCACCGTGGTTCTGGAGCCGATGGCGGATTTCGGAGATGGCGATGCCGACATCCTCCTGGTCGGACAGATCGACCTTGATGTGGTCTTCCGGTCCCGCCGGCCATGGGCAGTCCTCGGCGAATGCCTGCCTGGAGCAGGTGATGACCCGCCAGCCCTCGCGCGAGAAGCGTTTCACGGTGGCGTGGCCGATGCCGCGGCTGGCGCCGGTCAGAACGATGGTTTTTCGGGTGTCGAGGTCGGCTTTGGCCATGGCTGTTCTCCAGTCCGCTATGTAGCGGAAGAGACTCCACTTTGCGAGGACATCGAAAGCCGCAGTTATGGCGACAGCCGGCAGAGGGCGGGATTGCTAGTTGTTGCCGAGTATGACGTCGAGGATCGAGGTCTCCCGACGCACTTTGGGACCGCCGACATCGGCCGGCGGTACCGGCCGTTTGATCGAAGCGGTACGGTCGCGTCCGCGCCGGCGGCGCGAACCCGCCGGCGGCTTCAACCTGCCCGGCAGGCTGCTGGCGGCGGACAGGTTGCAGCGCAGGCCTGTCCGCGGCGTTGGTTGCGCCGACATCGAGTGACGGCCGGCATTCCGCGCACGCTTGCTTCAAGCCGTTGCGGCTGCGGCGCCCATGTTCCCGGCAGGCTGGCCACCGGGACGCCCTCATGTGCGGCAACCATGAATTCATGCCAGGCGGCGACCGGCAACGAACCGCCGGTGATGTTTTTCGTTGCCTTGGCGTTGTCGTTGCCGAACCAGACGCCGGTGGTCAGGTTCGCCGTGTAGCCGACGAACCAGGCATCGCGCGAGTTCTGGGTGGTGCCCGTCTTGCCGGCGGCCGGCCATTCGAAAGCCGCCTTGCGGCCTGTTCCGGCGTCGATCGTCTGCTTCATCATGGCATTCATCATGCCGACAATTTCGGGGCTGATGACGCGCGGATAACCGCTGTGGGTGTTTTCGTAGAGCACCTCGCCTTCGGTGGTCGTCACGCGCTGCACGAAATGCACTTCCGGACGATAGCCGCCATTGGCGAACGGCACATAGGCGGCGGTCAGTTCGAGCGGCGTCACTTCCGAAGTGCCGAGCGCGATCGTGGTGTTGGCCTGGAGCTTCGATTCGATGCCCATGCGTTGCGCCACCTCGACCACCGCATCCGGCCCGACTTCCATGGCAAGCTGTGCTGCCACCGAGTTCAGCGACTTGGCGAGCGCCGTCGCCAGCGTCACCTTGCCATAATATTTGCCGTTGTAGTTTTCCGGCGTCCACTTGCCGATCCTGATCGGTGCGTCGTTGCGGATGCTGTCGGGCGTGCGGCCCTGCTCGAGTGCCGCCAGGAACACGAATGGCTTGAACGCCGAGCCCGGCTGGCGCCGCGCTTCCGAGGCGCGGTCGAACTGGCTGTCGGCGTAGTCGGCGCCGCCGACCATGGCTCTCACCGCACCCGAATTGTCGATCGAGACCAGCGCGCCCTGGGTGACGTTCAGTTTCACGCCCTTCTCCTCGATCAGGCGGCGGATCGACTGTTCGGCGAGCTTCTGAAGGTTGAGATCGACCGTGGTGTCGACGATGATGTCGCTGCGCACCTCGCCGATCAGCAGCGGCAATTCGTCCATGATGCGATCGGCGACATAATTCTCCGAGCCGGTCCAGTAGGATGCGGCCTGCGTTGCCGGCGTGCTCATCGCGGTCGTCAGTTCCTTGTCGCCGATCAATTTCTGCTCGCGCATGGCGGCCAGAACAAGTTGCGCCCGCTGCTCGGCAGCCTTCGGGTCGCGGGCCGGCGACAGCCGGGTCGGCGCCTTGAGGAGGCCGGCGAGCACGGATGCCTCCGAAAGCGTGACGTCCCGCGCCGACTTGCCGAAATAACGGCGGGCCGCAGCGTCGACGCCAAAGGAGCCCGAGCCGAAATAGACCCGGTTCAGATACATTTCGAGGATCTGGTCCTTGGTGTATTTCTGCTCGAGCCAAAATGCCAGGAGCACTTCCTGCACCTTTCTTTCGATGGTGCGATCCGGTTTGAGGAACAGGTTCTTGGCGAGCTGCTGCGTCAGCGTCGAACCGCCCTGCGAGAGCCGGCCTTCCATGATGTTGCCCACCATCGCGCGGGCAAGGCCGATCGGATCGACGCCGAAATGCGAATAGAAGCGGCGGTCCTCGATCGCCATCACCGCCTGCGGGATGTAGGGCGACATTTCGTGCAGGCCGATCGCTTCGCCGCCGGTCATGCCGCGATTGGCGACCAGCTGCCCGTCCACGGATACGATCTTTACGTTCGGCGGCCGGTCGGGAATGGCCCAGGTGGTGGCGCTCGGCATCTGGGCGCCGTAGTAGACGACTATGCCCGCCAGGCCGATGCCGCCCCAGAGGCCCAGCACGAGGGTCCAGTAGAACAGCGCGCCCGAAACGGCTGAACAGGCCGCGTTCCTTTCGGCGGCGGATTTTGGAAGCACGCGTCTTGGAGGATCTTGCGGGTTCCCGAGCGTCTTGCGGTTCGAAGGCACGACACGATCCTCCTCGCGCACCGACAGACCCGGCTCCGGACGCCGCCGGGATGGCCCGTCGAATGTCGGTTCGATGCGTGTGTTCCTGTCTCTGGCTGCCATGCGTCCGCGGTCCGTCCCCGTTGGTGCGGCGATCGGTGCAGACTAAATGCGGCGATTTAAGGAGGCATTAAGCGGGCGTACCTTCGCCCGTGGATTGGCGACCACGCACAAATTCGCCAACCTGGACTTGAACGAAGTTAGTATTGAAGCATCTCGATTCGAAACGGGCTTCGATCGGAAAAATGCGAATTGAACCCTTCCTCGTGCTTTTCGGAGCGATAACGGTTTCGGCCTGCGGCCAGATCGAGCCACTACGCGTCACCGCAACGGGGGCGAACATTCCTGTGGTGGCCGTACTCGACAAGGCTCCGGCCGGGGCGGCGAAACTTGGCGAGATCACCGAAACCACCTGCCTCAACCGGTTGTGGGACAGGCGCGCAGGCTGGGATGCCGCGCTGGATACCGTGAAAAAGCAGGCGGCTGCAAAGGGAGCTGACGCGCTGTCCGGCGTCCGCTACGAGGAGGGCAACGTTGTGCTTTGCCCGTCCAGCCTCAAAGTTTCGGCAACGGCGCTGAAGTTGCCGTAGCCAGAAGGTACTTACTTAGCGCGTCAGCTATGCGCGAAAATGTCCTCTTCCGGCCAGCCCAGCAGGTCCAGCTTTGAGCGCGTCGGCAGGAAGCGGAAGCAGGCGTCGGCGATCTCCACGCGCCCCTCCCGCGCCAGCCTTGCCGAAAGCGCTTCGCGCAGCCGGTGCAGATAGAGAACGTCGGAAGCCGCGTATTCCAGTTGCTCCGGGGTCAGCGTCTCCGCCGCCCAGTCCGACGACTGCTGTATCTTGGACAGGTTGATGCCGAGAAGTTCGGCGCAGATGTCCTTGAGGCCATGCCGGTCGGTGTAGGTGCGGGTCAGGCGCGACGCGATCTTGGTGCAGAACACCGGTTCCGCCAGGACGCCGAACGCGTGATAGAGCACCGCGATGTCGAAGCGGCCGAAATGGAACAGCTTGGTGACCGCCGGATTGCGGAGCAAGGCCACCAGATTGGGCGCTTCCCGCTGCCCGGGAGCGATCTGGATGACGTCGGCGGAGCCGTCACCGGGCGAGATCTGCACGACGCAGAGCCGGTCACGATGCGGATTGAGCCCGAGCGTCTCGGTGTCGATGGCGACCGATCCGACGTTGTAGCGCTCAAGGTTGGGCAGGTCGTTCCTGTGGAAGCGGATATTGTCGTTGTTGCTCATGCTGGCTCTCTCAGCTCGTCAGCGCGGCGAGAATGCGCGCCCACGAGCGCTGGCCCTTGTGGAAGGACCGCAGGTCGTATTTCTCGTTGGGCGAATGGATGCGATCGTCGGAGAGCGCGAAACCGACGAGCAGCGACTCCATGCCGAGATAGGTCCGGAAATCGCCGACGACGGGGATGGAGCCGCCGCCGCCCAGCATCACCGCCGGCTTTCCCCATTCGTCGGTCAGGGCGTCCTTGGCCTTTGCCAGGAAAGGCGAATCGTAGGAGAGCTGGATCGCCGGTGAGCCGCCATGCTGGATGGAATTCGACCGAGCAGTCGGGCGGAATGCGCTGCTCTGACGAATTCGCGGAAGGCGGCGCGGATCTTGTCCGGGTTCTGCTTGTGGACGAGGCGGAACGACACTTTCGCCGAGGCTTCCGCGGCGATCACCGTCTTGAAGCCCTTGCCGGTATAGCCGCCGTAGATGCCGTTGAACTCCGCCGTTGGGCGCGCCCACACCATTTCCAGCACCGAACGGCCCTTTTCGCCGGCAGGCTGCGACAGGCCGATGGGTCCGAGGAAGGTTTCGGCGGTTTCGCCGAGCTTCTCCCATGCCTGCAGCACTTGCGACGGCGTCTCCTCGACGCCATCGTAGAAGCCGGGGATGGTGACCCGGCCGCTGTCGTCGTGGATGTCGGCCAGGATTTTCGTCAGAATGCGGATCGGATTGGCAGCCGGTCCGCCATACATGCCGGAATGCAGGTCCCGGTTCGCAGCCTTGACCGTAACCTCTTCGCCGACCAGCCCGCGCAGCGACGTGCAGATGGACGGCGTTTCCCGGTTCCACATGTCGGTGTCGCAAACCAGCGCGAATTCGGCCTTGAGTTCGTCCTTGTTGGCATCGAGGAAAGGCTTCAGCGACGGCGATCCGGATTCCTCCTCGCCTTCGAAAAGCAGCGTGATCCGGCATGGCAGCGAGCCGTGCTCGGCCTTCCAGGCCCGGCATGCCTCGACGAACAGCATCAATTGCCCCTTGTCGTCGGAGGAGCCCCGGCCGGTGATGACCTTTACGCCGTCCCGCTCCTTTACGTCCGGGTCGAACGGATCGTCTGTCCAGAGTTCCAGCGGATCGACCGGCTGCACGTCGTAGTGGCCATAGAAGAGAACATGCCTGGCATCGGGCGTCGGACCGTCATGATGAGCGACGACCATCGGATGGCCCGGCGTATCGCGAACGCTGGCGTCGAAACCGATCGTCTTCAGGTCCGCCACCAGCCACTCCGCCGCGCGCCGGCAATCGTCCTTGTAGGCCGGATCGGTCGAAATCGACTTGATCCGCAGCAGCTTGAACAATCTTTCCAGACTTGTGTCGAGGTCGCGGTCGAGACGGTCGAGGACCGGGGCCAGAGCGGACATCAAGCTTCCTTTCGATTCTGCGGGCGCCACCCTAACGCATGACCCCGAAAACCGGAATCGGTTTTCGGGAAGGGTCATGCGCAAAACATTTGAACCGCGTGCTGTAGCGCGGCGCTGCGGAAACGGAAAGCCGGCGACGTTGGGCCAGCGGCGCCATCAGGGCAAAAAAGTGCCGCCGTGGTGGAGGGGGAACCACGGCGGCCTTACTTGAAACGTTGCGGCAGCCCGGAGAGGGGGATGAGGCTGCCGCAATCTTTGTCCGGGTTAGGCGGGGGACGGGCCTTAGTCCGGACCCGGCGAAAATTGCCGGCACACTGTATTTGGAAACCCAAAAGAGGCGATTCAAGGGCACGAAAATTACAAGTTCGTAACAAACCCGTGATGCAGCCGGCGTATGGCAGTTGCTGGCACAAGTGGCGCCGGTTTCAGGCGATTGCAATAGACAGTCCAGCGCCTCCGCGTTAGGGCTTACGCCCATGAAAAACGGCGATCATCTCTTCCTTGTCGACGGCTCCGGCTACATCTTCCGGGCCTATCACGCACTCCCCCCGCTCAACCGCAAATCCGACGGACTTCCGGTCAGCGCCGTGCTCGGTTTCTGCAATATGGTGTGGAAACTGCTTCAGGACGCCAGAAACACCGCGGTAGGCATCGTGCCGACGCATTTCGCCGTCATTTTCGACTATTCGTCCAAGACCTTCCGCAACGAGCTCTACGCCGAATATAAGGCCAACCGTTCGGCCCCACCCGAGGATCTGATTCCGCAATTCGGCCTGATCCGCGAAGCAACGCGCGCTTTCGACCTGCCTTGCATCGAGATGGACGGGTATGAGGCAGACGATCTGATCGCGACCTATGCCAGGCTCAGCAGGGAAGCCGGCGGCGACGTGACCATCGTTTCCTCCGACAAGGATCTTATGCAGCTCGTCGGGCCAAAGGTCTCGATGTACGATCCGATGAAGGATCGCCAGATCGGCATCGCCGAGGTCGTCGAGAAATGGGGCGTGCTGCCCGGGAAGATGATCGATTTGCAGGCGCTGACGGGGGATTCCGTCGACAATGTTCCAGGCGTGCCCGGCATCGGCCCGAAGACGGCGGCCCAGCTGCTCGAAATGTTCGGCGATCTCGACACGCTGCTGGCGCGCGCCGGCGAGATCAAGCAGGACAAGCGCCGGGAATCGATCCTCCTCAATGCCGACAAGGCGCGGATTTCGCGCGAACTCGTCAGGCTGAAGGACGACGTTCCCGTTGCCGAGACGCTGGCCGACCTCGTGCTGCAGCCGCCTAACGCACAGAAGCTCATCGCCTTTTTGAAGGCGATGGAATTTTCCACACTGACGCGTCGCGTCGCCGAAGCGACCGGTGCGGATATCGCCGCGATCGAATCGGCCAAGATCTTGGTAGAAACCGGGGAGGACGCGCACGGTCCCGACGTCGGTGCCGGTGCGGCCCAGCCTGCGATAGCGGCTCCGCAGGCCGACAGTGCAGCGCCGGCAGCGACGGGAGCCGCACCCGCGGTGACGGATACGCCGCAGACACCCGCGACTCTCGCTGCCGCCCGTGTACAGGCCGCCGTTGCGGTGAATATCGATCGCACCAAATACGATTGCATCCGCGACCTTGCCACGCTGCAGAAATGGATGGCGGAGGCGCGCGAGGCGGGCACGGTCGCCTTCCGCACGGAGACCACCTCGCTCGACCCGATGCGCGCCGAGCCGGTCGGCTTCGCCCTGGCCGTCCGGCCGGGCCGCGCCGCCTACGTCCCGGTTGCGCACCGCGCCAGCGCAGCCGACCTGCTCGGCGGCGGCCGTCACGAAAACCAGGTCGCGCTGGATGACGCGCTGGCGGCCCTGAAACCGCTGCTGGCGGACCCGTCGGTGTTGAAGATCGGCCACAACCTCAAATATGATTTGCTCCTGATGCACCGGTTCGGCATCGACGTCGCGCCCTTCGACGATACGATGCTGATCTCCTATGTGCTCGGCGCCGGTACGGGCTCGCACGATATAACGGCGCTGGCCGAGCGCTGGCTCGACCACGAGATGATCCCGTTCAAGGAAGTGGTAGGCTCCGGCAAGAACCTCGTCACTTTCGATCTGGTCGATATCGAGCGGGCGACGACCTATGCCCCGGAGGGTGCCGACATCGCCATCCGATTGTGGCAGATGTTGAAGCCGCGGCTGGTGGCGGACGGGCTGGTTTCCGTCTACGAGCGCCTCGAGCGGCCGCTGGTGCCCGTGCTGGCGCGGATGGAGGAACGCGGCATCTCCGTCGACCGCCATATGCTCTCGCGGCTGTCGGGCGAATTCGCGCAGCGCGCCGGCGCGCTGGAGGAAGCCGTCTACGAAGCAGCCGGCGAGCGCTTCACCATCGGCTCGCCAAAGCAGCTGGGCGACATATTGTTCGGCAAGATGGGGTTGCCTGGAGGCTCCAAGACCAAGTCGGGGCAGTGGTCGACGACCGCGCAGCTGCTGGAGGAACTCGCAGCCGAGGGCTACGAACTGCCGCGGCGCATCGTCGACTGGCGCCAGCTCACCAAGCTGAAATCCACCTACACCGACGCGCTGCCGGAATACATCCATCCCGAGACCAAGCGCCTGCACACCTCCTACGCGCTCGCCTCGACGCCGACCGGGCGTATCTCCTCGTCGGAACCCAATTTGCAGAACATTCCGATCCGCACCGCGGAGGGCCGGCGCATTCGCACGGCCTTCGTCGCCGACAAGGGCAACAAGCTGGTCTCGGCCGACTACAGCCAGATCGAGCTCAGGGTGCTTGCCCACATCGCCGACATCCCGCAGCTGCGGCAAGCCTTTGCCGACGGGATCGACATCCATGCGATGACCGCGTCGGAAATGTTCGGCGTGCCGGTCGAAGGAATGCCGTCGGAGGTCCGCCGGCGCGCCAAGGCGATCAATTTCGGCATCGTCTATGGCATTTCGGCTTTCGGCCTAGCCAACCAGCTCTCGATCGAGCGCTCGGAAGCCGGTGACTATATCAAGAAGTATTTCGAGCGTTTCCCCGGCATTCGCGACTACATGGACGGTAGCAAGCAGATGGCGCGCGACAGGGGTTATGTCGAAACCATCTTCGGCCGGCGCATCCATTATCCGGAGATTCGCTCGTCAAACCCGTCGGTCCGCGCCTTCAACGAGCGCGCCTCCATCAACGCGCCGATCCAGGGTTCGGCCGCGGATATCATACGCCGCGCCATGATCCGCATGGAGGATGCGCTGAAGCAGGCCCGCCTTTCGGCGCGTATGCTGCTGCAGGTGCATGACGAGCTGATATTCGAGACCTCCGAGGAGGAGGTGGAGGCAACGTTGCCGGTGATCAAGAAAGTCATGGAGAACGCCGCCATGCCCGCCGTCGATATGGCGGTACCGCTGCATGTCGACGCTCGCGCGGCGGACAACTGGGACGAGGCGCACTGACGGCGACAGGCGCCGCGCGGCCGCGGCGCCTGCAAGACAAAATTACGGCCGCGCGGGAATATTCAATCCGCGCTGCACCGCCGGCCTCGCCAGTCCGCGATCCAGCCAGGCTTGCGTGTTGGTGAACTTTTCGAGTTCGAGCACTTCACCGGCTCCGTAAAAGCCGCCCATGTTGCGAACCCAGCCGAGGGTGGCGACGTCGGCGATGGAGTAGTCGTTGCCCATGATCCATTCGCGGCCGGCCAGCCGGCCTTCGAGCACGCCGAACAGGCGCTTCGATTCGTCGCGATAGCGCTGGAACGGCCGTTTGTCCTCATATTCGCGGCCGGCGAATTTGTGGAAGAAGCCAAGCTGGCCGAACATCGGACCGATCGAGGCCATCTGGAAGAACACCCACTGCAACGTCTCATAGCGGAGCGCCGGGTCGGAAGACATCAGCTTGCCGGTCTTCTCGGCGAGATAGACAAGGATCGCGCCCGATTCGAACAAGCCGATCGGCTTGCCGCCGGGGCCATCCGGGTCGATGATCGCCGGGATCTTGCCGTTCGGGTTGAGCGACAAGAATTCCGGCGTCCAGCTTTCATTCTTGCCGATGTCGACCAGATGCGGCTCGTAAGGAAGGCCGATTTCCTCAAGCATTATCGATACCTTGACGCCGTTGGGCGTCGGCAGCGAGTAAAGCTGCATACGATCGGGATGCTGCGCCGGCCAGCGCTGGGTGATCGGAAATGCGGATGGGAATACGGATACGTCGGCCATGAGTGCTCCTGGGAGGGAAGGGAGACGGGAGGGCGGCAGTCACTGGAAGGTTCGTTCCAAGTAGGCACCTGGATAACGATACTCAACCCCACGCCGCCAAAAATGGCGCGGGCATCCACGATGATGCGATGAAGAGCCTCAGGCCGCCTTGAAGGCAATCGTCGAATTGGTGCCGCCGAAGGCAAAGCCGTTGCTGATCGCCACGCGCACCGGACGGATCTTCGCAACATTGGGCGTCACGTCGAGATCGCACTCCGGATCCTTTTCCCGGTAGTTGGCGGTCGGGGGAACGGCGCCCTCGCGGATCGCCATGACGCAGGCGATCGCCTCGATGGCGCCCGACGCGCCCATGCAATGGGCGTGCATCGACTTGGTCGAGGAAACAGACAGGTTGTCTGCATGTTTGCCGAAGACCCGGCGGATCGCCGCCGTTTCGATCTGGTCGTTGGCCTTGGTGCCGGTTCCGTGGGCGTTGATGTAGTCGACCTCTTCCGGCGCGAGCCCGGCATCGGCGAGGCAGGCGCGCATCGCCGCGACAGGCCCTTCGACTGTCGGCGCGACGATGTCGGTGGCATCGCCTGAAAGGCCGGCACCGGCGAGTTCGGCCAAAATGGTGGCTCCGCGCGCGGTCGCGTGTTCCCAGGTTTCGAGCACCGCCATGCCGGCGGCCTCGCCGATGACGAGACCGTCGCGATCGGCCGAAAACGGCCGGCAGGTCTCGCGGGCAAGTGCTCGCAACGCTTCCCAGCTTTTCAGGATGCCGTAGACCAGCGGCGCGTCGGTGCCGCCGGCGAGCATGATGTCGGCACGGCCGAGACGCAATTGGTCTGCCGCCGAGGCCAAAGCATGATTGGAGGACGAACAGGCGGAGGTCACGCCGAACACCGGTCCCCGCAAACCATACTGCATTGAGACCTGGCCGGTGGGGGCGCCTGGCATGATACGTGGCACCGTGAAAACGTCGACGCGCGGGCGGCCTTCAAGCAAAATCGCCCGGTAACTGTCCTCGGCGGTCTTGCCGCCATAGATGCCGGTTCCGACGACCGCTCCGACACGCGCCGTGTTGGTCTGGTCGACGGTTATCCCGGCTTGCCTGAGCGCTTCGCCCGCCGCGATCACCGCAAGCAGGCTGAAGCGGTCCATCGTGACCAGCCGCCTACGATCGAGGCCGTGGTCGGGAAGTTCCTTGATCTCGGCGCCGATCCGGGCTTTCAACTCGAAGAGGGGCGCCGTCGTGATCTCGCCTATGCCGGACCGCCCGGCTCGCATCGCTTCCCAAATCGCGGGAACGCTCGTTCCAAGCGCGCAAAGCCCACCCATCCCGGTGATGACGATGCGCGGCGATGTCATGTCAGGCTTGTTTTTCGATCAGGCCGCGC
Organism: uncultured Alphaproteobacteria bacterium; assembly: GCA_963763895.1. Lineage (GTDB taxonomy): Bacteria > Pseudomonadota > Alphaproteobacteria > Rhizobiales > Rhizobiaceae > Neomesorhizobium. The sequence continues at coordinate 841,096 of CAVXQC010000008.1, read as the reverse complement.
ACCGCTTTGACGATGTCGCCGACGTCCTTCAGGTTGTTCCACGCCTCGACGGTGTTCATCTCGATCTCGATGCCATAGGCTTCCTCGAGATCGAAGACGATTTCGGTAAGCTCGAGCGAATGGATGCCCAGCGCGGTGAGTTCGGTGGCCAGCGTGATTTCGCCGCCATCAGGATCGGCATGTGTTTTTATTTTTTCGATAATCTCGTTTGCGAGCTTGTCCGACATCGCGCTGTTCCCCTGCAAGACGTTTCCCCATTTTCGCGGTTGTGTACCCCGCTTTACTCCCCCGAAACACTTGCTGCCGGTGAAAATCACACGGCCTGCCACGGCAAAGGATGCCGAAACTCTATAGAAACCGAAACGCAGCGAGGCAACAAGCGATATCTCGACAAACCCGGCCGAAGCCTTAACGTGGCGCCAACGGAGCAAACGCTGCCTTTTATGACAAATCCGCTCGCAGACCTCGAACCGCAAAAAGTGTCGGCGCGCGCCGAGCTTTCGGTGTCGCATCTTGATGGCCGCACCCGGATTTCCCGCCTCTATCAGGAAGGTGCCGCCAAGATCCGGTTGCCGCGGGTCGCCGATGACCCGCTCGAAGCGGTTCTGATCAACACTGCGGGCGGCCTGACCGGAGGCGACCGCCTTCGACTGGTCGATCGATGTCGGTCCAAAGGCGTCGGCGACGGTCACCACGCAGGCCTGTGAAAAAATCTACCGCGCCGAGGATGGCCACGCGGAGGTGTCATGCGGTTTCTCGGTGGCTGCCGGCGGCCGGCTCGCCTGGCTGCCGCAAGAGACCATCGTCTTCGACCGCGCCGCGTTTTCCCGCCGGCTCGATGCCGACCTCGACGACGGGGCGGAGGCGCTGATCGTCGAGGCGACCGTCTTCGGCCGGCAGGCGATGGGCGAAAGCGTTGGCCGCGCCATGTTCAGCGACCGCTGGCGAATCAGCCGCAACGGCCGGCTCGTCCACGCGGAGGACTTTTCGATCGGGCCGGATGTCGCGAACATCTTGTCCGCGAACGGCGGTGACCGGCGGCGCGATTGCCGTTGCGACGCTGTTGCTGGTGTCCGACAACGCCGCGGATCGAGCTTGAGACCGCGCGCGACATCATCGGAGAACAGGGCGGCGTCAGCGCATGGACGGTGGCGGAATCTGGCAAGCTTCTTGCGAGGCTTTTCGCCACGGACAGCTACTCGCTGCGAAAGCGGCTGATGCCGCTGATCGAATTGCTCAACGGGCAGGCAGGCCTGCCCAAAGTATGGTCACTTTAGGGTCAGTACAAACGCATGAACCTGACGCCGCGGGAAAAAGACAAGCTCCTGATCGCGATGGCGGCGATCGTTGCCCGCAAGCGGCTGGACCGCGGCGTCAAGCTCAACCATCCGGAAGCGATCGCCCTGATCACCGATTTCGTCGTCGAAGGCGCCCGCGACGGCCGCTCGGTGGCCGACCTGATGGAGGCGGGCGCCCACGTCGTGTCCGCGCAGCCAGGTGATGGAAGGCATTGCCGAGATGATCCATGATGTCCAGGTCGAAGCGACATTTCCGGACGGCACCAAGCTGGTGACCGTCCATCAGCCGATCAGGTGAGGTGCGAAATGCTGGAACTCAGGCCAAATTGCGAATGCTGCGACCGGGACCTGCCGCCGGACGCAGCCGATGCGATGATCTGCACCTTCGAATGCACATTCTGCGCGAATTGCGCGGAGACGGTTTTGGGTGGCGTCTGCCCGAATTGCGGCGGCGACTTTTCGCGGCGGCCGATCCGGCCGGCGGCCATGCTGGCGAAATACCCGGCATCCACGAAACGCGTCCTCAAAGCCGAGGGCTGCGCGCCTGTCGGCCGGGCGGCTTGAACACGGACAAGGTCGGGAGTTCGACACGATGATCAGACGGTTGGCAATCGCCATCGCATGGCTGGGAGCCGGTGCCGCGCCCGCTTTCGCGCACCTCAATCCCGAGGAACACGGCTCGTTGGCGGCCGGGCTCTCGCATCCGCTGTTCGGCGCCGACCACGTCCTTGCCATGTTGGCGGTGGGCCTCTGGGCAGCGCTTCTGGGCGGTCGCGCTCTATGGCTGGCGCCGTCGGCCTTCGTCGGCACAATGGCGCTGGGTTTCGCGGCAGCGCTTGCCGGCGCCTCGCTTCCTTTTGTCGAACCAGTCATCCTGGCCTCCGTCGTGGTCATCGGCCTGCTCGCGGCAATGGCGCTGCAGGTGCCGGCCTGGACCGGCGTGGCGATGGTCGCCTTCTTCGCCTTTTTCCATGGCCACGCGCATGGCGGCGAACTCGGCTCTGCCGGCGCCGTCTCGTTCGGCGTCGGCTTCGCCATTTCGACAGCGCTGCTTCATGCGGTGGGCATCGGGACAGGCCTCGGTTTGGGCCGTGTTTTCGGCGGCAAAGCGGGAAGATTGATCCCGCGCGTCGCTGGCGGCGTGGCGGCGCTCGGCGGCGTCTGGCTGGCGCTCGGCGCCTGAGGATCGCCGAAATGATCCCCGGGGAAGTCATCACCGCCGCCGGCACGATCGAGCTCAACGCGGGCGCGCCGACGGTAACGCTGAAGGTCGCCAATACAGGCGATCGGCCGATACAGGTCGGCAGCCACTATCATTTCTTCGAAACCAACGCGGGGCTGCGCTTCGACCGCGAAAAGGCGCGCGGCATGCGGCTCGACATTGCCGCCGGCACGGCCGTCCGCTTCGAGCCCGGACAGGAGCGCGACGTCACGCTGGTGCCGCTCGGCGGCAAGCGCGAGGTCTACGGGTTCCAGCAGAAGATCATGGGGAAGATCTGAGTGCGGGCGCGATCGCCGAGCGATCTACTGCGCCGGCTTGGCGGCAGCGTAGATGACGATGCGGTTGTCGTCGTCGAAGTCGACGGCAAGAATATCGCGGATCAGCACCTGCCGCGAATCGATGGCGTGATAGAGCATCGCGTTGCCTTCGATCTCCTGGCGGAGTTGTATGACTTCCGCTTCGTGTTCCTTGACCTTGGCGTCGATCTCCGGCGGCGGACCGCCTTCAGTTACCGCCGCATCGGACAGGAAAACGATGTCAACCTTGTCGAGCTTCGAGGTCTTGCGAACCGTGCTGATGTTCTCATGGGTCTTTTCGATCGCGGCGATGACCTTCCCGGCATCGGCTTTTGCCCGCGTCTCTTCCTCCTCGACCTTCGACCCGATGATCTTTTCGACCGCGTCCTTGCTTTCAAGGCCCTTGCGCACTGAGTTCCGCGTGCGGAGCGAAAGCCGCGATGAAGGCAGCGGCGCGAGCACATGAAGCCATCTGGCGTCGAAAAACGTGGTGGGCAGCATCGTTCACTCCTTGCGGGCTCGTTTCCGGGCATCGCTTGCCTGCGACAAGATCGAAACGAACAGCGCCCGGCAGAGGTTCCCTCGTCGGAACGGCGAGCCGGGCTGATGCCGGCCCGCCGCGAGCCATCGTCAGCTCGGCTTCTTGGTGATCAGCGTAAGCGCGCCCGTTGTTGCCCATGCTGGCGGCGATGACCTGTGCGGAGGTCAGGCCCTTGGCTTCGAGCGCCGATTTGATCTCGCGGCGTCGCGTCGATCGAACTCCGCAATTTCTGAAGATCGGCGTCGCTGCGCTTGGCGACGACGTCGTTGACCTGTGCCTGCGTGGCCTCCGGCAGCTCCTCGATGTCGACAATGCTGATGGTCTGAATCGTCGGCGCGGCGGACGGCGCGCTGCGGCGCCGCGGGGGCCGAAGGCGCAGCGGGCGGTCGGCGCCGGCTGCTGTTGGGCGCTGGCAGCGGTCGCGAGCAGGAGAGCGGCGCCGGCCGCGAGAATCGTCATTTTGCGCATGGATATTCCTTTCCATCGGTTGGCAAACGGTCATTTTGGGGTGACCCGGCCACCTCATACGGGAAATGGGATCAGAAGCCGCCGCTCAGCGGGTCATTCCGTGGCCATAATGATGGCGAGAATGTGGAGCGCGGCCTCGACGCTGGCCGCATCTCGGGAGCAATTGCTGATGGCGAAAATCTCCCGCTCCGCCTATGCGCAGATGTTCGGCCCGACGACCGGCGACCAGGTGCGGCTCGCCGACACCGAACTGTTCATCGAGGTGGAGAAGGACTTCACCGTCTATGGCGAGGAGGTGAAGTTCGGCGGCGGCAAGGTGATCCGCGACGGCATGGGCCAGAGCCAGGTGGCCCGCGCGGCGGGCGCGGTCGACACCGTCATCACCAACGCGCTGATCGTCGACGCGACGCGGCATCTACAAGGCCGATATCGGCCTGAAGGACGGCCGCATCGCGGCGATCGGCAAGGCCGGCAATCCGGACACGCAAGCCGGCGTCACCATCATCGTCGGCCCGGGCACCGAGGCGATCGCCGGCGAAGGCAAGATCCTCACCGCCGGCGGCATGGACGCGCATATCCATTTCATCTGCCCGCAGCAGATCGAGGAAGCGCTGATGTCGGGCATCACCACCATGCTCGGCGGCGGCACCGGCCCGGCGCACGGCACGCTGGCGACGACCTGCACGCCCGGCCCGTGGCATCTGGCGCGCATGATCCAGTCCTTCGACGCCTTTCCCGATGAATATCGGCCTGTCGGGCAAGGGCAACGCCTCGCTGCCGGCGGCGCTGGAGGAGATGGTGCTCGGCGGCGCCTGCTCGCTGAAGCTGCATGAGGACTGGGGCACGACGCCGGCCGCGATCGACTGCTGCCTGTCGGTCGCCGATCAGTACGACGTGCAGGTGATGATCCACACCGACACGCTGAACGAAAGCGGCTTCGTCGAGGACACGGTGACGGCCTTCAAGGGCCGCACCATCCATGCCTTCCACACCGAGGGCGCCGGCGGCGGCCATGCGCCCGACATCATCAAGGTCTGCGGCCTGCCGAACGTCATCCCGTCGTCGACCAACCCGACCCGGCCCTACACGGTCAACACCATCGCCGAGCATCTCGACATGCTGATGGTCTGCCATCATCTGTCGCCGTCGATCCCCGAGGACATCGCCTTCGCCGAAAGCCGCATCCGCAAGGAAACCATCGCGGCGGAAGACATCCTGCACGACATCGGCGCCTTCTCGATCATCTCGTCGGACAGCCAGGCGATGGGCCGCGTCGGCGAGGTGGCGATCCGCACCTGGCAGACCGCCGACAAGATGAAGCGCCAGCGCGGCTCGCTGCCGGAGGAGACCGGCGACAACGACAATTTCCGCGTCCGCCGCTACATCGCCAAATACACGATCAACCCGGCGATCGCGCACGGGCTGTCGAAGGAGATCGGCTCGGTCGAGGTCGGCAAGCGCGCCGATCTGGTGCTGTGGAACCCGGCCTTCTTCGGCGTGAAGCCCGACATGGTGCTGATCGGCGGCATGATCGCGGCCGCGCCGATGGGCGATCCCAACGCCTCGATCCCGACGCCGCAGCCGGTGCATTACCGGCCGATGTTCGGCGCCTACGGCAAGGCGATGACCAACTCGTCCGTGACTTTCGTCTCCAAGGCGGCGCTCGATGCCGGCCTGCGTGAGCAAGCTCGGCGTCGACAAGCAGATGATCGCGGTCGAAAACACCCGCGGCGGCATCGGCAAGCGCTCGATGGTGCTCAACGACGCGACGCCGCATGTCGAGGTCGATCCGGAAACCTACGAGGTGCGCGCCGACGGCGAATTGCTGACCTGCACGCCGGCGACGGTGCTGCCGATGGCGCAGCGGTATTTTCTGTTCTGAGGGCCTGGTTCTGACCGCTCCAAGTTATTGTTTTGTACGCAATTCCGGACGGAAAACCGCTACACGCCTTTCCTCGAATTCCTCCAGCGGCGGGAAGCTCGATGACGACATCCTGGCAGTTCTGGGCCCTGCTCTCGGCGTGTTTCGCCGCACTGACCGCGATTTTCGCCAAGGTCGGTGTCGAGAACGTCAATTCCGATTTTGCGACCTTCGTCCGCACCATCGTCATTCTGGCGGCGCTCGGCGCGATCCTGTACGCCACCGGGCAGTGGCAGCCGCCGGCACTCGGTGTCCGGCCGTACCTACCTGTTCCTCGTCCTGTCGGGGCTTGCCACCGGCGCGTCGTGGATCTGCTACTTCCGGGCGCTGAAGCTCGGCGACGCCGCACGTGTGGCGCCGCTCGACAAGCTGAGCGTCGTGCTGGTGGCGGTGTTCGGCGTCGTGTTCCTGGGCGAAAGACTGTCCGCGGCCAACTGGCTGGGCGTGCTGATGATCGCCGGCGGCGTCATCCTGCTGACCACCAGGATTTGGTCGTCGCCTGGCCGAGCGGAGAGGTCGCCTGATGGCGATGGCGTTCCCCTCCTTATCCTAGCGTCGGGAAAAGGCATTCGGGAGTATCGAGCATATGTATCAAGCCATGGGTTCAGCCGGTTCGCGCGTCAGCGGCGGAAACGAAGGGAGCGAAGTGATGTTCTCGCTGAGCTCAACGATACAAGGATGACGCGGAGGCTCGCGCATGAAACTCAATCTCCAGACCGACTTCACCAAGCTCGCCCGCGCCATTTCGGTCGCGCCTGCCAGCGAGGCCGGAACAGCCGCGCCGGATGGCCTTGCGGTGCTTGCCCATGACGAGCGGCATCTGCGCCGGCGCGTCATAGAACTCGCCGACGGCGGCAAGGTGCTGGTCGATCTGCCGGCACCGGTCATGCTCAACCATGGCGACCGGCTGCTGCTGGAAGACGGCCGGCAGGTCGAGATCGTTGCCGCCGAGGAAGAGCTCCACGATGTGCGTGGCCGCAACGCCACGCATCTCGCCGAGCTTGCCTGGCATATCGGCAACCGCCATCTCGCGGCGCAGATCGAGGAAACGCGCATCCTCATCCTGCGCGACCACGTCATCAAGGCGATGCTGGAAGGGCTGGGCGCGACGGTGACCGATGTCGTCGACCCTTTTTCGCCCGTGCGCGGCGCCTATTCCGGGCACGACCATGGTCATGGTCATGGGCACGGCGAACGCGACCGGTACGGGCGCCTGCCGGGCGATCCGCATTATGGCCACAACCATGACTGAGCGGACGGCCGATCCTCGCTTGCTGCGGCTGATGGCCTGGCTCTCGCCAGCCTTTCCGGTCGGCGGATTCAGCTACAGCCATGGGCTCGAGCGCGCTGTCCACGACGGACTGGTCAGCGACCGGAAGAGTCTCGAAGACATGGCTGGTCCAGCTTATCGAGATGGGGTCGGGCTGGAACGATGCCGTATTGTTCGCCGAAAGCTGGCGGCGCGCGCGGGACGGGGGCGATCTGGCGCAGCTTGCCGAACTTGCCGAGGCGCTGGCCGCCTCGCGGGAACGCCATGCCGAAACCATGCTGCTTGGCTCGGCGTTCCTGGCATCCGTCGCCGCATGGCCGCAACCCGGCCTGGCGGGCTTGCCAGCCGACTGCCCCTATTGCGTCGCGGTCGGCGCGACCGCCGGTGCCCATGGTATCGACCTCCGTGACGCGCTCCCGGCATTCCTGCAAGGCTTCGTCTCGAACCTGATCCAGGCCGCGATCCGGCTCGGGGTGACCGGCCAGAACGGCGCGGTCGCGGTCCTTGCCGCTTTGGAGCCGCTGCTGCTCGAAACCGCGTCGCGCGCCGCCAACTCGACGCTGGACGATCTCGGTTCGGCAACGCTTGATGTCCGACATCGTGGCGATGAAGCACGAAACGCAATATTCGAGGCTGTTCCGCTCATGATCGCTGCTCTCGGCGATTGTCGCCCTGGTGCTTTTCGTGATCGCCGCGCTTCACGCCTATTGGGGCTTCGGCGGCGTCTGGCCGGGCACCGATGCCGCCTCCTGCGCCCGAACCGTTGGCGGCTTTCCCGGTGTCGAGCGAGAATGCCGGGGCCAGGCCCATGCCTTGCGGTCACCGCCGCGCTTGCCGCGGCCGCGTTGATTGCGCTGGCGCAGGGCGGATGGATAGTGCTCCCGCTGCCGGCTCTTCTGTTCACGCTCGCCGCGGCCGGCCTGTCGCGCTGGTTTTCATCGGACGCGGCGTTGCCGGCTTCACGCCAGCGTGGCGACGCCTTACGCCTGAAATGCCATTCGCGCGGCTTGATCGCCAATATTATTCGCCGCTCTGCCTGCTGATCGGAGCGGCCTTTGTTGCTCTCGCCTTGAAAGGTATCGCCTGATGGCTCTCGGAAACGGTCCACTTCGCATCGGCATCGGCGGCCCTGTCGGCTCCGGCAAGACGACGCTGACCGAAAAGCTGTGCAAGGCGATGCGCGACGAATTCTCGATCGCCGTCGTCACCAACGACATCTACACCAAGGAAGACGCGCTGATGCTGGCGCGGCTGCAGGCGCTGCCGGAGGAGCGGATCATGGGGGTAGAGACCGGCGGCTGCCCGCATACCGCGATCCGCGAGGACGCCTCGATCAACCTGCAGGCGATCGCCGAGATGAACCGCAAGTTTCCCGGATCTCGATATCGTCTTCATCGAATCCGGCGGCGACAACCTTGCCGCCACTTTTTCGCCCGACCTCGCCGACCTGACGCTTTATGTGATTTCCGTCTGCCAGGGCGAGGAAATCCCGCGCAAGGGCGGTCCGGGCATCACGCGCTCCGACTTCCTGGTCATCAACAAGAGCGATCTGGCGCCCTATGTGAACGTCGATCTCGACGTGATGGAGCGCGATGCGGCGAAGATGCGCGGCAAGCGTCCTTTCGGCTTCACCGACCTGTCGCGCGGCAAGGGCCTGACCGAAATCGTCGATTTCATTGTCGAACATGGTGGATTGAGGCTGGGCCAGCACCGCAAATCCGCCTGAGACAGGTTCGTTTGCGGTTGCCGACCCGACCGCCGACCGGCATTCTTCCATAATCAATGCGAGGAGCCGCCATGACCATCGCCCGCCTTTCCAAGGACATCATGCCGAACCTGCCCTTCTACGAGGAGCGCGTCGATCTCGCCTGCGCCTTCCGCTGGACAGCGCGGCTCAACATGCATGAAGCGGTGGCCAACCATTTTTCGCTGGCGGTGAACGACGACGGCTCGCAGTTCCTAATGAATCCCAACCAGGTTCATTTCTCTCGCATCAAGGCAAGCGACCTGCTTCTGATCGACGCCAACGATCCGGAGACGATAAGCCGTCCCGGCGCGCCGGACCCGACGGCATGGGGCCTGCATGGCGCCGTCCATCGCAACTGCCTACATGCACGCTGCGTCATGCATGTGCATTCGATCCATGCCACGGTTCTTGCCTCGCTGGCGGATTCCACGCTAGCCGCCGATCGACCAGAATTCAGCGATGTTCTTCAACCGCCACGTCGTCGACAGCCACTATGGCGGTCTCGCCTTCGAGGAAGAGGGCGAGCGCTGCTCGCAGCTTCTCGCCGACCCCAAGGTGCAAGTCATGGTGATGGGCAACCACGGCGTGCTGGTCATCGGCGACAGCGTCGCCGACACCTTCAACCGGCTCTATTATTTCGAGCGCGCCTGCGAGACCTATATCAAGGCGCTGTGGACCGGCCGCCAATTGCGGACGCTCTCCGATGAAATCGCCGAAAAGACAGCCAGCGAGGCAAACGACTACCCGGAACAGGCCGAACGGCATCTGGCCGAACTCAAGGCTATCCTCGACGAACAGGAGCCGGCGTACCGGAACTAAGGTTGACCGGATTCTCGGGTATTGTTCCGCCCGTAAGGCCGCGACCTCAGCCGGTCTTGCACTTGCGGCCGTAGAGTTCCAGCCGGTGGTGAACGATGTCATAGCCTAGCGACCGCGCGATCTCGTTTTGCAACTGCTCGATCCGGTCCGACTTGAACTCGATCACATCGCCGGTGTCGATGTCGATCAGGTGATCATGATGTTCGCCGGCTGCCTGTTCGAAACGCGACGGACCGCCCTCGAACGCATGCCGGTGGATCGCTCCCAGTCCTTCGAGCAGTTTCATCGTCCGGTAGACGGTCGACAGCGAGATGCTGCTGTCGATTTCAGCGGCACGGCGGAAAATTTCCAGCGCGTCCGGATGCCCTTCGGTTTCCGACAGGATGCTCAAGATGATGCGGCGCGGCCGCGTGATGCGCACCCCCGCCTTGCGCAGCACCGCTTCGTAGTCCGGATTGTAAATCGCTGCCTTGTTCATGCGGCGACTATGCGCCAGATGACAATGAGTTGCAAAGGCGGAGGGCGGCACCAGCCACGGAGCGATATCCTCTTGCAAACGATTTGCAGTTGCATTGACAAAGGGGTGGTGCTGACGTTACATTTGAAGCGTTGCCGGTTCTCGCCGGTTGTTCTCATCATCCGACAGGAATCGACATGACGTTTCTTCGAGCCTTGCTCGCCTCAATTCTTGTGTTCGGATTTGCGCAGCAGGCTGCCGCGCAAACCGACAAAAAGTTCAAAGCGATCACCACCTTCACCGTGATCGCCGACCTGGCGAAGAACGTCGCCGGCGACGCCGCCACAGTGGAATCGATCACCAAGCCAAACGCGGAGATCCACAACTACCAGCCGACGCCGGGCGACATCCTGCGAGCGCAGGATGCCGATATCATCATCTGGAATGGGCTCAATCTCGAACTCTGGTTCGAGAAATTTTTCCGCAATCTGTCCGAAGTGCCGAGCGTCGTTGTTTCCGAGGGCGTCGAACCGATGGGCATCGCGGAAGGGCCTTACACAGGCAAGCCGAACCCGCACGCCTGGATGTCGCCTGAGGCCGCGTTGATTTACGTGGAAAACATCCGCAAGGCCTTTGCCGAGCACGATCCCGCGAATGCCGACACCTACAACAGAAACGCCGCCGCCTATTCGGAAAAGATAAAGGCTGTCGTGGCGCCAGTTCGTGCGACGCTGGATACAATTCCCGAGGAACGTCGTTGGTTGGTCACAAGCGAAGGCGCCTTCAGTTACCTTGCCCGCGACTTCCGCCTCAGGGAACTCTATCTTTGGCCGATCAATGCCGACCAGCAGGGAACGCCCAAGCAGGTGCGCAAGGTCATCGATGCCGTGCGAGCCAACAATATCCCCGTCGTGTTCAGCGAAAGCACTGTTTCGGCCGATCCAGCCAAACAGGTAGCCCGCGAGACCGGCGTCAGATATGGCGGCGTGCTCTATGTCGATTCGCTCAGCGACGAAAACGGTCCCGTGCCTACCTATATCGACCTGCTGAAGGTCACGGCCGAAACAATCGCAAAGGGCCTGGCAGAATGAACGCACCTGTCGTGACCAGAATTGCCTCGTCTTCCGGACAGGACGGAATTGCGGTCAACGGCATCACGGTCACCTACCGCAATGGCCACACCGCGCTCCGGGATGCCAGCTTTTCCATTCCCCAAGGCACCATCACCGCGCTCGTCGGCGTCAACGGCAGCGGCAAGTCGACCCTGTTCAAGGCGATCATGGGTTTCGTGCCGCTGGCCGCCGGAAAGGTTTCACTGCTCGGCAAACCTGCAGCGCAGTCGCTGAAGCAGAATGCCGTCGCCTACGTCCCGCAAAGCGAGGACGTCGACTGGAACTTTCCGGTTCTGGTCGAGGACGTCGTCATGATGGGCCGGTACGGCCACATGAACATGTTGCGCATTGCGCGCGCCGAAGATCGCGCCAAGGTCGATGCGGCGCTGGAACGTGTCGGCATGAGCGCTTACCGCAAGCGCCAGATCGGCGAATTGTCCGGCGGCCAGAAGAAACGCGTCTTCCTTGCCCGGGCGCTCGCCCAGGAAGGGCGGATCATCCTGCTCGACGAACCTTTCACGGGGGTCGACGTGCGCACCGAGGAGGCGATCATCGCGCTTTTGAAATCGCTGCGCGACGAAGGCCGGGTGATGCTCGTCTCCACCCACAATCTGGGCAGCGTGCCAAGGTTTTGCGATCGCGCCATCCTGATCAACAAGACCATCCTCGCCTCGGGCCTCACCGCGGACGTGTTCACGCAGACCAATCTGGAGAAGGCCTTCGGCGGCGTGCTGCGCCATTTCATCCTCAGCGGCCACGATCTCCACGAAGATGCCGATACCCGTAGGCTCACCGTGCTGACCGATGACGAGCGACCGCTCGTCATCTACGGCGACAAGACTGCCGGCAACGGCACATCCAACGGCGGGGATGCCGGCAAATGACCGCGTTGCTCGCCGAACCGTTTTCCTACAGCTACATGATCAGCGCCATGTGGGTGAGCGCCCTGGTCGGCGGGGTCTGCGCGTTCCTCTCTTCCTATCTCATGCTGAAGGGCTGGTCGCTCATCGGCGACGCGCTTTCGCATTCCATCGTTCCGGGGGTCGCCGGCGCCTACATGCTCGGGCTGCCATTCGCGGTCGGCGCCTTCCTCTCAGGCGGCCTGGCCGCAGGCGCCATGCTTTTCCTCAACCAGCGGACCAAGCTCAAGGAGGACGCCATCATCGGCTTGATCTTCACCTCCTTCTTCGGCTTAGGCCTGTTCATGATCTCGCTGTCGCCGGCTTCGGTGAACATCCAGACCATCGTGCTCGGCAACATCCTCGCGGTGACACCCGAGGACACGCTGCAACTGGTCATCATCGGCGGCGTCTCGCTGGCGATCCTGCTGGTCAAATGGCGGGATCTGATGGTGGCGTTCTTCGACGAGAACCATGCCCGCTCGATCGGCCTCAATCCCGACCGGTTGAAAGTGCTGTTCTTCACGCTTCTCAGCGCTTCCACCGTGGCGGCGCTGCAGACCGTCGGGGCCTTTCTCGTCATCGCCATGGTGGTGACCCCAGGCGCTACGGCCTATCTGCTGACTGACCGTTTCCCGCGGCTGATCGCCATCAGTGTCGCGATCGGCACGGTCACGAGCTTTGCCGGCGCCTATGCCAGCTATTTCCTCGACGGCGCCACCGGCGGCATCATCGTCGTCCTGCAAACACTGATGTTCCTGCTGGCCTTCGTGTTCGCTCCGAAGCACGGGATGCTCGCCGCCCGCCGGCGGGCGCGAGCAGCGCTGGAGACGGGACAATGACGGACTTCATGCAGATGCTGCTTCTGCCGTTCGCTTTCCCTTTCATGCAGCAGGCGCTGCTGATCGCGATCCTTGTCGCAGCCCCCATGGCTCTTCTGTCCTGCTTCCTGGTATTGAAGGGCTGGTCGTTGATGGGCGACGCGATTTCCCACGCCGTGCTTCCCGGCGTCGTGCTCGCCTACATCGTCGGCCTGCCGCTCGCGGTCGGAGCCTTCGCCGCCGGTATGACCTGCGCGATGGCGACCGGCTTTCTGAAGGAGAACAGCCGGGTGAAGGAAGACACTGTCATGGGCGTGGTGTTCTCCGGCATGTTCGGCCTCGGGATCGTGCTCTACACCAAGATCCAGACCGAAGTTCATCTCGACCACATCCTGTTCGGCGACATGCTCGGCGTCGGCTGGCGCGATACCATCGAAACCGGCATCATTGCGGCGATCGTCATCGCCGTCATCGGTTTCTGGCGGCGCGATCTGCTGCTGCATGCCTTCGATCCGCAGCATGCGCGAGCGATAGGCCTGCCTGTGCGGCTGCTGCACTACGGCCTGCTGTCGATCCTGTCGCTCACCATCGTCGGTGCATTGAAGGCGGTCGGCATCATTCTTGCGATATCGATGCTGATCGCTCCCGGCGCGATCGCGTTTCTGCTGACCAGCCGGTTCGACCGGATGCTGGCGGTGGCGGCGACCGTCGCCGTCATCGCGGCCTTTGTCGGCGTCTATGCGAGTTTCTTCATCGACAGCGCGCCTGCACCGACGATCGTGCTTCTGCTGAGCCTCACCTTCATCGCCGCCTTCTTCATTTCGCGCCGGCGCGTCGCCCTGGCGGAGCGCGAACCGGAAGGGCCGATACAGGAAGGCGGCCCGGCTGCCGGTCAGTGAGTTGGCGCTGGTGGCGGCTATTGAATTGATGGGACCGCCATGGGATGCTGGTTCCCACAAGGCAGAAGCCGCAATTCAACGGGGCAGACGGGATGGGAAACCCAGACAGGCTCGAGCCGGGCGAACCGGCCAGGAGAGGAAAGAAAAGCATCGTCAACGTGCTGCCGCTTGCCCTTGTGAGGGCGCGCGAGAGCATGATGCTGCCGTTCCGCAATCTGCTCCGCCGCTACAATTTGACCGAGCCGCAATTCCGCGTGCTGCGCACGGTGGCCGAACTTACCGATATCGAACTGACCGAGCTTTCGCGGGTGACGGCCCTCTTGATGCCGTCGCTGTCGCGCATCGTTCGCGAACTCGAAGCCCGCGGCTACATGAAGAGGCAGGCCGACCCGCATGACATGCGGCGCATCCTGGTGCGGCTGACGGACCGCGGGCACCGGCTGGTCGACCTCGTGCTGCCGGATTGCGAAACCATCTATGTGGCGATCAAGAAGACGATGAGCGTCGAGAAACTCAAGCAGCTGCAAGGCCTTTTGCTGGAACTTGAGACCAAGCTCGCCTATCTCGACATCTCGTTCAACGAAAAGCATCTTCCTAGTGCCGACGTCATCGCCATCACACCGCCGAAGCAGCGGGGCCGTCCGCCGAAACGCGCGGACTGACCCGGGTCCGGTTCATTCCATAGACCGGCTATCCTTGACATCCAGCGGTAGCGCCGCGACATCGACCTGTCGCGGCGTGACAATCCGAACCGTACCCGGCATGCCACGGTCCCGGGCCACTGCACCGATGCGGAGCCTGTGAATTGCCCGGTAAACTGAGAGAAATCGTGATCGTGGGAAGCGGACACGCCGGCGTCGAACTGGCCGCCTCGCTTCGCCAGAGGGGCTTCGACGGTTCGGTCACGATCGTTGGCGACGAACCTGACCTTCCCTATCAGCGGCCGCCGCTTTCGAAGGAATTCCTGAAAAGCGCCGACGATCCGGGATTGCCGCTCAAGGGCGCGGCCTTTTTTCCAGCCAACAACATCACGCTCAGGTTGGGCGTTCGCGCCGAGCGGATCGACAGGCAAACCCGGCAGGTCGAACTGAGCGACGGCACGCGGCTCGCCTATGATCATCTGGCGCTTGCCACCGGCGCGCACAACCGCATTCCGCCGGTTCCCGGGCTCGATCAGCAATCCATTCTTGAACTGCGGACGCTCGGGAATGCACGATTGCTGAACGCTCGCCTCGCTTCGCTCCGCCATGTCACGATCATTGGCGGTGGCTTCATCGGCCTGGAGGTTGCCGGGCTGCTGCGCGTCCGCGACATCGGTGTGGACCTGGTCGAGGCTACCCCGGTGTTGATGGGCCGAGTGCTGTCCAGGCCCATGTCGGCCTGGTTCCGCGCATTCCATGAGCGGTTGGGAACTGGGCTGCATTTCGAAACTCTCGTGCAGAGCGTGCATCACGGCGGCTCCGGCACCGAGATTCGGCTTTCGAACGGCCAGCAACTCCATACCGACGCCGTCCTGATCGCTACGGGCATTTCTCCTAATGTCGAGCTTGCCGCGGAGGCGGGGCTGGCAATCGACAACGGTATCGTGGTCGACGGCATGCTGGTTACCAGCGATCCGGCGATTTCGGCGATGGGTGACTGCGCCGCCTACCCGAATGTCTACATCGGTTCCATGGCCCGGCTGGAATCGGTTCAGAACGCGGTCGACCAGGCGCGCTGCGTCGCTGCCCGGCTGACAGGCGAGGGAAGGCCGTACGATGGATTTCCGTGGTTCTGGTCGAATCAGGGCAGCGCGCGGCTGCAGATCGCCGGTATGTCGAACGGCCACGACGACGTCGTCCTGCGCGGCGACCCCGAAAGCGGCAAGTTTTCGATGTTTCTCTACCGCCAGGACCGGCTGATCGCGGTCGAAAGCATCAACAGCGCCGCCGATCACATGATGGCGCGGCGGCTGCTGGCCGCGCACGTTCCGGTGTCGAAATCAGTCGCGGCCGATCCGGCCGCGAACCTGAAGGATCTGATGTAGCCGCGTCTGCCTGCAAGGCCTTGTCAGGCGGCCTTTTCGGCGGGCGTATGGCTGACGAAGGAGGAGCCTTGCGCATCGAAGATGTGCAGATCCTCCGCGTTTGCATCGAGCCTCATCGTCGCTCCGCGTTCAACCGGCGTGTTGCCGGGCAGCTTGGCGATGAGCGGCAGTTCGATGCCGCGGCCGATGTCGATATAAACGAGCTGAACCTCGCCGAGCTGCTCGATATAGTCGACCTTGCCTTCGAACAGGCTGGTGCTCCCCTTGGCGATGAAAAGGTCTTCAGGGCGCACGCCGAAGCCGATGTCGCCGCCTTGCGCGCTTGCCGGCGTGGCAATCGGCACCGTCGCCTTGCCGCCGATATGCGTGACGGCAGTCTGGCTGCCAGTCTTGTCGATCTTCCCAGGCAGGATGTTCATGGCTGGCGAGCCGATGAACTGGGCAACGAACAGGTTGCCCGGCCGCTTGTAGAGTTCCATCGGCGAACCGACCTGCTCGACGCGGCCTTCCTTCAGAACGACGATGCGGTCGGCGAGCGTCATCGCCTCGACCTGATCGTGCGTCACATAGATCATGGTCGTGTTCGGCATCGACTCCTTGAGCTTGGCGATCTCGATGCGGGTGGCGACGCGCAACGCCGCGTCGAGGTTCGACAGCGGCTCGTCGAACAGGAACACCTTCGGGTTGCGGACGATGGCGCGGCCGATGGCGACGCGCTGCCGCTGGCCGCCGGACATCGCCTTGGGCAGCCGGTCGAGATATTTGGTGAGCTGCAGGATTTCAGCCGCCTGCTTCACCCGCTTGTCGATGTCTTCCCTCTTCTCCTTGGCGATCTTCATGCCGAAGGCCATGTTGTCGTAGACCGTCATGTGCGGATAGAGCGCGTAAGACTGGAAAACCATGGCGATACCGCGCTTCGACGGCGGCACGTCGTTGACCTGCTCGCCCGCGATCTCAAGGGTGCCCCCGGTGATCTCCTCAAGGCCGGCGATTGACCTAAGCAGCGTCGATTTCCCGCAGCCCGACGGACCGACGAAAACGATGAACTCGCCCGATTTGATGTCGAGGTCGATGCCGTGAAGAATGTTCAGGCTACCGTATGATTTCTTGACGCCCTTGAGTATGACATCGGCCATGGCTTCCTCCTACAATTTCTCCAGCCGGTCAGGCGAAACGCCCGAACCAGGCACCATAACTTGCAAGCCGGATCGTATTGCCCTCGGCGGCACCCGAAAGGCCGTGTCCATCGAGCGGTTGGGCCTTCTTTCCAGCGCCGAGATCGACCGAAGCCGGGCGGCTGCCGAGATTGAAGGCGCATACGATCTGTTCATTGCCCTCGCGGCGGGTGAACGCGACGACGTCGCCTTCACCGGCGAGAAACTCGATGTCGCCCTTGGCGAAAGCCGGATGGGAACGGCGGAACGCCAGGAAGCGACGGTAATGCTCGAGCAGCGAATTCTCGTCCCCTTGCTGCGCGCTGACGGCTTGCGCCAGGTGCTCCGTCGGCACCGGAAGCCAGGGTTTCGCGGTCGAGAAGCCGCCGTTTTTTGCCTTGGCGTCCCAGACCATTGGCGTGCGGCAACCGTCGCGACCCTTGAATTCCGGCCAGAAGCGAATGCCGTAGGGGTCCTGAAGGTCCTCGAAGGCAAGGTCTGCTTCACCCAGGCCCAGTTCCTCGCCCTGATAGATGCAGACCGAGCCGCGCAGCGACATAAGCAGCGCCGAAATCACCTTGAGATAAGCGAGCCGGTCAGCTTCGCCTGCACCCCATCGCGACGCGTGGCGCATGACATCGTGGTTGGAAAAAGCCCAGCATGACCAGCCATCGCTCGCCGCCTTGCCGAAATCTTCAAGCACGCTGCGCACCTTGGCGGCGCTTATCTTCTCGGGCGCCAAGAAGTCGAATGCATAGCACATATGCACGCGGTTCTCGCCGGCGGTGTAGGCTGCGACGACCTCCAGCCCACGCTGCGAATCTCCGACCTCGCCTACGGCAGCAACCGCCGGATATTCATCGAGCAGGGCGCGGAAGCGCTCCAGAAACCCGAGATTCTCCGGCCGACTCTTGTCGTAGAGATGGTCCTGGTAGTTGTAGGGATTGACCGCGGGCGCGGTCTGGTCGTTGCGCTCCTCGATCGGCAGTGCCGGGTTGTTTTCCAGCCCCTGGCTGTGGAAGTAGAAGTTGATTGTGTCGAGGCGGAAGCCATCGACGCCACGGTCCAGCCAGAAACGGGTGACGTCGAGCAGCGCGTCCTGGACGTCGCGGTTGTGGAAGTTGAGATCGGGCTGCTCCGCCAGGAAATTGTGCAGGTAGTATTGCTGGCGGCGCGTATCCCATTGCCAAGCCGAACCGCCAAAGATCGACAGCCAGTTGTTGGGCGGCGTGCCATCCGGTTTGGCGTCCGCCCAGACGTACCAGTCGGCCTTCGGATTGTCGCGGCTGGCGCGGCTTTCCTGAAACCACGGATGGGTGTCGGCGGTGTGGGAAAGCACCTCGTCGATCATCACCTTGAGGCCGAACCGGTGCGCCTCGGCGACCAGTTCGTCAAAATCTGCAAGGGTGCCGAACATCGGGTCGACGTCGCAATAATCGGAGACGTCGTAGCCGAAATCCTTCATCGGCGATTTGAAGAATGGCGAAATCCAGATCGCGTCCGCGCCGAGACCGGCGATATGCGGAAGCCGGGAGATGATGCCCTTCAGGTCGCCGATGCCGTCGCCGTTCGAGTCCTGATAGCTGCGCGGGTAGATCTGATAGATCACCGCGCCGCGCCACCAGTCCCTGTCAGGCGCCGGCAGCGGCGCCTCGACTTTGCGGGATACCGCCTGCATGCGCCTAACCTCCCTTGACCGAGCCCGCCAGCAGGCCACGGACGAAGTAGCGCTGCAGCGAGAAGAAGACGATCAGCGGCACAATGATGGTGACGAACGCGGAAGCCGTCAGAATTTCCCAGTCACCGCCACGCGAGCCGAGCAGAGCGTTCAGCTTGGCGGTGAGCACGATCTGACTCGCATCCGTGCCCAGGAACACCATGGCGACCAGAAGATCGTTCCAGACCCACAGAAACTGGAAAATGGCGAAAGAGGCAAGCACCGGAAACGACAGCGGCAACACGATCTTGATGAAGATCTCGAAATCGCTGGCGCCGTCGATGCGCGCCGATTCCATCAGTTCACGCGGCAGGCCGGCCATGTAGCTGCGCAGTAGGTAGATGGCGAATGGCAAGCCGAAACCCGTATGCGCCAGCCAGATGCCGAGATAGGTCTTCGACGGTACCCCGAAAAAAGCACCGACGCCATTGTAGAGCTTCAGCAGCGGGATCAGCGCCATCTGCAGCGGTACGACCAGCAGCCCGATGATGACGGCGATCAACAGCGCCCGGCCCGGAAACCGCATCCAGGCAAGCGCGTAGGCAGCAAAGGCCGCGATCATGATCGGGATGATGGTGGCCGGAATGGTAACCGTCAGCGAGTTGAGGAAAGAGCGCCCTATGCCTTCCGAAAACAGCACGGATTTCGTAGTTTTCCGTGGTGAAGCGCGGCGGTAGCTTGGCGGAAAAGTAGACGCGCTGGCCGCGTTCGTCATCGGACGCGGCAGGGAACGTGTGAACGAACGTACCGTCGGCGTTGAGCTGAAGGGTCTCGCCGTCGCCGATATCCGCGACGGTTCCGGCCGCAAACTGGGTCGGCGCCTGGGAACGGACGCCGAAAGCGCCGATTTCGCGCGCATCGCCTTCTTCGAAGAGGCTGCCCTCGAGGACGAACTTGCCGTCCCTGGCGACCGCTTCCTTGCCCGGCGGCAACCGGCCGGCTTCGGTCTGCGAAGAACTCGTCAGCGCCGTCCACCAGCCCGACACGATGATCTGATCCTTATCGCGCAGCGAAGAGATCAGGATGCCGAGCGTCGGCACCGTCCAGAGCGCGACGAAGAACAGGACCGCGAGATGGACACCCCAGCGGCCGATGGCGGATTTGCCGGTTGCGCTCGCCATTTCAGTGTCCTCCCGTCTCTTTGTTCGCCTGACGGATGTTCCAGATCATGATCGGCAAGACAGCGATCATGATGATGATCGCGATGGTCGCGCCGCGGCCGAAATCGCCGCCGCCGCGGAACATCCAGTCGAACATCAGGTTGGCCAGCACCTGGCTGTTCCATTGACCGTTGGTCATGGTCAGCACGATGTCGAACACCTTGAGCACCAGGATGGTGATGGTGGTCCACACGACCGCAATCGTTCCCCAGATCTGCGGGATCATGATCTTCCAGAAAATCTGGAAGGGATTGGCGCCGTCGATGACCGCGGCTTCGATCGTCTCCTCCGGGATGCCGCGCAGGGCGGACGAGAGGATGACCATGGCGAAGCCGGTCTGGATCCAGATCAGGATAACCATCAGGAAGAAGTTGTTCCAGAACGGCAGCGATATCCAGACCTGCGGGTCGCCGCCGAACCAGGTGACGATCGAATTCAGGATGCCGATCTGCACCTGGCCCTCGCCGCGATATTCGTAGACGAATTTCCAGATAACGCTGGCGCCGACAAATGAGATGGCAAGCGGCAGAAAGATCAGGCTCTTGGCGATGGTGCCCCACCAAATCTTGTCGGTAAGCACGGCGATGACGAGGCCGAGGAACGTGCAAGCAGCAGGCACGACCGCCAGCCACAGCAGATTGTTGAAGATCGAGTTGCGGAATTCGCGGTCGCCGAAGGCCCAGCTGTAATTGCTGAGACGGACAAAATTCTGCCCCCCGCGATCCATGAAGGACAGCCGGAACGTGTCGACCACCGGATAGATCAGGTAGACGACCATGATGATCAGCGCGGGGCCGATGAACAGCCACGGACGGATGAGACCCTGGCGGCGCAAATTGTCGATCGCCGCGGCTCCTTTGACGCCTCGCGAGGGAAAGACGAGATCGACGAGTTTGTTGGCGCCCCAGAAATAGAGAACACAGCCGCCAACACCGACGATGATGACGAAAATGGCCGAGAAAATCTGAGCCGCCATGGGTCCCTCCCCGTTGTCAGGCCGATTTCACGCTGAACCGATTTCACGCTGAAAATGACGCGAAGTGAAGAGCCTCCGGTTGGACCCGGACCGCCATGGCCCGGGTCAGCGCGTAAGGTTGAGGCTTTCAGGCTGGCATCGAGCCTTACTTGATCGCGTCCCAGCTCTTCTGGATGTCGGCGGCAACATCGGTCGCTGGCTTGCCACCGACGAGGTCGATCATGCCTGTCCAGAAGGCGCCGGCGCCGATCTTGCCGGGCATCAGGTCGGAGCCGTCGAAGCGGAAGGTCGAAGCATTGACGAGGATGTCGCCCTGCTTCTTCAGCGCGTCGTTGGCATAGGCTTCCTGGTTGGCCGTCTTCAGCGGCGTCAGCAGGCCGGACTGGGCCATCCAGACTTCGTGGGCGAGCGGCATCTTCAGGAAGTCGATGAAGGCGCGCGCCGCCTTGGAGTCCTTGGTGATGGTGAACAGCGTGCCGGCGCCGAGCACGGGAGTGCCGAGATCGGGCTTGGAGCCCATCGGCGGCAGGTAGAAGAAGTCGACGTCGACGCCGAGCTTGGTGCCTTCGGGGAAGAAGGACGAGATGAACGAGGCCTGGCGGTGCAGGTAGCACTTGGGCGGGATGCCGAAGAGGCCTTTCGGGCTGTCGCGGAAGTCGGTCGCCGCGACCGCCGCCTTGCCGCCGTCGACATATTTGTCGTTGGTGGCGAGCTTGGCGAAGATGTCGAGCGCGCCGACCACCGCCGGATCGTTGAACGGAATCTCGTTCTTGGTCCACTTGTCGTAGACTTCCGGCGGCTGCGTGCGCAGCATGATGTCTTCGACCCAGTCGGTTGCCGGCCAGCCTGTAGCGCCGCCGGAACCGAGGCCGATGCACCACGGCACGCCGCCGTCCTCGACGATCTTGTCGGTCAGCGCCTGCAGTTCTTCCCACGTCTTCGGCACTTCGTAACCGGCTTCCTCGAAATTCTCAGGCACGTACCAGACCAGCGACTTCAGGTCGGCCTTGTAGGGGAAGGCGAAGAATTTCGCGGTGCCGTCCTTGTCCTTGTAGGTGCCGAGATCGACCCATGACTGGCCGGCGCCGTAATTGTCCTTGATGAAGGCCGCGGTTTCGTCGCCGAGCGGCGTAAGCAGGCCTTTCGAGGCAAGATCCTGCAACAGGCCGGGCTGCGGCAGGATGGCGATGTTGGGCGGGCTGCCGGCCTGCGTGTCGATGACGATCTGCTGTTCGTAATTTTCGGAAGACGAGTAGTTGATGGTGACGCCGGTCGCCTCGATGAAATAGTCGAGCATGCTCCTGACGAGCGCCTCGTCCTCGCCGCGCCACGGCCCGAAGATCGACAGGGTTTCGCCCTTCAGGTCGACCTTCTTCAGTTCTTCGAAATTTTCCCAGTGAAAACGGGCATCTTCGCCCGGCTTGAACTTCAGCTCCGCCGAAGCCGGCGTGGCAAGGGCAAGCGCGGCGAGTGCCACACCAAACATCAGGGTCTTCTTCATCGATCTTCCTCCCGGATAGGATCCTATGAGTCGGACGAGACCTCCATCCCGTCCCCGCCGTTCGCAAGACTCCTTTGAAAGAAATCCAAAGCGCTTTGGCTTCCGCCATATTCGCCACTGAACGGCCGAAGAGTCAAGCAGGAAGTTGGATAAATCGATTTAAATGGCGAATTTCTGATGCGGTGCAATATGTTATTCGGCAGCGCAGCATGGAATTTTTCTTTTCCTAGCCGGGCTGGGAGCGTATTCTCTTCAGAACTTCGTCACGTTTTTGAAAGCGCTTTGGAACCAGATTGCCGTGAATCTCAAACAGTTGTCGCACATGTTGTCGCTGTCGCAAACCACGGTGAGCCGCGCGCTGAACGGCTATCCGGAGGTCAGCGAGGAAACGCGCCGCCGCGTGATGGACGCCGCCAAGCGCCATGGCTACCGGCCGAATCCGAGCGCGAGGCGGCTGGCGACCGGCAAGGCAGGCATGATCGGCTACGTCATGCCGACAGGCGGCGCCGTCGATCTCGACCCGCATTTCGTCGAATTCCTGTCCGGGCTCGGCGACTACGCGCGCTCGCACGACCTCGATCTCGTGCTGAGCCCGACGGCGGCCGAGGACGAGGAAACGACCTACCGGCGCATCGTCGCCAACAAGCAGGTCGACGCGGTCTATGTCTCGTCGCCGAGATCGGCGGACAGGCGGGTGGCGCTGCTCAACCATCTGGGTATCCCCTACATCGTCCATGGCCGGTCCGAGGGGCTCGATTTCGAATATCCGTTTCTCGATATCGACAACGAGGCGGCTTTCCACGAGGCGACACGGCTGCTGATTCAGCTCGGACACAAGCGGATTGCGCTGATCAATGGCGACGACAGCCAGACCTTTGCCATCCATCGCGAACGCGGCGTCAGAAAGGCGCTGGCCGGCAGCGACCTCCATCTGCCCGCGCACCGGCTGCTTTCAGTCGCGATGACCGAGGAAAACGGGTATCGGGCGACGCGGCGGCTGCTCGAACACAGCGAGGCGCCGACGGCGATCGTCTGCTCGAGCCTGTTCATGACGCTGGGTGTCGTGCGTGCGGTTCGCGATCTCGGGCTGAGCGTGCCGGGAAACGTGTCGCTGATTGCGCATGACGACGTCTTCCCGTGGCTGAAGCCGGAGAACTTTTCGGTGCCGCTATCGACCACGCGATCATCGATCCGGGCGGCTGGAGCACGGGTGGCCGAGAGGCTGGCGGCGCGCATATCGGGCCTCGAAACCGGACCTCGCGGCGAAATCTGGCCGGTCGATCTGGTGGTACGAGGATCGATCGCCGGCGCTCCGCTCTGACCGATCCACAGGCTGGTTCAGCGATCCTCGAAGCCGGTCAGCACGCCGACCGCATTGACGCCGATCTCGTCGACCGCATAGCCGCCTTCCATGACGAACAGCGTCGGCAGGCCAAGCCTGGCGATGCGGCGGCCGATCTTCGGAAAATCCTCCGAAGTCAGCTTGAAGTGGCTGATCGGATCTTTTTCGAACGTGTCGACACCGAGCGATACGACAACGACATCAGGCGCATAGGCGGCGAGCCTGGCGCAAGCGTCTTCGAGCGAGGCGCTCCAGTCCTCCCAGGCGGTACCGAACGGCATCGGATAGTTGTGGTTGAATCCTTCGCCGGCGCCTGCGCCCTTCTCGTCGGCATGGCCGAGGAAGAAGGGATATTCGGTCATCGGGTCGCCGTGCAGGTTGATGACCTGGACATCGGCGCGCTCGTAGAAGATCTCCTGGGTGCCGTTGCCGTGGTGGTAGTCGACGTCGAGGATGGCGACGCGGGCAGCACCCTGGTCGCGGAACCATTGCGCCGCGACGGCGGCATTATTGATGTAGCAGTAGCCGCCCATGAAGGCGGCACCGGCGTGATGGCCGGGCGGGCGGCAGAGCGCGAAGGCGGCTCGCTCGCCCGCCTTGACCAGACCGGCCGCGGTCAGTCCGACATCGTAGCGACGACTTTATCGCATCCCATGTGCCTTTGACGAAGCTGGCGCCGCCGTCGAAGGAATAGAAGCCGAGTAGCGCCTCGATCGTCCGCGGCGGCACGTCGCCACGCAGGCCCCGCGTCGGCCAGGTGAATGGAATGGCCGAGCCGTTTTTGCCAGCGGCTTCCCATTTCGGCCAGACGGTGGGCAGGAAATCGATGTAGTCGGCGCGATGGACACGTTTCGCCGAGATCGAGGCTGCGCGGCTGTGGCTCAAGGATCGGCCCAAGTTTTTCCGATCTCGACGCGCGCCTTTATTATTTCGGCGCGCGACGGCTTTTCGAAGCCCGGCACGATCTCGCCTGCGACAAGTTCCATCTGGCCGGAATGGCCGGCGTGAAGCGGCGAGAATACTGTTTTCATCATGTCCCCTGCTGGCTGCGTGCGGGCAACCTAACCGCAGGCGGTGGCCCATCTCAAGGCAGGGCGGATAGGCCAGGCGCCAACAGCACCGTCACGTCTACCGGGATGGCATGTCGCGAATCTCTCCAACCTCTCCAAGAGCCTCGAAGGGCGCTTTACGCCGCTTTACCGAAAACCTTGCGCCCGTCGATCCAGACGCCGCGGACGTCAAGGCCGTCCGAAAGATGCACGAGATTGGCGGTACAGCCTTGCACCAGCCGCCCATGACGGTTTTCGACGCCCATCACCTGTGCCGGATAAAGCGATGCCATGCGCAGCGCCTCATCGAGCGCAACGCCGATTTTTTCATGCATGAAACGCACAGCCGAAATCATGTCGAGGTCGGCTCCCGCCAGCGTGCCGTCCTCAAGCCGCAGGCTGCCGTTTTCCCGCCTGATCAGCCGGCCGTTCAAGGTGAACGATGTCATGTCGGTGCCGATCGTCGCCATCGCGTCGGTGACAAGGAATATCTTCGCCGGTCCGTTCTTGGCGCGCAACGCGATGCGAATGGTCGCCGGGTCGACATGGATGCCGTCGGCGATCAGCCCGGCATAAAGCGTGCCGGTGTCGATGGCGGCACCTGCCAGGCCAGGCTCGCGATTGCCGATCTGGCTCATCGCGTTGAAGAGATGGGTGACCATCGAGGCGCCGGCCTTTGCGGCGGCGGCGGCGGACCCATAAGTCGTGTCGGAATGGCCGAGGCTGACAACGATGCCGGCGGCGGCGAGCCGGGTAATGCGTTCAGTCGCCACCGATTCCGGCGCGACGGTGGTCAGCAGGTGCGGTACCTTCCGGTGCGCGGCGATCAAGCGCGGCCTCGTCGACATCGCTCATGCGCCGAATGAGCGCCGGGTCGTGCGCACCCTTGCGCGCGACAGAGAGATGCGGGCCTTCCAGATGCAGACCCAGAAAACCCGGCACATGCTGGCGCGCGGCTTCGGCGCCGGCTTCGACCGCCGCATCGGTGATCTCCCGCGTGTCGGTAATCAGCGTCGGCAGCAGCGCAGTAGTGCCGAATGGCGCATGCGCGGCGCAGATGGTGCGGATCGTCTCGACATCCTGCCGGTCGTTCAGCATGAGGCCGCCGCCGCCATTGACCTGCAGGTCGACGAAGCCCGGCACGAGCATCCCGCCGTCTAACTCGATCTTTCGCGCACCGGCGGGAATAGCAGCCGCGCTGGCGATGGTTTCGACGGTGTCGCCAACTGCGATCAGCGCTGCATTATCATGCCACGCCTCGCCGTCGAAGATGCGGGCGCCGGAGAAGGCGGTCAGTTCGCTCATAGGGTTTCGGTCACCTTCTTCAGGTTCCGCGGTTCGTCCGGATTGAGGCCGCGATGGCGGGCGAAAGCCTCGACGAAGGCGTAGAAAGAGACGATCAGCGCCAGCGGATCGGTAAGCGGGTGGCCGGTGGCCGCGAAGGGCAGCCGCGCCGCATTCCTGGTGTGATCGCTGGTGATGAACACCGCCGCCTGCTTGGCGCGGAGCGCCTCGGCGGTTTCGGCCATCGAAGGTTCGGAGCGGTCGCGGGCGGCAAGCGCCAGCACCGGGAAAGCCGGGCGTCACCAGCGCCAGCGGGCCGTGCATCACTTCGGCGGCGCTGTAGGCCTCGGCGTGCACGCCGCAGGTCTCCTTGAATTTCAGCGCCGCCTCGTTGGCGATGGCGAAGGAGGGGCCGCGGCCGAGAATGAACAGCGAGTTTGCCCCGTCGAGCGCGCCGGCGAGTTGCATCCAGTCGCAGTCGATCGCCTTGCGGAAGTGTTGCGGCAACTCCGCAAGGGCCGCCAGAAGCGCCTGATCGTCGATGCAATGCGCCAGAAGCGCCAGGCCGGCGACGGCGGAGTTGACGAAAGTCTTGGTGGCGGCGACGCTTTTTTCCACGCCTGCGGCGATATCGATAGCGTGGTCCGACGCGCGCGCCAGCGGCGAGTCGGCCGTGTTGGTGAGGGCAACCGTCAGCGCGCCGCCGCGCTTTGCCTCCTCGGCCATGGCGACGATGTCGGGGCTCTTGCCGGACTGCGAGATCGCCAGGCAGGCCGAGCCGGCGAGCCTGAGCCTGGCGCCGTAGATCGAAGCGACCGACGGACCGACGGAGGCGACCGGAATGCCGGCGGTGAGCTCGACGGCATATTTCATGAAAGAAGCGACGTGGTCGGACGAACCGCGCGCGACGGTCACCAGGAAGCGCGGGTCACGGGCGCGAATGTCGCGGCCGGCCGCGGCAATCGCCGTTCCGGAGGCATCGAGAAGCCGTGCCGTCGCATCGGGAATCTCGTTGATCTCCCGCATCATGTGGGTGGCGTTCGCGGTCACCGACTGTCTCCAACTTCTTCCCTGCCGCCCAACCGGAGTTCCGCGACAAAATCATAGGCGTCGCCCCGGTAGACGGAACGGGTGAATTCGATGACGCGTCCGGTTGCGAGATAGGATATGCGCTCGATGCGCAGGCCGGCCGAGCCGGCTGGCACCGCAAGCAATTGTGCGTCGGCTTCGCCGAGATTGGCGGCGGAGATGCGCTGTACGGCGCGCACCGGGCGGTTGCCGGTCTTTTCCAGCGCCAGATAAAGCGAGGTGGTGACGGCCTCCGGGTCCGGAAGTGCCGCCGTCGACAGCGATGCCCGTTCGATCGCCAGCGGCGTGTCGTCGGCGATGCGCAGCCGCGAGACCCGCGCCACCAGCTCCTTGGCGGACAGGCCAAGCACCATCATCTCGTCGGGCGAGGGCGTATAGATGCCCCGGTCGAGCCATTCCGACCGCGCCACCATGCCGCGCCGCGCCATGTCCTCGGTAAAAGAGGTAAGCCGCGATAGCGACTGTTCGACGCGATCCATGCGGGGCGCCACGAAGGTGCCCGACCCGTGACGCTGGATCAGGATGCCGCCCTTGACGAGATCCTGCACGGCCTTGCGTACGGTGACCCGCGAAATGTCGGCCTTGAGCGCGATATCGCGCTCGGAAGGAAGTGCATCGCCGGGACCGATGAGGCCCCGCTGGACCGCATCCTCGATTGTCTTCTTCAGCTTGAGATAGAGCGGCGCGCCCTGCTGGCCGTTCTCCTTCACCGTCGCAAATATCCGGTCGGCGATATCAGCCATGGGCCGCCTCCGTCGCATCGCCGAAAAGCCGGGCGGCCATCATGACGGCGCCGCCAGTGCATCGTCGCACCGGCGGCTTGAGCAACGCCTGGTAGCGTGCGGAAAGCCGGGGGGCGTAAAGCGGCGCGAGCCCGCCCAGCAGGCAAAGCGGATCGTCCTCGCGAAGGTCGAGCACACCGAGCGAGGCCTCGACATCGGCGACCGCCTTGTCGATGATCCAGCTTGCGACGATGTCGCCCCTGGCGGCATGTTCGAACACTTTCGGGGCGAAGCCGCCGAAGTCGCCGGGCTTGGCATTGGTGGTGAATTCCACCACGCCCTCGGGATTGTTGCGGAAGACGGCCAGCATCTCCTTGGTCAGCGGCGAGGAAGGCCTGATGCCGTCATGGGCAAGCAGCGTCTGCTCTAGGAGGTCGCGGCCGATACGGGCGCCGCTGCCCTGGTCGCCGACCTGGAACCCCCAGCCGCCGATGGCGCGCGTCTTGCCGTCGTGTCGCACCATATAGGCAGTGCCGGTGCCGAGGATTGCCATGGCGCCGTCGCCGGAACCAACGGCGCCCTCGAGCGCGATTTCGGCGTCGGTTTCGACCACGGCTCGCCGCAAAAGGCAGGATTGCCTCGAGTTGCTGCCTGTAAGTACCGACATTGGCGCCGGCCAGGCCGAGAACCGCCGCCGTTTGCGGGATATGGTCGGGGT
This sequence comes from uncultured Alphaproteobacteria bacterium, assembly GCA_963763895.1. Classification (GTDB taxonomy): domain Bacteria; phylum Pseudomonadota; class Alphaproteobacteria; order Rhizobiales; family Rhizobiaceae; genus Neomesorhizobium. The sequence continues at coordinate 812,588 of CAVXQC010000008.1, read as the reverse complement.
TCCATTCCCGCGTCGAGAAAAGCCAGCCGCGCCGCATCGACGATGTTCGTCCGGGCGCCGGTGAGGTCGGTGCGGATGTTGGCGGCGCCGCTCTTCGCGCGGCCTATGACGACACCGCCCGCCGTTGCAAGAGCGGCCCTGCAACTGGTGCCGCCTCCATCGATGCCGAGCACGAACTCCAAGCGATTTCTCCTCTTGGACTGATGATACCAATAAAATACCAATAGCCAAGTGTTAATTTCCGCAAAGGCAATTTTCAGCGCTCATCTCTTTGAATTGAATGCGCTTTTCCTCGTTTCATTCCTCTTGCTTTCAAAAAAGTGTTAACATTGCTGGACAAGTGGTATTTTTTTGGTATCGTTCATTCGATGGGAGGGATGGAATGGCCGAACGGGTAAAAACGCTGCAGGAAATTACCCGGCATCCCGCTTCCGCGGAAGCAGGGTTTGGCAGCCTGCATCCCCGCAGGAGCCGCCATCGTCGATATAACGCCGTCAGCCGGAATGCGGATGGCGGGCTATGCGGCACGCCTCTCCCCAGCCACCGGTACGCACGACAAATTGACAGCCCGGGCCGTCGCGGTTGCCGACATGGCAATCGTATGTGTCGACGTTGTCGGTTTGCACGAGGAGACCTGCTGCCGCATCAGGCAACGCAGTTCGCTGGCCGACGACTGCGTCATCGTGACGGCGCTCCACACGCATGGCGGCCCCGCGTCCGTCCCCGGCCGGGGCGGTGCTCAGGCCGATCCCGCCTATGTCGCCCGTATCGAGGATGCCTGCGTGGAGGCCATCGAAACGGCGCTCAGGCGCCGCCGTCCCGCCAGACTGCTGTTCGGCAACGGCATCGATCCCGGCGTCGCCCGCAACCGCCGCCATCCGGGCGGCGTGACCGATCCGCAACTGCCGGTGCTCGCCATTCGTGGCGTGGATGGCGAATGGATCGCTGCCGTCGTGTCTTATGCCTGCCACCCAGTAGTGCTGGGCGCGGACAACACGCTATGGACCGCCGACTATCCTGGCGTCGTCCGCACCGCTCTCGAAGCAGCCTGCCCGGGCGCTGTCGCCGTCTTTCTGACCGGATGCGCCGGCGACGCCGGCATTGGCGACACCCCGCATGGCTCGATCAGCACGAAGGCTTCGGAGATACGCAGCTATGCCAACGCCGAGCGGATCGGCCGCTCGATCGGCGCCGCGGCACTCGCCGCGCCCATCCATCCTTTAGCCGGCTCCGCCCGATCGGCGAGCACATCGATCGAACTCGAGCTTGTTCGCCGGGAAGAGCCGCGCCTCGACCTGTTGGCTTCCGAATGGCGCGCCAAGGCCTCTGCTTCTGATCCCTCCTGGGCGGCTCTCTATGAAAGCTGGTCGGTATGGGCCGATACTGCGGCGCGGGAGCCACTGTCGCCCAGCCGGCTGCGCGTCACCGTCTTCGATTGGGGCGGTGTGCGCCTCGTCGCGTTGCCGGGCGAGGTGTTCGCGGCGACCGCGCGGCAGATTCGGACCGCGATCGACGGTATGCCGGTTGGCGGCCGCTCCTTCGTCTTCTGTTTCGCCGACGGCGTGCCCGGCTATATTCCGCCGCATGAGGAATATGCTTTCGGCGGCTACGAAGTCGACGAGGCACACCGCTATTATGGCATGCCCGGCGCTTTTGCGCCTGGTTCGGCGGAGCGGCTTATCGCCGCCGTGGCAACTCTTGCCGACTCGTTGTCCCCGTCAAACGTCCCCGTCCACGAGAGAGCTTGACCCGTGAACTCCGCGCAGCACAGTACCGAAACCGCCGATCCGCGCTATCGCGGCCTGGATACATGGGCCGACACTGAATTGCTGGGCGCACTGCATGCCGGTCACGTCAGGGCGGTGGCAGCGGTCGAACCTGCCATTCCAGCGCTGGCCACCGCCGCCGAAATTGCCGCGGCTCGTCTCTCCGCCGGCGGGCGGCTCGTTTATCTCGCCTCGGGCAGCCCGGCGCTCCTTGCCCTTGGCGACGCGCTTGAAATCCCGCAGACCTATGGCATCGCGGACGACCGCATTGTCACCATCCTTGCCGGCGGCCTCGATCTGGTGCGCAATTTTTCGGGCGTGCAAGAGGACGATCCCAGGCAGGCTGACGTCGACGTGCGCGCCCATGGTGTCGGCGCTGGCGATTGCGTCGTCGCCATCTCGGCGAGCGGTTCCACGCCCTTCACGGTGGCTGGCCTCAAAGCCGCGCGAGAGGCAGGTGCGGCAACGGTTGCGATCGCCTCCAATGCCGGCGCGCCGCTTTTCGATCATGCGGATGTGACAGTGCTGCTCGATACGGGCCCCGAGGTGATCGCCGGTTCGACCCGCATGGGCGCCGGCACTGCTCAGAAAGCCGCGCTCAACATGCTGTCCACCTTGATCGCCACGCGGCTCGGTCATGTTTACGATGGCATGATGGTGAACGTGCGGGCCGACAACGCCAAGCTCGTGGCGCGCGCCGCCCGCACCATCTCGGCAATCACCGGTGTCGGCTCGGAAGCCGCGCGCGCGGCTCTCGAACAAGCACAAGGGCTGGTGAAGCCGGCGACCTTGATCGCGGCTGGCGTACCCGACTATCAATCGGCGGAAGCGCTATTGCGCCGGCATGGTGGAAATCTGCGTTCGGCAATGGCGGCCATTGCCACGGCTGAACTGCAATAACCGACGCGGTCGCGATCTTGCGGGCGCGCGAAAAACAGGAGGAGTAGGGAATGAAAAGAACAATGAAATTGCTGTTGGCCGGCGCCGCGATGGCGTGCGGTCTCAATGCGGCGCTCGCCCAGGATGTCACTTTGACCATCGAAAGCTGGCGCAACGACGACCTCGCCATCTGGCAGGAGAAGCTGATCCCGGCGTTCGAGGCAAAGAATCCCGGCATCAAGGTGAAATTCGCGCCGATGGCGCCGACCGAGTACAACGCGGCGCTGAATGCCAAGCTCGACGCCGGAAGCGCCGGCGACCTGATCACCTGCCGTCCGTTCGATCAGTCGCTCGGCCTGTTCCAGAAGGGTCACCTGACGGACCTCACCGATCTCAAGGGCATGGAAAATTTCGGCGCGGTCGCGAAGGCCGCCTGGCAGACGGACGACGGCAAGTCGACCTTCTGCGTGCCGATGGCGTCGGTCATCCATGGCTTCATGTACAACAAGGAAGCATTCGCCGCGCTTGGCATCACGCCGCCGGCGACGGAGGAAGAGTTCTTCGCCGTACTGGAGAAGATCAAGGCTGACGGCACCTATGTTCCGATGGCCATGGGCACCAAGGACCAATGGGAAGCCGCGACCATGGGTTACCAGAACGTCGGCCCCAACTATTGGAAAGGCGAGGAGGGCAGGCTTGCGCTCATCAAGGGCGAGCAGAAGCTGACCGATCCGCAATGGGTTGCGCCGTTCGCGGCGATCGCCAAGTGGAAGCCCTATCTCGGCGACGGTTTTGAAGCGCAAGCCTATCCCGACAGCCAGAACCTCTTCACGCTCGGCCGTGCCGCGATCTATCCGACCGGCTCGTGGGAGATCTCGCCGTTCAAGGCGCAGGCGCAGTTCGAGATGGGTGCATTCCCGCCACCGGTGCAGAAGGCCGGCGACACCTGCTATATTTCCGACCATACCGACATCGGTATCGGCGCCAACGCCAAGTCCAAGCATCCGGAAGAGACAAAGAAGTTCCTCGAGTGGGCCGCCACGCCCGAATTCGCCGAACTTTACTCCAACGCCCTGCCCGGCTTCTTCAGCCTTTCGTCGGCCGAAGTGAAATTGGCCGATCCGCTGGCTCAGGAGTTCCTTTCCTGGCGCGGCAAATGCAAATCGAGCATCCGCGCCTTCCACCAGATCCTGTCGCGCGGCACGCCGAACCTCGACAACGAGGCGTGGACGGCCACGCCAACGTGATCAACGGCACGCAAACGCCGGAGGACGCGGCCAAGAAGCTGCAGGAAGGCCTCGACAGCTGGTATAAGCCGGCGAAGTAAGCTCGGCCTGTTTCCTCGCCCCATGAATGTGGGGCGAGGTGGTTCGCGAAGCGGACCGGAGAGGAGTTAAAAACCTTTCCAACGTGCCGGGTAACCCCTCTCCGTCTCGGCTACGCCTCGACACCTCTCCCCCGCTTTGCGGAGGAGAGGAAAGGCGCCAGGCGCCGCAATGCCTCATGCGACCGGTGGATGCACCAATGTCTAGTGACCGCGCTCAGAAAAAGCCATTTCGTTGGCACATAGGCGTCTTTTTGGCGCCAGCGGTGATCGTCTACACGATCATCATGATCCTGCCGCTGGCCGGTACGCTGCAACTTTCGCTGTTCCGCGCGGGCGAGACCAGCCCGGCTTTCGTAGGCCTCGGCAATTTCCTCACGCTCTTCAACGACCCGCGCTGGTCGGCCACCTTCTGGAACGCACTCGGCAACAATTTCTGGTTCTTCATCATCCACATGCTGGTCCAGAATCCGATCGGCATTGCCTTGGCCGCGCTGCTCTCCAGTCCAAGGCTGCGCTTCAAGGCCTTCTATCGCACCGCCATCTTCTTCCCGACGATACTGTCCTTCGTCGTGGTCGGTTTCATCTGGAAGCTGATGCTGTCGCCGCTGTGGGGCGTTGCGCCTTGGATGCTCGACGTTGTCGGGCTGAAAAGCCTGTTCACCCCGTGGCTCGGCAAGGAAGAATATGCGCTGACCACGCTTGGCCTGATCTCGGTGTGGCAATTCGTCGGCATCCCGATGATGCTGATCTATGCAGCACTTCTGTCTATCCCCAACGAAGTGATCGAAGCCGCCGAAACGGATGGCATCACCGGCATGGCGCAGTTCTGGAAGATCAAGCTGCCGCTGATCCTGCCCGCCATCGGCATCATTTCGATCCTCACCTTCGTCGGCAATTTCAATGCCTTCGACCTGGTCTATTCGGCGCAGGGCGCGCTGGCCGGGCCGAACTTCTCGACCGATATCCTGGGCACCTTCCTCTACCGCACTTTCTTCGGATTCCAGTCGCAGCTCGGCGATCCCTACATGGGTGCGGCCATCGCCATCGGTGATGTTCCTGATCATTCTCGCCGGCGTCTGTCTCTATCTGTTCATCATCCAGACGCGCCTGCGGCGCTACCAGTTTTGAGAGGGCGGGGAATGTGCAATGAAAGCCCGCTCGTCCCTCCCCCACACCGTCGCAGCCCACGCGATCCTGATCGCCTATACGCTGATCGCGCTGTTTCCGGTCTTTCTCATCCTGATCAATTCGTTCAAGTCGCGAGCGGCGATCTTCCGCTCGCCGCTCGCCCTGCCGGGCGCGGAAACCTTCGATCTCATCGGCTACAGCACGGTCATCAACCAGGGCGATTTCCTGCTTTATTTCCAGAACAGTCTCACCGTCACGGTCGCCTCGCTGTTCTTCATCCTGTTGTTCGGCTCCATGGCGGCGTTCGCGTTGTCGGAATACCGGTTCCGCGGCAACGCGCTGATGGGCCTCTACCTGGCTCTCGGCATCATGATCCCGATCAGGCTGGGCACCGTCGCCATCCTGCAACTGATGGTGGCGAGCGGGCTGGTCAACACGCTCTACGGCATTGATCCTGGTCTACACCGCGCAAGGCCTGCCGCTGGCGGTGTTCATCCTGTCGGAGTTCATGAAACAGGTTTCAGCCGATCTGAAGGATGCCGGCCGCATCGACGGGCTTTCGGAATATCGCATCTTCTTCCGCCTGGTGCTGCCGCTGGTGCGGCCGGCGTTGGCGACGGTCGCCGTCTTCAGCATGATCCCGATCTGGAACGACCTGTGGTTCCCGCTGATCCTGGCGCCATCGGAGGCGACCAAGACGGTGACGCTCGGCGCGCAGATATTCATCGGCCAGTATGTGACCAACTGGAACGCCGTGCTCGCCTCGCTGTCGCTGGCGATCCTGCCGGTGCTCATCCTCTATCTCATCTTCTCGCGGCAACTGATCCGCGGCATCACGTCGGGAGCGGTGAAGTGAGTTCGACTGGGGAAAAACCACTTCGCGTCGTCGTCGCCGGGCTCGGCAACATGGGCAAGAGCCATGCGCTCGCCTATCACGCCAATCCGGGCTTCGAGATCGCTGCCTTGGTCACGCGCACCGGCGCGGCTCCCGACGGCGCGCTTTCCGGTTACGAGATGCGCCGCTCGCTTCGAGGAAGCGCTGCGCGAATTGCAGCCGGATGTCGCCTCGATCAACACCTATTCCGACAGCCATGCCGACTATGCGGTGAAAGCACTGGAGGCAGGCTGCCATGTGTTCGTCGAAAAGCCGCTGGCGACGACGGTGGCGGATGCGCAGCGCGTGGTCGATGCGGCAAAGGCGAATGGCAGGAAGCTGGTGGTCGGCTACATCCTGCGCCACCATCCCTCATGGATGCGGCTGATCGCGGAAGCGAGGGCGCTCGGCGGCCCTTACGTCTTCCGCATGAACCTCAACCAGCAATCTTCCGGCCACACCTGGGAGACGCACAAGCAACTGATGCAGACGACCTCGCCGATCGTCGACTGCGGCGTCCACTATCTCGACGTGATGTGCCAGATCACCGACGCAAAGCCGGTCGAGGTGCGCGGCATGGGGCTGCGGCTGACCGACGAGATCGACCCGCAAATGTACAATTACGGACATCTTCAGGTGCTGTTCGACGACGGTTCGGTCGGCTGGTACGAGGCAGGCTGGGGGCCGATGATGTCGGAAACCGCCTTCTTCGTGAAGGACGTCATCTCGCCGAACGGTTGCGTGTCGATCGTCATGAGCGACAGCGCCAAATCGGACGATATCGACACGCACACCAAGACCAACGTCATTCGGGTGCACAGGGCCGCGACTGGTCCGGACGGGCGTTTCGCCAGCCCGGACGAGAACCTGTCGATGCAGGACGAGCCCGACCATCAGGGCCTCTGCGATCGCGAACAGGTCTTCGTGCTTAAGGCGATCCGCGAGGATCTCGATCTTGGCCGCCACATGGACGACGCGGTGAAATCGCTCGCCGTCTGCCTCGCGGCGGATGAAAGCGTGCGGACCGGCCGCGCTGTCCGCCTCTAGAAATTCTGGAACGGGAACGAAGCCGTGGGCTCACTGAAACTGGAAAATGTGAAGAAAAGCTTCGGCAAGGTCGAGGTGCTGAAAGGCATCGACCTCGAGGTCGATGACGGCGAGTTCGTCGTTTTCGTCGGCCCCTCAGGCTGCGGCAAGTCCACGCTTTTGCGGATCATCGCCGGGCTGGAGGACCTCACCGCCGGCAACGTGAAGATCGACGGCGACAAGGTCGACCATGTGCCGCCGGCCAAGCGCGGCATCTCGATGGTGTTCCAGACCTATGCGCTCTATCCGCATCTGTCGGTGAAGAACAATATGGGGCTGGGCCTCAAGCAGGCGGGCAACGCCCGCAGCCGAAATCGAAAAGCGCATCGGAGCGGCCTCGGCGATGCTGTCGCTGACGCCCTATCTGGAGCGGCGGCCGGCCGAACTTTCCGGTGGCCAGCGCCAGCGCGTCGCCATCGGCCGCGCAGTGGTGCGCGAGCCGAAGCTGTTCCTGTTCGACGAGCCGCTTTCCAATCTCGACGCAGCACTGCGCGTCAACACAAGGCTTGAGATCGCGCAACTGCACCGCCGGTTGAAGGCGACGATGATCTACGTCACCCACGACCAGGTCGAGGCGATGACGCTGGCCGACAAGATCGTGGTGATGAACAACGGCCAGATCGAGCAGATCGGCGGGCCGATGGAACTCTACAATTCGCCGGCGAACGAATTCGTCGCAGGTTTCATCGGCTCGCCCAAGATGAACTTCATCGACGGGGCGCGGCTCGGCGAAACGGTGAAGACGGTCGGGGTCAGGCCCGAGCACCTGACGGTCGACGTGAAGCAGGCGCGTGGAAAGGCACCGTCATCCATGCCGAGCATCTCGGCGCCGACACCAACCTCTACATCGACACCGAAAAGGCCGGACTGCTGACGGTGCGTATCTTCGGTGTCTACAACGCCGAACCGGGCACGACCGTTTTCGCGACGCCGGAGCCGGGCAAGACCTACCGGTTTGGCAGCGACGGCAAGGTCATGGCATAACCGCCTAGCGAGCCCGTCATTGAAGGCGGTCTCGATTTCGGGCGGATCGAAATGAATCGAGTGGACATCAACAGCGTCGCTGACTGGGTGGTCGCACGTGGTCTGGCCGGCGACGACGAGGTCTCGCTGCTACACGGCTTCTGCGAGCGCTGCGTTGCGGCCGGCATCGCCCTGACGCGCGGCGTCATTATCATCGATACGCTGCACCCGGTTTATGAAGGTCGCGCCTTCTTCTGGGCCGGCGACAAGCAGCTCGAAACGACCTTCACCGAGTACGGGCCAAGCGATGAGGGCGAAAACGCCGAAGGGTGGCACCGCAGCCCCTTCTACTACCTGCTCCAATCCGGTGAAAGCGAGATGCGCCGCCGGCTCGAAGCAGGCGAAACGCAAGACTTCGGTGTTCTCGACGAACTGCGGTTGGAAGGACAGACCGACTATCTGGCGATGGTGCAGCGGTTCGACCGCGAGGCGGCGATCGGCGAAATGGACTGCTTTCTCTCGCGCTGGCTGACGGCGCGGCCGGGCGGTTTTAATGAAGCCGAACTGGCTGCGTTGCGGCGGCTGGTTCCCGATGCTCGGGCTGGCAATCAAGTCGGCGTCGCTGGCACGCGTCGCCGAGTCGCTCGTCGAAGCCTATCTCGGCCGGGATGCCGGGCGACGGGTGCTGCAAGGCAAGATGTCGCGCGGGATCGTGGAGAAGATAAACGCGGTCATCTGGTTTTCCGACATGCAAGGCTACACCGCGCTGTCGGAGACCATCGAACTCCAACCAGCTCATTCCGCTTCTGGACGATTATGCCGAAGTCGCGATCTCGGCGGTGCACGGCGCCGGTGGCGATGTGCTGAAGCTGATGGCCGACGGCGTGCTGGCCATCTTCACCGCTGACGATCCAGCGCGGGCTTGCAGTGCAGCGCTTCGGGCTGAAGCCGACCTGAGGTCGAGGCTCGCGGAACTCAACGCGCGCAGGGCGGCAGCGGGCAGCCCCGTCAGCTCCATCTATCTCGGACTGCATATCGGCGACGTCTTTTACGGCAATATCGGCAGCAAGGACCGCCTCGACTTCACCGTGGTTGGACGTGCGGTCAACGAAGCGAGCCGTATCGCCACGATGTGTCGTTCTGCCGACCGCGACGTGCTTTTTTCGTCGGAATTCCGCGCTTCATTGCCCGAGGCGGAGCGGCCGATTCTGGTATCGGTCGGCCGCTACGCCTTGCGCGGCGTGGCGCGGGTGCAGGAACTCTTCACCCGCGACCGGGAACTGGGTTAGGCGTCGGCCCTCACCTGTTGGCGCTGGCTGCCGAGGCCTTGAATGCCGAGTTCGACGACATCGCCGGCCTTGAGATAGCGCGGCGGCTTCATGCCCATGCCGACGCCGGGCGGGGTGCCGGTCGAGATGATGTCGCCGGGATGCAGCGACATGAACTGCGACAGATAGGAAACCAGGAAAGCGGCGCCAAAAACCATGGTTCTGGTCGAGCCGTCCTGCATGGTCTCGCCGTTGACCTTCAGCCACATCGGCAGGTTCTGCGGCTCCGGCACCTCGTCCTTGCTCACCAGCCACGGGCCGATCGGCCCGAACGTGTCGCAGCTCTTGCCCTTGGTCCACTGGCCGGAGCGTTCGGTCTGGAAGGCGCGCTCGCTGACATCGTGCACGGTGCAATAGCCGGCGACGTAGTCCAGCGCCTCGGCCTCGCTGACATATTTCGCCGTCCTGCCGATGACGACCCCGAGTTCGACCTCCCAGTCGGTCTTCTCGGAGCCGCGCGGGATCAGAAGATCGTCATCCGGTCCGACGATGGCAGACGTCGCTTTCATGAAGATGATCGGTTCCGGAGGCACCGTGGCGCCGGTCTCGGCCGCATGGTCGGAATAATTGAGGCCGATGCAGATGAACTTGCCGGTGCCGGCAACGCACGGCCCGATGCGCGGATTGCCGGCGACTTCGGGCAGACTGGCCGGGTCGAGTGCCGCCAGCCGCTTCAAGTTATCCGGATCGATCGCCTTGCCGCGAACATCGTCGATCTGTCCCGACAAATCCCTGATCTTGCCGCTCGCATCGATCAGCCCCGGCTTCTCGCTGCCGGCCTCGCCATAACGCACCAGTTTCACGTCGCAGAACTCCCTTGTCTCTGTCTGTCAGTTCGCCCAGCCGCCATCGATGGCATAGGCCTGCCCCGTCGTATAGGTTGCGCCGGCGAGGTAAAGGGCCAGTTCGGCGATTTCTTCCGGCGTGGTGATCGCGCAACAGGACGCGCCCGGTTACTGGGGCCGCGCTTACCTGTCCTTACATGACGCCTGCCAATCAGCCCGATGCGCCTGACCTTTCGCTGACAATCGAATTGGTGGCCGAGACCGTGTAGCGACTTTCGGTCGCTGACTCGCGGCAAGGCGGCTAACGGCATTTATATGAATATTAGTTTGTAGATGATTCCTGGTCCCATGCGATTTCAATCGCCATAGGGCACCCAGACATTCTTGACTTCGATTGCCTTGCGCAGCAGGCTTTCTGGCGACCACGGACCGTCATTCCAGTCGACGGCGCGGCCGTTACCAGTGAAGACGCGCTTCAGATTGCCGATCGAATCGGCTTCGGCAAGCTTGCAGGTCTCGGCATCTGCGATCACCCACAACCCGTCGACGTCGTCGTGTTTGGCCAGCACCGCGGCAAGCTCGACGCCGCGTCCGGTGACGATGTTGATCGCGCCGGCCGGAACATCCGAATATTCGATGACTTGATAGAGGTCCGTGGCGAGCAACGGATACCGCGCCGACGGTACGGCGACGACCGTATTGCCCATGGCGAGCGCCGGCGCGATCAGCGAGACGAGCGAAAACAGCGGCGCCTCGTCCGGCGCTACAATGCCGACGACGCCGACAGGCTCGTGCAGCGCAAGGGTAACGGCACGCGCCGGCGGCTGGTGGACACGGCCTTCGAACTTGTCGGCCATGCCGGCGTGCTCGAACAGGCGCTCGACCGAAGCATCGACCTCGGCGCGCGCTGCCTTGGCCGTTGCACCGGTAAGCTGCGTCAGCCGCACCGCGAATTCGTCGGCACGGGCGGAAAGGTTTTCCGCGAGGAAATAAAGCACCTGGCTGCGGTTATAGGCGGTCGCCTCGCCCCAGCTTTTGCTCGCCGCGCGTGCGGCCGACACCGCGTCGCGGATGTCCTTGCGGTTGCCGAGCCCGACCTCGCCTGCGAGGCGTCCTTTCCTGTCGGCCACGGCAAAGGAATAATTGCCGTCCGGGCGTACCTGCTTGCCGCCGATGAACAGTTTCGGCGTCCGGTCGATAAGCGGCGCATCGCCTTCAACCATGCGGACTTCCGGTTGCGTCGACAGCTTGAGCAATGCGCCTGTCGGGGCCTTCAGCGTCAGGTACTCCAGCATGCCCTCGCGACCGCCCTCGCGGCCGAAGCCGCTTTCGCGGTAGCCGCCGAAGCCGCAGGCGGCATCGAACATGTTGGTGCCGTTGATCCAGATAACGCCGGCCTTGAGCTGCGGCGCGACATGCAAAGCGAGGTTGATATTTTCGCTCCACACCGAGGCGGCAAGGCCGTAACGAGTATTGTTGGCCAGTTCGACCGCTTCCTCGGTGTTGCGGAAGGTCATGGCTGCCAGCACCGGCCCGAATACCTCTTCCTGGGCAAGAATATTAGCCGACGAAACACCCGTTGCGAGTGTCGGCGGATAGAAATAGCCCGATGATGGCAGCGCGTTGTCCGGTTGCCAGCAGACCGCGCCCTGTTTGGTGCCTTCTTCGACCAGCCCGCTGACCCGCTCGCGCTGCACCGCGGCGACCAGCGGGCCGATGTCCGTATTCTTGTCGAGCGGGCTACCGAGGCGCAACTGACCCATGCGCGTCTTGATCTTGGCGAACAGCGCGTCGGCGACGCCCTCCTGCACAAGCAGGCGCGAACCGGCGCAACAGACCTGACCCTGGTTGAACCAGATGCCGTCGACAAGACCTTCGACCGCGCTGTCGAGATCGGCGTCCTCGAAAACCACGAAGGCAGACTTGCCGCCGAGCTCCAGCGATATTTTTTTCCCGCTGCCGGCAGTCGCCTTGCGGATGATTTTGCCGACTTCCGACGAGCCGGTGAAGGCGATCTTGTCGACGCCAGCGTGGTTGACGATCGCGGCACCCGCATCGGGTCCGCCCGGCACGATGTTGACAACGCCTTTCGGCACACCGGCCTTCTCGCAGATCTCAGCGAACAGGATCGCGGTCAGGGGCGTGAATTCCGCCGGCTTCAGCACCACCGTGCAGCCGGCAGCGAGCGCCGGCGCGATCTTCCAAGCGAGCATCAGCAGTGGAAAATTCCACGGGATGATCTGGCCTACGACGCCTGCAGCCTTGTGGCCGGGGAACTCCTTTTCCAGCGACTGCGCCCAGCCGGCATGGTGGATGAAATGGCGGATCGCCAGCGGCACGTCGATGTCGCGGCTTTCGCGGATAGGTTTGCCGTTGTCGAGCAATTCCAGCACCGCGAATAGGCGCTGGTGGCGCTGCATGGCGCGGCCGATGGCATAAAGTGTGCGTGCGCGGGCGTAACCGGAACTCGCCTGCCATTTCGGCAGCGCCCGGCGGGCGGCGGCCACGGCGGCGTCGATGTCGGCATCTCCGGCGTCGGAGATTTTTGCAAGCAGCTTGCCGGTCGCGGGGTCTTCTGTGGCAAAGGTTTTGCCATCCGCCGCGGCGCGGCACTCGCCGCCGATGAACAGCGCTTTAGAAAAATCGCGGGCAGCGAGCCAGGCGTCCGCCTCGTTGCGCGCTTCCGGCGCCGGGCCGTAGTCCATCGCTTCGTATCGCTGCAGGATGTTCAAGCCAGATCTCCCGAAGAATTCTCAAGTCATCGCGTGGCGATGGTTGGCCGAATAGCGGCCGGTCAGGTGATGCTCAAGCTGCCGCTCGATGTCGGTCAGCAAGCTCGAAGCGCCGAAGCGGAACAACTCGGGCTCCAGCCACGGCCGCCCAAGCTCTTCCTTCATCAGCACCAGCCAGTCGAGCGCCGATTTGGCGGTCGAGATGCCGCCGGCCGGCTTGAAACCGATCAGGTAGCCGGTACGGTCATGATAGGCGCGGATGGAACGAACCATGGCGAGGCCGACGGGCAAGGTCGCGTTGACGCTTTCCTTGCCGGTCGAGGTCTTTACGAAATCCGCACCCGCCATCATCGCCACCATCGATGCCAGCATGACGTTGCGCAGCGTCGAAAGATCGCCGGTGCCAAGGATGACCTTCAGATGCGCTTCGCCGCAGGCAGCGCGGAAGGCTGCGATCTCGTCATAGAGTTCCTGCCACTTCGCACCGTAGACCAGGCCGCGCGGGATGACGACGTCGATCTCGTCGGCGCCGTCGGCGACCGACCCCTCGATCTCCTCGATGCGGGTCTTCAGCGGTGACAGGCCATGCGGGAACGCGGTCGAAACCGCCGCTACATGAATGCCGGTGTTTTTCAGTGCGTCGACCGCGGTGGCGACGAACGGGTGATAGACACAGACGGCGGCCGGGCGGATGTTGGCGGCGGCAATGCCGAGGCCGTCGACGATATCTTGCCTGAACGGGCGGATCGCCTTGGCGCAGAGGCGGCGCACGCGCTCGTCCGTGTCGTTCGAGTTGAGCGTCGTCAGGTCCATCACCGAGACGGCGCGCAGCAGCCAGGCGGCCTGGTTGTCGGCCTTGATCGAGCGCCGCTTGGTGAGCGAGACAACACGCCGCTCCAGCGCCGAGCGGTTGACATGGCGCATCGCCTCCAGCCAGCCGAGGTCGAGCTCCATGCCCGGATTGCGGGCGATGGCGTGACTTTGGGTCTTTATCGGGCCGGCCGTGGCGCGCGCGGGCAGCGCGGTCACCGAAGCCGTCTCCGGTTGTGCATCGGCAATGGCATGCTTGCTGCTCATGCGCCCATCCTCCTCAACCGCCGATGCCCTGTCTGGCATTCATCGCGGGTTTGCCCGAGCTCTCTATGGCCACAGTCAGATAACCAAGATACCGTGCCAAGTGTGGCCGCACGAGTCCTGTTTGGCCAAGTGATAAACGAAAATCGGTCTGGATGCAGCGAAATCTTGACCAGACGGTCAAACTGCTGCGTTCAATTCCAAGCCATTGCGACGATATGTATAGAATATATATCGTTTGCAATGGAACCGATGATCGAGTGGAGCTCCGGGAAGAATGCGGAGCACAAAGCACGGTATAGCTTTGGCTTCGAACGGGTTTTGGTCGCTTTGGCCGACGGAGCGTTGCTTGATGAGCGAGCGCATCCGAACCCTGAGAAATATGGCCACCAACGTCAGCTCGTGGTTGAGATCGATGGTTATGCTTGGGTCGTCCCCTTCGTTCAGGATGGTGAACGCCTGTTTCTCAAGACATTATTCCCGAGCCGACGAGCAACAAGGGACCATCTAGGAAACTGACATGGCAAGAAAATCAGCAGACGATCTTCTCGATGAGGCAGACCTGATCGAAAGCACAGAGCACGGAGAATGGGCTTCGATTGGAGATATCGATGCCCGGCGAGCTTTCTGGAAAGCGGCTGCACAAGGGATACTCGACGGAAAACGTCAACGTAAATCCATTTCAATTCCGGAACGCGATCTTGCGCGCCTGAAAACCAAGGCAGCCGAAGAGGGCATGCCCTACCAGACGCTTATCAATTCGATCCTGCACAAATATGTGGAAGGATGAGGCACTCGGGAGCCAGCTTCCATCTGCCTTCTCTGCACGAAGGAGTTGTGTTAACTGACAAGATACTCGTGGCAAAGAGGTCTTCGATGACTCGTGAAAACCCGACCTTCCGGGACAGCTTGCCGATGCAGTACGGGATTCCGATCCTGTTTATGGCGGCATGCGCACTCGGCCTGTTCTTCCTGGGCGATCAGCCGAGCCTCATCGTCATGAAGACAGCGGCGGTTCCACTGTACTTTCTTGCCAGCCGCGGTCTCGGCGCGATCTTCACCTCAGAGGCATCGCGGACACCTTGGACGCCGGTCTACATCGAGCGTCAGTTCGTCGAGTCATTAGTCTTCGTATGCTGGCTGACGATCTTCCTGTGGCGTCCGGACCTGTCGGCGACACGGATCGTTTTGATTTTCCTGCTGGGAACAGTCGCCATGACCCTCGTCAGGGTGCTGCTCGACGCGTTCAGCTTTAAGCGGAAAGCGCCGCGCTAGGGTACTGGACGTACAGCAGGAGCGGGCTCATCCCACGAACGCCCGTTCGACGACGAAGTCGGCCGGCTTGTTGTTGGAGCCTTCCTCGAAGCCGGCGGCTTCGGCCAGTGCCTTGACATCGTGCAGCATGTGCATCGAACCGCAGATCATGACGCGGTCGGTCTCGCGGTTGAGCGGTGGGATGCCGAGGTCGGTGTAGAGCTTGCCGTTCTCCATCAGCCGTGTGATGCGGCCCATGCGCGGCGAGATTTGGCGCGTCGTCGACGAATAAAGTGTGAGCCGTCCGTTGGCGAGTTCGCCGATCAGCGGGTCGTTGGCCGACTGGTCGAACAGCTCCTCGCCATAGGCGAGCTCGGCGTGGTCGCGGCAGGTGTGGGTGAGGATGACGTCCTCGAACTTCTCATAGGTCTCGGGATCGCGCACCAGGCTTGCGAAGGGCGCGATGCCGGTGCCGGTCGAGATCATGAACAGGCGCTTGGCCGGGGTCAACGCGTCGAGCACCAGCGTGCCGGTCGACTTCTGCCGCAAGAGAACCGTGTCGCCGGGAACGATCTTCTGCAGTTCCGAGGTCAGCGGACCATCCGGCACCTTGATCGAAAAGAATTCGATCTCGTCGTCCCAGCTCGGGCTGGCGATCGAATAAGCGCGGAAGACCGGCTTTTCTGCATTCGGCAGACCGATCATAACGAACTCGCCCGAGCGGAAGCGGAAGGCCTGGGGACGGGTGACGCGGAACGAGAACAGCCGGTCGGTATAATGCTTCACTGACACCACCGTCTCGGCGTAGACATTCGCCGGAATCGGAAACTGCACGCGTTCGGCATCGACGGTCTTGAGGGCTGTCACTGGCTGCATGGAACGAAAATCTTTCCGGCTTCAGGCGCAAGCCAAGCTTCGTTCCGCGCGCAAGCGAGAAATCCCAGCGCGCAGGCAAACCGATCCTGGCAGGAGAGCCTTGTCTGGAATAATTATTAGTATACAAATGAATATTGCGTCAAGATGGGGGCGGGAAACGCCTTTCCAAACTGTGACATATCCTTAGGCCGCGCGTTTCGGATTTAGGGCATGGTTGAGAAAGTTCGCGCAGCAGCCGACGCCGTGGTGGCGGGGATCGATGTCGGCGGAACTTTTACCGACCTGATCCTCATCGACGGCAGCGATAGCGGCAAAGTCCATATTGCGAAGACGCCCACAACGCCGGAAAATCAGGCTTTCGGGGTGGTTTCGGCGCTGACCGACGCCGGCTATCCGGTCGACGGCATCGACCTCATCGTGCACGGCACCACCACGACCACCAACGCGGTGCTGGAACGCCGGCTGGCCAAAACCGGAATGATCACCACGCGCGGTTTCCGCGACATCATCGAACTCGGCCGCAGAACCAGACCGCAGCCCTACGGCATGACCGGCGTTTTCGTGCCGGTGATCCCGCGCGATCTCCGGCTGGAGGTTTCGGAACGGGTCGAGGCCGGCGGCACCGTGCGCACGCCGCTCGACGAGGACGAGTTCCGCGCCGCCGTGGAGCGGCTGAAGGCGGCCGGCTGCGAATTGCTGGTCATTCATTTTCTCCATTCCTATGCCAATCCGGCGCATGAAAAACGCGCTGCCGAGATTGCCGCGGAACTCTGGCCGAACGATCACATCACCGCGGGCCACACGCTGCTTTCGGAAGCGCGAGAATTCGAGCGCGGCGTCACCGCCAGCGTGAATGCCGCCGTTCAGCCAATTCTCAAGCGCTATATCGAACGGCTGCGCGGCGAGTTGGAGGGCCGTGGCTATGCCCGCGACTTCCTTATCATGAACGGCAATGGCGGCATGATCTCGGCGCGTTTCGTGACGAGAGAATCGGCGAAGACTGTGATGTCGGGGCCGGCGTCAGGCGTCATCGCCGCCGCCTATACCGGCAAGCAGGCGGGTTACCCGAACCTCGTCACCTATGACATGGGCGGCACGTCGACGGACGTCGCACTGATCCGCAACGCGCAGCCGGCGGTCTCCAACGAGATCGAGATCGAATATGCCATGCCGATCCACGTGCCGATGGTCGACGTTCATACGGTCGGCGCCGGCGGCGGTTCGATTGCCCGCATCGACGCCGCCGGCCTGATCCAGATCGGACCGGAAAGTGCGGGCGCCAATCCGGGGCCGATCTGTTATGGACGTGGCGGTGGGGAGCCCACGATCACCGACGCCAATCTGGTACTCGGCCGCTTGAACCCGAAAAGGCTGCTGGCGGTCGACAATCCTGTCACCGTCGAGGCGGTGCGCGCTATCTTCGCGGAAAAGATCGGGCGTCCCGCCAGACTGGACGGGGTCGAGGCGGCGGGGGCGGTGCTGCGGCTCGCCAATTTGAAGATGGCTGGTGCCATAAGGATGGTTTCGGTAGCGAAAGGACATGATCCGCGCGATTTCGCGCTGTTCGCCTTCGGCGGCGCGGGGCCGCTGCATGCAACCGCGCTCGCCCGCGAACTCGGCCTGCCGAAGGTGCTGGTGCCGGCGCGGCCAGGCATCACCAACGCGCTCGGCTGCGTCGTTGCCGACCTGCGCCACGACTTCGTCAACACGATCAACCAGCCGGTCATGGCCCTCGACACCGAGCGGGTGCGGACGGTGCTCGAAGGCCATCGCGCCGAAGGCAGCGCGCTGATCGCCAAGGAAGCGGTGAGGCCGGAGACGGTTCATTTTGTCCATTCGGCCGACATGCAGTTCGTTGGCCAGACGCATTTGTTGAATGTCCCGCTGCCATCAACCGAGATCGATCGGGATATGCTGCAAACACTTTTCGAAAAGGCTTATCTCGCCCGCTTCAAGGTCGAATTGCCGGAAATCCGCGCCAACCTGGTCAACGTCAACACCTCGGTCATCGGCGTTCGGCCGGAAGTCGATCTGTCGCGGCTGATCGATCCCGCCGGCCGCGCCGCAACGTTGAATGGTGCCAGGCGCCAAACCCGGCCGGTCTGGTTCGATGGCAAATGGCATGACACACCGATCTACGACCGCGAAAGGCTGCCGCTCGATGCGGTGATCCAGGGCCCGGCGATTCTGGAGCAGATGGACGCCACGACCGTGATAGAGCCGCTGGACCGGGCGACGAGCGATGCGGATGGAAATATCGTAATTGAGGTGGGAAGATGAGCGCGGCGCTGGTCCCGTCGTTCTTCTCCCCGTTCACGGGGAGAAGATGCCGGCAGGCAGATGAGGGGCGGCGCCAAGCTTTGGCTTGTTTTCTACTGCCCCTCATCCGGCCCTTCGGGTCACCTTCTCCCCGCAAGCGAGGAGAAGGAAGATGACCCTCGACGCCATCACCCTTTCCGTCATCCAGGCAGCGTTGCAGCAGGTCTGCGACGAGATGGACCTGACGTTTTCGCGCGCCGCTTTTTCGCCGGTAATCGCCGAAGCCAACGACCGCTCCGACGGCATCTATTCGGCGGTCGACGGCTCGCTGATCGCGCAGGGCGCCGGCGGGCTGCCGGTGTTCGTCGGCGTCATGCAATACTCGACGAAAACGCTGATTGAGATGATCCGCGACGGCAAATGCCTGCCGCCGGAGCCCGGCGATATCTACATCGTCAACGACCCTTATCTCGGCGGCACGCATCTGATGGACGTGCGGTTCGTCATGCCGGTCTATCGCGGTGGAAAGATCTTCTGCTGGCTATCCAACACCGGCCATTGGCCGGATATCGGCGGTTCGGTGCCGGGTGGATTTTCCGCCTCGGCTACCGCAGTCGAGCAAGAGGGTCTGCGGCTGCCGCCAGTGAAACTGTTCAAGAAGAACATTCTCGACCCTGAGATTTACGCCATCATCTGCTCCAACATCCGCATTGCCGACCAGCGCATCGGCGACATCAAGGCGCAAGCGGCCGCGCTGATGGTTGGTCAGGAGAGATTGTTTGAGATTCTGGATCGTTACAGGGACGAAACCGTCATATTGGCGATCGCCGAGTTGCGCAGGCGTGCAGCGGAGCAGATGACGGCGCACATTTCGAAGATTCCGGAAGGGGTCTACCGGTCAAAGGCCTATGTGGATTCCGATGGCGTGGTGGACGCGCCGCTGACCATCAATCTGGCCGTGGAGAAGCAGGGTAATACGCTGACTTTCGACTTTGCCGGTTCGAGCCCGCCTTGCACCGGACCGATGAACAGCGTTTTGGCAACGACCCTTTCTTCGGTCTACCTTGCCATGCGCCACATTTTTCCGGACGTACCGATCAGCGCCGGCGCCTTCGAGCCGCTGGTCGTCAAACGGCCGGAAGGCACCTTCCTCGACGCGCACTATCCGCGGCCGGTTTCCGGCTGCGCGGCGGAAGTTTCGCAGCGCATCGCCGAGGCCGTATTCGCGGCGATGGTGCAGGTCCTGCCCAACATGGTGACGGCGGCCCCTGCCGGCTCGAGCGGCAATTTCGCGCTCGGCGGCCATGACCCGGTCCGTGGCCGCGACTACGTCATGTACCAGATTTCCGGAGGCGGCTATGGCGGCAATTCCTCGCATGACGGGCTGACCAATGGCTGCTCGACCATCGGCATCTCCAAATCGCCGCCGGTCGAGGTGATGGAACAGGCCTACCCGGTGCTTTACCGACACTACGCCTTGCGCGAGGGCTCAGGCGGTGCCGGCGAACGGCGCGGCGGTTTCGGTCTGGCCTATGAGGTTGAAATCCTGCGCGGCGAGGCCCGCGCATCCTTCGTCATGGACCACGGCCGGTTCGGCCCCCAAGGGGTGCTCGGCGGCGCCGACGGCGCGGTGAACACGGTCACCGTTTTTCGCGACGGCAAAGCGCATGTGCCGCCGCATCTTTCCAAGGAACAGGATATTCCGCTGAAGGCGGGCGATCGGGTACGCGTCGGCACGCCGGGCGGCGGCGGTTATGGCGATCCACGCCGGCGCGATCCGGATCTGGTGCGGCGGGACGTAAGGATGGGCTATTATACGCCTGACGAGGCGGCTGAACTCTTCGGCGTCGCCGACTGATCGTTCAACCCTTCTGTGCCGTCTTCATCGCCCGCTCGCGCGGACGACAGTTGATCTTGGCATATTCGTCGGGGCCGCGCAGGAGTGTTGTCCTGGCGAGCAGCGCTTGCGCTTCGAGCCCGCAACCCATGATGCTGGCGATCCTCGGGCCGTGGACGATGTCGAGCGCCGTTTCCATCTGACAATCTGCCGCCGAAATATTGGTCGAGCAGATCAGTATCAAAACCTGGAGCATGCCTACGCCTTTCTGTGGTTCGGTTTGCTCCTCCCGTATCCCCCATCAGCCTACCCGACATTTGCTGCAACGCAACAGAAATGTTGCATCGCACAATACTTCGCTGTCATGAATCTCCCTGGAAATGTCGCATCCCCGCAGGCCAGGACGGTTTTCGCGAAGGACAATCCCTCAAATCACAATGGGGGCTGCAGCATGCTTATCTCTAGCCATCTCGTACTTGCCGCTTCGATCGCGGGCATCCTGGCAACGGCTGCCGGCGCGGTTTCCGCGCAAGAGAAAAAACTCAAGCTCGGAACTGAAGGTGCCTATCCGCCATTCAACTACGCGATGCCCGACGGCAAGCTCGCCGGCTTCGACATCGACATCGGCAACGCGCTGTGCACGGAAATGAAGACCGAATGCGAGTTCACCGTTCAGGATTTCGATGGCTCGATCCCGGCGCTGCAAGCCGGAAAATTCGACGCAATCATCAACATCACCATCACGGCGGAACGATCGGAGAAGGTCGATTTCACCCGCAAATATTACCAGACGCCGCCGGCTGTCGCCGTGCCGAAGGATTCGACGCTTGCCGGCACGTCGCCCGAAGACATGAAGGGCAAAACACTCGGCGTGCAGAACAGCACCATCCACGCCAATTATGCCGAGGACAAATACAAGGATTCCGAGATCAAGTCCTATCCGACGGGCGATGACGCCCGCACCGACATGGCCAACGGCCGCCTCGATGCGGTGATGGACGGCTCGGTGATCCTGACGGAATGGCTGAAGACCGATGCCGGCGCCTGCTGCAAGCTGCTCGGCACCTTGAAGGCTGATCCGGCATTCCATGGCCCGGGCGTCGGCATCGCGCTTCAGAAGGGCAACACCGAACTGACCACCAAACTCGACGCTGCCATCGACGCGCTGCGTTCCAACGGCAAATACAGGGAAATCAACGACAAATATTTCTCGTTCGACGTTTACGGCGAATAATCGAAGCCCTGTCTCGACCGCAGCCACAAAACGTCCGCTCCATATTGAAGCGGACGTTTCTCTATAACTTCCGAGAGATCTGACCATGCCGGAACGCCGCTCGCCCTTCTATTCGAACATCGTCGCGGCTGGCGCGGCGATGGGACGGGTCGGCGGCGATTTTATCTCGGCAAAATATTACACCGGCGTGGAGGATGAGCATCTCAACACGCGCAGCAAGGTCGGGATGCAGGATCTGAGCACCATGGGCAAGATGGACATCAGGGGTTCCGGCGCCGAAGCCCTCGTCAATCATGTCATCGTCAACGACGCTGCTGCGATGCGCCCCGGCCAGGTGCGCTATTCGACGGTCTGTCGCGAAGACGGCGGCATCATGGACGACCTCACCGTGTTCAGGCTCGGCGAAGAACATTTCATGCTGGTGACCGGCTCGGTCAACCGGCTGAAGATGCGTCCATGGCTGATGAAACATGCCGAAGGCCGCAACGCTTACGTGACGGACGTCACGGGCGGCAATCGCCTTTCCGACTATCCAGGGACCTCGCTCGCGCCAATTTCTGCAAGCGATCGTGGCTGAGGCCGATCTCGCTGGCCTGAGGCGTTGGGCTTTCACGCATGGTTTGATCGGCGAGACGCGGGTGATGATTTCGCGGACCGGGGTGACCGGCGAACTCGGCTTCGAGCTTTTCGTGCCGGCCGACGAGGCGGCATCCGTCTGGGACATCCTTACGCGTGCAGGGCATGATTTCGGGCTGAAGCCTTATGGTGTGATGGCGATGTTCACGCTTGGGCTGGAAAAGGCCTATCCGGCGCACGGCATCGACAGGGACGAGACCCGCACGCCTTTTCATGCCGGCCTCGATCGCTGGATCCGCTTCGACAAGGGCGATTTCAGCGGCCGCGAGGCGCTGCTGCGCGTTCGCGATGCCGGGGTCGACGAGCGCTGGACGGGGCTGGTGCTCGACAGCGACGTGCCGGCGGCGACCGATGCGCGGGTAATGATGGACGGCGAGGATGCTGGTTTCGTCACCTACAGCGACCACGGCTATTCGGTCGGCAAGGTCCTGGCCACGGCGCACCTGAGGCTGCCGTTCACCAAAGTCGGAACCGAACTGACGGTCGACATCGAAGGCCGGCCCACACACGCCGTCGTCTCGCCGATGCCGTTCTTCGATCCGGAAGGTAGCCGATTGCGGGCCTGAACGCCGGCGAAATTCTCAGGAAATCTTTGCCAAAAGCTTGAGCAGGCTCGCCGCTTCCTTCGAGGACAACGGTGCCAGCGTCTCCTCGGTGATCGCCTGTGCCTTGGGTATAAGGCTAAGCACCGCGTCTCGGCCTTGCGGCGTCAGGCTCACCAGCAGACGTCGCTTGTCACCTTCGTGTTTGGAGAGCGCCACGAGGCCGCGTGCCTTGAGCCGGTCGATGACGCCCTTCACCGTCGCCGCATCCATGGCGATCAACTGGCCGAGCTGGTTCTGGGAAGTCTCGCCGATGTCGTGCAGCTTGGCGAGTGCGGCGAACTGCGGCGGCGTCAAATCGCCGATATGCGACGCGAAGATCGAAACATGGCGCTGATGCGCCTTGCGCAGCACGAAGCCGATCTGCTCCTGCAAGTGGTAGTCGTTGGGCTCGGGCGAATCGGCCGCGACAAGTTTCAGCAGGTTTTTCTCGCCGCTCACCGCAGGCCATCCCATGCCTTGATGTCGTCCGCCGCCAAGCCTCCCATGCGCGCATGAATACGCGGACCGCAGGTCATTGCAAGGCAGAACAGGATTTCGTCTGGGCGCGGACCATCGCTGATGCCGACTTCCATCGCATCGAAATGGCTGCGCACATAGGCGGCGTTGATGTGGCCGAGCGGCACGTCGAGGCGCGAGCCGAAGGCGCCGACCTTCTTGGCCGAAGGCACGATCGCCTTGGCTTCGCCCAGCCGCTCGCGCATCGCGTAGCCGCCGGGCACATGCCAGAGGGCGCCGTGCTCAAGCTCGCCGGCAACGCCGACTATGGCGCCTTTGCCGTAGCCGTCGATTTTTTT
Source organism: uncultured Alphaproteobacteria bacterium (assembly GCA_963763895.1). Classification (GTDB taxonomy): domain Bacteria; phylum Pseudomonadota; class Alphaproteobacteria; order Rhizobiales; family Rhizobiaceae; genus Neomesorhizobium. The sequence continues at coordinate 789,151 of CAVXQC010000008.1, read as the reverse complement.
GACATCGCCACCGAGGGCCGCAATCAGCCGGTCGGCGAGGTCCAGACCAAGCGGCTTCAGATCGTCCATCGCCGCCTGCAATTCGGTGACGTAGCGTCCGGCAAACGGATTCCTGACCAGCGCCATCGCTGCCGCACGGCGGCGCGGTTCTTTCGCGACCGGCCCGCCCTCGTGGAAAATCTCTTCGGTCAACAGGGCGATCTTGCGGATCGGAAAATCAGGCATGGGCTAATATCCTCGTCAGTTCTACTTCAGCTGAAGCAAGGCCAAGCGGGCCGACGGCGCAGCTCTCACCGGCCAGGAAAACCGCTGCGGCAATAATTTTGCCTTCCCGGCGCATCGTTTCCGCAACCGCGCGGCCGCGCTCAATCGCCACGGCGATTTCGGCAGCCGACAAGTCACCCACACCCTGCGTGACCAGCCGGTCCCCGAGATCGCTGTCGGGAGCGAGGCGCGATGCGGGTACACGCACGACTGCCGGGTGGCCCGGCAGATCGACGGCGTTGGCTATCAGGGTCACCGCGGCATCGGCATCGGCGGCGGTCCGCGCCAGAACGGTCGCCGCATCGGCGATGCCCAGCGAAAAACTGCGTCCGCGCCAGCCGCTGGTGGCGATGCCGCGTACCGGTCCTCTGCGCGGACGGTCAGCCGGTCGGCGAAGCCGTGTCCGGTTCCGGCAATGGCCGCGCTCATGGATTGGCCCGGGGCGAGATGCAGTGCGATGTCGCCTCCATTGTTGACATAGGCCTTTTCCAACGTGCGTCCGTTGAGCAATGCTGCCAGGATTTCGTCGGCGACTGAGCCTGCCACCGCGGCCATCGGCGTGATGAAGGCTGGCGCGTGGCGGCAGACCGCTTGTTCCATCCGGTTGGCGGTCGGGCTCATGAAGCTGCGCGGCATGCTCGCCGCCGGGCGGCGGAGTTCGGGAAGTTCGGCGACCAGCTCCGTCAGAATGGTCTGGAACCTGGCGACCGCCTGCGCATAGGCGCGGCGCTTGTCCTCCGGCGGACCGAAAGCCTCGATGATCAGGTCGATCGGCCCGTGGTTGAGGTGAAGCCGGCGCCCGTCGGGCAACAATGAGGCTTGCGGGCCAATCATTGCAATCCGCTTTGCCGCAACTGCGCCAGGGGTGGCCAGGGGTTGCGCGATGCCGCGGTGCTTTCGCGTCTTGCGTTGAGGTATTCGCCGCCGCGCGCCAACACATCCGCGACGGAACGGATTTCGGAAGCATGGCCGCCGAGCCGTTCGTAGTCGTCGCGGCGCAAGGTGAATTCGATCGGTGCCACCAGCGCCGGCGTCGGCACGTAGCCGAAGGCGTTTTCGGGAACGCGGGTCACGTCGACCATCAGCGTTATGCCGCCGCCCGGCCACACATAGACCGGCGCACCGCCGACGGTGACGTAGGTCTTCAGGCCTTGCACCGAGCGGGTCAGATTGACCGGGTTCTCGACCACGCCGGCGCGCAGCGAGCCGCCGGCGCCGCCCATGAACAGCACGGTGCACAGGGCAGGCTCGCAATTCTCCTCGATCAGACCCACCGACTTCCGCAAGCGGTCGGGGAACGGCTTTTCGACTGGCTTCAGATTGTCGTCGAGCTCGTAATAGGCGAACTGCTCGCCGGTGGTGGAGACCATCAGAAGCGAGAGGCCGGGCCGCGCGCCCTTCTTGGCATTCCACTCGCCTAGAATGGACAGCGGGTCGGAAATCGTGGTGCCGCCCCAGCCGAGGCCGGGCTCCGACACCTTGAAATAGCGGCCGGGCGTCGAGCGGCGCCCGATGATCTTGATCCCGGTGTCCTCCCAGCCGAGCACTTTTCCAGCCTGGTGCTCGGAGACCACGCCGGTAATGTGATCGTCGACCACCACCACCTCGTCGACCAGGCCGCGCCATTGCGTCGCGAACATGCCGATGGTGGCCGAACCGCAGCCGACGCGCATCCGCTCTTCATGCTTGCCGTCGATGACCGGCGCCTTGCCGGCCTCGACGATCACCGTTGCGCCGCCGTCGATCGAGAGCTCCACCGGCTTGCGGTTGCAGAGGTTGAGCATGGTCTCGCAGGTGACGCGGCCTTCAGATTTCGAACCGCCGGTCAGATGATGGACGCCGCCGAGCGACAGCATCTGCGAGCCGTATTCGCCGGTCGTCACATGGCCAACCGCTTCGCCCTCGGCCCGCACCGTCGCGGTTTCCGGGCCGAGATGCCGGTCGGTATCGATCTTCACCTTGACGCCGCAATAGGAGAAGATGCCCTCGGTGACGACGGTGACCAGATCGACGCCGTCGACCTCCTGGCTGACGATGAACGGCGCCGGCTTGTAGTCGGGATAGGTGGTGCCGGCGCCGATGGCGGTGACGAAGCGGCGGCCGGTGTTGACCAGTTCGCCGCCCCATTCGCTCGCGGTCGAACGGCACCACCGCGCCGCCCTCTTCTTCGGCTGGTGCAGGATGGTCAGCGGGTCCATGCGCACGATGCGGCCGTCGACATTGCCGTAGCGGTCGCAGGCGCCGGTGCGGCCGTCGGCGATGTAGCACATGACCGGACAGGCATCGCAGCGGATCTTCTCGCCGACCTGCTTGGCGCCGGGATCGTGTGTCTCGAAGCGTTCGGCGATCTCGCTCATGGCTTTTCCTCCGCGCCCGGATCGCCGCCAGGACGCGCGATCGGCGTCGCCGGGCACCTTCGGCACCAGCACGCCGGTGGCGTGGCGGATGGCGTTGAGGATCGCCGGCGCGGTCGGGATCAGCACATGCTCGCCGAGCCCCTTGGCGCCAAACGGCCCTTCCGGATCGGGAACCTCGACAAGAATGGTTTCGATCGGCGGCACGTCGCCGATCGTCGGGATCAGATAGTCGTGCAGGTTCTCGGTGCGGCCCGGAACGTATTCCTCCATCAGCGCCATGCCGATCCCCTGTGCGATGCCGCCCTCGATCTGCCCCTCGGCGAGCAGCGGGTTGATGGCCTTGCCGACATCGTGGGCTGCGGTGATCTTTATCAGCTTCACGGTGCCGAGCTTCATGTCGACTTCGAGTTCGGCGATCTGCGCTCCATAGCCATAGACCGCATAAGGCTTGCCCTGGCCCTTGGCGTCGAGCGGAGCGTCGGCGGATCGTAGGTTTCCTGCGCCGCGAATACGAAACCGTCGGTGTTCGTGTCCATCGTCGCCAAATCGATTTGGCGCACCGCATCGCCCTCGCGGATTGTCAGCGTGTCGGTTTCGAGCGACAGCGAAGCCTTCTCCGAGACATTGGCGAAGCGCAGGATTTTTTCGCGCAAGCGCGCGCCGCCATTTCCGCCGCCTTGCCGGATACGAAAGTCTGCCGCGAGGCCGAGGTCTTGCCGGCGTCGGGCGTGATGCCGGTGTCGGCGCCGCGCAGCCGGAAGCTTTCGAGCGGCAGGCCGAGTGCTTCAGAAGCGATCTGGGCGATCACCGTGTTGGAGCCCTGGCCGATGTCGACAGCGCCCTGATGCAGGACGACCGTCCCGTCCGGCGCAATGCCGAGCTTGATGGTCGACGGGTTGGGCAGCGAGGTGTTGCCGCAGCCGTACCAGCAGGAGGCAACGCCGACGCCGCGCTTGCGGTCCCGGTACTTGCCATTGAAGGCTTCGGCATCGGCCAGCGCCCGCTCCCAATGCGGCTTGAGGGCGTCGAGGCATTCGGCGATGCCGACTCCGCTCTCCAGACACTGGCCGGTTACCGTTTCGGAGCCGTTCCGAAGCATGTTTTTCAGGCGAAATTCCAGACGATCGATTCTGAGCTTTTCGGCCAATTCGTCATACAGCGTTTCCTGCATGATGGTTGCCTGCGGCACGCCGAAACCGCGAAAGGCGCCGGAGACAGGACCGTTGGTGTGGATTGCGCGACCGATCGCCCGGTAATTGGGAGTGACATATGGCCCCGAGGCATGCACCGGCACGCGGTTGGCGACGGTCGGCCCCCAGCTCGCATAGGCGCCGGTGTTGAAATCGCCCTTGAACACCATGCCGGTGACGTGCCCTTCGACGTTGGCTGCTATCGTGGCGGTCATCGACCGCCGGATGGCGCTTGGTGGTCGACATCATCGATTCGGCGCGCGTGTATGCCAGCATCGCCGCACGTCCGGTCTTCAGCGCGACCAGGCCGATGAAGGGCTGCAGCGAAATTCCAGCTTCGAGCCGAAGCCGCCGCCGGTTGCGGTCGGCATGATGCGCACAGTGTCCAGCTCCAGGCCGAGCATCGCGGCTACGTCGTCGCGGTCCATGTAAGGCGCCTGCGTGCAGGCGTGGATGACCAGCGTATCGCCGTCCATTTCCGCCCAGCCGGCTTCCGGCTCGATGTAGGCATGCTCGACATAAGACGTCTCGATCGTACCGGATACGGAATGAGCCGCCTGACGCAGCGCTTGATCGGGATCGCCGCGCTCGACGAAACCTTGCGTGAGGATATTGTCCGGGCGCTTGGAATGAATAAGCGTCGCGCCCGGCAAATGCGCCTCGGCGGGCTGGAGGGCATAAGGCAGTTCCGTCCAGTCGATCGGGAAATCCGAAAGGTCCAGATCGGCGATCGCCCGCGCTCGCCGGCGATCACAGCCACCGCCTCGCCCCGGAAACGGACGACGCCTTCGGCCAGCGCCGGCTGGTCGGCGAACGGCGCGATGACGCCGAAGCAATTGCGCCCCGGAATGTCCCTGGCGGTGTAGACCGCGACGACGTCCGGATGGCCGGCAACGAAGGCGTCGGTATCCCCGAAGGAGAACGACGCGTGCCAATAGGGTGACCGCACCACCAGCACCGCCAAGGCGTCGGCGGGGAAGGAATCGGCGCCGAAGACATCCGTGCCGGTGACCTTCGGCACGCCGTCGAGACGAATGATGCGGGCGCCGACGGCCTGGCCGGCGCCGTCGGGATCGCTGGCCCTGCCCTTGGAATGGACGCACTGCCCCCCACCCTTACCCTCTCCCCGCAAGCAGAGAGAGGGAGGCACCAGCGTCGACGCTCCCCTCTCTCCGTCTTTCACGGGGAGAGGGGAAGGGTGAGGGGCGGCGCCGACATCGACAGGATGCGCATCTTCCAGCGCGAACGCATGCGCTCCCATCACCGCCTGGATGATCTTGCGGTAGCCGGTGCAGCGGCAAAGGATACCGGCGAGCGCGTTCTTGACCGCTTCCTCGTCGGGCTCGGGATTGCGTTCGAGCAGCGCCGTCGCCGCCACCAGCAGGCCAGGCGTGCAGATGCCGCATTGCGCTGCGCCATATTCAAGAAACGAAGCCTGGAGGGCTGAAAGTTTGCCGTTGGCAAGACCTTCCACTGTGCGGATACGCTTGCCGGAAACGGAGGCCACCGGGACGAGGCAACCGCAGACCGGTTCGCCGTCGATCAGCACCGTGCAGGCGCCGCAATCGCCGGCGTCGCAACCGACCTTGGTGCCGGTCAGCCGCAATTCGTCGCGCAGGACCGAGCTGAGGCGCGTCACCGGCGGCACCGTGACCAAGACGGTTTTGCCGTTGACGTCGAAGCTGATGGCCGCGTTCATGCCGCCACCGTTGCCGGCCGGCCGGTTTTTGAGGCTTTCGACAAGGCGGCGTCGACCGCCCGCGCGACGATTTCGCAAGCCGCCAGACGACGGTATTCAGCGCTGCCGCGCACATCCTCGATGGGTTTAAGTCCAGCCAGATGGGCTTCGTCGACAATGCGGCCGAAAACGCTGTCCGCCAGCCGGCCGCGCAATGCGGCCTCCAAAGTTTCGAGCCGCTGCGCCACGGCCGAACAGGCCCCAACCGAAACGGCGGCATCCTCGACCACGCCGTCGCGGACGGTAATCCGCGCCGCCGCGATGGCGATGGAGATAACCAGATAACGGCGCGCGCCGAGCTTGAAAAAGGACGAGGGTCCTTTAGCCGAAATCTTCGGCACGCGGACCGCGGTGACCATCTCGCCGGGCTGCAGTGCTGTTTGGCGGTTGCCAAGGATGAAATTATGCAACGGCAGATGGCGGGTCCGGCCATGCGAGCGGAGTTCGACATCGGCATCGAGGATCATCAGCGCCGGCACGCCGTCGGCCGCCGGCGACGCGTTGCACAGGTTGCCTGCGACAGTGCCAGCGTTCTGGATCTGGATCGAGCCTACTTCGCGCCCGGCGTCCTTCAGCGCGTCGAAGGCAGGAGGCAATTTGTGCGCGACGATGTCGCTCCAGGTGGTGCGTGCGCCGATGACAAAATGCGTAGCGGTTTCCCAAACGCCGCGCAATTCGTCGAGGCCGTTGATATCGAGCACATTTTCCCGGAGCGGCCGGCTGCCGAGTGCCGGGTAGAAATCGGTGCCGCCAGCGAGCAGGCGCCACGGCCCCTCGCCGAGAAGGGCGAGCGCTTCGTTCATCGTCGTGGGTTTCGCGTAACGGATCACGCAATGCCTCCGGCAACGACATCCTGCCGAAATCGTTCGTATGCAAATGATATCAGCGCCACTGCGCTTGTCAAAGCGGTCTTTTGGATTTCCCGCGGCAACCGATGTTTTTGAGCGAAAGCGATTGACGGCCCGCGGCCTTTTCGGTGAGCTTTCCGCGGCGCGACATGCGCCGGCACCAATGAGGAAAAAGCCATGACCGCCAGGGCGCTGATCGTCATCGATGTGCAGAACGATTTTTGTCCGGGCGGAGCGCTGGCCGTAACCGGCGGCGACGAGGTGGTGCCGGTCATCAACACGATCGAGCAGGACTTCGAACACGTCATCCTGACCCAGGACTGGCACCCGCAGCATCATTCGAGCTTCGCCTCCAGCCACCCCGGCAAGGAACCGTTCCAGACGGTCCCGATGCCTTATGGCGACCAGACGCTGTGGCCCGATCACTGCATCCAGGGTTCGGGCGGCGGCGCATTCCACCCGCATCTCAATCGAACCAAATGCGAGCTGATCATCCGCAAGGGATTTCGCCCCGCGATCGACAGTTATTCGGCCTTCTTCGAAAACGACCACACGACGCCGACCGGTCTCGGCGGTTATCTCGGCGAACGCGGCCTAAAGGATATCACGCTGGTCGGACTGGCGACCGACTATTGCGTCGCCTACTCGGCGCTCGACGCTGTCCGGCTCGGCTTCAAGACGACCGTACGGCTCGACGCCTGCCGCGCCATCGATCTTGGCGGTTCGCTGGATACGATGCTCGGCAAGATGAAAGAGGCGGGCGTCAAGTTGGTTGAGACCTAGCCGACCCCGACATAACGCTTCACCAGTTCCGGATCGGCGCGGAGTTTTTCCACCTCGACCGTTTCCCGGTTGCGGCCGTTCTCGATGAAGGCAACGCGGTCGGCGACGGGCAACACCGCGTCCACCCGCTGTTCGACGAGAATGGTCGAGACGCCGCGCTCGCGCAGCCTGCCCACCGTCTCGCGGATCTTGGCGATCATCGACGGCATCAGGCCTTCCGTCGGCTCGTCGAGCAGCAGCACCTCCGGTTCGAGGCAGAGCGCGCGGGCCATGGCGAGCATCTGCTGCTCGCCGCCGGACAGCGTGCCGGACTGCTGTTGCAGCCGCTCGCGCAGAAGCGGGAAAAGATCGAGAACGCTTTCGCGGGTCGTAGCACCCTTGTTGCGCGCCATCAGCCCGATCTCGATGTTCTCGGCAACCGTGAGTTCGGCGAACAGGCGCCGGCCTTGCGGCACATAGGCGACGCCGGCCTTCGGCACTTCATGCGCGGGCAGCTTCGTCAGGTCCCGGTCGCCGAGCATGATCGACCCCGATCGCGCCGGCACCAGCCCCATGATCGCCTTCAAGAGCGTCGTCTTGCCGGCGCCGTTGCGGCCGAGCAGGCACAACACCTCGCCGTCGCGCAGTTCCAGGCCGATGCCGTGCAGCACCGGCACCTCACCGTAGAAGCATTGAAGCCCGGTGACGGTCAGCGCGCTACGCATCGGTCGGGGTCCCGAGATAGGCGTTCTGCACGGCGGCGTTTTGCCGGATCTCTTCGGGTACGCCTTCGGCGAGGATGCGGCCGGCATTGAACACAGTGATGCGGTCGGCCAGCGCCATGACGACCGGCATGTTGTGCTCGATCAGAAGCACCGTCGTCTCGCCGGCGATGTCGCGCACCAGGGCGATGAAACTGTCGATCTCGCCGTCCGAAAGCCCTTGCGTCGGCTCGTCGAGGATGAGCAGACGCGGTTTCAGCGCTAGCCCCATGGCGACCTCGAGAAGCCGCTGGTGGCCGTAGGAAAGGTTGCCGGCCAGCGATGCACGATGGCCGGCGATCCGGTTCGCTCAAGCGCTTCGAGGACGCCACGATGCAGGGCCGACGGCGCGCTTCTGAGGCGCACGGTCCTGATGGCGGTCTATCAGCGCGCGCTGCACCGACAAGGCGACGTTCTCGTAAGCGGTGAGATTGGCGAAAACGCTGGTGATCTGGAACGTATAGGCGATGCCGCGGCGCACCCGCCGATGCGCGGGCGTGTCGGTGATATCGTCGCCGTCGAAGACGATTGCGCCGGCCGAGGGTTCGATGCGGCCGCAAACCAGGCTGACGAACGTCGTCTTGCCGGCGCCGTTGGGGCCGATGATGGCGCGGATCTCGCCGGGCAAATCTGGAAATCGACATTCCGCACGGCGTGCAGGCCGCCGAAACTGCGGCTGAGATTCTTGTCGTCAGCAGCGGCGTCATGGCAGCCACCCGAGCCAGCGTTCGCGGACCGTGCCGAGAACGCCCTTTGGAAAGAACAGCACGAGCAGGATGAGGGCAAGGCCGACGACAAACAGATAGGCGGAGGTAAAGCCGCTGGTGATGTCGATCACGTAATACATGAACAGCGTGCCGAGGATGGGTCCGAGCGTGGTGGCCGCGCCGCCGAGCAAAACCCAGAGCAGCGGCAGAATCGAATATTGCACCGAGGCGAAGGTCGAGCCGACATAACCGAACAGGATGGCGTAGGTGGCGCCGGCGGCGGCGCAGATGGCAGCGGAGACGACGACCGCGGCAAGCTTGTTGGCGAAGGCATCGTAACCAAGCATACGCGTGCGTTCCTCGTTCTCGCGGATGGCTACCAGCACACGGCCGTGCGCCGAACGGACGATCAGAAGGGTCACGGTCAGCACGATCGAAAACAGAAGCCATGCCACGATGTAGCGCGTGGCCGGATCGGTCAGATCGAAATACAGGCTGCCGATGGCAACCTGCCGGAGCGGCTGGGCGATCACGAAACCCTCTTCGCCGTGTGTCCAGTCGGCGAAGTAAAGTGTAACCAGATAAAAGACCTGGGCGAACATCATGGTGACGATCATGAAGGCAACGCCGCTCGTCCGCAGCGCCAGCAGTCCAATGACGAGGCCGAGCAGCGCACCGGCTGCAAGCCCGGCGCCGAAGGCCGCCGGCATACCCCAGCCGAGGTGCTCGACGGCGAGCCCCGCACCGTAAAGTCCGGCGGAAAAGAACATCGCGTGGCCGAGCGACAGAAGGCCGGTGTAGCCGAACAAAAAATTGTAGCCCATGGCGAAGACCGCCAGCACCATGACCCGCGCCAGAACGCCGTGATGATACTCCGGCAGCACGAACTGCAGCAGGAAGAGCAGAGAATCACCGCGGCGTGCAGCGCATAGGTCGGCAAGGTCGCGCGGTCGCGGCTCATCGCGGCGTGGTTCCAAACAGGCCCTGCGGCCGGAAGACAAGCACCAGCGCGACGAGCAGGGTGGCGATCATCTTGGCCAGCGTCGGCGAGAAGAACACCGAGATGATGCCGTCGGACAAGCCAATCAGCACGGCGGCCAACACCGTGCCGCGCAAGGATCCCAGCCCGCCGATGATGACGACGATGAAGGACAGCAGTAGCGGGTCGAGCCCCATCAGGTAATGCGCCTGCTGGATCGGCACGACGAGCACCGCGGCAGTCGCCGCGAGCATGGCGCCAAGCGCGAAAACGCCGGCATAGACGCGATCGACCGGGATGCCGAACGCCTGCGCGGTCTCGCGGTCATATTGGGTGGCTCGCATGACCAGGCCGATTCTCGTCCGCGTCAGCACGAACCAGGTGGCGATCATCAACAGGATGGACGCAACGACGATGGAGAGCTTGTAACCTGAATAGCCGAACCACGGCAGAAGGATGCGATAGTTGAACGGCGGTTCCACCGGCCGCGCCTCCGGCCCGTAGAAGGTGAGCGCGGCCTGCTGGATGATGTAAAGCATGCCAATGGTGGCGACGATCGTCGCCTCGGGATTGTAATTTAGCCGGCGCAGCACGAGCCGTTCGGCAATCAGGGCAATGGTTCCGACGATCAGCGGGCTGATCACCAAGGCAAGCAGGAAGCCGATCGCCGGATGGCCGGCGACGGCAGTCGAGATCGCCCATGCGAGCACCGCACCAAGCATGAAGAATTCGCCATGCGCCACGTTGACGACGCGCATGACGCCGAACACCAGCGACAGGCCAAGCGCCGTCAGCGCCAGCACCGCCGCGGTGACGAGGCCTTCGAGCGTGGCGAGAAGGAGGTGAGGTCCGAAGGCCATTCAGTTGACCGCCGCCTTTGTTGGGCCGTGTGAACAGCGCAGCTATCCAGACCGTATCGCCCCAATCTCATAAACCAGTCGATAGCTCGGGTGCGGGATGGCTCTCGCGAGCCAGCAAGCTTCCTTCGCGCCCCCCTCTGTCCTGCCGGACATCTCCCCCAGAAGGGGGGAGATTGGCTATCGTCGACGATCTTGCCAACCTTTGACTTCTCAGTAGGAATGGCCGGTAGCGCGGCCATCCGATCTCCCCCCTTGCGGGGGAGATGTCCGGCAGGACAGAGGAGGGCAACGTAAGGCTCAGCGGTAGCCGCATCCTGCCCAAACACTCACAGCGCCTGCGTCGTATAATCCCCTTCCGGCTCGTACAGGCCGTCCTCGATCTTGGTCTTGTGGACCACCTTCAGCTTGCCGCCCTCGACCTTCGAGATGTTCTGGATGCCGAAGCACTGGTGGATCTTGCCGTTGAAGTTCTTGGCGCCTTGAGGGTGCTCCGGGCCCTCGGCGAATTCGGTCAGCGCCTCGGTCGCCTCGACCAGCTTTCCGCGATCTTCAGGACCCTTGTAGGCAGCATCCTCCATCGCCTTCTTGATGACGTAGAGCGTTTCCCAGCAGCCGAACATGTGGGCCGCGGTGGAGACATCCTTCGGATCGCCGACCGCTGCGCCGTTCTCGTCGATGCCGACGGCGGCGCGGTAGGCTTTCTGGGCCTCGCTGTCGTCTGGCTGGGCATAGCGCGGCGAACCTTCCCAGAAATGGCTGCCGTCCAGGAATTCGAGGCCGGGGCTGTTGATGTCGACGGCCTCCAGCGAATCGATGAAGCCGAAAAGCTGCGGCCGGTTGGAGCCGTAGAACTCGCCGAGCTCCTTGACGAAGGTCAACACGGCCGGCCCGACCATGACATGATAGATGACCTCGGTCTCGGCCGGAATCTGCGGAAAATATTTGGTGAAGGAGCTTTCCGTCGGCGGGATGGCGATTTGCGCGATCACCTCGGCGCCCTGTGCCTTCAGCGCCGGCGGCAAATAGTCGCGATGGTCGTGGCCGAAGGCGAAATCCGGGAAGATCATGGTGATCTTCTTGCCGACATTGCCGGCGATCCATGGCGCCATCGAAATGACCTGGCTCTTCACGTCGGTGATGCCGGGCTGGAAGCAATAGCGGTTCATTTTCGTCGAGGCGACGTGGTGGCCTTCGCTGACGACGTAGTAAGGGATTTTCAACTCGCCTGCCGTCGGCGCCGAGCCGATCACCACATGCGAGAAGAGCGTGCCGAAGACGATGTCGGTCTTGTGCTGGGTGGCGAACTTGCCCACCACTTCGGCGCCGCGCTTCGGATCGGTGCCGTCATCCTCGACGATGATCTCGATGGGCCGGCCGCCGATGCCGCCGGCGTCGTTGATCGCTTTCATGGCGGCGTTGGTGGTTTTCTCGTACCAGCGGCCATAGGCGGCGCCGATGCCGGTGCGATGGGCCTGGAAGCCTATCTTGATTGGCGCGGAAGACTGCGCCTGCGCGTAACGCACGTAACCCGGAGCAAGCGCCAGGCCGGCCGCGGCGCCAAAACCCTTGAGCGCAGTGCGGCGTGAAAGTTTTCCGTTCAGCAAGCCCTTGATATCGCGATTTCCAGTCATGCCGGTTCCCCTTTTTGTAGCGATCTGACCGAATTTTCTGCGCGTCCCACCCGCGTCGCGAGCGAAGAAAAATTGCATGTGTACAAACTAAATCATCAATCAAAACCCAAGGCAATAGAAACTCCCGCAACGTCAACCGACGGTCGGCGTGGAGAGCAGCCAGAGGCCGAAAACCGTGTAGGCGACCATCAGGACGGCAAGCGGCGCCTGGCTGAGCGCGGCCGCTTGCGGCGATGGATGCAACCTCGCGGCGAGCAAGTGCGCGATCAGCACGGCGAGCATGTGCCCGGCGATGATCGCAGCCGGCTTGCAGGTTCCACAGCACCCGCGCCGAACCGGCGCCAGCGACAACGCCCGGCGCGACCGGCATATAGGCGGTGCCGAACAGGTTCCAGCCGAGCGAGAACGGGTCCGAGAGAGCGACCAGTGCATATTGCCCGTTGACGACCAGCGCCGCCAGATAGTGGGAAAAATGGTAGGCGAGCGCGATCGGCACGATCGACCAGACCAGCAGTCCGGCCGAGACGAGGAAACGGGTGTCCGCCGCCGGCAAGCCGTTCGCCGGTATAGACGGCGAGCAGGAACACTCGCGGAGAGGGTCGCGAACGTCAGCAGCAAGCCGGCCGAGTTGACGCCGATCAGCGCCGAGCGGCCGGGAAACTCGAGCGGGTTGATGCCGTTCATTCCGAGCCAGAAGAACGTCCTGGATAGGCCGTCGAAGGAGACGGAGGCGAGCGCCAGCAGCAGGAACAACATGCCGCTCAGGGGCAGCGGTGCTGCCTCCCGCAGTTTTGCGCCCGGCCAGCAAAGACTGAGTTGAGGCCGCCGGCCCCCGGTCGAGGTCGCCAGTTCGACGGTTCCAAGCTGCGCGATCATGCCGAAAAACACCGACAGGCACTCGCCGCGGCGGCTCCAAGTCTCGTAGCCGAAGACCAGCATGCAGAAAAAATTGAAGACCCAGTAGAAAGCGACGGCCCATGCAAGCCGGGCCGGATCGTCGGGCGCCGGATAGATCAGCTCGAACCAGGCGAAGGCGAAGAACAGAAACACCGCCGGCCAGCAGCCGACGGCGGCTGGCAGCGGACCGCGTAGTCCGACGCGGCCCAGTCGACCCTCATCCCCTGCCGGACCTTCTCCCCGTGAGGACGGCGAGAAGGAAGCTGGCCGCGACGTAGACGCCCCCCTCTCCCTGTCCTTTACGGGGAGAGGGTAAGGGTGAGGGGCCTCCTTGAATCCCATCAAGCGGCAAACCACCCGGACCGGCCCGTACCAGGGATTGATCCATGCCCAGACATTGCCGGCGAGGCCCTGCACGAGCGTCAGCCCGACCCACAGCAGCGTCCAGACAGTCAGCGGCAGCGGATTCGAGAGCGGATCGCGGCTACCCAAAAATCCCGCGAGGACGAGCACGCCAAGAACGAGAAATGACGCGAGGCTGGTGATGGCGCGCAGGCCGGTGCCGACGCGCAACAAAACGATGCGCCGGGCGGTAAACACGGTCGAGCAGGTTCGGCGGCAGTACCGTCAGTGCCAGGAAACTTGCCGCCACTGCGATGGCGCCGCCGGTCAGGTAATAGCCGGTCGGCAGCAGAAGCACGTGCCCGCGATCGGATGCGTGAGCGAGTGCTTCGCCGGCAGCCGCTGCAAACGCGACGAAAGCGAGAAGCGCCGCCCGGAATTTCATTCGCCGGCTATCTGTTGGCCGGATCACACAAAAACGGGCTGTTCGACACGCGCGTCCGCCTCGCCGAAAATTTTCAGGTAGCGCTCGATCTCGCGTTTGTCGCCGGTGGCCTTGGCAGGGTTGTCGGAGAGCTTCACCGCAGGGCGGCCATTCGCCTCGGTGACCTTGCAGACCAGTGAGATCGCGTTCAGGTCGTCGGTCTCGACCGGCGCGCAATCCTCGAAATCGTTGGTCAGGTTGGTGCCCCAGCCGAAGGCCATACGCACCTTGCCCCGGAAGTGCCGGTAGGTTTTTTCGATCGTATCGACGTCGAGACCATCGGAGAAGATAAGCAATTTGTCCTTGGGATTCTTACCCTTGTCGCGCCACCATTTGATGATGCGTTCGCCGCCCTCTACCGGTGGCGCGCTGTCCGGCCGGAAGCCCGTCCAGTCGGCGACCCAGTCCGGCGCATCGCGCAGGAACGCTGCTGTGCCGAAGGCATCCGGCAACACGATCAAGAGGTTGCCGCCGTAATATCGCTGCCAGTCCTGCAGCACCTTGTAAGGTGAGCGCAGCAGCTCCTCGTTGGTTTTCGCCAGCGCCGCCAGCACCATGGGCAGTTCGTGCGCGTTGGTGCCGAGCGCTTCGAGATCGGTGTCCATGGCGAGTTTCACGTTGGAGGTGCCGGTGAAGGCATCGCCGATGCCTTCCTTCAGTGCCTCGACGCACCAGCGCTGCCAGAGGAAGGAATGCCGCCGCCGGGTGCCGAAATCGGAAATGCGGATGTCGGGCAGCGCGCGCAGTCGCTCGGTTTTCGCCCACATCTTGGCCTTGGCGCGCGCATAGAGGACATCGAGAGCAAAGGGGCCAAAGCTTTTCATCGCGGCGCGCGAGCGCAATTCGTTGATGATCGCCAGCGCCGGGATCTCCCACATGGAGGTGTACATCCAGGGGCCATGAAATTCGAGCTCGTACTGGCCATTGCGTTTGTGGAGCTCGTATTCCGGCAACCGGAAGTCGGCGAGCCAGGAGAGGAATTCCGGCTCGAAGATCTGCTTGCGGCCATAGAAGGTGTTGCCGCCCAGCCAGATCATCTCCTTCTTGGAAAAGCGCAGCGTGCGCGCATGGTCGAGCTGGTCGCGCAACTCCTGCTCGTCGATCTCGTCGGCGAGGCGGACGGACGTCGTGCGGTTGATCAGCGAAAACGTGGCGTCGACCTTGGGATACATGCCCCAGATCATCTGCAACATCAAAAGCTTGTAGAAATCCGTGTCGAGCAGGGAACGCACGATCGGATCGAGCTTCCAGGTATGGTTGTAGACACGCCGCGCAATGTCGGTCTTTGTCATGCCGAGCTTCCGTCTTCCGATGCCAACGTCGTTCAAGGCAGGCGCGAGAACGCCTCCCGCTCGGCGTATAGCATCGAAATCGGGATCGCGCCTCCCGTTTGCGGCTCCTGGCATCATGAAATGTGAAGCCTGCGGGACGCGATCGGAACCGGTGAAGCAGGCCGATCGTCTCGGCCGGCCCTCAGGCGGGGGCTGCTTCAATCGATGTCGAACGACACGCCTTGTGCCAGCGGCAGCGCTTTGGAGTAGTTCACCGTGTTGGTGGCGCGGCGCATATAGGCTTTCCATGCATCCGAGCCCGATTCCCGGCCGCCTCCGGTTTCCTTCTCGCCGCCAAATGCGCCGCCGATCTCGGCGCCCGACGTTCCGATGTTGACGTTGGCGATGCCGCAATCGGAGCCATCGACCGACAAGAAACGCTCAGCCTCCTGCAAGTCGAGAGTGAAGATCGAGGAGGAAAGCCCGGCGCCGACTGCATTGTGATCGGCGATCGCGGCATCGAGGTCCTTGTATTTCATCACGTAGAGGATCGGCGCGAAGGTTTCCTCGGTAACCGGCCCGGCCTGCTTCGGCATTTCGACCAGCGCCGGCTTGACGTACCATGCGTTGGGGTAACCGTTTTCGACACGTTTGCCGCCAGTGATTTTGCCGCCATGCTTTTCCGCCTCGCCGAGCGCCTTCTGCATCCCGTCGAAGGCCACCTTGTCGATCAGCGGGCCGACAAGCGCACTGGTCTCGAGCGGGCTGCCCACCGAGACGCTCTCGTAGGCCTTCTTCAGGCGCGGAACTAGCGTGTCGTAGACACTTTCATGCACGAAGAGGCGGCGCAGCGTGGTGCACCGCTGGCCGGCGGTGCCCATGGCGCCGAAGGCGATCGCGCGCACCGCCATGTCGAGGTCCGCAGACGGTGTCGACGATGCCGGCATTGTTGCCGCCAAGTTCGAGAATGGCGCGGGCAAAACGCTTGGCGAGCCTTGGGCCGACATCGCGGCCCATGCGGGTCGAGCCGGTCGCCGAGACCAGCGGCACTTTCGGATGGTCGACCAGCACCTCACCGACGGCACGGTCGCCGATCAGCACCTTCAGCAACCCGTCCGGCGCATCGGCGCCGAAGCGCTGGGCGGCACGCTTGAAGATCGCATCGCAGGCAAGTGCGGTCAGTGTGGTCTTCTCCGACGGCTTCCATACCACCGAGTTGCCGCAGACGAGCGCCAGTGCGGCGTTCCACGACCACACCGCGACCGGGAAGTTGAAGGCAGAAATGACGCCGACAACGCCGAGCGGATGCCAGGTCTCCATCATGCGGTGACCGGGGCGCTCGGTGGCTATGGTGAGGCCATAGAGCTGGCGGGAAAGCCCGACGGCGAAATCGCAGATGTCGATCATCTCCTGCACTTCTCCGAGACCTTCGGAGGGGATTTTTCCCGCCTCGATCGACACCAGGCGGCCGAGTTCGGCCTTGTGGGCGCGCAGTTCCTCGCCGAGCAGGCGCACCAGTTCGCCGCGCTTCGGCGCCGGCACCAGCCGCCACTTGCGGAACGCCGCGTCGGCCTCTTCGATTGCGCGGGACGCGTCTGCCGCCGATGGTCGTTGCAACTTCGACGATCTTCTCGCCGGTCACCGGGCTGAAGGCGGCCATGCCGCCGGCCTTGAAAACATCCTCCGCGACGCCGAGCTTCGACAAAAGGTCGCGGGTTTCCTTGACCACGTCGATCGGTTTTGCTGCAATGTTCATCGGGTTCGTCCTTGCGTTTAGCAAATTTCAAGGCCGTTCCAGGAGAAGCCAGGTCGCTCCCCGACGGCGAGGATTGCGTGCATTTACCCTAATTGGTGGG
The DNA here is from genome assembly GCA_963763895.1 of uncultured Alphaproteobacteria bacterium. Taxonomy (GTDB): domain Bacteria; phylum Pseudomonadota; class Alphaproteobacteria; order Rhizobiales; family Rhizobiaceae; genus Neomesorhizobium. Next base: position 772,204 of record CAVXQC010000008.1, on the reverse strand, counting down.
TGTTGCAATCGCCATGGGCCGCCATTTTACCATGCCAGACGCGCGAGCATGCGCCGAAATCACCAGGCCGCGCGATAGATCGCCAGTGCGTCGGCCTCGGAGACCGGCGCGCGGATTGTTGACCAGCAGTCGCGTCTGTTTCATCGCGTCCGCCGCCATCTTCGGCAGATGTTCCTCGCCGATTTTCACGTCGCGCAATCTCGTTTGCAGGCCAAGCCTGCGGGAAAGGCCGGCAAGCTCCTCGACAAAGGCCGCACAGCGCCCCTGTGCGCCTTCTTCGCGCGCCAGCGCCGGGAAGGCGTCGGCTGCGATTTCCGCAGTAGAGATGCGCTGCATCCGGCATGTTGAATCGCAGCACATGCGGCAGCACCAGCGCGTTGGAGAGCCCGTGCGGCACATGAAAGGTGCCGCCGATCGGATAAGCGAGCGCATGGACGGCGGCGACCGGCGAATTGGCGAACGCCTGGCCGGCCAGCATGGAGCCGAGCAGCATGGCGCCGCGTGCCTCAATATTCTTGCCGTCGAGCACGGCGGTCTCGATGTTGGCGCCGAGCAGTCGCAGCGCCTGCCTGGCGAGCATCTTCGACAGCGGATTGTTGTTGGCGCTCTTCGAGGCATAAGCTTCGATGGCATGAACCATGGCGTCGATGCCGGTCGCCGCGGTGATCGCCGGCGGCAGGCCAAGCGTGAGTTCCGGGTCGAGCACGGCGATGTCCGGCAGGATGACCGGCGAGGAGACGCCGCGCTTCTCTTCGTCGCCGACGGTAATGATGGAGACCGGGGTGACTTCCGAGCCGGTACCCGCCGTCGTCGGCACCAGCACCAGCGGCAGCCGCGGCCCCTTGGCATTGGCGACGCCCCACGCCTCATCGAGATTTTCGCCTGAGCCGAGCAGCAGAGCGGCAAGCTTCGCCACGTCGAGCGACGAACCGCCGCCGAAGCCGACAACGCCGCTGGCGTTAGCAGAGCGACCGAGGTCGACTGCCTTCATCAGCGTGGCAAGCGACGGGTCGGCTTCGACCGTGTCGAAGACGGTGACAGAAAATCCTGCCGCCTCCAGCGAGGCCAAGGCAGCATCGCAGAGGCCCAGGCCGCGCAGGCCGGGATCGGTGACGAACAGCACTTTTCCGCCAAGTCTTTTGCTGGCGATGTCGCCCAGCCGCCGCGAAGAACCGGCCTCGAAGACGATCGATGCCGTGGTGTTGAAAACAAAGGGGTCCATCGGTGTCTCTCGAATCCTCCTTCCGTCTCGGCGAGGGCCTTTGACCATCTAGGCTGATCAAGCTGGCCCCAAACTCGCGCGCTTTCGCCTGCGGATGCTGATCTGACCCGCGATCGGCAGATCGCGAGCGGCGCGATTCTTCCTCATGTTCGGCGAACAGCCAGTCGATGAACACGCGCACGATCGGCATCGCCTTCAGGTCGTTGCGGCAGGCAACATAGAAGGCATCGACCGCCGGCACCGAGAGGTTGAACGGCGTCACCAACTGGCCCTTTGCAAGCAGGCTGCTCGCCGTCATCGTGTCGCCGAGCGCCACGCCGTGACCGTGCACGGCCGCTTCGATGCCGAGCCGCGCATCGTTCAGATGGTGCTGCCTGCCGCGCTCGAGGTCGAGTGCATCGGCGGCTGTCAGCCAGGTGTGCCACTCCCGCCCGTCATCGGCATGCAAGATCACATGGTCGGCAAGATCGCGGATCGTCCGGATCGGACGGTTGTTGATCAATGTCGGGCTGACCACCGGGAAAAGGTCGAAAAGGGCCCAAAGCTTCAGCCAGCAGTCGGTCCAGCTGCCGTTGCCGTAAAGGATGCAGATGTCGACGTCCGCCGAGTGGATATCGCCCGGATCGTTCGAGGCGTTGAGGGTCAGGCTGATATCGGGAAACTGCGCTGTGAAGCTGGAGAGCCTCGGCACCAGCCAGAACGACAGCAGCGCCGGCACGCAGCTTATCGACAAAGCACCCGAACTGGTCGGCCGCGTCATCCGCGCCGTCGCGGCGGCGATGTTTTCGAAGGCATTGGAGACGGCCGGCAGGAGTTCGGCGCCTTGCGAGGTAAGTTTCAGCCGTTGCCCGGTGCGCTCGAAGAGCCGCACCTTGAGCGAAGCTTCCAGCGCCTTGATCTGATGGCTGATCGCGCCGTGGGTGACATGCAGTTCGCCGGCCGCCTTGGTCAACGAGCCATGGCGTGCCGTCGCCTCGAAAGCACGCAGCGGGTTCAGCGGGGGAAGGCGCCTCGGCATGGCGAGCTCATGTGAAAAAATCTCACGTCAAACCCTATAACAATATCAATTGTCTTTTCAACGGCGTGCCGCGACAATCAGGAACAGCGCATCATCAAGGCTTGGCAGAATTAAAGCGGCATCGCGAAGAGTAGTCTCGCGGGCGGGTATCGCGATAATTCCGAACGGGCGGGACCAAAGGTTTCCAGCGCTTCAGGAGGATTTCGTCATGGCATGGGATCAGGGCAAGCTCGACGCGTTGCAGAAGAAGTATGGCGAAAGCCATGGCGGCGAGCTGTTCAATCCGCAATTCCGGCGCGTCGCCGACAAGATCTTCACCGAGGGCGGCACTCGCCTGGCGCCTTATTCCGGCATCCCGACCTTTCTCACCGCGCCCTACCTGCAGGTCGACAACGACAAGCCCGATTTCGGCGATCTGCAGGTGGCGATGGTCGGCGTGCCGATGGATCTCGGCGTCACCAACCGGACTGGTTCGAGGTTCGGCCCGCGCGCGCTGCGCACCATCGAGCGCATCGGCCCTTACAACCACGTGCTCGACTGCGCGCCGGTACAGGACCTGCGTGTCGCCGACATCGGCGACGTGCCGTTTCGCAGCCGCTACCGGCTTGAGCTCAGCCATGAAGACATCGAGCGACGCATCAACCAGATCGTTGATGCCGGCGTAGTGCCGCTGTCGGTCGGCGGCGACCATTCGATCACCCATCCGATCCTCAAGGCGGTCGGCAAGAACGGCCCTGTCGGTTTGATCCATATCGATGCGCATTGCGACACCGGCGGCGCCTTCGACCAGACCAAATTCCATCACGGCGGGCCGTTCCGCAACGCGGTGCTCGACGGGGTGCTCGACCCGACGCGGACGATCCAGATCGGCATTCGCGGTTCGGCCGAATATCTGTGGGAGTTCACCTACGAATCCGGCATGACCGTCATCCATGCCGAAGAGGTTCCGGGGCTCGGCATTCCCGCAGTGATCGAGCGGGCGAAAAAGATCGTCGGCGACGGCCCGACATACCTCTCCTTCGACATCGACAGCCTCGACCCGGCGTTCGCGCCCGGCACCGGCACGCCGGAAGTCGGCGGGCTGACCACGCGGGAAGTCCTTGAAATCCTGCGCGGCCTGAAAGGCGTCAACCTGGTCGGCGGCGATGTCGTCGAGGTGGCCCCGCAATACGATTCCACCACCAACACCGCGCATGCCGGGGCGCAGGTGCTGTTCGAGATTCTCAGCCTGATGGTTTTCAGCCCGTTCGTCACTGGCCGGAAGGGCTGAGCGGGAATAATGTCGATAACAAGAAAGACGGGAACATGCCGGTAAACCGGCTTCACAAGAGGAGAACTGGGATGACTAAACTTCGAGATCAAAAACTGACACGCCGCACGGTGCTCGGCAGCGGCCTCGCCGCAGCCGGCGTGCTTGCCATGCCGTCCGTGCTCAGGGCGCAGGACAAGTCGCTGAAGGTCGGCGTCTATGGCGGCTACTTCAAGGACAGCTTCGACAAGAACATCTTTCCGGAATTCACCAAGGCGACCGGCATCGCGGTTGAATTGGTCGCCGAGCCGACCGGCGAGGCCTGGCTGGTGCAGCTCGAGCAGGCGGCAAAGGCCGGCCAGGCGCCGGCCGATGTTTCGATGATGTCGCAAACCTCGACGCTGAAGGGCCAATCGACCGAACTGTGGACGCCGATCGATCCGGCCAGGATCAAGAGCTACGACAGCCTGCTGCCGCATTTCATCAACAAATATCCGGATGGCCGGGTTGCCGGCATCGGAGCGGTCGCGTGGTACATCACGCTGGTCACCAACACCGACGTCTACAAGGAGGCTCCGACCTCGTGGGCGGCGCTCTGGGATCCGGCCAACGCCGACAAGCTCGGCCTGCTCGCTCTGGCCTCCAACTCCTTCCTGCTCGAAGTGACCGCAAAAACCTTCATGGGCGGCACCAACGCGCTCGACACCGACGAGGGGCTGGAGAAGGCCTTCACCAAGCTCGCCGAGGTGAAGCCCAACGTGCGGCTCTGGTACCGCGACGAGGCGCAGTTCGAGCAGGCGTTGAAGTCCGGCGAAATCCCGATGGGCCAGTACTACCACGACGTCACCGGCCTTGCCGCCGCCGACGGCCATCCGGTGCGCTCGACCTTCCCGAAGGAAGGCGGCATCCAGGATTCCGGCAACTGGGCGCTGTCGCGCGCCTCGACCAAGGTCGAGGAAGCGCATGTCTTCATCGACTATATGAGCCAGCCGGCGATCCAGGGTCTGATGTCGCGCAAGGTCGGCACCGCGCCGACGCTGAAGAAGGACGTTCTCGACCTGAAGCCGGAAGAGTTCGCGGCGGTGTCGTCGGAGATCGAGCCGATCATCCCGCGCTACGACCTCTATACGACCAAGGCCGACTGGATCAATCAGAAGTGGACCGAGCTGATCGTCAGCTGATGCATCTCTCTCCTTCTCCCCGTTCACGGGGAGAAGGTGGCCCGAAGGGCCGGATGAGGGGCAGAGCGTGGCCCCAAGATATTTCGGCGCCCCTCGTCTGCCTCCTGAGCCTGTCGAAGGGCGGCATCTTCTCCCCGTTGACGGGGAGAAGACCGCGGTGGCAATCGCTTCGCCTTCCTATTACCGTGTTGGATAAATTGCAGAGTAGGGCAACACGCATGTCTGGCCTCTCCCTGAACGACATCACCAAGCAGTTCGGTGACTTCACCGCCGTCGACGATGTCCGGCTCGAGGTGCCGCATGGCACCTTCGTCTGCCTGCTCGGTCCTTCCGGATGCGGCAAGACGACCCTTCTGCGGATGATCGCCGGGCTGGAGGAACCTTCGGCCGGCGCCATCGTGCTCGACGGCAAGGACATCACGTCCGTGCCCACCCACAAGCGCGAGCTCGGCATGGTGTTCCAGTCGCTGGCGCTGTTTCCGCATCTTTCGGTCGGCGACAACATTTCTTACCCGTTGCGCATCCGCGGCGCCTCGCGCGCGGAGCAGAACAAGCGCACCGAAGAGCTGCTCGCTCTGATCCATCTCACCGGCTATGCCGACCGGCCGGTGGCGAAGCTGTCCGGCGGCCAGCGGCAGCGCGTGGCGATCGCCCGAGCGCTGGCGATCTCGCCGAAACTCTTCCTGCTCGACGAGCCGCTGTCGGCGCTCGACGCCAAATTGCGCGAGGCAATGCAGGTCGAACTGCGCCAGTTGCAGCAGAAGCTCGGCATCACCACCATCGTCGTCACCCACGACCAGCGCGAGGCGATGACCATGGCCGACCTCGTCGTCGTCATGGGCGACGGCAAGATCCGGCAGGCAGCGCCGCCGATCGAGATCTACCGCAAGCCGGCCGACGCCTTCGTCGCCGATTTCATCGGCTCGACCAATCTGCTGGAGGTCACCGCGGACAGCAGCGGCCGCGCCATCGTGCTTGGCCAGGCGATTGCCGGGCTGAAGCTGCCCGGCGGCGCCGCCAAGGCATCGCTGTCGATACGCCCCGAGGACGTGCATCTCGACAAACCGGGCAAGAACGCCATCGGCGGCACCGTCACCTTCGTGCGCGATCTCGGCGGCACCATCGAAACCTTCGTCGAGGCCGGCGGCGCCAGCATCGTCTCGGTGGCGACGCCGCGTGAGCGGCCCAACGTCCCAAGGCAGTGTCGGCCAGAGCTACGGTCGGCGTCATGCGTGTCTGCTTTCGCGCCGGAATGAGTCTTGCGCGGTGCGCCGCGAACGCCAATGAGCCCCGCATGAGACGCGAGCCGCCGCGGTCGCTCGCCGACTACGCGCCGCTGGTATTTCCGGCGCTGATGCTGACCGTGTTCTTCGTCATCCCGTTTTCGACGATGATCATGGTGTCGTTCTTCAAGCGCGATCCGGCCGGCTTCTTCAAACCGGACTTCGTCATCGACAATTATGCGCGCTTCCTCTCGCTGTTCTTCGGAAACGTGCTCGGCTTTTCGCTGATGCTCGCCATCATCGTTGCGCTTTGCTGCGTCGCCGTCGCCTTCCCGTTCACCTACCTTCTGACCAGGCAGTCGCGGAAGGTGCAGACCGTGTGGCTGGTCTGCCTCCTGTCGGTGCTGTCGCTGTCGGAGGTCATCATCGGCTTTGCCTGGTCGACGCTGTTTTCGCGCACCGCCGGCATCACCAACCTTCTCGTCTGGCTCGGCCTGATGGCCGAACCGACAGCGCTGCTGCCGGGCTTCGGCGCCGTGCTCACCGGTATGGTCTACCAGGCGTTGCCCTACACGATCCTGGTGCTTTATCCCGCGCTCGTCCGCCTCGATCCGACGCTGCTCGAGGCCGCGCGGACCCTTGGCGCCTCACCGGTTCGCGCCTTCCTCAACGTCGTCGTGCCGGCGCTGAGAAACACCATCGTGGCGACGCTGATCATGGTGTTCGTCTTCGCGCTGGGCTCCTATCTGCTGCCGCAGATTCTCGGCCGGCCGCAGCACTGGACGCTGTCGGTGCTGATCACCGACCAGGCGATCTACCAGTCGAACATGCCCGTTCGCGGCGGCCATGGCGGTGTTCCTGGTGCTGATGTCGCTGGCGCTGGTCGGCCTGACGCTGCTTGTCGGACGCAGGGAGAATGCGGCATGAGCCAGAACCTGCTGCGGCGTTTCTACTTCTTCCTGGTGGCGCTGTTCCTCGCGGCGCCGCTGATCGTGGTGGCCGGCGTCTCGGTCAACGAGAAGCAGGACCTCGCCTTCCCGCCGAAGGGTTTTTCGCTGGCCTGGTATGCCGAGATCTTCGTCAATCCGGAATGGCGGCAAGCCTTGATCGCCTCGGTGCTGCTCGCCGTTTCGTCGGCGGCGATCGCCGTCGCCATCGCGCTGCCGCTCGCCTGGTTCCTGTGGCGGCGCATCGCGCCCTGGGCGAATATCTTCCAGCTTCTGGGCGTCGCGCCGTTCATCCTGCCGCCGGTCATCACCGCGCTCGGCTTCCTCACCTTCTGGGCCAATGCCGGCTTCTACGGCCAGCCGTGGACGGCGGCGATCAGCCACGCGATCTTCTTCGTCACGCTGCCGCTGGTAACGCTGTCGCTTGGTTTCGCCTCCATCGACCGCTCGCTGGTCGAGGCCGCCTCGACCATGGGTGCCGACGACCGCACGGTACTGAACACCGTCGTGCTGCCGCTGATCCTGCCCTATCTCGTCTCGGGCTATGCCTTCGCCTTCGTGCTGTCGCTCAACGAATACATCGTCGCCTACATGACCGTCGGCTTCACCATGGAAACGCTGCCGATCAAGATCTTCAACGCGCTGCGCTACGGCTACACGCCGACCATGGCGTCGGTGTCGGTGTTCTTCGTCGCTATCGCGGCGCTGGTGTTCGGACTGATCGCGCGGTTCGGCGACATCAGGCGGCTGCTCGGCGCCATGTCGTCGGACGCAAACTAGATGCGCGATGAAACTCGCCACCCTCCAGATGCAGGCCGTATGCCGGCGATGTCGCCGCCAATCTCGCCCGCATCGAACGGGCCATGCGCGAGGCGCGGCGAGCAAGGCGCCGACCTGCTGGTCGCGCCGGAACTCGCGATCACCGGCTATGGCGCCGGCGACGCTATCAGGGACCTGGCCGAAAAGCCCGACGGCGAGACGGCGACGCGGCTGCATGGCCATCTCGCTGGAAACCGGCGTTGCGATCATCGCCGGTTTTGCCGAGCGCGACGGCGACAGGGTCTACAACAGCGCCATGTTCGTCGACCGGCGCGGCGTGCTGGAGGTCTATCGCAAGTCGCATCTTTACGGCGATTACGAGCGCGCGCTGTTCGCGCCCGAAAAGCCCTCCGCCGGCGATCGTCGAGTTCCGCGGCATGAGGCTCGGCATGCTGATCTGCTACGATGTCGAGTTCCCGGAAAATGTCCGCCGGCTGGCGCAAGCCGGCGCGCAGGCCGTGCTGGTGCCGACCGCGCTTGCCGGCCAGCGACCATGCGGCGCTTGATCGCCCGCAAGCTGATCCCGGTTCGGGCTTTCGAGAACCAGATTTTCGTCGCCTATGTAAACCACTGCGGCGCCGACGAGCGGTTCAGCTATGCCGGGCTGTCCGGCATTGCCGCCCCCGATGGGTCCATGCTCGCCGAGGCGGGCGAAGATGGCGAAGAGTTGCTCTACGCCGACCTCAGGTCGGAAGATTTCGCCGACTCGGCAACGGCGAATACGTATCTGGCGGATTTGCGGATTTAGCCGGGGAACCGAAGGGCGTCCTTCGAGGCTCGCCTTCAAACGGTTAGCCTGCTTCTCAAATTTTTCCCCCGTGCGGGCTCGCACCTCAGTATGAGGACCGTGGTGCACGCCGCCAACCTTGGATAAAGACGATTTTTCAGCGCCGCCTTATAAATCATCGGTGTTCCAAGTTGGCGTCGAGCACCCACGGTCCTCATCCTGAGGTGCGAGCCCTCACTGACGATGACGAGCTTGATGCGAGTTCAGTGGGCGAGCCTCGAAGGACGCACTGAAACGCCCCTACTCAAACCTCCCCGGCGCGAACATCTCTCCGCTCAGCCCTTGCTCGGCAAAGTCCGCCGCGATCGAATTTCCGATCACCAGATCGGCGGCAAGCCGTCCCAGCGCCGGTGCGGTCTGGATGCCGAAGCCGCCCTGGCCGGCGAGCCAGAAGAAGCCTTCCTTTTCGCCGGAATAGCCAACCACCGGTACGCGATCCTTTGCAAATGACCGCAATCCCGCCCAGCGTGCGCGACATGGCTGACGGCAACGGTCGTCGCCTGTTCGAGGTACCAGGCGGCATAGGCGATATCGAGTTCCTCCGGCTGCGCGTCGCAGGGCTCGCTCTCGGTGGCATCGGCGGGCGAAACCAGCAGCCGGCCAGCCTCCGGCTTCATGTAGAAAACCTCGTCGATCTCGCATATTTCCGGCAGCGCGCCGACGTCGATATCGGCCGGCATGTCGACGGTGATAGCGGTGCGCCGGTAGGGCACGATGCCGAGTGGCTTCAGGCAGAGAAGCACGGCCGTCTTGTCGGCCCATGCGCCGGCCGCGTTGACCACCGTATTCGCCCGCATTTCGCCGGCAGTGGTTTCAAGAATCCAGACATCGCCCTCGCGTCTCGCGCTCAGTACTTCGGCCTTGTTGAGGATCGTCGCGCCGTTGGCCCGCGCACCTTTGGCAAATCCTTGCAGCAGGTTCTCCGCCTCGATGTCCCAGCAGTCCGGATCGTAGAAGGCGTCGACCACATAGTCGGGGTTGAGGATCGGCGCGCGTTCGATCGCCTGATCGACGCTCAGCCGGTCCAAGCCCGGCCCGGCGGCGCTCTCTTCCGCGAACACTTGCGCCAGCCGTTCCGCTTTTCGGCATCGGCGATCAAAAGATTGCCGCGGCGTTTCAAAAGTTCGGTTTCGGTGAAGCCCGCCGGCGAATTGGTCAGGAAGGGATAGCTGACCCTGGCGAGTTTGCCGACGATTGCCGAGTGGAAGCGGAAGGCGAATTCGGCCGCCGACCGCCCGCTCGAATGGTAGCCGAGAGCGCTCTCGCGCTCGAGCACGGTGACGGAGCGATGCGGGCTCAGAAAGTAGGCTAGCGAAATGCCGGCAATACCGCCGCCGATGACAACAACGTCGACCGTTTCAGCCACGCCGTACTCCCCCGCTTTTGAAGCCTCGAGACTAGCCTTTCGGCATGCTCGGTTTCAAATTTCCGCATGGCGCCGCTAAGCCAAAATCCGCTTGCCCAGCGCGCTGAGCAGGTAGCCGTAGGCCGCTTCGAGTGCCGCCGGTTCCGGCTCGGTGCCCAGCCCCGAAAGCACGATGGCGCGCAGTTCCTCGCTCGCCGCCACCCGCTCCATCACCGTCGAGCATTCGCGGTAGCTCAATCCCGCCTCGCGCGGATCGGCGTCCATGCCGCGCGCCACCGAGGCATTGAGCACGAGCGCGAAACCGTCGGTGGTATCGGTGACGCGTTTGATGGCGCGGCGGGTCGATTCGCGGATGCCGACGAGGTCGACATCCTCCATGGTGAAAGCGAGGATGCCGCGGTCGCCGATGATTGCCGCCTGCTCTTTCGTGGCCGTGCGGATGCCGAGCAGGGCGGTGGACTCCGGCGTCGACACCGCGCCGATTTCGCCAGGATCGGAATCCATCCACAGCAGCCCGGATTCGACCGCCTCGACATCGGCGGTGGCGATCAGTTCGTGAATGCCGTCGCGGCCAGGAATGATCCAGAGCGGCAGGTCGGCGGGCTCCGGCGTGCCGTCCCGCTTGATTTCGAAGCCCAGCGCCGTCGCGCCGAGCAGGAACTGGCGCGTTTCCTCGCGCTCATGAAGCGAGGCATCGGCGATCAGCCGGACAGCGCTTGGGCGCGGCGCGATGTTCTCGCGGCCGGCGAGCTGCTTTTCGATGTAGGGCGACAGCATCGCCTGCACCAGCGCGCCGTAGTCCATCTCGAAGCGTATGGGGTCGCCCACAGCGAATTTTTTCGCTTCGGTGATATCGACGATCAGGTGGTCGCTCGACGCGGTGACGATCTCGACGTCGCGATGCCGCGCCTTCAGGCCCTCCGGCCTGATGTCGACGCGGCCGAGATTGACGATGCCGCGCAGCCGCGTGCCGCGATCCTCGAAGGTCAGCCGGTTGCCGAAGGCGTCCGGACCGGTTTCGCCATCGGGAAGCGAATGCTTGGCCTGGATCTCGACCAGTTCCGCTTCCAGCGTGAAGGCGCCGTCGTCATAGCCGGGCAGCGTGCCGCCGGTGAAGCTGTTCTCGCCGCGCAGGATGGTCGAGCCGATGCGCAGATTGTTGATCCGCGACGGCATCGGCACGCCTTCGGTCTCCATCAGCGCGAGATTGGCCGAATTGCCGCCGGAGACATACTCGAGCTTCGTGCCGAAACGCTGCTCGACGTCGTCGGCGAGGCGGGCCAGCCGCTCCAGCTTCTCGACCGTCGGCAAGACGCCGCTGGCGCACATGAAGTTGGCGCCGATGCCGGCGAGCCTGAGCGAGGGTTCGGCCATGGCGGTTTGGGCCAGCGGCATCAGGTCTTGCGGCGAGACGCCCTCGCGGCGATCGCCCATTTCGAGCATCAGGATGACATCGTGGACAACGCCCTGTTCCTGGGCCGCTTCGGCGAGCGCGTCGAGCACGGCGGCTTCCGAGTTGAGGCTGAGATCGCAAAGGCGCACCACTTCCGGAGCCTCGGTGACCGAAGGAATGCGCAACATCATGATCGGCGCCGAGATGCCCGAATGGCGCATGCGCTGGACATTGTCGAGGCGCGAATCGGCCAGGCCGAACACGCCGCCGCGCAGCATCGCGCGGGCCACCAGCGGCGAGCCGCACGCCGCCTTTGTGACGCCGAACATGCCGATGCCTTGCGGCTTGAGCTTCGCGGCCACGCGCCGCGTGTTTTCCGCGATGATGTCGAGGTCGATGATGACGGAAGGCGCCGGCATTTTTTCAGCTCTTCGCCGGCTGAAGCGAAGCCCGCGCGCAGAAATGCTCGAGGATGACCGAGGCACCGAACAGCGCGGTGATCTCGGTCGGATCGTAGGGCGGCGAAACCTCGACGACATCCATGCCGACGATGTTCGGTTTCGTCAGCGCGCGGATCGTGTCGATCGCCTCATGCGGCAAAAGCCCGTCGACCACCGGCGTGCCGGTGCCGGGCGCAAAGGCCGGGTCGACGCTGTCGATGTCGAAGGTGAGGTAACACGGCATGCCGTCGGTCACCCGCTCGATCTCAGCGACCAGCGCCTCGACGCCATTTTTGCGTACCCACGGCCGGTGCAGCACGGTGATGGGGTCGTCGAGGTCGTAATGGGTGCGGATGCCGATCTGGATCGACTTTTTCGGGTCGATCAGCCCCTCGTCCATGGCGAAGCGGACGAAGGAGCCATGGTCGAGGAAGGTCGACTTCGCGGTGTCGCGGTGCGCGTCGAACTGGATCAGCGCCAGCGGCCCGTGCACCTCGGCATGCGCCTTGAGCAGCGGGTAGGTGATGAGGTGGTCGCCGCCGAGGCCGATCAGCTTTGTGCCGGATTTCAGTACATGCAGCGCCTGCCGGTAGGCGTTCTCCAGCATCTCCTGCGGCTGGCCGCGCTGGTAGAAGACGTCGCCGTAATCGACGACGGCGAGCCGCTCGAACGGATCGAAATCCCATGGCCAGACCTCGCCCCAGGAAAGCTGCGAGGTGGCTCGCCGCAGCGCTTCCGGGCCGAGACGCGTCCCGGGGCGGCCCGAGGTCGAAAGATCGTAGGGAATGCCCATGACGGCATAATCGACGCCGGCGAGATCGCGGGTCAGCCGCCGCCGCAGGAAGCTGCGGGCTCCCGAAAACGGCATCTCCGTTTCGGTTCCCATGAGCGTTTCGTAGTCGAACGCCTGGTCGCCCCGATGCACGCGCGTCATGTTTCCGCCCCTACGGATCTTTTGTTCGTTCTGCTTCGCACGAAAAGCGTTTGCCGGGAACACCGGGAGGTGCTCCCGACGCCTGCATTTTCGCGAACCTAGACCCGATCGACGGTCAGCCCGAGCTGGTCGCGGCGCAGCCAGCGCACCAGCAGAAGCACCGCCACCACCGCCAGTCCGCTGGAAAGGCCGATCCAGATGCCTGCACCTTCAAATCCGAAATGGAAGGCAAGCAATACGCCGAGCGGCAGGCCGACGCCCCAATAACCGATCGCCGCGAGGATCATCGGCACTTTCGTGTCGTGCAACCCGCGCAGCATCCCGGCTGCCACCGCCTGCGCCCCGTCGAAAATCTGGAACAGCGCCGCAAAGGAGAGGAAGGTGACGGCGAGCCCGATGACCGTAGCGTTGGCCGGATCGTCGAGATTGATGAAGGCGCCGATCAAAAGCCGCGGCCACAAGATCATCGCCAGCGCCATCAGCGCCATGAAACCGACGCCAAGCGCATATGCCGTCCAGCCGGCGCGGCTGATCCCGTCGGGGTTGCTGGCGCCATAGGCAAGGCCGACACGAACGGTCACCGCCTGGTTCAGGCCAAGCGGAACCATGAAGGTCACCGAGGCGATCTGGATGGCGATGGCGTGTGCGGCAAGCGACGCTGCGTTGATCAGCCCCATCAGGAAAGCCGCGGCGTTGAAGATGGTCACCTCGAAGGCGAGGATGCCGGCGATCGGCAGTCCGAGCCTGAGCATCGCCATGAAGCGCGGCCAGTCGGACCGCCAGAAGCGTCCGAACAGACGATAGCGGCGGAACTGCCGCTCGACCGAGACGACGATCGCCAGGCCGATGAACATCAGCGCGCTGGAAAGGCTGGTCGCCAGGCCGGAGCCGAAGATCCCCATTTTGGGAAACCCGAGATTTCCGAAGACCAGCAGCCAGTTGCCGAGCGCGTTGACCGTCACCGCGATGAACATGATCACCAAGGCCCAGCCGGGTCGTTCCAGCGCCGAAATGAAGGATCGCAGCACGATATAGCCGTAGAAAGGAAGGATCGCCCATTGCAGCCCGTGCAGGTAGACGCCGGCTTGCTGGGCCAGCGCCGGCTCTTGTCCCATAGCCAGCAGTATCGCTTCGCCGTTCCAAAGCAGGATCCAGATCGGCAGGGCGGCAAGGATCGAAAGCCACAGGCCTTGCCTTACCGTGCGCCGGATGTCGCGAACCGAATGCCGCTTGCGGCCGAGCTCCGTCGCCATCATCGGCGACGCGGCATAGACCAGGCCGAGGCCGAGGATCAGCGGCGCGAAATAAAGGTTCGAGCCGAGCGCTCCGGCGGCGAGCGAATCCGGCCCCAACCGCCCGATCATCATCACGTCGGTGGCCGTCATCGCAACCTGCGCGAGGTTGGTCAGAACCATCGGCCAGGACAGTGCGAGCATTGCGCGAATCTCGCCGCGCCAGAGGCTTTCCGGCGTCCCCACGCCGGCTTCGATCGAGGTCATTTTCAGGTCTTTCCGGTGGCGGCAGGGCCAAAATTGGCCAGATGCCGCGATTTTGCGCCGAAATCCTTGGATTTCGGCAGTTCGTGGCCGGATTTCTGAACGAAACGGCGCGTCAAGGCAAGTCACGGATGGCCGTTTTCGATTGGTGCAGCCAGGCCTGCAGCGCCGCATGTCCCATCGGACACGTAAAGGATGTCGTAGCACTCTGAATCGACGCAGCTCCTTTCCGACGACCGATTCCGGCCTTCGGGTCGTGCGTCAGGCGAACGGGTCTTCGACCCGCGGCCAGATCGGCCGGTCGAGCTTGGTGTAGTTCGTCGTGCGCGGATCGCTCGGATAGGAGCTCGGTGCGTTCACATAGATGATCTCCGCCGCGATCGGCTCGAAGCCGGCGTAGAAATGGTTGGTCGACTTGACCAGCAGGATGTCCTTCGACAGCGGGTCGACGCCGAGATTGGAAAATATATCCGGCTCGAAGGTCTGCGTCCTGTTGGTGTTCAGGATGACGTCGATCTCGGTGCCTTCGATGCGGATCAGCGCGGTCGCGCCGAGCGTCACCCGGCTCGGGCCGAAACTCTGCCAGCCTTCCTCGACCGCTTTCAGCACCTTCACCGTCGCGTCTATCGGTTCTCCCGCCTGCGGTCCGGCCTTGCCGCCGAAGCGCAGCTTGATCGTCGCGCCTTCCCCGGCGGCATGGCAGAAGGTCACCGCGACCGGGTCCCAGATGGTGGCGAGCCCGATGCGGCCGGTGCCGCGCTCGATCAGCTTTCTCAACACGAACGTGCCGTCGCCCGGCAACGCCGCCGCCCGGATTGTCCCAGACATCGGCGATGACCGCCGGCTTCGCCGGATTGGCCTTGCGGACCTCGAACGCGCGCTCGATCCCTTCATCGGCGCCGACCATCTTCATCACGGTTTTTTCGCGCATGGCGAAAAGTTCCATGCCGAGCTTTTCGGCCAGCGCGTCGCCTTTGGCCTTGTCGTTGTCGGTGACGACGATGATCCTGGTACCCATCGCGGGCACATCGGCCGCCATGAAACCGTGGATGACCGAGATCGAAAGGATGCCGTCCTTGCCCTGCAGCGCCTTGAACCGGTCGACGAAGGAGCGCATCGGCTCGCGGCTGGTCGGCAGCACGGCGATCATCCGGCAGTCGAAGGTCGAGATGACCGGCTTGATTTCGCCGCGCGCGGCGGCAAGCCCGAGTTCGACCACATGCTCGCCGCGCTCGTAGAAGTCGGTATGCGGAAACTCGAGGAACGCGGCCAGGATGTCCGCCGCCGCGACCCGTTTTTCCGTCAGATGGCTGTGCGGGTCGAGCTCGGAAGCGATGACAATGTCGGGCCCGACGATTTCCCGAACGCGCCTCGAGAAGATCGCCCTCGCAATCGTCGTAGCCTTGCGCGACCATGGCGCCATGCAGGCCGAGGATCACGGCATCGACCGGCATCGCGGCGGAAAGCTGGCCGAGGATCTCGTCGCGCAGGTCTTCATAGGCCTTGCGCTGGACGAGGCCGCCCGGCTCGGCCCAGGTGGCCGTGCCTTCGATCACCGTCAGTCGGTCGCGTTCCGCACGCCTGCGCAGCGCCACGATCGGCGACGAACACAGCGTCGGCGTCTCCGGGTGCTTGCCCGGCGCGGCGTAGAAGGCCATCTCGAACGACGCGCGATCGGTCGGCACCGGCGAGAACGTATTGGTTTCCGTCGCCAGCGAGGCGGTGAAGATGCGCATGGTCCGGCGTCGCTTTCGCTGCTGTCTATTTCTGCGGCGCGTAAGCGACCGCTTCGATCTCGACCTTGATGTCGATCATCAGCCGCGATTCCACGGTGGTGCGCGCGGGCGGTTCTTTAGGGAAATAGGTCGCGTAGACCTTGTTCATGCCGCCGAAATCGCGCGCGTCCTCGATCCAGACCGTGGTCTTGACGACATCGTCCAGCGTGGCGCCGGCAAGCGCGAGCGCGGCCTTCACATTGTCGAGCACCTGCCGGGTCTGCGGTTCGATGCCGCCTTCCACCACGGAGCCGTCGCCGCGCACCGGCACCTGGCCGGAAACGTAGACGAAATCGCCGGCCCGCACCGCCGGCGACAGCGGCACATGAGAAGTGCCGAAAGTCTGTTTGCGCGACATGTGCCTCATGCTCCCTTGAAAACTTTGCCGGCTTTCTGCACGGGCTCGAGGCCCGCGCAAGATCCTGCCGATCTTTAAAGAACCGGCGGCGCATCCGGAGGAAGAGTAGATGCACCGCCGATGTGGCGCCCGGACATGTCCGGCAGCGTTCTCGCCGCGGGCCTTCCGGACGCTGTCGCCAACTGAAAAATTCGCCGCTTGCACCGATCACGATGCGTGATTTTCCTACATTATATGCAAAACACCATGTTTCAAGCAGAATATTCTGTTGTTTAATTACATTTTTGGGCGTAGCACCGGGAAGCAGACGGGCTGCGGTTCCTTGCAGGTTGGAGCGGGTAATTGGCTCTTGAGGGCGAGTTTAGCGGGAAATCGGTTCTGGTCACAGGCGCCGGCGGCGGCCTCGGGCAGGCAGTGGTTGAAATCTTTGCGGCGCGCGGCGCGCGGATCGTCGCCTGCGATCAGTCTTCGGATGCCATGGCTGGCCTGCCGGCTGCTTCGGCCCATGTTTTCGACCTGCTCGACCGCGCGGCCATGCAGGGCACGGTACATGCGATCGTCGAACGGGATGGCGTGCCGGATATCGTCGTCAACAATGCCGGCTGGACCCGCGCCGAGACGATGGCGGCGCTCTCGCTCGACAGGATCGAACGCGAGGTCGACCTCAACCTGACTGGCGTCATGGCTTTCACCAACGCTTTGCTGGAAACGATGTACCCGCGAGCCGAAGGGTGTTTTCGTGTTCATTTCCTCGGTCAACGCACTCTCGCATTTCGGCAATCCGGCCTACGCCGCCGCGAAATCCGGCATCAACTCTTATGCCCGCGCAATCGCCGTTGAATATGGCCGCCGCGGCATCCGCGCAAACGTCGTCTGCCCCGGCTCTATCCGCACGCCGGCATGGGACCACCGCATTGCCAAGGACGCCACCATTCCGGGCAAGCTGCAGCGGCTCTATCCGCTGGGCCGCATCGTCAATGCGGCCGAAGTGGCAGAGGCCGTTGCGTTTCTGGCATCCGACCGCGCGTCGGGGATCACTGGCGCCGTGCTGCCGGTCGATGCCGGTCTGACCGCCGGCTGTCTGCCTTTCATCGACGACATACTGGGTGGCTAAGCAGGACGATGAAGCACGTCGCCGATATCATCACCCGGTTGCAGGCGATGACCCAGGACGGATCGAAATCCGACCGGCGGCTGGCGGCGCTCGTGCTGTCCGATCTCGATTTCGCTTCCAAGGCTGCCATCTCGGATATCGCGTCGCGCGCCGGCGTCAGCGAGCCGACGGTGACGCGCTTCTGCCGCAGCCTCGGCTGCGAAGGCGTGCGCGATTTCAAGTTCTGGCTGGCGCAGGCGCTTGCCGTCGGCGGCGTCTACCTCAATCCCGAGCCGCTCAACCGCGACATCCGCGAGCAGCGGGTGGCCTCGGCGGTGACCGGAGCTGCGATCGCCGCGATCGAGCGGGCAAGTGCTGCTCTCGACATGGGCACCCTGCTTGCCGTCGGCGAGAGGCTGGCCATCTCGGCGCAGATCCTCTGCATCGGCTCCGGCGGCACCTCGTCGATGCTGGCGACCGAATTGCAGAACCGGCTGTTCAGGCTCGGGCTCTCGGTGGTCGCGCAGGTCGATGGCGAATTGCAGCGCATGTATGCCGCCGTCGCCGGCCCGCAGACGACCGTGGTCGCCTTTTCCACCTCCGGCTTTGCCCGGTCGGTGGTGGAGGCGGTCAGCCTCGCACGTCAGTACGGCGCCCACACCGTGGCCATCACCGCGCCCGATTCGGCGCTGGCAAAGGCCGCCGAAACGCTGATCGCGTTCCAGCCGGTCGAAGACGGCAACATCTACAAGCCGACCTCGTCGCGTTTCGCGCTGCTGGCGATCCTCGACATGATCGCCACCGCGACCGCCGAAAGCCGCGACACGAAAGTTCTGGAAAGTCTGCGCCGGATCAAGCAGAGCTTGAACACGCTGAAAATAGACGATCCGCGCTTGCCGCTTGGTGATTGATTTGCCGAACCCTCGCACCGTCCACGACATCGAAACGCCGGCCGTCCTCATCGACGTCGACCGGGCCAACGCCAACATCGCCCGCGCCCAGGCCGATGCCGACCGGCACGGGCTGAACCTTCGCCCTCACATCAAGACGCACAAGCTGCCCTATTTCGCCAGGAAGCAGGTCGAGGCGGGCGCCGTCGGCATCACCTGCCAGAAGATCGGCGAGGCGGAGGTTATGGCCGAGGCCGGGGCTCTCCGATATTTTTCTGCCCTACAACATTCTCGGGCGAGCAAAGCTCGAGCGGCTGCTGGCCCTGCACAGCCAGGTAACGCTTTCCGTTACCGCCGACAGCGCCGAAACGCTTGCCGGGCCTTGCCGCGACCTTCACCGATGCCGGGCATCGGCTGAAAGTGCTGGTCGAATGCGACACCGGCATGGGCCGCTGCGGGGTGCAGACAAACGCCGAGGCACTCGACCTTGCACGACAGATCGACAGGGCTTCCGGGCTGTCGTTCGGCGGACTGATGACCTATCCGGCTGCGGGTCGTGCCGGCGAGGCGGATCGCTGGCTCATCGAGGCGCGCGACGTGCTGAAGGCTGCCGGCCTGGACTGCGATGTCATCTCCAGCGGCGGCACGCCCGACATCTGGCGGGCGGGCGACACCAAGGTCGTCACCGAATACCGGCCCGGCACCTACATCTATCTCGACCGCTATCAGGTCGCCAAGGGCGTCGGCGGCAACGACGACTGCGCGCTGACGGTGCTCTCAACCGTCGTCAGCCACCCGACGCCGACGCGCGCCATCCTCGACGCCGGCTCGAAGGCACTGTCCAGCGACACGCTCGGCCTGCCCGATTTCGGCGAACTGATTGGCGTTCCCGGGGCCTTGGTGACG
This sequence comes from uncultured Alphaproteobacteria bacterium, assembly GCA_963763895.1. Classification (GTDB taxonomy): domain Bacteria; phylum Pseudomonadota; class Alphaproteobacteria; order Rhizobiales; family Rhizobiaceae; genus Neomesorhizobium. The sequence goes on along the minus strand of CAVXQC010000008.1, from coordinate 753,107 downwards.
GGGCTCAGCGAAGAGCACGGCACAGTCACCCTCAACGGCGAGGCCAAATTGAGCGATCGGCCAGCGCGTGCGTGTTCTGCCCGACCATGCCTGCGTCGTTTCCAACCTGTTCGACGCGGTGCACCTGGTTTCGGGCGAGACCGTCGTCGACGTCCTTCCCGTCGTCGGCGCGCGGCCGCGTCACCTGATCCTTTCGGGATGTCCAGATTTCAGATCAACCGGAGCAAACGATGAGCCACGCTGAAAACCCGTTCGGCAACGATGCCGATCGCCACGCCATCTGGGACATGCTGGTCGAGCGCGACATCGCCGCGTTCGTCGCCGCCGACTGGTCGATGGTCGCGGACGATTTCGACGAGCATCGTTTCCTTGGCATCCATGCTCACAACGCGACGAACCCGGACGAATGGAACGCCGCCTTTCCGACGCTTGCGGACTACAAGGCGGAATGGCTGCGGCAGGCGGCCGAGACCGCAGCGGTAAAATTCGCCGAGCCGCTGGCCGAGGGCATCCACCGTGCCACCAACCTCTCCGAGATCGACATCACCGGCGATGTCGCGCTGGCGCGCAAGAAATTCGACGGCAAGATCGCCAAGGCCGACGGCAGCTTCGACGTGCTCAACTGGCAGACCCTGTATTTCTGCCGCAAGGTAGGTGGTCGCTGGAAGATCACGGGCTTCGTCGGCTACATGAAATACCGGTAGCCCATCGAGGCTCGCCCGACAGGTTGCTCTTTCACGTCGGACGTCGAAGAAGCTCGCACCTCAGGATGAAGGACCGTTGGCGCTATCCTCCCTCATCCTGAGGTGCGAGCCCGCACGGCCGGTCGATCGCTTGGTGCCAACCTCTGCAGGCGAGCCTCGATGGACGCACGGAAGCCCATCAGCCAGAGCCCGGCAGCACCGCCGTGGCCTCGATCTCCACCTTGGCCCGATCCTCCATCAGCGCCACCACCTGGACCACGCTCATGGTCGGGATAATGCCGGCCCATGACGCTCTGGTAGGCTTCGCCCAGCTCCTTCAGCCGGGCCAGATATTCCTGCTTGCTAGTGACGAACCAGGTCAGCCGCACGATGTGCTCCGGCCGGCCGCCTGCTTCGGCAAGCACTGCGACGATGTTCTTCAGGACCTGCCGCGTCTGCTCGACGAAATCGTCGGTCTCGAACACTTGCTCGGCGTTCCAGCCGATCTGGCCACCGAGAAACACCGTCCGGCCTTCCGCGACGATGCCGTTGGCATAACCCTTGGCCGCTTTCCAGTTGGCCGGATGAAGCACCTGATGGGCGGGCTCGGACATCGTCGTCATCTCCAATCTAAAAATTCTGCCGGCAGGCTGTGGCTCAAACACCTAGGTACCGGTCTTGCAAATCGGCCGTCAGTTCGGCGGAATCGCCGCTCCAGACGGTTGTGCCCTTTTCCAGGACGAAGGCTCGATCGGCGACAGGCAGCAGTTCCGACAGCGTCTTGTCGACGACCATGATCGACTGGCCTTCCGCCTTCAGCCTGCGGATCGCCACCCATATATCCTGCCGGATCACCGGGGCGAGCCCCTCGGTCGCCTCGTCGAGGATCAGAAGTTTCGGATTGGTCATCAGCGCGCGGCCGATCGCCAGCATCTGCTGTTCGCCGCCGGAAAGCGTGTTGGCGTATTGCCCTTGCCGCTCTTCGAGGCGGCGGGAACAGCGCGTAGACCCGCTGCAGCGTCCAGTCCCCGGCGCGCGCAGCCGCAACCAGATTTTCCCGCACCGTCAGGTTCGGGAAGCAGCGGCGGCCCTCCGGCACCAGTCCGATGCCAAGCCGGGCAATGCGGTGGGCGCTCATGCCGGAGATCGTCTTGCCGCCAAGCCGGATCGTCCCGCGCGCGACTGCGGACCAGCCCGAGAATCGCGGAGATCGTCGTCGTCTTGCCCATGCCGTTGCGGCCCATCAGCGCCACCACCTCGCCCTCGCCGACCGACAACTCGACGCCGAACAGCGCCTGCGAGGCGCCGTAGAAGGTTTCGAGGCCGCTGACTTCGAGCAACATCACTGGCTGCTCCCCAAGATAGGCCCGCCGCACTTCCGGATCGCGGCGGATTTCATCGACCGTGCCCGTCGCGATGATGCGGCCATAGACCAGCACCGAAATGCGGTCGGCAAGCGCGAACACTGCGTCCATGTCGTGCTCGACCAGAAGGATAGGCGCTTCCTGTCTCAGTCCGTCCAGGAAAGCGGTCAGGCTCTTCGAGCCTTCAGGCCCCATGCCGGCCATCGGCTCGTCGAACAGGAAAGCTTTGGGCCCCAAGGCAAGCGCGATGGCGATCTCCAGCTTGCGGCGTTCGCCATGCGAAAGTTCCGCCGCCGGCAGCGACGCGCGACCGGCAAGACCGACACGTTCCAGCACGGCAAGCGCCGGTTCGGTCAGCGACCTGTCGCGCATCACCGGCCGGAAGAAGCGGAAGCTCGACCCCTGCCGCGCCTGCACCGCCAGCATGACGTTGCGCAGTGCCGAAAACTCCGGCGCCAGCGAGGATATCTGGAACGAACGTCCGAGCCCTTTTCGCGTGCGCGCCGCCATGCCGAGCGCGCTGATGTCCTCGCCGAGGAATTCGACGGCGCCGGCATCCGGGCGGATCGATCCGGAAATCTGGTGGATCAGCGTCGTCTTGCCGGCACCGTTGGGGCCGATCAGCGCGTGGATTTCGCCGGGCATGAGGTCGAGGCTGACATTGTCGGTCGCTTTCAGTGCGCCGAAATTTTTCCGCAAGTTCCGGATGGAGAGGACCGGCTCAGCCATGGCGCGCCTTTCCGGCGACCACGCCGATCAGGCCGCCGCGCGCGAACAGGACGACGCCGAGCAGGATGAGGCCCAGGAAAAGCTGCCAGCGCTCGGTCAGCCCGCCCAGCAGCGAATTCGATCAGCACGAACAGCATGGCGCCGGCGACCGGACCGAACAGCCGTCCGGTGCCGCCGAGGATGATAAGCACGATCAGTTCGCCCGACATCTGCCATGACAGCATCGACGGGCTGGCGAAGCGGTTGAGGTCGGCGTAGAGCGCGCCGGCGAGCGCGGTTATCATCGCCGAGATGACGAAGGCTACGAGCCTTACAGGAAACGGGCCGATGCCGACCGCGGCGAGACGCGTCTCGTTCTGCCGCGCCGCCTGCAATGCCGCGCCGAAACGCGAATCGCGGATGAAGACGAACAGGAAAAGCGCCGCCGCGAGGACGCCGTAGCAGATGAGGAAGAAGTTCAGCGGAACTGCGGTGTTGACGCCCGGAAACGCGCCGCGCATAGCGACCGAGAGCCCGTCCTCGCCGCCATAGGCCGGCCAGGAGATAGCGAAATAATAGACCATCTGGGCGAAGGCGAGCGTGATCATGATGAAGTAGACGCCGGATGTCCTGAGGCTGACTGCGCCGATGGCAAGCGCCACCAGCCCGGATACGACGACGGCCACCAGCCAGACCACCGGCATCTGCTCCGAGCCGCCGATCTCGAACGGCCAGGTGAAGAGCGGCTGCATGTTTAGCGCATGCGTCGACAGGATGCCGGCGGCATAACCGCCGATGCCGAAGAACGCGGCGTGGCCGAACGAGACCAGCCCGCCCAGCCCCAGCGCCAGGTTCAGGCCGACGGCGGCCAGCGCCAGGATCGCCATGCGGGTCGCCAGCGTGATGTAGAACGGCTCGTCCATGGCGAGTGCTGCGAAGGGCACGGCGAGCAGCAGCGCGGCGATTGCGGTGTTGATGACGGGTTCGCGGGTCATCGGAGTTCTTCCACTCCTCTTGCCGCTCGCACTTTACCCCGCTGTCCCGCCAACCTGGGAATCGTGTTTCCGCCGTCATCATGTGTTCGCCGCAAACAGGCCCTGCGGGCGGAACGCCAGGATCAGCGCCATCATCACGTAGATCAGCATCGAGGCGAGCGCGGCGCCGACCGTCGCGCCCTGCGAGGCGCCCATGGCGAGCGCGAAAAGCTTCGGCAGCATGAAGCGGCCGAGCGTGTCGACCAGGCCGACAAGGATGGCGCCGACCAGCGCACCCTTGATGGAGCCGATGCCGCCGATGACGATGACAACGAAAGCGAGGATCAGCACCGGCTCGCCCATGCCGACCTGCACCGATTGCAGTGCACCGACAAGCGCGCCGGCCAGCCCGGCAAGGGCGGCGCCAAGTGCGAAGACGATCGTGTAGAGCGTGCGGATGTCGACGCCGAGCGCGCCGATCATCTCGCGGTCGGACTGACCGGCGCGGATACGCATTCCGAGCCTGGTCTTCGAGATCAGCAGATAGAGCCCGGCGGCCACAAGCATGCCAACGGCGATGATCGCCAGCCGGTAAAGCTGGTAGCGAGCGCCGCCCGGCAGGTCGACGGCGCCGGCAAGCGCCGGCGGAATATCCAGATAGAGCGGGAATGAACCGAACAACCAGCGCGTGCCTTCGGAGAAGATCAGGATCAGCGCGAACGTCGCCAGCACCTGGTCGAGATGGTCGCGATTGTAGAGGCGCCGGATGACGAGAAGCTCGACGATGGCTCCGGCCGCGGCTGCGGCGGCGAGGCTCGCCATCAGCCCCAGCCAGAAGGAGCCCGTCGCGGCGGCGACCGCCGCGCAGGCGAACGCGCCGACCATGTAGAGTGAGCCGTGCGCCAGATTGATCAGCCCCATGACGCCGAAGATCAGCGTCAGCCCGGCCGCCATCAGGAACAGCATGACGCCGAACTGCAGTCCGTTCAGGAGTTGTTCGATGAGGAGGGCTGTTTGCATGGTCTCGGAGCGTTTGGGCAAGCGCTTGCGGTGAGACTCCCTCTCCCCGTAACGGGGAGAGGAGGGGCGGTGTCGACGGTGCAACAAGTTCCGCAACGCCTGTGCAACCCCCGCATCTGCCTCCTGAGCATACGAAGGCGCGGCAGCTTCTCCCGCTTGCGGGGAGAAGAACACTGTCACATCTTGCAATCCTTCGCATAGGCGTCAGCGTGATCGGTGAAGCTGGTGCCGATGATCTTGTTGGTCAGCACGTCGCCTTCCTTCACGACCTCGCGCACGTAGACGTCCTGGATCGGGTGGTTGTTGGTGTTGAACTTGAATTTTCCGCGCACCGATTCGAATTCGGCGGCCTTCAGCGCGGCGCGGAAGGCATCGGCGTCCTTGACGCTCGCCTTGCCGGCGGCGGAAAGCAGCAGGTTTGCGGTATCGTAGCCTTGGCTGGCATAGAGCGACGGCAGGCGATTGTATTCTTTCTGGAAGGCCTCGACGAATTTCTTGTTGGCCGGATTGTCGATGTCCTTCGACCATTGCGATGTGTTCTTCACGCCGAGTGCCGCCTCGCCGATCGCGCCCAGCACGTCCTGGTCGAAGGAGAAGCCGGGTCCGGTCACTGGAATGTTTACGCCCGACTGGGCGTACTGCTTCATGAAGGCGATACCCATGCCGCCGGGCAGGAAGATGAATACGGAGTCAGCGCCCGAAGCGCGGATTTGCGCGATCTCGGCCGCATAATCCGTCTGGCCGAGCTTGGTGTAGACCTCGCCGGCGAGCTCGCCCTTGTAAAAGCGCTTGTAGCCGGTCAGCGCGTCGGTGCCCGCCGGATAGTTCGGCGCCAGGATGAAGGCCTTCTTGTATCCGAGCGTGTTCGCATAGTTGCCCATCGCCTCGTGCAGATTGTCGTTCTGCCACGCCACGTTGAAATAGTTCTCGTGACACTTCGCGCCCGCCAGCGCCGACGGACCGGCGTTGGGCGACAGGTAGAACTTGCCCTGCGCGACCGCGTTCGGCACCACCGCCATCGCCAGGTTGGAAAAGATGATACCGGTGAGCACGTCGACCTTGTCGCTCTGGATCATCTTGTCGGCGACCTGCACGGCCGTTTCCGGCTTCTGCGCGTCGTCCTCGACGACGACCTCGATCTCCTTGTTGCCTGACTGCTTGAGCGCAAGCATGAAGCCGTCGCGCACATCGATGCCGAGACCGGCGCCGCCGCCTGAAAGCGTGGTGATCATGCCCACCTTGACCGGTTCGGCGAATGCCAGCCCCGATACGCCAAGTGCGAGCCCGAACAGGCCCGCCGCAAGAATGTTCCTCATTTTAGTCTCCCTTTTCGTTGTCGTTCCCGCATTCGCGCCATGCCCGGGACGAGGTTGTTCCGGCATGTCCTCTTTCGGTCCGTTTTGACGGCCTCAAAGCTCTGTACGCAGTTTCCAGAGTTCCGGAAACAGTTCCACCTCCAGCATCTTGCGCAGGTACGAGACGCCGGCGGTTCCGCCGGTGCCGCGCTTCAGCCCGATGATGCGCTCGACCGTGGTGACGTGATTGAACCGCCAACGGCGGAAATAATCCTCGAAGTCGACCAGTTTTTCGGCCAGCTCGTAAAGCGCCCAATGCCGTTCGGGCGCCTGGTAGATTTCCTTCCAGGCCGCCAGCACTTCATCGCTCGGCTCGCGGTTGCGGCGCCAATCCGTTCGTTTCGCTTCCGGTCCGATATCGAAGCCCTCTCGTGCCAGCAGCAGCAGCGCCTCGTCGTAGAGGCTCGGACTCGGCAAGGATTTTCTCCAGTTCCGCGATCACCTCCGGCCGGTGCTCGTGCGGGCGCAGCATCGCGGGATTCCGGTTGCCGGCCAGGAATTCGATCGCCCGATACTGCCACGACTGGAAACCGGAGGACTGGCCGAGCGAATCGCGAAATTGCGTGTACTCGCTGGGCGTCATGGTCCTCAGCACGTCCCAGGCGCTGTTCAGTTGCTCGAAGATGCGGGCGACGCGGGTCAGCATCTTGAAGGCCGGCTGCAGATCGTTGTCGCGGATCGCCGCCTTCGCCGAGCGTATCTCGTGGATGGCGAGCTTCATCCAGAGTTCCGACGTCTGATGCTGGATGATGAACAGCAATTCGTCATGCGCGGTCGACAGGGGCGCCTGCGCATCGAGGATTTTCTCGAGATGCAGATAGTCGCCGTAAGACATCCTAGCGCGGAAATCCGTCTCGGCGCCCTCGGCCGGCTGAACGGGTTTCGTCATGTCACCTTCGCCCGTATGCGGTATTCGGACCGCTCCCATTGCCTTTCCGCGATCACCGTCTCGATCCGCTCCGCCGCCGCGACCACGTCGTCCAGGCCGATATAGAGCGGCGTGAAACCGAAACGCATGATGTCCGGGGCGCGGAAGTCGCCGATGACGCCGCTGGCGATCGACGCCTGCATGGCCGCATAGCCTTCGCCGAAACGGAATGAGACCTGCGAGCCGCGCCGTGCCGGATCGCGCGGCGCGGCGAGTTCGAGTTCCGGACAGCGGCTTTCGATCTCGGCGATGAAGCGCTGGGTGAGCTCGATCGAGCGTTTGCGCACGTCGGCCATGCCGACGCCGTCCCATACGGTGAGCGCGGCGTCGAGCGCCGCCATCGACAGGATCGGCGGCGTGCCGACCCGCATGCGCTGGATGCCGGCGCCGGGCCGGTAGACGGGATCGAAAATGAACGGCGCTTCATGGCCCATCCAGCCCGCCAGTGCCGGATCGACCCGGTCGCCGATATCGTGCCTGACGTAGATGAAGGCCGGCGCTCCCGGGCCGCCATTCAGGTATTTGTAGCCGCAGCCGACTGCGAAATCGGCGTTCGCGGCGGCGAGATCGACGGGGAGCGCGCCGGCCGAATGCGCCAGGTCCCAGATCGTCAGGGCACCAGCCGAATGCGCGCGTCTGGTCAGCGCGGCCATGTCGTGCAGCCGGCCGGTCTTGTAGTCCACCTCGGTCAGCATCAGCACGGCGACGCGCTCGTCGATAGCGTCGGCGACGGCGTCCGGCTCGACCACTTTCAGTTCATGCCCCTTGTCCAATGCGCGGATCGCCATCTGCGCGACATAGAGGTCGGTCGGGAAATTGCCGCTGTCGGAGAGCACGACCTTGCGGCTGCCGGCGAGCGACAGCGCGCCGGTCAGCGCCTTGTGCAGATTGACGGAGGTGGAATCGCCGGCGACGACCGACCCCTCCGGCGCGCCGATCAGCCTAGCGATGCGGTTGCCGACATCCAGCGGCAGGTCGATCCAACCGGATTCGTTCCAGCCGCGGATGAGCTTTTGCCCCCATTCGGCATCGACCTCCCGGGCGAGCCGTTCCCGCGCGGCCCTGGGCAGCGGCCCGAGCGAATTGCCGTCGAGATAGATGATGCCTTCGGGCAGGTCGAAGAGCGCGCGCGTCCTGGCGAAGTCGGTCATCATTCCTCACCCTCCCGCAGCCGGAACCGCTGGATCTTCCCGGTCTGCGTCTTCGGCAAGGCGTCGATGAATTTCACCGAGCGCGGATATTTGTACGGCGCGATCATCGCCTTGACATGGTCCTGCAGGCGTTTTTTCGTCAGTTCGTCTGGAGCCGCGGCCTTGACCAGGACCACATGCGCCTCGACGATCTGGCCGCGATCCGCATCGGCGACGCCGATCACCGCGCATTCCCTGACGTCGGGATGCGACAGCAGCGCGGCCTCGACCTCAGGTCCGGCGATGTTGTAGCCGGCCGAAATGATCATGTCGTCGGAACGCGCGGCGAAATGGAAGCGGCCTTCCTCGTCCTGGACAAAGGAATTGCCCGTCAGGTTCCAGCCATCGCGGACGTAGTTCCGCTGCCGATCGTCGGCGAGATAGCGGCAGCCGGTCGGGCCGCGCACCGCGAGCTTGCCGATCTCGCCGCGCGGCACTTCCTTCATGTCGTCGTCGACGACGATGGCCTGGTAGCCGGTTACCGGCCGCCCGGTGCAGGCCGGCGCCATGTCGTCGAGGCGGTTGGAAATGAAGATGTGCAGCATTTCGGTGGCGCCGATGCCATCGAGGATCGGCTTGCCCGTCTTCCTGGTCCAGTCCTCGAACACCGGCGCCGGCAGCGTTTCGCCGGCCGACACCGCGATGCGCAGTGACGACAGGTCGGCGCCTTCCTCCATCGCCGTCAGCATGGCGCGGTAGGCGGTCGGCGCGGTGAAGCTGATCGTCGCCTTGTACGTCTCGATGATTTCGACCATGTTCGGCGGCGAAGCGTTTTCGAGCAGTGTTGCGGCGGCGCCGAAGCGCAGCGGGAAGATCGCCAGGCCGCCGAGGCCGAATGTGAACGCCAGCGGCGGCGAGCCGACGAAGACATCGTCCGGCCGCACGTTCAGCACTTCCTTTGCATAGCCGTCTGCGATGATCAGCAGGTCGCGGTGAAAGTGCATGGTCGCTTTTGGCATACCGGTCGTTCCGGATGTGAAACCAAGCAGGGCGACGTCGTCACGGCTGGTTTTCACTGCATCGAAGCGCACGGATTTGTTGAGCGCGATGCGGTCGAGCTCGGCATCGTGGTTGGCGGTGCCGTCGAAGCCGATCACCTGCTTCAGGAATTTGCTGTCCTTGGCGCAGGCGACCAGCTCGTCCTTGATGCGCGTGTCGCAGAGCCCCAGGCTGACTTCGGCCTTGTCGACGATCTTGGCCAGTTCGCCGGCGCGCAGCATCGGCATGGTGTTGATCACGACGGCGCCGGCCTTGGTGGCGGCCAGCCAGCAGGCGACCATCGCCGGATTGTTGGCGGAACGGATGAGCACCCGGTGGCCCGGCCTAACGCCGTAATTCTCGACCAGCGCATGCGCCAGCCGGTTGGTCCAATCGGACAGTTCCTTGTAGGTGCGGCGGCGGCCGTTGCCGATCAGCGCGGTGTTGTCGCCGAAACCGCGCTCGACCATGCGGTCGGTCAGTTCGACGGCGGCATTCAGATACTCGGGATAGTCGAACCCCTCGAGAGGAATTTCCGGCCATTCCTCGAAGGGCGGCAGGTTGTCGCGCGAAAATGTATCGGTGTGGGCGGTGGGGCCGAGCATGTCAGGCATTCGCTTCTTCCGGGAGGAAGTCCACGTCGTGTTCCGCCGACAATTTTATGATCGTCGGGATGTCGGTCTTGTCGTGCAGTTCCTCAAAGAGCTCCTTCAACCTGCCGGCCGGAGACACCCAGAAGAGGGCGCGGCATGGCTTTTCGGATTTGTTGAAGTAGCCGTGTGGTATGCCGCGCGGCATGCGCACGAGGTCGCCGGCCTTGGCCTTGCTCCACGCGCCGTCGAGCTTCAGTTCGAGTTCGCCCTCCTGGACGAGGATGAATTCGTCCTGGTCGGGGTGGATGTGGACGGGTACGAACTGTCCGGGCGCACTGTTCGTCTCGAACGCGAAGGTGCTCTCGCACACCGCCTTCGGGAAATAGGTCTGACCGAGAATGTTCCATTTCACGTCGTCGAAGCCGGCGCCGTTCGCGGTAATGCCCTTTGCAAGATCCTTCGTCATTTTGCTTCCTTCCCCTTTTATGACGTGCTGAACTCCGAGAGCGTCTGCCGCGCGATCACCACCTTCTGGACGTCGGATGCGCCTTCATAGATGCGCAGCGCGCGGATCTCGCGGTAGAGGCTCTCGACGATATGCCCGCGCCGCACGCCGTCGCCTCCATGCAATTGCACCGCCTTGTCGATGACAGCCTGCGCCCGGTCGGTCGCATAGAGCTTGGCCATCGCCGCCTCGCGCGTCACCCTTGCCGCACCCATGTCCTTGGTCCACGCCGCACGATAGACCAGCAGGGCTGCCGCATCGACATCGAGCGCCATCTCGGCGATGTTGCCCTGCACCATCTGCAAATCGGCCATCGGCGCGCCGAAAAGTTCGCGCCCCGAGGCACGCCTGATGCTTTCGTCCAGCGCCCGCCGAGCAAAGCCGAGTGCCGCTGCCCCCACCGTCGAGCGGAAGACGTCGAGCACCGACATGGCGACGCGGAACCCGTCGCCGGGTTTGCCGATCATCGCCGAAGCCGGCACCTGCGCATGATCGAATTTCAGCCGTGCCAGCGGGTGCGGTGCGATGACCTCGATCCTCTCGGCGACAGAAAGGCCAGGCGTGTCGGCGGGAACCAGGAATGCCGAAAGGCCTCTGGCGCCTGGCGCCTCGCCGGTCCTGGCGAAAACCACGTAGAAATCCGCGATGCCGCCGTTCGAAATCCAGGTTTTCTCGCCGGAAAGCACATAGTTCTCGCCATCCCTCCGGGCTTCCATGTCCATGTTCGCGACATCGGAACCGGAGCGCGGCTCTGACAGCGCGAAGGCGGAGATCGCCTTGCCGGCACGCGTCTTCTTCAGCCATTTCTTCTGCGCGTCGTCGCCGAACAGGCTGATGGCGCCGGTGCCGAGCCCCTGCATGGCGAAGGCGAAATCGGCGAGCCCGTCATGGCGCGCCAGGGTCTCGCGGGTGATGCAAAGCGAACGCACGTCGAGAGGTTGCGGATTTTCCGGGTCGATTGCCGTCGGTTTCAGCCAGCCGCCGCGACCGAGCAAGGCAACCAGTTCGCGGCAGGCTGCATCGATATCGCCATGCGCGGCCGGAAGATTGACCTGGCACCATCTTTCCAGCCTCTCCGCCAGGTCGCGGTGGCGATCCTCGAAAAACGGCCAGTTGAGGAAGGAGCGGTCAGGCATGGACGTTGCTCCAACCCTGCGTCGCTTGCGCCCTGCGTTGCCCCCCTCTGATCCTGAGCTTGTCGAAGGGCCGGACATCTCCCCCACAAGGGGGGAGATTGGCTGTCATACATGCCTCGCCAATCCTGCAACGTTGGCGATTGGCGAAAACAAGACGGCCGTCCAAGCTCCCCCCTTGTGGGGGAGATGTCCGGCAGGACAGAGGGGCGCGCTGTCCCGCAAGCCTGACAATGTGAGGTGCCGCCTTCACCATCAATCCCCCTGAAACACCGGTTTTTCCTTGGCAACGAACGCTCGATACGCCCGCTCGAAATCCCTGGTCTGCATGCAGATCGCCTGCGCCTGGGCTTCCGCCTCGATCGCCTGGTCGAGCCCCATCGACCATTCCTGGTTGAGCTGCGTCTTGGTGATGCCGTGCGCGAAGGTCGGCCCCGAAACGATGCGGGCGGCGAGGTCGAGCGCCTCGGCTTCCAGCTTCCCCGCCGCTGCGAGCCGGTTGTAGAACCCCCAGCGTTCACCTTCCTCGGCGCTCATGGTACGGCCGGTGTAAAGCAGCTCCGCCGCCCGGCCCTGGCCGATGATGCGCGGCAGGATCGCGCAGGCGCCCATGTCGCAGCCCGCCAGCCCGACCCGTGTGAACAGGAACGCCGTCTTGGCTTCCGGCGTCGCCAGTCTGATGTCGGAGGCCATGGTGACGATGGCGCCGGCGCCGACGGCGACGCCATCGACGGCGGTGATGATCGGCTTGCCGCAGTTTAGCATCGCCTTGACCAGGTCGCCCGTCATGCGGGTGAAGGCGAGCAGGCCCTTCATGTCCATGTCGACCAACGGACCGATGATGTCGTGCACATCGCCGCCCGAGCAGAAATTGCCGCCATTGGGCAGGAAGACCACGGCATCGACATCGTCCGAATAGACCAGATCGCGGAAGGTGTCGCGAAGCTCGGCATAGGATTCGAAGGTCAGCGGGTTCTTGCGCTCCGGACGGTCGAGCTGGATACGCGCGACGCGCCCCTCGACCTTCCAGATGAAATTCCTCGGCTTGAGGCCGGCCAGCTTTTTGCTCTTCACGCCTCGCCCTCCCAATTGCTGCGGAACGATTTCAGCATGGCTGAAAGCCGCCGCGCGTCGTCCTCGCCGACATCGCCCAGGAGTTCGCTGATCCAGCCCTCGTGGATGGCGGCCATCGAGCGGAATTCTTCCTCGCCGCGCGCCGTGAGCCGTACGATCGAGGTGCGGCGATCGCCTTCTCGCTGGGCGCGCACGACGAAGCCATCCGACACCAGCCGGTCGACGATGCCGGTGACATTGCCGTTGGAAACCAGCAGGAACCGGGACAGGTCGCTCATCAGCATGCCCTCCGGCTGCCGGTACAGCGCCGCCATCACGTCGAAGCGCGGCAGCGTCGAGTTGAATTCGCGCTTCAGCCGCTCGCGCAACTCGCTCTCGACGATGCGCGACGCCCGCAGCAGCCGGATCCACAGCCGCAGCCGTTCCTTGCCGCCATTGCCGGCCGCGACGGAAGACAGCGGCGCGCTCACCATGTTTCGCCCCCCGAGACCGAAATCGCCTGACCGGTGATCGCCGCCGCCTCTTCGCTGCAGAGCCAGAGCACGGTTGCGGCCACCTCCTCGGGTTCGACGAAGCGGCCCTGCGGATTGGCCGTCATCAGGCTGGCGCGGGCTTCGGCCTCGCTGCGCCCGGTCTTTTGCACGATGCGCTGGATCGATTCCTCCAGCATGTCCGTCTCGACGAAACTCGGGCAGACCGCGTTGACCGTCACGCCCGCCTTTACCAGTTCGACCGAAAGCGCCCGCATCAGGCCGATGACGCCATGCTTGGCCGCCACATAGGGCGCGACATAGCCGTAGCCCTTCAGGCCGGCAACCGAGGCGACAAAGACGATGCGGCCCGACCCCCGTTTGGTCATGGCGGCGATCGCCGGTTTCGCGGTCAGAAAAGCGCCGGTCAGGTTGACATCGATCGTGCGCTGCCAACTGGCCAAGGTTGTTTTGTGGGCCGGTGCGCTGCCCGCCATGCCGGCGTTGGCGACGACGATGTCGAAAGCGCCACGCTCTGCTTCCGCCGTTTCATAGAGGCGGGCCATCGAGTTTTCGTCGGTGACGTCCGCCGCGATGGCAAGAAAGCGGTGGTTGCCGGCAGCGACCGCGTCAAGCGCGGCCTGCCGCCGCCCGCAAATGGTCACGTCGATGCCGGCTCCGGCCAGCCCCAGCGCGATCGCCTTGCCGACGCCAGTGCCGCCTCCGGTGACGAGGGCGTGTTTGCCGGCGATCATGGGAGACGCTCCTTGGAGCGCTTGGAGTTGTTGTGATTAAAGGCAACGCTCCTTCGCGCCCCCCTCTGTCCTGCCGGACATCTCCCCCGCAAGGGGGGAGATTGGCTGGCGCCACTGCTTTCGCCAATCAGCGGCGTTACAGGCCCGGCGCCAAACAAACGGACGGCTGATCTCCCCCCTTGCGGGGGAGATGTCCGGCAGGACAGAGGGGGGCAACGTAGAGTGCCTAAGCCCAAAAAGTTCCTTCTATGGCGCTTCATCACACCTTCCCCGTCATGACATCCTGCCGTTCGGCCAACCGGTAGAGCTGGTCGCGGCCAGGAAGGTAAGGATCGGGCCATTTCACCTGGCGGTCGCCGAGCTTTGCCGCCGCGTGCAGCGTCCAGTAGGGGTCGGCCAGATGCGGCCGGGCAAGGCAGACGAGATCGGCGCGGCCCGCCATCAGGATCGAGTTGACATGGTCGGGTTCATAGATGTTGCCGACGGCGATCGTTGCCATGCCGGTCTCGTTCCGGATCCGGTCCGAAAATGGCGTCTGGAACATGCGGCCATAGACCGGCCTGGCGTGGATCGAGGTCTGTCCGGCCGAGACATCGCAGATATCGACGCCGGCCGACTGCAGCAGGCGCGCGATCTCGACGGCCTCCTGGGGTTCGACGCCCTCTTCGCCCACCCAGTCGCAGGCCGAGATGCGCATCGAGATCGGCTTTTCGGCCGGCCACACCGCGCGCACCGCGCGGAAAACCTCCAGCGGATAGCGCATGCGGTTTTCGAGCGAACCGCCATATTCGTCGGTGCGCCGGTTGGTCAGCGGCGTGATGAAGGATGAGAGGAGATAACCGTGCGCGGCGTGGATCTCCAGCATGTCGAAGCCGCAGCGTTCGGCCATTTCCGCCGCGGCGACAAATTCGTCGCGCACCCGGTCCATGTCGGCGCGGTTCATCGGGGTCGGCGTCTGGTTGCGTGGCGACCAGGGTACGTCGGAGGCCGCCATCACGGGCCAGTTGCCTTCCTTGAGCGGCGCGTTGTCCTCCTCCCAGCCGAGCTGCGTCGAACCTTTCGGTCCGGAATGGCCGATTTGCGCGCAGATTTTCGCCTCTGTCTCGGCATGAACGAAATCGACCAGCCGCTTCCAGGCTTTCTCATGCTCGGGCGCGTAGAAACCCGTGCAACCGGGCGTGATGCGGCCTTCCGGGCTGACGCAGGTCATCTCGATGTAGACCAGCCCGGCGCCGCCCTTGGCGCGCTCGGCGTAGTGGGCGAAATGCCAGTCCGTCGGGCAGCCGTCGACCGCCTTGTATTGCGCCATCGGCGACACCACGATGCGGTTCTTGAGCTGCAGGTCGCGTAGCCGGAATGGCGCGAACATCGGTGCGCGGGCGCCGTTGACATTGCTGCCGGCCTGCCGCTGGAACCATGCTTCGGCGCTGTCCAGCCAGGCCTTGTCGCGCAGCCTGAGGTTCTCGTGGCTGATGCGCTGCGAGCGGGTGAGCAGCGAATAATTGAACTGCACCGGGTCGAGCTTGAAATAGCGCTCGACATCCTCGAACCATTCGAGCGAATTTCGGGCCGCCGATTGCAGGCGCAACACTTCGGTGCGGCGCGCCTCCTCGTATTTCCTGAACGCCGCATCGAGATCGGCTCGGAATGGACGTAGTCGGCCAGCGCGACGGCGCTTTCCAGCGCCAGTTTGGTGCCGGAGCCGATGGAGAAGTGCGCGCTTGCCGCCGCGTCGCCCATCAGCGCCAGGTTCCTGTACGACCAGCGCTCGCACAGGACACGCGGAAAGTTGATCCAGGCCGAGCCGCGGACATGCGCGGCATTCGACATCAGGGCATGGCCGCCGAGATGTTTTGCGAAAATGCGCTCGCAGGTGGCGATGGATTCTTCCTTCGACATCTCGCCGAAGCCGAATTTTTCCCACGTCTCCTGCGAACATTCGACGATGAAGGTCGCCGTGTCGGGGTCGAACTGGTAGGCATGCGCCCACACCCAGCCGTGCTCGGTTTCCTCGAAGATGAAGGTGAAGGCATCGTCGAATTTCTGGTGGGTGCCAAGCCAGACGAACTTGCATTTCCTGATATCGATATCCGGCTTGAAGAGTTCCGCCAGCGCCGTGCGCGCCCTGGAATTCACGCCATCCGCCGCGACGACCAGGTCGTAGGCATCCATGTAGAATTGCGGTTCGCGGGCTTCCGTTTCGAAGACGAGCTCGACGCCGAGTTCCCGCGCCCGCTTCTGCAGCAGGACCAGCAGCTTTTTGCGGCCGATGCCGCAAAAGCCGTGACCGGAGGAAACCGTGCGCACTCCCTTGTGGACGACCGCGATGTCGTCCCAATAGGCGAAATGTTCGCGGATCCAGTCGGCGCTGACCGGATCGTTGGCGGCTGAGATTGTCGAGCGTCTCGTCGGAAAGCACCACGCCCCAGCCGAACGTGTCGTCGGGCTTGTTGCGTTCGATGACGGTGACGCTGTGCGCGGGATCGCGCAATTTCATCGAAATCGCGAAATAGAGGCCGGCGGGGCCGCCGCCGAGAACCGCGACTTTCATCGTGCGATCTCCTCCCTTTTTCACGCGGGCTTCAGGATTGCATTGGCCTCAAATTATTTCAAGTATGAAATTTCAGGATTGAAATATTTCCGGCAGAGCGTCGGCGCCGATTGACAGGTTGAGCGAATTGCGGTGGCTTCTTGCGCGCAAAACCGGGAGTTCCGATGATCCATCACCGCATTTCCAACTGGGACGACGCCTACGCCAACGGCGTCAACATTCCCGGCGGCGACCGCTGGCCGGCGGCATGGGTCGAGCCGGCGAAGAATTTTCGCGAGAGACTGGAAGCGGCCGGCAGGGCGAAACTCGACATCGCCTATGGCGAGCGGCCGCGCAACCGCTTCGACCTGTTCCTGCCGGAAAGCACGCCCAAGGGGCTGGTCGTCTACATCCACGGCGGTTTCTGGCGGGCCTTCGACAAGAGCTTCTGGTCGCATCTGGCCGAGGGGTCCGTGGCCAGCGGCTATGCGGTCGCCATGCCCTCCTACACGCTGTGTCCCGAAGCTCGCATCTCGGACATCACCCGCGAGGTCGGCGCCGCCATCGTCAAGGCGGCGGAGACGGTCGCCGGTCCGCTGTTCCTGACCGGCCATTCGGCCGGCGGGCATCTGGCGACGCGCATGATTTCCGCAACCTCGCCGCTGCCGGGCGCCGTCCTCGCGCGCATCCGCAACACGGTTTCGATCGCCGGCGTGCATGACCTGCGGCCGATGATGAAAACCGCCCTGAATGCCGACCTGCACATCGACGAAGCCGAGGCGCTCGCCGAAAGCCCGGCGTTGCTCCGGCCCATGGACGGCGCGCGCGTCACCTGCTGGGCCGGCTCGGCCGAGCGCTCCGAATTCGTCCGCCAGAACGCCCTTCTGGCCAACATATGGACGGGGCTCGGCGCCGCGACCGCGACCGTGGTGGAACCCGACCGGCATCATTTCAATATCATCGACGGGCTCGCCGATGCCACGCACCCGCTGACCAGAACCTTGTTGACAGGGTGAGGCGATACGCCGAAAGCTTTCGGCAAAACCGCCGGTCGGCATCGTGCTCGATGCCGACAAGGCCATGGAAATCTGACGGGAAGATGCGATGAGAGCCGTTTTTGTCCAGCTGCAATGCCAGCCCGGAGCGACCTACCAGGTCGCCGACGAATTGTTCGAGCGCGAGGTCGCATCGGAACTCTATTCGACCAGCGGCGAATACGACCTGCTGATGAAGATCTACATCGAGCCGGACGTCGACATCGGCAAGTTCATCAACGAGAACGTCGCCAACGTGCCGGGGATAGTCCGCTCGCTGACGACGCTGACCTTCAAGGCCTTCTGAGAAGGGCGTGTGCTCCTGGCTCAATCCACAAACACCGCCGTCACCGACACGCAGTCGCCCGCCTTCACCAGCCCCGGAAAATGCCGGGCGGCGAGAATGCCGGACATCTTTGCCCTGATCTCGGCCGGCGCGGCGCCGGTTCGGCCGACCGGATAAATCCGCGCGACGGCCTGCCCTGCCTCGACAGGTTCGCCAAGATCGACCAGCGGCTCGATCATGCCCTCGTCCTCGGCGAATGAGAAGCAATCGCCCGACGGCATGTCCAGCCAGCGCGTCGGTTGCTTCTCGACCGCACCCGCGACGATGCCGGAATGGCGCAGCACGTTCAGCACGCCGCGCTTGGCGATGCGCACCGTTTCCGCGCGGGACGTTCCCCCGCCGCCGAGTTCGGTGGTGACGAACACCTTGCCCATCTCCTCGGCCGCCGTGTCGTACATGCCGACCGTGTCGATCTCCAGCATCTTCATCGAGAAGGGCGCCGAAAACGCCTCGACCGCCGCGAAGGCTTTTGCCTCCTGATCCTTGTCCGGCAGGATATGCGCGGCGCAGAACGGCACGAAATCCAGCGTCTTGCCGCCGGAGTGGAAGTCGAGAACGATATCGGCGCGCGGCAGCAGTTCCCGCTGAAAGTAGTCGGCGATCTTTTCCGTCACCGTGCCGTCCGGCCGCCCCGGAAAGCTGCGGTTCATGTTGCCCTTGTCGATCGGCGAGGTGCGGGTGCCGGCCCTGAAGGCCGGATAGTTCATCGCCGGCACGATGATGACGGTGCCGCTGACTTCCCTCGGGTCGAGCGTGCGGGCGAGATCGAACAGCGCGATCGGCCCTTCATATTCGTCGCCATGGTTGCCGCCGGTCAGCAGCGCCGTCGGGCCGGCGCCGTTCCTGATCACGGCGATCGGGATCATCACCGATCCCCACGCCGAATCGTCGCGGCTGTAGGGCAGCCGCAGGAAACCGTGCTGGACGCCGTCCCTGTCGAAATCGACGGTGGGTGTGATGGGGGAGGATCTCAGCATGGGGGCTCCCCGTTCTGGATCGTACACGCCCCCTCCACCACGCTTCGCGTGGTTCCCCTCCCCCGTAAACGGGGGAGGATCAACGCTGGTGACGGCCGCAACCTCGGATCCTCCCCTGCAAAGCGGGGGAAGGGGACCGCCGAAGGCGGTGGAGGGGGCGTTTTCAGTATCGGTGAAAATATGAAGCCCATCAGCATTTATCCCTCACCCCTTCACGAACAGCTTGCGCGGCACATTGGCGAGGCACTCGACCCCGGTCTCGGTGATCAGGATGCTCTCGGTGATCTCCAGCCCCATCGTCTCCAGCCAGAGGCCGGTCATGAAATGGAAGGTCATGCCGGGCTTCAGCTCGGTGCGGTCGCCGGGGCGCAGGCTCATGGTGCGCTCGCCCCAGTCCGGCGGATAGGAAAGCCCGATCGGGTAGCCGGTGCGGTTGTCCTTGACGATGCCGTATTTCTTCAGCACCGCGAAGAAGGCGTTGGCGATGTCCTCGCAGGTGTTGCCGGGCTTCGCCGCGGCAAGGCCGGCCTCCATGCCTTCCAGCGTCGCCTTCTCGGCGTCGAGGAATTCCTGCGTCGGCTTGCCGAGGAAGACGGTGCGCGACAGCGGCACGTGATAGCGGTTGTAGCAGCCGGCGATTTCGAAGAAGGTGCCTTCGCCCGCCTTCATCGGCCTGTCGTCCCAGGTGAGGTGCGGCGCCGAGGCATCGGCGCCCGACGGCAGCAGCGGCACGATCGCCGGGTAGTCGCCGCCGAACTCGTCGACGCCGCGCGATGCCTGCATCGTAGATTTCGGCGACGAGATCGCATTTGCGCATGCCCACCTCGGCCTTCTCGACGATGCGGCTGGTGCATCTCTCTCGACGATGCGCGCGGCGTTGCGCATGTAGTCGATCTCGGTCGGGCTCTTCACCGCGCGCTGCCAGTTCACCAGCGCCGTCGTGTCGACGAACTTCGCGTTCGGCAGGTGCTTCTGCAGCGAAGCGAACGCGGCGGCCGAGAAACAATAATTGTCCATCTCGACGCCGATGTCGCTTCGACCCCCAGCCGCGCTCGGCGATCACTTGCGCCAGAAAATCCATCGGGTGGCGTTCGGTCGACTGCACGTAATGATCGGCGTAGCCGACGATGTTGTCATGCTTCAGATAGGCGGTGCGCTTGGCGCCGTTGGCGTCCTGGCCGCGGCCGTACCAGACCGGCTCGCCGTCCGGCGGCACGATCACCGCCTGGTGCACGTAGAACGACCAGCCGTCATAGCCGGTCAGCCACGCCATGTTGGACGGATCGCTGACGATCAGCAGATCGACGCCCTTGGCCTCCATGGCTTTCCGCGTCTTCGCGAGACGATCCGCATATTCGCCGCGCGAGAATTTGAGATTGGGCTCGGTCATTTTCTTAAGAATTTCCTCGTTTGTTGGGCCTTGCGGCCGGTATCAGCTTTCAAAAGTCGTTCCGGCATTCGCCGCCCTGGCGCGGTCGCGCGCCAGCGTGGCGATCGCCGTGTCCTGCACGCCGGTGCCGGTCAGGTCGGCGATGGTGATCTGGTCCGCCGAGGTGCGACCCGGTTTGAGGCCGGCGATCACCTGGCCGAGCTCGGCGAATTCGGCGTCTGCCGCGACCAGCCCGGCCGTGATCGCGTGGTGCAGTTCGCCGAGCCGCCGCGTCTGTTTCAGGCTGTCGGCGACATAGAGTCCGGCCTTGCGCGATCGCCGCCGGGTCGAGTTCGTTCTTGTGCTCCGCGTCGGATCCCATGGCGGTGACGTGCTGGCCGGCTGCAGCCATCCAGCCTTCACTATCGGCGTTTCCGATGGCGTCGTGGTGACGATGATGTCGGCGCCGGCAACCGCCTTTTCGCCATCGGTTTCGGCGCGCACGATGATGCCGAGCTTCTCGCGCAGCTCTGCCGCCGTCGCTTCCGCCTTGGCGCCGTCGCGCGCCCAGATGCGCGCCTCGCGTGATCGGCCGCACCAGCATCAGCGCCTCGAGCTGCAGGCCGCGCCTGCACGCCGGCGCCGAAGATCGCCGCGACGGCCGAATCCGGCGCGCGACAGATGTTTCGCCGCCACCGCGCCCGCCGCGGCGGTGCGCACATCGGTCAGGTAGCCATTGTCGAGCAGCAGCGCCTCGACCAGCCCGGTCCTGGCCGACAAGCAGCACCATCATGCCGTTGACGCTCGGCAGGCCGAGCTTCGGGTTGTCGAAGAAGCCGGGGCTGATCTTGATCGCGAAACCGTCGATGCCGGGCACATAGGCGGTCTTCACGTCGACCTCGCCGCGATGCTCCGGAATGTCGAGCCGCATGATCGGCGGCATCGCCACCGCCTTGGTCGCCAGCGCATGGAAGGCGTTCTCGACGCAGGCGACGGCATCGAGATCGAGCCTCACGATCTTGCGCAGCTCCGCCTCGGTGAGGATGGTCATGCGGCATGAAGCACCTCGCGTGCTAGGCCATCGGCTGCATCTCCCCTCAAGGGTCATGCCGTCGCGCCAGGCGCTGATGGGTCGAACCGGCGATACTCCATGCCGCCCAGTCGCGCATCATCGATCCCGTCCGACGATCCGGCGGTGCAGCCCCATGTCGATATTGCTGCCCGAAAGCAGCAGCACGAGCGGTCCGTCGGCCTTAAGCTTGCCGGCCAGCAACGCAGCGATGCCGACCGCGCCGGCGCCTTCGACGATCTCGCGCTCCTGCTCGTAGGCATGGCGTATGCCGGCGGCGATTTCGTCTTCCGACAGCAGCACGATGTCGTCGAGCAGGTCGCGGCACATGGCGAAGGTCAGCCGGTTGTCGAGGCCGATGCCGCCGCCGAGCGAATCCGCCAGGCGTCGGCAGTTCCTCGACCAGCACCGGGCTGGCCGGCGTCGAGGCTGGCCTTCATCGCCGCGCCGCGCGCCATCGAGACGCCGATGACCTTGTGGACGGCTTGAGCGCCTTTGACGGCAGCGGCGATGCCGGCTGCGAGCCCCCCGCCCGATACCGGCACCAGCCACTGTCGCGGTGTCCGGCACGTCTTCGAGCATTTCCAGCCCGATGCGTCCCCTGCCCCGCGATGATTGCCGTATGATCGAAGGGCGGCAACATTAGCAATCCCTCTGTTCGCGACCAGCCGCTCGACCTCCTGCTGCGCATCGTCCTGCGATTTGCCGACTATCTTGACCTCGGCGCCGAGCCGGCGGATTTCCGAAACCTTGTTCTCCGGCACCAGCCTCGACATGCAGATCACCGCGCGGATGCCCTCGAGCTTCGCCGCATAAGCCAGCGCCCGGCCGTGATTGCCGGTCGAGGCCGCCACCACGCCGCGGCGTTTCTCCTCCGCCGACAGCGAGGCGATGGCGTTCGAGGCGCCGCGCAACTTGAAGCTGCCGGTCGTCTGCCGATGTTCGAGTTTCAGATAAACCGGAACGCCGGCGATCTCGGACAGCGAGTCGGACAACACGGTCGGCGTCCGCACGACCTTGCCGGCGATGCGCTCGCGCGCGGCTTCGATATCGGCGAGGGTAGGAGCGTTCATGACCGGAACTTGGCTGTCGCAGCGCTGGCGCATCAGACGACCTCCTTCTCGCTCACCGGCAGCTCCATCGTCATCAGCCGCCCGAGCTCCGGCCGCGAGCACGTCGTCGCCGCAAAGCCGCAGGCACTCCCACGCCGATAGCCAGATTGCTCGACACCAGCGGCCGGCCGATCGCTTTCTCGATCTTCGCCGCAACCGCCGCCGCGCGGACGGCTGTGCAGGAGATGAACAGCGCATCGGCATCCGGCGCGATCGTCTCTGCGGCAAGATCGACGAGTGCTGCCGGCGGGATCCGCGCCATCTCGCGATCGTCTTCGAAGCCGAGGCAGGTGAAGCTGGCGATGTCGAAGCCGTGACGCGGCGAAATAGTCCGCCATCGGCCGGCTGGTCTCGACCGTGTAGGGCGTGAGAATGCTGATCCGGCGGGCGCCGAGCGCCTTGAGCCCGTGCACGCCGGCCAGCGGCGGCGTCACCACCGGCACGCCGGGCTTTGCCTTGCGGATCGCCGCTGTCGATCTCGTCGTCGCCGATGACGACCGAGGCCGAGGTGCAGGAATAGCAGATCGCGTCGAGCGTCTCGCCGGGCAGTATCAGCCCTGCCGCCTCGGTCAGCGACGGCTGCATGGCACGCAGATTTTCCGGCGTCATCGGATTGGCGAAGGGAATGCGCGCTGACATAGACGCCGATATCGCTCGCTCGCCACCATGCGCTGGAAGTCCGGCTCGGTCGTGTGGTCGGTGGCCAGGATGATCAGGCCGACGCGCTTTTTCAGCGGACGGTCGTCGAGATTGGGCCGCGAGGATGCAGGCGGATGTCGATTGGACGGTCATGACGTGATCTTCCCCTTGTGGGCAACGTAGGCATTGGCATCGAATCGTCTGAGCATCGCACTGCTCGATCCGGCCATAGCGCCGTTCCAGCCAGCGCAGCAGAACGACCGAGAACAGGCTGATGACGAGGAAAAAGACGCCGACCAGCGTCATCGGCTCGATGTAGCGGTAGCTGGAATTGGCGACGCTTTTCGCCTGGTTCATCAGTTCGAGCACGGTGATCGCCGAGAGCAGCGGCGTCTCCTTGAACATGGCGATGAAATAATTGGCAAGCGCCGGGATCATCGGCGGGATCGCCTGCGGCAGGATGATATGCGTCCAGGTCTGCCGCGGGTTGAGGTTGCAGGCCTTCGCCGCCTCCCACTGGCCGCGCGGCACATTGTCGATGCCGGCGCGATAGACCTCGGCCGTATAGGTGCCGTAGTGCAGGCCGAGCCCGATGACGCCGGCCACCAGCGGCGGCAGGAGGATGCCGATGTCGGGCAGCACGTAGAAGATGAAATAGAGCTGCACCAGCAGCGGCGTGCCGCGGATGAACTCGGCGAGGAAGCCGGTGGTGCGCGACACCAGCCGGTTCGGCGAACGCCGCGCAAGCGCGATGCCGAGGCCGACGACGGCCGCCAGGACCGAGCCGAGAATGGTGGCCAGGATGGTGATCTTCACGCCCTCGACGAGCGTCGGCAAGATCTGGCGGACGAATTCCCAATCCCATTCCATCAGGCGGTCCTCACCCCGTCGAGGCCGCGCGCCATGCGGCGCTCCAGCGCCCGCATGGCGTAGGAGATCGCCAGCGCCATGACGAAATAGAGGAAGAGGATGGTGGCGAACGGCACCAGCGTGTTGCCGGTCTGCGCGCGCACCACCTGCGCCTGGAAGGTCATGTCGGTGAGCGAGATCAGCGACACCACCGCGGTGGCCTTCAGGAGTTCGATGGCGTTGTTGCCGAAGGTCGGCAGCATGACGAGCAGCGCCTGCGGCAGGATGATGTGGCGCATGCGATTGCCAGCGGCCGAGATTGAGCGCCACGCAGGCCTCGTACTGCTCCTTGCCGATCGACTTGATCGCGCCGCGCACCACTTCCGCGCCGTAGGCGCCGACGTTCAGCCCGAGCGCCAGCACGCCGGCCTGCAGCGGCGTCAGCGAGATGCCGAAGAACGGCAGCACGAAATAGGCCCAGAACAGCTGCACGAAGATCGAGGTGCCGCGGAAGAATTCGATATAGGCGGTCGCCAGCGCCCGCACCGCGAAGAACCGCGACAGCCGGCCGAGCCCGGCGAGGAAGGCCATGACCAGCGCCAGCACCGAGCCCAGCACGGTGAGCTGCACCGTCACCAGCGCGCCTTGCAGGATCAGACCTATGTAGCCGGACCAGTCGATCATGAGATGTTTTCGGTTCCAGGTTGATGGTTTCGCGAGGCGCGCGCCGCCACCTCCCCTTGCGGGGAGGTCGCGCCGCAGGCGCGGATGGGGGTAAGATGACAGGTGCATCGCTGACGACCCCTCATCCGGCGCTGCGCGCCGACCCTCTCCCACAAGGGGGAGGTGACCATCGCAATCCTACTGCGCCGCGCAGAGCTTTTCGCGCGATCGTCGACATCGCCGCCGCGGCCGAGAAGCCGTACGGCTCGATGATCTTGGCGAACTCGCCGCGATTCCTTCAGCTTGGCGAGCTCCACGTCGAACGCGTCGCGCAGCGCCTCGTCGCCCTTCTTGAAGGCGGCGCCGTCGCAATAGACCGGCGCGCCCTCGACCGGCGCCACGACTTCGAGGTTCGGATCGTTGGCCTTCTTGGCGAGGTCGTTGATCGACAGAACCGGCAGCGAATAGACGTCGATGCGGCCGTCCTGCAGCATCTTCAGGCCGCTCTGGCCGTCCGGCACCACGATGACGCGCTCGCGCGGCACGCCGGCTTCGAGCGCCAGCTTCTCCTCGGTGCCGCCGCCCGGCGCGCCGATCGTGCCGGTCGGGTCCTTGGCGATGTCGGCATAGCTCTTGAAGCCCTTCGGATTGCCCTTCTTGACCAGGAACGCTTCGGCGTCGCAGAGCACCGGCTCCGAATAGGCGACCGCCGCGCAGCGCTCCGGCTTCATGAACAGGCCGGCGGTGACGGCGTCGTGGCGGCCGGCCTGCAGGCCCGGGATCATCGCGCCGTATTCGGAGATCGAGGCGACGACGTCGGCGACGCCGAGCCGCTTGAAGATCTCGCGCGCCACGTCGGGAGCGGCGCCCGAAACCTTGCCGTCGGCGCCGACCGCGGTGAAGGGCGGCTCGTTGGCGATGGCGATGCGGGCAAAGCCCTGCGCCTTCAGTTCTTCCAGCTTGTCCTGTCGCTGCCGCCGGCGTCGCCGCCAGCACTGCCAGCATGCGCCATGCCGGCAACGCCGGCCAGAATTGTTTCCATTCTTTTCATTGTTCCCAACTCCTCTTGGTTTTCTTCTCGGTTCTCTGTTGAGCGGCGTTGTCGCCGCCGCATGGCGGTCAGACGCGATGTCCGGCCGCGATGATCTTCTTCAGGAACGTCTGCGTGCGCTCCTGCTTCGGATGGCGGAAAATCTCGTCCGGCTTGCCCTCCTCGACGATCTTGCCGCGGTCGAAGAACAGCACCCGGTCGGCGAAATCGTGGGCGAAGCCCATCTCGTGGGTGACGAGCAGCATCGTCATGTCGGTCTCGGCGGCGAGCTTGCGCATGACGTTCAGCACCTCCTCGACCAGTTCCGGATCGAGTGCCGAGGTCACCTCGTCGAACAGCATGATCTTCGGCGACAGCGCCAGCGCGCGGGCGATCGCCACGCGCTGCTTCTGCCCGCCGGAAAGCTGCGCCGGCATCGCCTTGGCCTTGTCGGCCATGCCGACCATGTCGAGCAGTTCCATCGCCCGCTTCTCGGCGGCAGGCCGCGGCGTGCCCTTGGTCAGCATCGGCGCCAGCGTGACGTTGTCGATGACGCATTTGTGCGGAAACAGATTGAACAGCTGGAACACCATGCCGATCTTCTGGCGCATTTTCGCCAGGTGCCGTTCGTCGGCGGCGCAGCAGCTGGCCGTTGCGCTCCATGTGGTAGAGCTGCTCGCCGTCGACCTGGATGTGGCCGCCGTCGATCCGCTCAAGCGTCATCAGGATGCGCAGGATCGTCGTCTTGCCCGAGCCGGAAGGGCCGATCAGCGCCAGCTTCTCGCCGGGCATCACCGTCATCGACAGCCCGTCCAGCACCTTGAAGGCGCCGAAGCTCTTGGAGATGCCGTCGATCTTGATGATGGGCTCGGGCATGCATGTCTCTCCCTGTTGGGACAGGCTGGATGCCCTGACGATGGGGAACTTGCCAAATCATGTCAATTCATAAAATAAAATCATGACAATATTTCGGATATGACCGGCTTTGCGGCAATCACCGTGCCGCCTCGCGTTGCCTGATTTGCGTGCAGCCTGCACGCAAACGGCTCAAGACCGCCTCCCGTCGCCGGCATAATCCACCGGCAGCCTGTCTGTTCGCGCCGAATCCGCATCCGTGCACATGCTTTCGGCGCCCGAAAAAAACCGCCAGTGCACGGCCCTTCTTCTGACGCTTTCGCGAACGGCAGGCCGTTTTTCGGCGATTTTCCGGGCGTCGCCGCCTGTTTTCCCCGGTTTTCCCGAGCATTTTCCGCGATTTTACGCGGAAATCGGCCGGAATCCGCCCCGCGCACGCAAGGCAACCACACGTGCATGGCGTTTCACGTCCGGCGAATACGGCCAAGCCCTTGTCCTGCCTCGCCTTTTCTGCCTGGATCCGGCCGGGAGGAAAAACCCGGACCCGCGCACTGGCCAATGCTTCGCGCGCCCGGCTTCAGGTCACGATAACTTTTGGTTTCAGTCTCCGTCGTTACCTAACCCATTGATATAAAAGACCCTCTTTCTCAGGTTACCAACCTTTCAGGTGTCGTGTCCCCGCACGCGCTCTTCACATATTAACCAGTTGTTAACCATTTCCTCGATACACCGAAGCAACCGAAAATTTACAAAGATAACCGATGTGTTAACCCAACCCCGGCCGATCCGCCTCAAGGGGCGATCCTTTCTTGCGCTCGCACTGACCCCGGAGCTGCCCTTCGAGGACTGGCTCGCGCGGCTCGATGATCTCGCTGCCCGTTCCGCCGGATTCTTCCTGCGCCGGCCCGTGGTGCTCGACGTTGAAGGCCTCGACATCGACCGGCCGCAGTTGCGCGACCTGGTCGATCAGCTCGGGACGCGCAATGTTCGGATCATGGGCATCGAAGGCGCGCGCCCCTCGTTGCTAGGCTTGGACCTGCCGCCAGCGATGGCCGACGGGCGCCCGGCTTCGGACTTCGAAGCGCCGGTAGCGGAGCAGAAGGAAGAAGCCGATTCCGCCGACAGCGCCGCGCCGTCCGAGCCGCTGCCGACAAAGGTCACGTCATCGATCATCGTCACCCAGCCTGTGCGCTCGGGGCAGTCGCTCTTCTTCCCGGAAGGCGACGTGACCGTCGTCGGGTCGGTCGCATCGGGCGCAGAGATCGTCGCCGGCGGATCGATCCACATTTACGGCACCTTGCGGGGACGGGCAATGGCAGGGACGACGGGCAACGCTTCCGCGCGCATCTTCTGCCGCAAGCTCGAAGCGGAACTCATCGCCATCGACGGCTTCTACAAGACGGCAGAGGACATGGAGCCAAATCTGCGCGGAAAGGCCGTCCAGATCTGGCTTGAAGGCGAAGCGATCAAGACTGGAATACTCGGCTGAACCGAAGGCGCGTCCACAAAAACAGGAGTGGTCAATGGGCAAGGTAATCGTAGTCACATCTGGCAAGGGCGGTGTCGGCAAGACGACCTCTTCCGCCGCACTGGGCGCGGCCCTTGCGCAAAACGGCGACAAGGTCGTTGTCGTCGATTTCGACGTCGGCCTGCGCAATCTCGACCTCGTCATGGGCGCCGAGAGGCGGGTCGTCTACGATCTGGTCAACGTCATCCAGGGCGAAGCCAAGCTCACCCAGGCGCTGATCCGCGACAAGCGGTTGGAGACGCTATATCTGCTGCCTGCCTCGCAAACCCGCGACAAGGACAATCTCACATCGGAGGGCGTCGAGACGGTGATCGCCGCGCTGAAGAAGACTTTCGACTGGGTCATCTGCGACAGCCCCGCCGGCATCGAGCGCGGCGCGACGCTCGCCATGCGACATGCTGATATCGCCATCGTCGTGACCAATCCTGAAGTTTCGTCGGTACGCGATTCCGACCGCATAATCGGGCTGCTCGATTCCAAGACCCTCAAGGCCGAGAACGGCGAGCGGATGGAGAAACACCTGCTCCTTACCCGCTACGATCCGGTACGCGCCCAGCGAGGCGACATGCTGAAGGTGGACGACGTGCTGGAAATCCTGTCGATTCCGCTGCTCGGCATCATACCGGAGAGCATGGACGTGCTACGCGCCTCCAATCTCGGCTCGCCGGTCACCTTGGCGGACGGCAAATGCGCGCCGGCGATGGCCTATTTCGACGCCGCGCGCCGGCTCAACGGCGAAACGCTGCCGGTCAACGTCCCGGGCGAAAAGCGCGGCTTCTTCGGCAAGATATTCGGGAGGAAAGCGGCATGAATCTCCTCCGTTTCTTTTCCCGCCCCCCTTCGGCTCCCGCTGCCCGGGAGCGGTTGCAGGTGCTGCTCGCCCATGAGCGGGCAACCGTCGGCGACTCGGATCTGGTCACCAAGCTGCGTGACGAGATCCTGGCGGTCATCGCCAAGCACGTCCAGATCGACAACGAAAAGGTCAGCGTCAAGATGGAACGCGGCGCAAAGGTCTCGACCCTTGCCGTCGACATCGAGATTCCATTGGATGCGACCGGGAAGGCAGCCCGAAAGAAGGCTGCCTGACGGCGGCTCCTCGTCAGATCGCGCCGCTCACGAAGGAACGATCTAACGCTTTGATGAGCATCGACCCGAACAGCACAGGAGAGACATCATGACCCGACTCGCACTTCTGGAAAGACTTAAGGAAGTCCAGCAGATGCCAAGATATCAGGGGCGTGACATCACCACCATCAGCGCGGTCCTGTCCAACCAGGCGCTGGCGAGACATTTGGAACTCTGCGAGGAAGCTGCGGGCGCTACGCCGCGGTTCGCAGGACAAGCCGGTGGCAAGGCGGAGCAGGCGCACTTTGGCAGAGCCTGAGGTGATGCGGCGCGCGTCTCGAGCTGGATGTTCCACTTGTGGACATCTGCTTGGGGACAGCCACGCGTAGAAACGCCAGAGCGTCGAAAGTCAGCAAACGGTCATCGACGCTGGTTGCCGCGAATGTCATGTCGGGCACTGAAATTGGCTGCTGAAAGGGGTGTTTTGGGCCATAAGCGCCCACTTCAAATCGCCAGCAGCAAATGCTCCGGGTCGCCGAGCAGCAGCCGTGAAACAATGCCGAGGCCGGTGCGCAGTTCTTCTTCCGTGGTCGAGCCCACCGAAATGCGCACCGCCGGCTGCCATTCGGCCTCCGAGGTACGGAAGGAGGCACCCGGCGCGATCGCCACGCCCTGCAGCCGCGCCTGCGCTACAAACCCGTCCTCGGTGCGGCCGCCGGTCAGCGGCATCCAGAGATGCAGGCTTTGCGGGTGCGAACGGTAGGAAAGCCCGCCGAGCACGTCCGCCGCGATTTCATGGCGGCGCGCAAGCGCTGAGCGCTGCCAGGTCACCAGTTCCATCGCGGTGCCGTCGGCCACCCAGCGCGAGGCGATCTCGGCCACCATCGGCGTCGCCATCCAGTTCGACACCAGGTGCCGGTTGGCCACCGCCGCGACATAGCGGTCTGGCGCGGCGAGATAGCCGATGCGCAGGCCGGGCACCACGATCTTGGTGAAGCTCGTCACATAGAGCGTGCGTTCGGGCGCAAGTGCGGCGACCGGCGGCGCGCGGTCTTCCACCAGCGGGCCGAGTACGTCGTTCTCGATGATGGCGATGTCGTGCTTTCTCGCCACGGCGGCGATCGCTTCGCGTCGCGAAAAACTCATCAGGCTGGCGGTCGGGTTGATCACCGAAGGCTGCACGAAGACGGCGCGGATCGCCTGGTCGCGGCAGGCGGCGTCGAGCGCGTCGGGCAGGATGCCGTCCTCGTCGATCGGCAGGCCTTGCAGCGTGAAGCCGAGATAGGTGGCGAGCGGCACCAGCGTATGATGGCCGATCGCCTCGGTGGCGACGGTGGAGCCGGGCGGCGCCACGCTCATGAGCGCCACCGTCATGCCGGTGGTCGCCCCGTTGGTCACGCTGATGTTCTGGGGTGCGGCGTCGAGGCCGCAGCGTTTCAGCCATTCGGCGCCGATCGCGCGGTGGCGCGGGAAGACGACATTGGGGCGGAACGACAGCGCCGAACTCGACGGCAGGTTTTCGGCTAGCCAGGCGAGCGCCTCGCGCATCTTCTCCAGATGCATCGGCTCGCAGGCGGGTTTCAGGATGGAGAGGTCGATCACCTCGCCGAGGCGTTCCGGCAGGTAGGGCGGGTCCGGCTCGCGGCGCCGCGTCTGCACGAAGGAGCCGCGGCCGATTTCGCCGGAGATCAGCCCGCGGCGGATCAGCTCCTCATAGGCGCGGCTCACCGTCTGCACCGACAGGCCGAGATCTTCCGCCAGCTTGCGGTGCGTCGGCAAACGACGACCACTCTCCAGCGCGCCCCCCTGAATCGCCCTCGCAATCTGTTCGGCCAGGGAAAGGTAGGCGGGTCGCTTCAGCAGGGCCGGATCGGGACTCCACAATGTCATGACTTATAAGAGAGCAGAATCAGTGCAATTGACAATCGTAAAATTGACGGGTCATGGTTCGGAGCGACACAATTCACAACTCGGCACATGACATCAGCCAAACTCGACGCCATCGACCTTCGGATCCTGGACGCCATCCAGCGTGACGGCCGCATCACAAAGCTGGCGTTGGCCGAAGCGGTCGGCCTGTCGCCGACGCCGTGCTGGATGCGGCTGAGGAAGTTGGAAAAGGCCGGGATCGTCACCGGCTATCACGCCAGGATCGCGATGCGGCAGATCGCCCCGGTGGCGACGGTGCTGATGGAGGTAACACTCGGCAGTCACCGTCAGGCGGATTTCGACCGGTTCGAGAGGGCGGTGCGCGACCTTGCGGAGGTCGTCGCCTGCTGGTCTCTCGGTGGCGGCGTCGACTATCTGCTGAAAGTGATGACGCGCGACATCGATGCCTATCAAAGGCTGGTCGATGAGTTGCTCCAGCGCGATATCGGCATCGATCGCTATTTCACCTATATCGTCACCAAGACGGTGAAAGACGATGCCGTGCTGCCGGTGGCCGAGTTGGTGCCGCCCTTCGGTCAAGCGTAGATAATCTCTCTCCTGCAACGCAGCGATTTGGACAGTTTCTCCGCCACAGCTGCGTGAAACAGCCTCTCTCTCCGCCGACATTCCATAAGCTTCGCCGAAACAATGCGGAGGCTTTCCATGTCAGCACATTTTGCTCGCCCGCAGCGCGACGATGGCCTTACAAGGCTCGCCGATCGCCGCCTGCTGCGCGAACTTGCCTATATCGACGGACACTGGACGGCCAGCGAAACCGGCCGCACGTTCGAAGTGCGCGATCCGGCCAACGGAGAGACGGTTGCGTGGGTTGCGGTGCTGGACGCTGGTCAAACCACATCTGCCATCGACGCGGCATCCAGGGCCTTTCCACAATGGAAAGGGTTACTGCCGCAGGAGCGCGGAAAAATCCTGCGAAAATGGTTCGAACTGATTGTCGCGGCCAAGGCAGATCTGGCGCTGCTGATGACGCTGGAACAGGGCAAGCCGCTGGCCGAGTTGCGCGGCGAGATCGACTATGCGGCCTCCTTTGTCGAGTGGTATGCCGAGGAAGCAAAGCGGCTCAACGCCGAAAGCGTCACCAGCCATCTGCCGGGTGCGGAAATGATTGTGCGCCGCGAGGCGCTCGGTGTCGTCGGCGTGGTGACGCCCTGGAATTTTCCTTCGGCGATGCTGACTCGCAAAGCCGCTGCGGCACTGGCTGCCGGCTGCACCATTGTCGCGCATCCGTCATCTGAAACGCCGCATTCGGCCTTGGCCTTGGCCGAACTCGGCGAGCGCGCCGGCTTGCCCGCCGGGGTTTTCAATATCGTCACCGGCGATGCCGCGACGATCGTCGGAAAGATGTGCGAGGACCGTCGTGTCCGCGCCATGAGTTTCACCGGCTCGACCGAGGTCGGGAGGCTGATCGCCGCGCAATGTGCGCCGACCATGAAGCGGCTCATCATGGAGCTCGGTGGCCACGCGCCGCTGATCGTCTTCGACGACGCCGATCTCGAAAAAGCCGTGCGCATCGCCGTTGACGCAAAATTCGCCACGTCCGGTCAGGATTGCCTCGCCGCCAATCGCATTTATGTGCAGCGCGGCATCTACGATGCCTTTTGCCGGGCCTATGCTGAACGCATCGCCGCACTGAAGGTTGGCGGCGGCTTGGAGGACGGCATCGACATCGGACCTCTGATGCACGACCGCGCCATCGCCAAGGTCGAAGAACAGGTCGCCGACGCGCTGAAACGCGGGAGCCGTTGCCTGACCGGTGGCCGACGCCATCCAGCCGGAAAACTTTTCTTCCAACCGACGCTGCTCGCCGATGTGCCGGCTGATGCGCTGATCATGCGGGAGGAGACTTTTGGGCCTGTTGCCGCCGTAACGCCGTTCGATAGGGAAGACGAGGTCGGTCGCCCGCGCCAACGACACCGAATATGGCCTGGTTGCCTATGTGGTCACCGAAAATGGGGGGCGCCAATTGCGCCTAGGCCGGGCGCTCGACTACGGCATGGTGGCGATAAACCGGGTGAAGATCACCGGTGCCCCCATTCCGTTTGGGGGCGTCAAACAGTCCGGCGTCGGCCGTGAAGGTTCACGCCACGGGCTCGAGGCCTTCACCGATCTCAAATATCTCTGCCTTGACGCAGCCTGACCAATCAAAATCCGGAGTAAAAAATGCTCGACCGCTCGAACGAACTCAACGCCTGGGACCGCGACCATTTCTTCCATCCGTCGACCCATATGGGAACGCATGCACGCGGCGAATCTCCGACGCGAGTGATTTCCGGCGGCGAGGGCGTCTACATCTCCGACACGAATGGCCGCCGCAGCCTCGACGCCTTCGCCGGACTCTACTGCGTCAATGTCGGCTATGGCCGCCAGAAGATCGCCGACGCGATTGCCGAACAGGCCAAGGAACTGGCCTACTACCACGCCTATGTCGGCCATGGTACGGAAGTCTCGATCAGACTCGCCAAGATGATCATAGATCGCGCGCCAAAGGGCATGTCCAGGGTCTATTTCGGCCTTTCCGGCTCCGACGCCAACGAAACCAACATCAAACTGATCTGGTACTACAACAACGTGCTCGGACGGCCCGAGAAGAAAAAGATCATTTCGCGATGGCGCGGCTATCACGGTTCCGGCGTGATGACCGGCTCGCTGACCGGCCTCGACCTCTTTCACAACGCGTTCGACCTGCCGCGCGCGCCGATCCTGCACACCGAAGCGCCGTATTATTTCCGCCGCGCGGACCGTTCGATGAGCGAAGGTGAGTTCTCCCAACACTGCGCCGACAAGCTCGAAGAGATGATCCTCGCCGAGGGGCCGGAGACGGTCGCCGCCTTCATCGGCGAGCCGATCCTCGGCACCGGCGGCATCGTGCCGCCGCCCGCCGGGTACTGGGAGAAAATCCAGGCCGTGCTGAAGAAGTTTGACGTGCTTCTGGTCGCCGATGAAGTGGTCACCGGTTTCGGCCGGCTCGGCACGATGTTCGGCTCGGACCATTACGGCATGAGACCTGACCTGATCACCATCGCTAAGGGTCTGACATCGGCCTATGCACCGCTCTCCGGCGTCATCGTCTCGGACAAGATGTGGAAGGTCCTCGTCGAGGGTGCGGACAAATTCGGGTCGCTTGGCCATGGCTGGACTTATTCGGCGCATCCGATCTGCGCGGCGGCAGGGGTCGCCAATCTCGAGCTGATCGACGAACTCGATCTGGTGAAGAACGCCGGCGAGACCGGCGCCTATTTTCGCAGCGAGTTGGCCAAGGCCGTTGGCGGGCATAAAAACGTCGGCGAGGTACGCGGCGACGGCTTGCTTGCTGCGGTGGAGTTCGTGGCCGACAAGGATGCCCGCCTCTTTTTCGACGCGTCGCAGAAGATCGGCCCGCAGGTCGCAGCAGCGCTTGCCGAACGCGGCGTCATCGGCCGCGCCATGCCGCAGGGCGATATCCTCGGTTTCGCTCCGCCGCTCTGTCTTACAAGGGATGAGGCAGACGTCGTCGTCAAGGCGACAGCCGGAGCGGTGGAAGCGGTTTTCGCAAATCTCTGATCGGAATGCCTATGAATGCCATGACGAAAATCATCCCCGCCAAGATGCGCGCGGTATTGCTCACTGGTCACGGCGCCCTGGAGAAGCTTGTCTACCGTGAAGACGTTCCCGTTCCCGTTCCGGCACATGGCGAAGTGCTGATCGAGGTGACCGCCTGCGGCATGAACAACACCGACGTATGGGTGCGCCAGGGCGCCTATGGCACCGAAGAAGACGCAGCGGCGGTCTCGACCTGGCGTCGCCAAGGCAACACGCTGACCTTCCCGCGTATCCAGGGCGCCGATACGGTGGGTTACATCGTCGCCGTCGGCGAGGGCGTGTCAGAAAACCGCATCGGTGAGCGCGTGATGGTCGATTTCTCGATCTACAACCGCGACGACGACAGCCTTGCCGACATCGACTACATGGGCCACGGCCGCGATGGCGGTTACGCCGAATACCAGACGCTGCCGGCGGAGAACGCCCATGTCGTCGATACCCATCTCACCGACGTCGAACTCGCCACCTTCTGCTGCGCCTACCTGACCGGCGAGCAGATGCTCGAACGCGCCGGCCTGAAAGCCGGAGAGCGCGTGCTGGTCACCGGCGCTTCAGGCGGCGTCGGTTCAGGCATCGTGCAGTTGGCGCGCGCTCGTGGCGCGATTCCCTACGCGTTGGTCGGTCCCGGCAAGGAACAGGCGATCCGCGACATCGGCGCCGAGGCCGTGATCACCCGCGGTGTCGACGATCTCGTCACAGCCGTGGATGAGGCGACCGGTGGCAAACCGGTCGACGTCGTCGCCGATCTGGTCGGCGGCAAGATATTCAACGACCTCTTGCGCATCCTGCGTCCAGAAGGCCGCTACACCACGGCTGGCGCCATCGCCGGGCCGGTCGTGCAGCTCGATCTCAGAACAATGTATCTGAAGCAATTGCAGTTGCACGGTTCCAGCCAGGGTACGCGCGGCGACTTCCGCCGGATCGTTGGTTATATCGAGCAGGGCAAGATCAAGCCGCTCGTCGGTGGTGTCTACCGGCTGTCGGAATTCCATCGCGCGCAAACCGATTTCATGGCCAAGGAATTTGTAGGCAAACTGGTCGTGGTCCCTGACGCGAAAGCTGAAGGTCGCTGGTTCGAGGCAGATATTTAGCCGACTCCTTTGTCGGCTTGCCTCCTTCACCCATTCATTTCACCGACGGGCGGGAGCGTGCGAGAACGGGGAGCCGTTCGAAATAATCCTGATGCTCGCGAGCCACGCGCGCCGCCTTCTCCGCGTTGCCGCTCTTTATCGCGTCCACGATCGGCTGGTGGCTGTCGGCGATCTCGACGAGATCCAGACCTTCCACCAGCATGGTGATGGTGGTGCGCGTCTCGATTTGCAGCGACTGCCAGATGTTCAACAGCAGGCGGTTTTTTGCCGCTTCCATGATGGAGCGGTGAAAGTTGACGGAGTGCTCGATGACGCCATGAATATCCCTGGCGAGGGCTGCATCGTGCATGAGGTCGACCTCGCGCTGCAACAAGTTGAGATCACACGTCCGCCGAGCTGTTGCGATGCGCGTGGCCTGTTCTTCCAGCGCACCGCGCACCGTGTAGATTTCGCGCAGGCCATCGCCCATGACTTCCGAAACGTAGGTGCCGCGGCGTGGAAGGTTGGTGACGAGGCCGGTGGCTTCAAGTTCCCGCAACGCTTCGCGTACAGGCCCCTGACTTGTACCGAACTCCTCCGCTATTCTCAGTTCGACCAAGCGTTCGCCGGGATCGTAGTGCCCGCCGAGAATGCGTCGCAGGAGAACTTCTTTCAGGCGCTGCCGCAACGGCGTATTGACGAACCCGCCTTCCGCTTGAGCCGACACTGCCGTCGATTTTACGTTCTCACTCATTCCCTTACCCCGCCGAACGCCCGCGCGAATCTCATTGTCGCAGTGCAGCAAAGTATTCCGGCGCGAAGCCGTTGACAAAACGATTTTCGTTTATCGATAATAGATAATCAAGGCCACAAGGCCTCAAAGGATGAATCTCTGGGAGGAGATCATGCTGCAAGCGATTGCGACGCCGGGCTCGTTGGCCGAGGCGCATGCAGTGCTTTCAAGGCAACCCGACGCAAGGATCCTTGGCGGAGGCACTGCCTTGATCCCGGTGTTGAACTACGGCACCGACGACTTCACCAGCCTTGTCAGCCTGCGGCGGGCCGGGCTTTCCGAAGTAAATATCAAGGACGGGACAGCCACTATCGGCGCTGCGACGACGCTCGCCGAACTCGAGGATGAGCGGGATTTGGCCTTCCTGCGACCTGCCCTCGACACCATCGCCTCTCCGACAATACGCAATATGGCGACCATCGGCGGCAATCTGTTCGTCAAGCAGCCTTATGGCGATGCGGCCGCCTGCTTGATCGCGCTCGACGCGAGTGCGACGATCTCCGATGGGTCCACAACACGGATCGAGCCGGTCGAGAGACTCGTGTCGTCCGGCGTGAAGGCCGGCGAGATAGTCACGCAGATCTCGTTTACGCTTCCTGCGGCGGAAAATTTCAAATTCGCCAAGGCCGGCCGGAAGGCGCTCAATGCCGCGGCGATCGTCACCGTAGCGGCAGTCATCGCGATCACCGCCGGCAAGGTGACGCGCGCCTGCATCGGACTCGGCGGCGTGGCGAAGCATGCGGTGCGTGCATCGTCGGTGGAAAGGGCACTGCTCGGCAAGCCACTCGACCGATCAAGTGTCGAAGCCGCGGCCCGGCAAGCGGTAAACGACATAGATCCGTTCGACGATTTCTATGCCAGCGCCTGGTACCGGGCACGGGTAACTCCGGTTCACATCCGTCGTGCCTTGATCGGGGAATAGCGCCAAGCCGAAGCAAGAAAAGAACTCAGAGCCACCGGGAGGGTAGCCATGAAGCATTCCGTCGTCTCGCTTACTATCAACGGCGCCGAACGCCAGATGCTGGTTGCGCCGGGCACGACACTGGTCGAGGCACTGCGCGAAGGCCAGGGCCTCACCGGAACGCGGCGTGGCTGCGATCAGGGCGCTTGCGGCACCTGCACGGTGCTGGTCGACGGTAAGCCGATGATGGCCTGCCTGCTGCCGGTGGAGACGATCGACGGTGCCAGCATCCAGACGATCGAGGGCCTGACGCCGATGCAAGGCCTGCATCCTATCCAGGAGGCTTTTCTCGAAGGCTTTGCCACGCAATGCGGCTTTTGCACGGCCGGCATGATCATGGCGACCGCCGGGCTGCTGGCCAGGAACCCGAAGCCGTCTCGCGAGGATGCGGTGCGCGCCATTTCCGGCAACATTTGCCGTTGCACCGGCTACGAAGCGATCATCGATGCGGTGCTCGACGCGGCAAGACGCATGCAAACGGCGCAGCGCGCCGAAGCTGCGTGAGGAGCGGGAGTAAGGGTATGGAAAAGATCGATACCAGCTTCTTCGCCAAGGAACGCGAAGCGGAACTTTCCGTGGTCGGCGAGAGCGTGCAACGCGCCGATGCCCGCGGCCATGTTACCGGCCGCACGCAATTCTACGAGGACGTGACGTTTCCAAACACGCTGCATCTGAAAATGGTGCGCTCTACTCGCCATCACGCGTTGATCAGAAACATCGACATCGGACCGGCGATGAAGGTTCCGGGCGTGGTGCGCGTGCTGACCCACAAGGACATACCCAACAACTGGTATACGATCCTGAAGTTGATCGGCGTCGGGCCGGACGACGAGTCGGTACTGCCCGAAGATCGTGTGCTGTTCATGGGAGAGCAGATCTGCGCGATACTCGCGGAAACGCCGCAAGCCGCGCTCGAAGGCGCGCGTCGCGTCGTTGTCGATTATGAGGATTTGCCGGCGGTGTTCGATGTCGAGGAGGCGATGACCTCGACGCCATTCAAGCAGCACGGCACCAACTATTTCGTCTATGAGGGCCACAATTGCCGCCGCATCCGTTTCGGCGACGTCGACAAGGCGTTTGCCGCGGCCGACCACCTCATCGAGCACCGCTACGAGTCAGCGCCCATCGAGCATGCGCCCACCGAGCCGACGGGTTGCACGGCGAAGCCTGAGGGCAATGGCCGGGTTACCGTCTATTCCAACACCCAGGCGCTTTATTTCACGCTCGACAACATGGCGCTCATCCTCGGCGTGCCGTTCAACAAGTTGCGGCTGGTCGGCGGCACCGTGGGGGGCGGTTTCGGCGGCAAGGTCGACGTGATCGTCGAGCCGATCGCAGCATTCGGTGCTATGCTTACCAACCGGCCGGTGAAATATGCCTATTCCCGTGTCGAGGAAATGCAGATTTCCTCGCCGCGCGCCTCCGAGCGCTTCTACATCAAGGACGGCGTCATGGATGACGGCCGCATCATCGCACGCAAGATCACGCTCTATGTCGATGCCGGCGCCTATTGCCGCCACTCGACCTACGGCACCACGAAAGCCGCGGCACATATGCCCGGGCCGTATTCGATCCCCAATGTCCATGTCGACGCCTATTGCGTCTACACCAACCGCACCCCGTCCTCGGCCATGCGCGGCTTCGGCGTGACCATCGGCGATTTCGCTCTGGAATTGCAGATGGATCAGGTGGCGCGTCATCTCGGCATGGACCCGATGGAACTGCGGCTGATCAACGCCTACCGCGACGGTGACATGAAGGCGCACCGCAAGAAGGTGGAGGGAGCCGCACTTGTCGAAGTGATCCAGGCGGCGGCGCGGCAAACCGGCAAGGAGTTGTCGCCGCGCTTTGCCAAGATGTCCTCATTTGCAAGGAAGGAATGAGATGGCCTGGCTGAAGGGACGTGGTGTCGCCGCGGTGAACTATCCGACAGGCATGAATCTCGGCGGCGATCCATCCCAGGCGCTCATTCATGCCACCACGACCGGCGGTTTCGTCGTCACGCTGTCCTCGCGTCGATCTCGGCCAGGGTATCAAGACCGTTGGCGCGCAGATCGCCGCCGAGACGCTTGGTGTGCCATACGAGAACGTGGTGATCGACACTGCCGATACCGACACCGGACCGCACTGCATGGGCACCTTCGCCAGCAGAGGCACGCATCGCATCGGCAACGCCATCATGATGGCCGCGCGGGAAGCCCGCGAGGTTATGATGAGCGTGGCGGCGACCGAAATGGAGGTCGATCCCGGCGACCTTGTCACCGACGGCAAGGGGCGCATCCATGTCAATGGAGCTCCTGACAAGGGCATGTCGGTCGTCGACGTCGCGCTCGCGGCGCATTTCAAGCTGGGCAAGACCATCTCCGGGCGCGGCATCTATATGAAGCCGAAGAGCGAAGTGGTTCCTGAAACTGGCGAGATGGATCCGGATTCCTGCCAGGCGCATGCCTGTACAGTTGCCGATGTTGAGGTCGACGATGAGACCGGCGAGGTGCGGGTGAAAAAACTCTCCAACGCCTACGAGATCGGCCGTGCCATGAACCCGGCGCTGGCGCATCAGCAGATCGTTGGCGGCGCCTGGATGGGCATCAGTCACGCACTCTATGAAACAACCGAACCCTACTATCCGGACCGGGCGCATGGGCCGACCGATTTCTCGCAATATCTGATGCCTGGTCCGGGCGACATCGCCGAGATGGATTCGGTCATCATCGAGCGGCCGTCCTCGAACGGCCCCTACGGCGCCAAGGGCATCGGCGAGATGACCGCGAATTCGCCGATTCCGGCGATCGCCAATGCGATTTTCGACGCCTGCGGTGTCCGCGTAACCTCGATGCCGATCACGCCGGAAAAGATCCTGCGCGGGCTCGATGCCTTGCGTGGAACCCCGAACTGAACACCTCCTCCTGTTTTTGAAAAGGATAGAAAATGATCAAGGTCATGGCTCTGATGAAGCGCCGCACGGATATGAGCTTCGCGGATTTCAAACAATGGATCATGGTCGACCACGTCGCTTTCGCCAAAAACCTCCCCGGCCTCAGGAAATACACGTCCAACGTGCTACTCAGCGAAAATCCCGACGCGCCGTTCGATGGCGTCTCCGAGATGTATTTCGACGATGAAACAGCCATGGCTGCCGCCTTCGCCACCGATGCGGGCAAAGCGGCCGGCGGTGACGCCGCATCGCATTGCTCCAACCGCTTCAGGATGGTCTGCGAGGAGAAACCGCAATTCTAGGGTTCGATGGATGTCCTCGCCGCTGACCCAAGACCAACTCGACGCATCGCTTGCCGCCGCCGGCTATCTTGCCGACGAGACACTGGTGACCGCCCTTTATCTTGCGCTGGAACTCGGCAAGCCGCTGCTGCTGGAAGGCGTGCCTGGCGTCGGCAAGACGGAAGTCGCAAACAGGCTGGCGAAGATCCTCAACCGGCAATGCATCCGCCTCCAGTGTTACGAAGGGATCGATGCAACGAAAGCGCTCTATGATTGGGATCATGCGCGGCAGTTGCTCCACGTACGCGTGGCGGAGCAAAGCGGTGCCGTCGAGATATCCGACCTTTACGCAGAAAAGTTTCTGATCGAGATGCCACTGCTGAAGGCGCTGCGCAGTGCCGAAACCTGCGTTCTGCTGATCGACGAAGTCGACCGGGCAGACGATGCGTTCGAGGCTTTTTTGCTCGAGTTTCTTTCCGACTTCCGGATGTCCATCCCCGAAATAGGCACAGTAAGCGCGGCGCAGCCCGTTGTTACCATCCTTACCTCGAACCGCACCCGCGAACTGCATGACGCGCTGCGCCGGCGCTGCCTCTATCACTGGATCGACTACCCCGACCGGGCGCGGGAGCGCGCCATCATCGAGTTGCACGCGCCGGGCATCGCCGCCGAGGCAGCGGAGCATCTGGTCGAGGCGATTGCGGCAGTTCGCCATCTGCCGCTGATCAAGCGCCCCGGCATCGCGGAATCGATCGACTGGGCACGCGCGGCGCAAGTGTTGCACCGCGACGGCGCTGGCTGGTCGAATGCGCTGAAACGGTCGCTCGGGCTGCTGGTCAAGGATCCGGAGGATTTTGCAGTGATCGAGGAGGCGGCAATCCTGTGACCGCGGGATCACTTTCCAGCCCACGGTCCTTGCGGCCAACCTCCTGACCGGGTTTCCGGCTGTGCTTCGTGAGGCAGGCCTTGTGTCGATCCGGGGCGTGCGGAAGCTTTCCTGAGAGCCGTAACCGTATGCCGTCTCCGAGAACTTGGCGATCTCGCGCGTCTGGGTCGGATCACACTTGTCGGCTCTACCGAAGATTTCCCGATTTTCGATGCCGTGTTCCAGCGCTTTTTTGGCGAAGCCACAGTTTCCGGAAAGGTAGACGATCC
Source organism: uncultured Alphaproteobacteria bacterium (assembly GCA_963763895.1). Taxonomy (GTDB): domain Bacteria; phylum Pseudomonadota; class Alphaproteobacteria; order Rhizobiales; family Rhizobiaceae; genus Neomesorhizobium. Next base: position 711,587 of record CAVXQC010000008.1, on the reverse strand, counting down.
CGAAGACGACCGGGCGCCACGCAGTGCGCCACCGCGCGGTGAACAGGCTCTTCACGGACTTCTCGACGGCGAGGTTGCCGGCAGCGCTGCCTCCGACGAGCATCTGCGCAACCGCAAGGATTTTTCACGCCTGGCCGGTGAGGATCGCGATGCCCTCGCGAGGCTCGCCTGCTGGCTGGACGATATGCCCAAGACCGTGCGGCCGCTGGATCTCGTCGGCACGCGGCACGCGGATCGACTTTGCCGGGACGGCCCGCGCGGCGCGGCGCACGTTCGGCGAAACGCTCCGCATCATGCGCGAGGCCCGGCCGGAGAGGCCGCGTCGCCTGCTTTTCCTGATCGACGTTTCCGGTTCGATGAAAGCGCATTCCGAGCTTACACTGCGTTTCGCGCATCTCGTCACCCGCAGGCCGCCGAAGGTCGAGACCTTCTGCTTTGGGACGAGGCTTTCGCGGGTGACCGGCAACCTTGAAACACCGCAACCCGGACACAGCGCTCAAGCGGCTTTCGGATATCGTTTTCGATTTCGACGGAGGTACCATGATCGGCGCCTCCTGGATGAATTCCTGTCGGTGTCCCGGCATGCGGCGCTGGTGCGCGGCGCCGTCACGATCATCGTCTCCGACGGGCTCGAGCGCGGCGATCCGGCCCTGATGATCCATGCCGTCGGTCGCCTGGCCCGGCTCAGTCATCGGCTGATCTGGGCAACACCGCTTGCGGCCGATCCGCGCTATCGGCCCGCGACACGCGGTATGGCCGGCGTCCTGCCATTGCTCGACATGCTCTGCGATGGCAGCAGCCTGGCCGCACTTGGGCGCATGGTCGCAGGCTCGACGCCGTCGAGAAAATGGCACGTGGCCAAGCCGTTCAACGCTTTAAACGTGAGAAGATCGCCGCATGATCCCTGTCGTCGACGCCCATCACCACATCTGGCGGCAAGCCGATCTGCCCTGGCTGCAAGGTCCGATGGTGCCGCGCATCTTCGGTCCGTACGAAGCGATCCGCCGCGACTACCCTATCGAGGAATTCCTCGCCGATATCGCCGGCACTGGCGTCGAGAAATCCGTCTATGTCCAGACCAACTGGGCGAAAGCCGACGCGGTCGAGGAGGTCGCCTGGGTGCAAGGCGTCGCTCCGGCACATCATTGGCCGCATGCCATCGTCGGCTATGCCGACCTTCTCGACGAGCACGTGGACGAGACACTGAAAAAACAGGCCGCCTTCCCGCTGATGCGCGGCATCCGCATGCAGCTTCACTGGCACGAAAATACCATGTACCGCTTCGCGGCGAGCCCGGACCTGATGAACGACCCCCTCTTGCGCAGGAACATTCGCCTGCTGGCGGAATATGGATGGTCGTTCGACCTGCAGGTATTCACCTCGCAAATGGCGGCCGCTGCAAAACTGGCAGCCGACAATCCCGACATCACCTTCATACTCTTGCATGCGGGCATGCTGGAGGATCTCTCCGATCACGGCAGGCGAGCCTGGCGCGAGGGCATGGCGCGATTGGCGGATCAGCCGAACATCGTCTCCAAGCTCTCCGGGCTCGGCACTTTCATCCATCGCAACGACGCCGCGCACATAGCCGACATCGTGCACGAGACAGTCGCTATCTTCGGCGATCGGCGTTGCCTTTTCGGCAGCAACTTTCCGATCGAAAAGCTGTGGACTGGTTACGCCGAATTGGTCGACGCCTATCGGAAAGCCCTCTCCTCCTATCCGGAAGCGAGCCAAAGAGCGATCCTCGGAGGCAATGCCACCGAAGTTTACAAACTATAGATGGAAAGTCGTTGGCAACATGCGGGCGATTGCTCGCCGTCCCGGGAGGGGCGGCCTCGCTTGGTTCCAGCTTTCAAGGCCAGCGAAGCCACACCCGTCCTTTGCCCCTCTGATGAGGAAAAGCCAACGGCCGAAAAAGTCCCCTCAAGCCGATTTCGCCTGCCGAAGTCTCGAGCCGGTCAACTGCTCGCCAATCGCCTCAGCAGAACCCGGTCCCTGACACCGTGCAGATAGGCCGACATCAGGCGCTTGGCGGTCATTTTTGCTGCTTCGGTGTCCGGCGGCGTCTTGTTCATCCGGCATGCGTCTTCGAACAAGCCTTTAAGGTCTGTAAGCTCATCCGGGAAGATGATGCCGCTCTCGGGAATGGTGGGTGACGGCAACATGCAATCCTCCATTCTGCATTGCAGCAAAGCACATTGCGTTCCGGGCGTCAGCGCTCGGAATTGCTCCTCAGACCGATGTATTTATCACCGGGGGCGACAGCGTTCCAATCAACATTTGTGGAGTGACAACCGCCGATGGATATATCCGTGAGACTCAGCGGCCGTCCCTATTCCGCGCTGTCCGAAACCGTCGATGCCGCGATCCCTGTTGGGAACTTCGACGACGAGACATGCCGCTCCGCTCGAACTACTCCAAACCCCCTTTCGGGCCGAAAGTGTTACCTATGTCTTAGGTACAACCTGTTACCTATGTCTCCGGGTCGTACAATGAAATGATTGGCGCACCCGACAGGATTCGAACCTGTGACCTCTGCCTTCGGAGGGCAGCACTCTATCCAGCTGAGCTACGGGTGCCAGCCTGAGCCGATCGCTCGTTTCAGGCAAATGCCGGTCCGAAGCACGCCCGGACCTCGGGCTTCATATCCGAAGCCGTGCCGCGCTTCAACCGCCAACTGATGCCGTGTAAGGCAGGAGTGCCATCGGCAGGCCGCCTGTCGGCACCGCCGCGCGCCTGCGCGACGCGAATGTGCTGGCTAGAAGAGGGAGGCGCCGCCTTTCCGCGAAGCTGACGGCAGATAGCGGGCGATCAACTCCTCGACATGGGCGTTGCGGGCTTTGGCGCTCTGGCCGCCCATCACCACGACGACCAGCCGGCGGCCATCGGCCTGAACCGAGGTCACGATGTTGTAGCCGGAGGCGCGGATGTAGCCCGTCTTGATGCCATCGACGCCGCGCACCCGTCCGAGCATGTCGTTGTGGCCTTTCACCAGCTTGCCGCGGAAGGCAAACTCGCGTTCCGAAAAATAGGAATACTGGTTCGGGAAACGGTTGCGCAGCGCCATGCCGAGAACGGCCATATCTCGCGCCGTGGTCCGCTGCCCGTCGTCGGGAAGGCCCGAGGCATTACGGAAGACGGTCCCGGTCATGCCGAGCTGGCGCGCCTTGCCGGTCATCATCGCGGCAAACTGATCTTCCGTGCCGCCGAGATATTCGGCAACGGCGACGGCGACGTCGTTCGCCGATTTGGTGCACAGCGCCTGGATCGCGGACTGCACCGGGATCGTTTCGCCCGCCCTGAAGCCCATCTTGGAAGGCGGGCGGGACGCGGCATGGGAGGATACTGGGATCTGTGTCGAGCCGGCCACGCGACCTTGCTCCATCGCCTCGAACAGCATGTAGAGGGTCATCATCTTGGCAAGCGAGGCGGGATAGCGCGGGGCTGTCGCGCTCGACTGGAACAGCGTGTTGCCGTTGTTGGCGTCAACGACGATCGCCGCGTATTTCGACGTCGGCGTGAGATTCGACGTCGGTGCCACCGGCCGCAGCGTTTCCGTGGTCGAGCAGCCGGCAAGGAAAACGGCGGTCAGGAGGAACACTGCCGCCGGCTGAAAACGCGACAGGAGGTTTCGTATAGTGCTGCCCAAGAAGATACCTGCCTGAAAGACGCCCAAGACCCGTTACAATCTAACGCAACACAGATTGCCAGTCCATTTACACGGCTGACATATCAACTGCTTCAGGAAGGTCAACCGGACGCCGATATCTCCCGCTTCCCTCCCTGCCGATGCCGCGTTACGATGGCGCCGATTGTTGTTTCGGGGGGAATTGCAATGTCAGATGCGATGAATGCGGCCGCGGCGGCACCGTCCCTGTTGCGGGCCTCGCTTGCCCGCTCCGGAAAATGGGCTGGCGGGGTCGCCTTTCTGGGCGGCATCATCTCCGACGTGCTCAATCCGCTGGCGCCGTTCGCCGCCTACATCGCTTTTGCCGCCGCGATCGCGGCGCTGATCATCGGCATCGCCATCGTTTTGCGGCTGGTGTTGGCCGAAAGGATGCTGCCGGCGCTTGTTTTTGCCTCCACCACGGCCGCGATCTCCGGCGGTCTTTATGCGATGCAGACAGCAAACGACGCCCAGGACGGGCTGATTGCCACTCTGGTGCCCGCGGTGGCCGAACTGCAGCAGACGATGGGTGTCGTCGCGGCCAAGGTCGACAAGATCGAGAACACCGTGACCGAGACGCAGGAAGCGGTGAAGGACGTCCAGAAGACGACGGAAAACGTCGAGCAGCAGACGGCGAAGATACTCGAAGGCCAGCAGCAGCAACAGGTGCAGGCCGACAAGCTGCAATCCACGACCGAGGAGATCGCCCAATCGATCGACAAGATCGCTGACGGTTTCGCGGCGCTCGCCGCGCAAGGTGGCATCATTGCCGACCCCAAGCGACCGGACGAGTTCTACCACAATGCACGGCTGCATGAGTTATCGGGCGACATGTTGAACGCGCGACGTAACTATCTCGCTTTCGCCGGGTTCGATGTCGACGCGATCGATCCCTATATCCGCTTTGCGACGTTGCTGCGCGTACAGGACGGCAAGGCGGGCGCCCGCGAAGTGTTCGGCACACTCGCCGCCAGAAACAAGACGCTGGCGCTGCAGCTTGTCCACATGCTCCAGTTCGATGACCAGCAAAGGTTGGAAAAGCTGAATGCCTTCATCACGGCCAACCCCGGTTACGGGCCGGCCTATTTCCTTTTGTCGGAAGAGTTTTCAGAAGACCGTCTCGGCCAGCAGGCGTTGTCCGACAAGCGAGGCGAGGCGGAAGCGCTGACCAAATTCCTCGCGCAAGAGAAGGATGGCGGCCTCGTCAAATATTTCATTGACCACGCATTGCTGGCCGACTGGCTCGACCGCGCGCGCAGCCGGTTGACGGCGCTTGGCGATGTGCTCGATCCGTCACGTTTCAAGCCGACGCTGACCTCGACCCGTTCCAATTCGGAATGGATGATGGCAATTTCACTGCCGGAAGCAGCCACCGGCATTTCGTGGCGGCTGGGCAAGGAAGGTCCGTTCACCCACACCGGAGCGTTTGCGACCAACGATCAGCGCACCGGCAAGCCGATGCCCAATCCGAGCTTCATGCTGCCGGCCGACACGCCTGCCGGCACCATCGCACTCAAATATCTCGATCTTCGCGGCCGCGAGGTCGGGCCGTTTGAAATTCCATTCAATCCCGAAACCGCCTTGTCGGACGGGAACAAGCAGATCCTTGATCAATTCTGGACGTCTTGGATTGCCTTCGACGCCAGCGGCAACAGGGGGTTGGTCTATTTCACCCACATCCTGTCCTATCGCTGCGCGATCAAGGCCGTCCACTATGGCCTCAATGATGGCCCTCTGGACAAGGCGATCGAGATGCCGGCCTGCGATGCCGAAAACCCCTACGCGATCCCGAACGACTACCAGCCCTATTTCAAGGTCGGCGACGATATCAAGTCGATGTCCATAAAGATCACGTACTCCGACGGCACCCAGTCGCCGGTGCGCTCGTTCAAGCGCTGAGGTTTGTCGGACTGATTCGACTGCTCCGAAGCTCGCCGGCTTCGACGTTAAAATTAATTCAAATGCAATTTTCCGCGCGTAGCGTTTGCCTGGGGAGAGATCGCCATGCATCGGCAGTGCTGGGCGACCCAAGGAGACGATGGGGCGAGCAAAACAGATTGAGTCCATCTCGACCGGCGGGTTGCAGGACCTGGCGACCGCAATCCGTCACATCGGCGCCTATGTCGATACGCTCCGGGAACGCATCCAGCTGCTGGAAGCGGTAATAGAGAATTTCCCTGGCGGCCTTTCATTATTCGACAAGAATCTCGAAATGGTGCTCTGCAACGAACAGCAGAAGGCGATGCTCGAATATCCGAAGGAGCTTTTCGCCAATGGCAATCCGACGCTCGAGGACCTGTTCCGTTTCAACGCGGCACGCGGTGAATATGGACCGGGCAATCCCGACGAGCATGTCGCTCGCCGCATCGCTCTGGTGAGGAAGCGCCACGCGCATACCTACGAGCGCACCCGGCCAAATGGCGTGGTGGTCGAGGTTCGCGGTGCGCCGCTGGAAGGCGGCGGCTTCGTCACCACCTATCTGGATGTAACCGAACAGCGCCGCGCCCAGGCGACGATCGCCCACATGGCGCATCATGACGGCCTGACCGGCCTACCCAACCGGGCGTTGTTCACCGACCGGCTGCGAACCGCGATCGCGTTTGCCAAGCGTGGCGGGCTGATGGCGGTGCATTACCTCGACATCGACAATTTCAAACCGGTCAATGACACGCTCGGCCACAAGGGGGGCGACGAGCTGCTGATCGCCATTGCCGCCCGACTGAAGGAGTCCGTGCGCGAGAACGACACCGTTGCGCGGCTGGGCGGCGACGAATTCGCCATCGTTCAGACCGGCATCCGCGACCGGGCCGACGCCGCCGTGCTCGCGAGACGGGTGATGACAAAATTCGCAGCGCCTTTTGTGATCGCAGGCGCTCAGGTCAAGGTCGGCGTCAGCATCGGCATCGCTTTTGCGCCGAAAGACGGCGTCACGACCGACGAAATCCTCGTCAAGGCCGACACGGCCCTCTACCGCAGCAAGGCCGGAGGTCGAAACCGCTTCAGTCTCTTCGAGGCGGACTGAGCGCGGCCGGTGCGTGCGCGGGTGCGCCCTGCCGCTCCGGCACTCACTTGTCCACGCCGCCCCAGATCGCGTCGGCCGTCCGCACGACGAGGTCGAGCTTCCGCTTCTGGTCGTCCTCGGTGACCTTGTTGCCTTCCTCGGTCGAGGCGAAGCCGCATTGCGGTGCGATGCCGAGCTGGTTGATGTCGGCGAATTTCGAGGCCGCGTCGAACTTGCGCTTCAAGTCGTCGAGCTTTTCCAGATCGCCGGTCTTGGTTGTGATGAAGCCGGGCAGCACGCGCTTCTTGCCCTTCGGCAACAATCTCAGCGGCTCCAACCCGCCCGCGCGCTCGGTGTCGTATTCCATGAAATAAATGTCGACGCCGGTCTGGTTGAAGATTGCGTCGGCTGCGGGGTCGTAGCCGCCTTCGGCGACCCAGGTCGACTGGAAATTGCCGCGGCACATATGCATGCCGATCAGCATATCCTCCGGACGGTCGGCGATCGCATCGTGCATCATCTTGGCGTATTGCCCGATGAGCCAGTCCGGGTCGAGGCCCTCCGCCTGCTTCTGCGCGCGGATCTTCGGGTCGCACAGATAGGCAAAGAAGATGTCGTCCATCTGCAGGTAGCGGCAGCCGGCATCGTAGAAGGCCTTGACCGCCTTGGCATAGGTCTTCGCCAGATCCGCAAAAAGCACGTCGAGGTCCTGATATTCCTTCGGATGAATATCGGCCTTCGCGGTGCGGAAATGGCAGCAGCTTGGACCCGGAATTGAGATTTTCGGCGTAACTTTGGTGATGGACGCCACATACCGGTAGTGATCCAGCATCGGATGGTCTTCGGGGAAATCGAGCCTTCCAGTGATGACGGGAAAGATGGGACGCAGGGTGACACCGTGGAACTGCACGCCCTTTTCCGGCTCCCGCTCCTCGAGCTCGAAGCCGGTCAGTTCGCCCATGAAATCATAGTGCCAGAAGGAGCGGCGACATTCGCCGTCGGTCGCCGCCATCAAGCCGGCGCCCTCTTGCAGTTTCACCACGTCTCGAATTGCCGCGTCCTCGACTTCGCGCAATTCCTCCCTATCGATCGTCTTGTCCTCGAAATAGCGTTTGCGGGCCTCTTTCACCGCAGCGGGGCGGAGCAGGCTTCCGACGTGATCGGCACGGTAGGGCGGCTTCGGCAAGGTCGTGGTTGGCATCGGGGTCTCCTCCATCTGACCTTCATGCGGGCCATTGTTATATGCTTGCGGGCGTCGCTCGCTCAGGCTCATCGTAACGAAGCCGCCGCTGTTCCGCAAAGTTCGCCTACGGTATAACGCAAAGAAAAAAGCAATGAAAAACGCAGGGAGGAACAAATGATCAGACTGGCATCCGCTATTTTCGCCGCCGTCGCGCTCGGCGCCATGACTGTTTCGTCCTTAGCCCAGGACGTGACGCTGAGACTTCACCAGATGCTGCCGCCGCAAGCGACGATACCGGCCAAGGCACTGGTTCCGTGGGCCGAGAAGGTGACGGCCGAGTCCGGCGGCCGCATCAAGGTCGAGCTTTATCCGTCCATGCAGCTCGGCGGCAAGCCGCCGGAACTCTACGACCAGGTCAAGGACGGCGTGGTCGACCTCACCTGGACCGTCATCGGCTACACGCCGGGCCGCTTTCCGACGACGGAAGCCTTCGAACTGCCCTTTATGGTGACCACCGGAGAGGCGACGTCGAAAGCCTTCCATGAATATTGCGAAAAGCATTGCACGAAGGAATTCGAAGGCGTGAAGGTCATCGCCTGGCATACGCATGGCCCCGGCCTCATCCACTCGAAAGGCGCGGTCAACAAACTGGAGGACCTGAAGGGCATGAAATTGCGGGGCGCCTCCCGGGTTATCAACCAGATGCTGGAGAAGCTTGGTGCGGCGCCGATCGGAATGCCGGTTCCAGCGGTGCCGGAATCGCTCTCCAAGGGGGTAATCGACGGCGCGACCATTCCCTGGGAGGTGACGCCGTCGCTGAAAATCAGCGAGCTGGTGACGAACCACACCGGATTTTCCGGCCAGAACGGCCTTTATACGGCAACCTTCGTCTTTGCGATGAACCAGGCTTCCTACGACAGGCTGCCGGACGATCTGAAGAAAGTCATCGACGCCAATTCCGGCGTCACCGCCGCCGCAATGATGGGCAAGGCGATGGATGAAGGCGACAAGGTCGGCCTCGGCATCGCCGAGAAGGCCGGCAACAACATCATCGTGCTCGACGATGCCGAGACACAGCGCTGGCAAGACACCGCGACACCGCTCATCGAGGCATGGGAAGCCGAGATGACCTCCAAGGGCATGGATGGAAAGGCGCTTGTCGAGGAGGCCAGGGAGCTGATCCAGAAGAACGCTAAGGGCATGTAGCCGAGCGGAGGGAGCGGCGGCGTTCCGGTCCCTTTTGCCGGCTGGACTTTGACGCCGGCGACAATGGCCAAGCGATTACCGGGGCTCGGCACAGGCCTAGGCGTAGGTTGTCGGCTGCATCAGGGGGCTTGAACTTCCGCCCGATGCCGACAGAATGCTCGCCTCCATTCGCGAGCCGTTTGCCCATGTCCGAAATCGCCAGTCTTGCCGCCACGATCTTCAAGCGCGCCGCCAACGCGAAGCGCTTCATCGTCGCCATTGCCGGTCCACCGGGCGCCGGAAAATCGACCATCGCGGAAGAACTGTGCGCGCTGTTGCCCGAACAATCTGCGATCGTCGTGCCTATGGACGGCTTTCATTACGACGACGCGATCCTCAAACAACGCGGCTTGCGCAATCGGAAGGGAGCGCCGGAGACCTTCGATATTGCCGGCTTCGCGCACCTGCTGAAACGTATTCGCGCCGTCGAACCCGACATCGCCATCCCGGTCTTCGACCGCACGATGGAACTTGCTCGCGCCGGGGCTGCGATCGTCGGCGGCGAGGTCAAATTCATTCTAACCGAGGGCAACTATCTCCTGCTGGACGAGGCGCCGTGGTCGGACCTCGCGCCGCTCTTCGATCTCGCCATCTTTCTCGACGTTCCGCGCGCCGAACTGGAACGCCGGCTATTGCGGCGTTGGCACGAGCACGGGCGCTCCGATGAGGATGCCCGCGCCTGGGTTGCCTCCAACGATATGCCGAATGTCGATAGGGTCCTCGACAGGCGACGGCAAGCCGATCTGGTCATTCGATCCGATCGTTCGTGATTTTTGAACCATAAGAGCGCCGTCGTTCGCACCATCCGCCAGACGGCCCATGGTTGACGCGCTGCCGACGCCGGTCAAACATCCCGCTCCAACAGCCGGAAATCCCGGCCGACAAACACGACGGATTGAAGATGGAAAAAACAGATATCGGTCTTATCGGGCTTGGAGTCATGGGCTCGAACCTGGCTCTCAACATCGCCGAGAAGGGCCACCGGATAGCAGTCTTCAACCGAACGACGGCAAGGACGGCAGCCTTCGCCGAATCAGCCGGAGCTCTGCGGGACCGGATCGTGCCTTGCGAGACGATCGAGGCGTTTGCCGCCGCGATCCGCCCGCCGCGCCCTGTCATCCTCATGGTTCAGGCGGGCAAGGCTGTCGACGAGCAGATCGCATTGCTGCGTGGCGCATTTTCTTCCGGGGATATCGTAATCGACGCAGGCAATGCCAATTTCCGCGATACTGTCCGCCGCTTCTCCGAGCTCAAGGACACCGGCCTCACTTTTATCGGCATGGGCGTCTCCGGCGGCGAGGAAGGCGCCCGCCATGGCCCTTCGATCATGGTCGGCGGCACCGAGGAATCATGGCAGCGCGTCGAACCGGTACTGACGGCGATCTCGGCGAAATATGAAGGCGAGCCTTGTGCCGCCTGGCTCGGCACCGGCGGCGCCGGGCACTTCGTGAAGACGATCCACAACGGCATCGAATATGCCGACATGCAGATGATTGCCGAGATCTACGGCATCTTGCGCGACGGCCTCGGCATGCAGCCCAAGGAAATCGGCAAGGTGTTCGGCGAGTGGAACCGTGGTCGGCTGAACTCCTACCTGATCGAGATCAGCGAGAAGGTGCTCGCCGCCGACGATACCGCGACCGGGCGCCCGATCGTCGACATGATCCTCGACCGGGCCGGCCAGAAAGGCACCGGCAAATGGTCGGTGATCGAGGCGCAGACGCTCGGCATCCCCTCCACCGCCATCGAAGCAGCTGTCGCCGCGCGCGTACTCTCATCGATGAAGGCCGAACGCGAAGCCGCCGAAGCTGCTTACGGCAAGTTGCCGTCCGGTTCGTTTGGACGCGATAGGGCGGCTATCCTTGCCGACCTCGAACTTGCGCTTTTCGCCGGCAAGATCGCGGCTTACGCGCAAGGTTTCGCAGTAATGAATGCCGCTTCGAAGGAATTCGGCTGGGGGCTTCCGTTGCCGACGATCGCCAAGATCTGGCGGGCCGGCTGCATCATCCGTTCGCAGTTCCTCGGGACTATCGCCGAAGCCTTCGAGGCTGGCGGTGCGGTCGATAACCTGCTGATGGCGCCGGCCTTCATTGCCATGATGAAGGAGGCGCACCCGTCGCTGCGGTGCATGGTGGCGCGAGCCTCGGAAGCCGGCCTGCCGGTGCCGGCTCTGGCTTCGGCGCTCGCCTATTTCGACAGTTACCGCCAGGCGCGCGGCACGTCGAACCTCATTCAGGCGCAGCGCGATTTCTTCGGCGCTCATGGCTTTGAGCGGATCGATGCCGAGGGCGCGCATCATGGACCGTGGGCGACGGTAGAGAACGCACAATAAAGTAAGCGCGCGCTTACTTTATTGCTTGCGTGCTCGACCGCACGATCAGCGTTGCTTCCAGTACCTTTGTGAAGGCTGTTCCCACCGGCGACTGGTCCTGATTGCGGATCAGTTCGATCAGGGCGTTCGCGGCCGTCTCGCCGATCTCGGTACGCGGTTGGCAGATCGTTGTCAGCGCCGGAATGAACCGCTCGGCAATGTCGATGTCGTCGAAGCCGATGACCGAAACGTCATCCGGAACCTTGACGCCGTTCCGGTAGAGTTCCGACATGAAGCCGCAGGCCATTTCATCGTTCGAGGCGGTGACGGCAGTCGGCCGGTCGGACAGCGCCAACCACTGGATTGCGGCGCGGGCGCCCGCGGCAAGCGTGAAATCGCCGTCGAAAAGCCAGTCCCGCCGAACCGGCAAGTTCCTTGCCTTCATCCGGCTTTCGAAGCCGTGCCGGCGTTCGCGTGTCAGCACGTTGTCGAGCGGCCCAAGGATATGGCCGATCTTGATGTGGCCGAGATCGGTAAGATGATCGACCGCCAGCGCAGCACCGCCCGCATTGTCGAACCGTATTGACGGGAGCTTTGTTCCTTCGCTCCATTCGCACGCATAGACGATCGGCGGATGCGTGCGGTTGCCGGCGAAGAAGAAATGATCCGGCAGCGAACCGTCCAGCACCAGGATGCCATCGGCGCGGTTGTTGTGCAGATATTCGCTGAGCGGACCTTCATGGGCGCGCGGCTGCCTTGTGTCGGCGATCAGCACGTTGAGGCCGGCCTTCGACGCGGTGGTCTCGATACCGGCAAGGATTTGCGAGAAAAAGGGATTGCCTATATTGGGCACCAGCACGACAATGGCTCCGGCCTGCTTGCGGCGGAGATTGCGTGCTGTCTGGTTGACCCTGTATCCGGCCCGCTCGACAGCCTCGATCACGACGCGGCGGGTTTCTTCGGCAACACGGTCGGGCGACGACAGCGCGCGGCTGACGGTTGCGGTCGACACATTCGCCATCCTGGCGATGTCTTGAATGGTTGGCGACGCTTTGTTCACGATCCTAGTCCACCTCGCCGAAGCATTAAACTGGCCTCGATCCAGAAGCCGCTTGACAATTGTTTTTTTCGAGAGGCAAAATAAATGTAATCGATTGCATGCCAGACCCTAGTCCGTCTGCATTTCGATTACAATCTGCCGGAATGGAGGCCGTCAGACTGGTTGAAACGCCTGCCGCCACCGAGTGGCAGCTAACGGGAGGAAAGTCATGAGAGCATTCAAGGCTACGATTGCCGCCGCCACCGTGCTGGCCGCTGCGGGCGCCGCCGGCGCCACCGACCTCGAAGTCACCCACTGGTGGACATCGGGCGGCGAAGCGGCAGCTGTCGGCGAATTCGCCAAGGCGTTCGACGCCACCGGCAACAAATGGGTGGACGGCGCCATCGCGGGCTCCGGCGGCACCGCCCGACCGATCATGATCAGCCGCATCACCGGCGGCGATCCGATGGGCGCCACGCAGTTCAACCATGGCCGCCAGGCAGAGGAACTGGTGCAGGCCGGGCTGATGCGCGACCTCACCGACCTCGCTACCAAGGAAAAATGGGCCGAAATCGTTCACCCGAAGAGCCTGCTCGATTCATGCACGCTGGACGGCAAGATCTACTGCGTGCCGGTCAACATCCATTCGTGGCAATGGCTGTGGCTGTCCAACGCCGCCTTCGAAAAAGCCGGCGTTGCCGTTCCGAAGAACTGGGACGAGTTCGTCGCGGCAGGCCCGGCGCTTGAGAAGGCCGGCATCATTCCGCTTGCCGTTGGCGGCCAGCCCTGGCAGTCGGCCGGTGCCTTCGACGTGCTGATGGTGGCGATCGCCGGCAAGGACGTTTTCATGAAAGTCTTCGGCGACAAGGACGAGACCGTCGCGGCCGGTCCGGAAATCGCCAAGGTGTTCAAGGCGGCTGCCGACGCGCGCAAAATGGCGAAGGGCAGCAACGTTCAGGACTGGAACCAGGCGACCAACCTGGTCATCACCGGCAAGGCTGCCGGCCAGATCATGGGCGACTGGGCGCAGGGCGAGTTCCAGGTCGCCGGCCAGGTGGCGGGCAAGGACTACACCTGCCTGCCCGGCCTCGGCGTCAATGAAATCATCTCGACCGGCGGCGATGCCTTCTACTTCCCGCTGCTGAAGGATGAGGAAAAGGCGAAGGCGCAGGAGGCGCTGGCCTCGACGCTGATCGATCCGAAGACTCAGGTCGCGTTCAACCTGAAGAAGGGGTCACTGCCGGTGCGCGGCGATGTCGATCTGGCTGCCGCCAACGACTGCATGAAGAAGGGTCTCGACATCCTGGCCAAGGGTAACGTCATCCCCGGAACCGACCAGCTCATGTCGCAGGACACGCAAAAGCAGAAGGAAGATCTCTTCTCCGAGTTCTTCTCCAATCAGGGCCTGACCCCGGAAGACGCCCAGAAGCGTTTTGCCGAAATCATCGCGTCGGCCGACTGACGTTTCCGACAAACATTGCGGACCGGCTCTTTTGGGCCGGTTCGCTCTGGCTTGCATCCGAAAGGATTGCCGTGAACGAAATCAATGCAAAGCGCCCTGGCCAGCTGTTCCGGAACCTGAGCGCGAAAATCGCCTCGGTGCCGATGATCCTGACCGCGGTTTTCGTCTTCGTCGGCGGCACGGTATGGACCATCTTCTATTCCTTCACCAACTCCAAGCTGCTGCCGCGCCTCAACTTCGTCGGTATCGACCAGTATGAGCGCCTGTGGGCCGCACCCCGCTGGCAGGTTGCGATCGAGAATCTCGCCATCTACGGCGTTTTCTCGCTCGTCTTCTCGCTGGTGATAGGCTTCCTGCTTGCAGCGATGCTCGACCAGAAGATTCGCTTCGAGGATACGTTCCGGACGATCTTTCTTTATCCGTTCGCCCTGTCGTTCATCGTGACGGGCCTGGTCTGGCAGTGGCTGCTCAATCCGGATTTCGGCGTGCAGGGTGTCGTGCGCAGTCTTGGATGGACAAGCTTTTCCTTCGACCCGCTCTACAATGCCGAGATCGTCATCTACGGCATCCTCATAGCAGCGCTCTGGCAGGGCACCGGCCTCATCATGTGCCTGATGCTCGCTGGCTTGCGCGGCATTGACGAGGACATATGGAAGGCCGCGCGCGTTGACGGCATCCCGACCTGGAAGACGTATCTCTTCATCGTCATTCCAATGATGCGTCCGGTTTTCATCACCACGCTGGTCATCATCGCAGCCGGCATCGTCAAGGTTTACGACCTCGTCGTGGCGCAGACCAGCGGTGGTCCCGGCATCGCTTCCGAAGTGCCGGCAAAATACGTCTACGATTACATGTTCCACGCCCAGAATCTCGGCCAGGGTTTCGCTGCATCCACCATGATGCTCCTAAGTGTAATCATCGTGGTCGTGCCCTGGGCCTATCTCGAATTCGGGAGGAAGCGGCGTGGCTGACACGGCAACCCTCGACACCGCGGCGGCCGTACCGGTGTCCGTTCCCTACGGGCCGCGACCGCGGCGCGTATTTTCCCCGCGCAATATCTTTCTCTACGGCACCCTGATCGTCGTCGCGGTTTATTATCTGCTGCCGCTCTACGTCATGGTCGTCACCTCGCTCAAGGGCATGCCGGAGATCAGATTGGGCAACATCTTCTCGCCGCCCGTCGAGATCACCTTCGAACCCTGGGTAAAGGCGTGGGCGACCGCTTGCACCGGCCTCAATTGTGACGGCCTCAGCCGGGGCTTCTGGAATTCCGTGCGCATCACCGTACCATCAGTGATCCTGTCGATCGCCATCGCCTCGGTGAACGGTTATGCGCTCGCCAACTGGCGCTTCAAGGGCGCCGATATCTTCTTCACTATTCTGATCGTGGGGGCCTTCATTCCCTATCAGGTGATGATCTATCCCATCGTGATCATGCTTCGCGAGATCGGCCTCTACGGCAATTTGTGGGGCTTGGTGATCGTGCATTCCATCTTCGGCATGCCGATCCTGACCCTGCTTTTCCGTAATTATTTCACCTCGGTGCCGGAGGAGTTGTTCAAGGCGGCGCGCGTCGATGGCGCCGGCTTCTGGGGCATCTACTTCAAGATCATGCTGCCGATGTCGTTGCCGATCTTCGTTGTCGCCATCATCCTGCAGGTAACCGGCATCTGGAACGATTTCTTGTTCGGCGTCGTCTACACGCGCCCCGACACCTACCCGATGACCGTGCAGCTCAACAATATCGTCAACTCGGTGCAGGGCGTGAAGGAATACAATGTCAACATGGCCGCCACCATCCTCACCGGCCTCGTCCCGCTGATCGTCTATTTTATTTCCGGCAAGCTTTTCGTGCGTGGCATCGCTGCGGGCGCGGTGAAGGGTTGATTTGAATGACCAGTGTTCTCGTTCGCGACGTGTCGTTGAACTTCGGCTCCATCGAAGTTCTCAAATCGCTCAATCTGGATGTGCCCGAAGGCGAATTTCTGGTTCTGCTCGGCCCGTCAGGCTGCGGCAAGTCGACCCTGCTCAACTGCGTCGCAGGCCTGCTCGATGTCAGCGCCGGCCAGATATTCATCAGCGGCAAGAACGTTACCTGGGAAGAGCCGAAGGACCGTGGCATCGGCATGGTTTTCCAGTCGTACGCGCTCTATCCGCAGATGACCGTCAAGGGCAACCTGTCGTTCGGGTTGAAGAATGCCGGCGTACCCAAGGATGAAATCGAGAAGCGTATCGCGCGTACCGCGGAGATCCTGCAAATCGAGCCGCTGCTCGAGCGCAAGCCGTCGCAGCTTTCCGGCGGCCAAAGGCAGCGTGTCGCCATTGGACGGGCGCTGGTGCGCGACGTCGATGTCTTTCTCTTCGACGAGCCGCTTTCCAATTTGGATGCCAAGTTGCGTTCGGAACTGCGTGTCGAGATCAAGCGGCTGCATCAGCGGCTTGCCAATACGATGATCTATGTCACCCACGACCAGATCGAGGCGATGACGCTCGCCGATCGCATAGCCGTAATGAAGGGTGGCGTGATCCAGCAGCTCGATGCGCCGCAGGCGATCTACAACCGTCCCGTCAACCGCTTTGTCGCCGGCTTCCTCGGCTCGCCCGCGATGAATTTTCTCGAGGGCGAACTCGTCGAAACCCCGGCCTTCAAGATCGGGACCATCTCAGTCCCGCTCGCTCGCTACAAGTTCGACGGCATGGATGGCCGTCTCGGAACTGCGGTCCTTGGCATCCGGCCCGAGCACATCGCCTTCGGCGACGCCGCGAAAAATTCGCCCTTCTCGCAGGAAGTCGAGGTCGAACTTGTCGAGCCGATGGGATCGGACACGCTGGTGTGGACCAAGTTCGGCGGCCAGAACCTGTCCTTCCGGGTCGAGGCCGAAAAACATCTGAATGTCGGCGACAAAGTGCTGATCGGCTTCGATCCGGCACGCGCCTCGATCTTCGACGCGACGGCGGGCAACCGTATCTAACCACCCCTCCCAGACAGAACAACAACGGACAGAAGACATGGATTGGTCATTTCAGCTTTACAGCGCGCGCAACTTTCAGCCTTGGGACAAGGTGCTGAAAGCGCTTGGCAGCCTCGGCTACAAGCAGGTGGAAGGTTTTGGCGGCCTTTATGACGACCCGGCCGGACTGCGCACCGAACTCGACAAGAACGGGCTGACGATGCCGAGTGGCCACTTCTCGCTCGACATGCTCGAGAACGAATTCGACAAGGCGCTCGGCATCGCCAATACGCTCGGCATGAAGCTGGTCGCCTGCCCGCACATTGCAGCTGACGTTCGCCCCGCCGACGCCGCCGGCTGGCACGCCTTCGGCGAGCGCCTAGGCAAGACCGGCCAGCGCTTCGCCGGCACCGGCATCGCTTTCGGTTGGCACAATCATGATTTTGAATTTGTTCGGCTGGCCGACGGGTCCGTCCCCCAGCAGCACATTCTCGACGCCGCACCCGACATTGGCTGGGAAATCGACGTTGCCTGGGTGATCCGCGGCGGCGCAGATCCGCTTGAATGGATCGACCGTTATGCTCCGCGCATCGCCGCCGTGCACGTCAAGGACATCGCTCCGGCCGGACAAAACACCGACGAAGACGGCTGGGCCGATGTCGGTCATGGCACCGTCGATTGGCCCGGGCTGGTCAAGACGCTGCGCGACAGGACGGATGCCAGGTATTTCGTCATGGAACACGACAACCCCAGCGATTTCGAACGCTTCGCCAAGCGTTCGATCGAAGCCGCCAAGACTTTCTAGGAGCAATGCACATGGCAAAAAAACTTGGCGTCGGCGTCATCGGCTGCGGCAACATCTCGACAACCTATCTCGGCCTCGCCCCCCTGTTCAGGGGTATCGTGATGCGGGCTTGTGCCGACATCAACATGGATGCGGCGAAAGCGCGAGCGAAGGAATACAAGGTTCGCGCCGAGACAGTCGAAGATCTCCTGAAGGCCGACGATATCGATATCGTGGTGAACCTGACCGTGCCCGCGGTCCACTACGAAGTGTCGAAGCAGGTGCTCGACGCCGGCAAGCACGTCTATTCGGAAAAGCCGTTCGTGCTGTCGGTGAAGGAGGGCCTCGACCTCCAGAGGCGCGCCGAGAAGAAAAACCTGCGGGTAGGCTCGGCGCCCGACACGTTCCTGGGCGGCGCCCACCAACTCGCCCGCAACCTGATCGATGGCGGCAAGGTCGGCCGCATCACCAGCGGCACCTGCCATGTCTTGAGCCACGGCATGGAGCACTGGCATCCGAACCCGGACTTCTTCTTCCAGCCGGGCGGTGGACCGATCCTCGATCTCGGGCCCTATTACATCTCGAACCTTATCCAGCTGATCGGGCCGGTGAAGCGGGTGGGCGCGCTGACGACGATCCCGGCCAAGGAGCGCACGATCTCGTCCAAGCCGCGCGCCGGGGAAAAGATTCCGGTAAACACACCGACCACGATCCTCGCTTTGCTGGAGTTCGAGAGTGGCGCTGCCGTCACCTTCAACGCCAGCTGGGATGTCTGGCAACATGCCCATTCGCCGATGGAACTCTATGGCGAGGACGGCACGATCCATGTGCCGGATCCGAACTTCTTCGGCGGCGAGGTGCGTTATTCGAAGCAGGACAAGCCGGTGAAGAAGGTGCCGAAATGGGCGCATCCCTTCGGCGTTCCGAACCACAAGCACCGGCACGGCATGCTGGCCAATTACCGTACCGCCGGCCTCGCCGACATGGCGATTGCGATTGCCGAAGGCAGGCCGCACCGCTGCTCGCTGGAAGCAGCGCTGCACGCCGTTGATGTGATGACCGGCATTCTGAAGTCCGGCGAGACCGGCAAGTTCGTCGACATGCAGACGACCTGCGAGCGGCCGGCGGCACTCGGCATAAAGGACGCGAAGGCACTTCTGGCCAAGAAGAAATAAAGTTATGGGAGGGGTGACGCGCTGCCCGGCGCATCACCCCTCCCGTTCCCGAAGGATCACGATCATGCCCTGGCAGCCCGCCGAAGACCGCTATCGCATAATGACCTACAACCGCTGCGGCAACTCCGGGCTGAAGCTGCCGGCGATTTCGCTCGGCCTGTGGCACAATTTCGGCGAAGACACACCGCATCAGGTGAAGCGGGCGATCTGCCGGAAGGCCTTCGACCTCGGCATCACGCACTTCGATCTCGCCAACAATTACGGCCCGCCTCCGGGGTCGGCCGAAACTGCCTTCGGCGAGATACTGCGCACCGATTTCGCCGGTTACCGCGACGAAATGATCATTTCGACCAAGGCCGGCTACGAGATGTGGGCCGGTCCTTATGGCGAGTGGGGTAGCCGCAAATATGTGCTTGCGAGCCTCGACCAGAGCCTGAAGCGCATGGGCCTCGACTATGTCGACATCTTCTATTCGCACCGCTTCGACCCTGACACGCCGCTTGAGGAGACCATGATGGCGCTCGATTACGCGGTGCGTTCGGGCAAGGCGCTTTATGCCGGCATCTCGTCCTACAATTCGCAGCGCACGCGCGAAGCCGCCGCGATCCTCAAGCAGCTCGGCACGCCCTGCCTGATCCACCAGCCGAGCTATTCGATGATCAACCGCTGGGTCGAGGACGACGGCCTGCTCGATACGCTGGAGGGCCTGGGTGTCGGCTCGATCGTCTTCTCGCCGCTGGCGCAAGGGATGCTGACTTCGAAATACCTGAAGGGCATTCCGGAAGACAGCCGCGCCAGCCAGGGCAAGTCGCTGCGGCAATCCTTCATCAATGAAACCACGGTCAAGAACATCAAGGGGTTGAACAAGATCGCAGGAAAGCGGGGCCAGACGCTGGCGCAGATGGCGCTGGCGTGGGTACTGCGAGGCGGCCGGGTTACCTCGGCGCTGATCGGCGCCAGCCGCCCTGAGCAGGTCGAGGATTGCGTCGGGGCGCTCAAGAACCGCGACTTCAGCGAAGCCGAACTGGCCGAGATCGACCAGTACGCCCGCGAAGGCGATATCAATCTCTGGGCGGCCTCGGCGGAGCGCAAGGGCCCAGCACGCAAGAAATAGCAAGAAATAGAAAGTGCCCACCCGGAAATGGCAATGATCCGCAACCCGATCCTGCCCGGCTTCAATCCGGACCCGTCGATCTGCCGCATGGGCAACGACTACTACATCGCCACCTCCACCTTCGAATGGTATCCGGGAGTCCAGCTTCATCATTCGACAGACTTGGTGAACTGGCGGCTGGTCAAGCGTCCGCTCGACCGCCCCGTCCAGCTCGACATGCGCGGCAACCCGGATTCCGGCGGCGTTTGGGCGCCGTGCCTCTCCCATGCCGACGGAAAATTCTGGTTGGTCTACACCGACGTCAAGCGGCTCGACGGTAACTTCAAGGACGCGCACAACTACATCGTCACCGCACCGGCGATCGAGGGTCCATGGTCGGATCCTGTCTACGTCAATTCCTCAGGCTTCGATCCTTCGCTCTTCCATGACGACGACGGCAAGAAGTGGTTCCTGAACATGGTGTGGAACCATGTCTCCCACGGCGTCGGCGGTAGTCCAAAACACCCGTCGTTCGCCGGCATCCTGCTGCAGGAATTTGATGCACGGGCCGGCAAGCTGGTTGGACCGGTGAAAAACATCTTTGCCGGCAGCCCGCATGGGCTTGTCGAAGGACCGCATCTCTTCAAGAGGAACGGCTGGTACTACCTTACCACAGCCGAAGGTGGCACAGGCTACGACCATGCCGTCACCATGGCGCGCGCGAGAAAAATCGACGGGCCGTACGAATTGCATCCCGACACCCACATCATCACCTCGAAGGACGCGCCCGACGCGCCCTTGCAGCGGGCAGGTCACGGCCAGATGGTCGAGACGCCGGACGGCGAGGTCTACCATACGCATCTCTGTTCGCGGCCGCTGCCAGACGTTGCGGCGTTCGCCGCTCGGCCGCGAGACCGCCATCCAGAAATGTGAATGGGGCGAAGACGGCTGGCTGCGGCTTTCGGACAACGGGCCAGTGCCGAGAGTGACGGTGCCCGCGCCATCGGGCTCGCCGGAAATCGCTCAGCCCGACCTGGTGGAAATCCGCCACGATTTCGACGCTCCCGAGCTGCCATTGGACCTCCAGTGGCTGCGCACGCCCCACCCGGAGCGCCTCTTTTCATTGACTGACAAGCCTGGCTTGCTGCGCCTCTTCGGGCGCGAATCGATCGGCAGCTGGTACGACCAATCCCTGGTTGCGCGACGGCAGCAGCATTTCTCCTTTCGCGCCGAAACCGAGTTCCGTTTCGATCCGATAAATTTCCAGCAGGCGGCTGGGATCGTCCATTATTACAACCGTCACAAATTCCACTTTCTTGGCAGTAACCCACGATGCTGCAAAGGGTCGCGCGCTTACCGTGCTCAGTTGCCCCGGAAACTGGCCGGACGGGAAACTCTCGTTTCCGCTTGGCGACGCTTTGCCGCTTCCCGGCAACTCTCCAGTTCGTTTGGCGGTCGAAGTCGATGGCGCGGCGCTGAAATTTTTCGTCTGGAGTGATGAAAAATGGAATCTGGTAGGACCAGTTCTTGACGCCAGCGTGATCTCGGACGAAGGTGGCCGCGGCGAGCACGGTTCCTTTACCGGCGCTTTCGTCGGCATGGCGGCCTTCGATACGAGTGGTGCCGCGCTGCCGGCGGATTTCGAATATTTCAGCTATGCGGGCCGCGACAGCTGACCGCCGGCCAACGATCAGGGAGGAATTAGGGATGGCGACGACGATGAAGGGGCCGGCTATTTTCCTGGCGCAATTCGCAGGCGATGCAGCGCCGTTCAACTCACTGAAAAGCATTGCGGCGTGGGCAGCCGGGCTGGGTTACAAGGGCGTGCAGATCCCGACCTGGGACGGACGGCTGTTCGACCTCAAGAAAGCCGCATCGTCGAAAACCTATTGCGATGAGGTGAAGGGCATCTGCGCTGATGCGGGAGTTGAGATCACCGAGTTGTCGACCCATCTGCAGGGCCAGCTCGTCGCCGTGCACCCGGCCTATGACAGCCAGTTCGACGGCTTCGCGCCGCCATCCGTCCACAACAATCCGAAGGCGCGCCAGAAATGGGCGGTCGAGCAGATGAAATTCGGCGCCAAGGCATCGCGAAATCTCGGCCTCAATGCTTCCGTCTCCTTCTCCGGCGCGCTCGCCTTCCCTTATCTGTACCCTTGGCCGCAGCGGCCGGCAGGCCTGGTCGAGGAAGCCTTCGCCGAACTCGGCAAGCGCTGGAAGCCGATCCTTGACGTCTACGAGGACAATGGCGTCGACGTCGGCTACGAAATCCATCCCGGCGAGGACGTCTTCGACGGCGCCACTTTCGAGATGTTTTTGGACGCGGTCGACGGCCACAAGCGCTGCAACATCAACTACGACCCGTCGCACTTCCTGCTTCAGCAACTCGACTATCTCGAATTCATCGACATCTACCACGAGCGCATCAAGGCGTTTCACGTGAAGGATGCGGAGTTCAACCCAACCGGCCGCCAGGGTGTCTACTCGGGCTATCAGGGCTGGACGAACCGCGCCGGCCGCTTCCGTTCGCTGGGCGACGGCCAGGTCGATTTCAGTGGCATCTTCTCCAAGCTCACTCAGTATGGCTACGACAGCTGGGCGGTCCTGGAGTGGGAGTGCTGCCTGAAGCATCCAGAGGATGGTGCCGCTGAAGGCGCTCCCTTCATCCAGCATCATATCATCCGGGTGACGGAAAAGGCGTTTGACGATTTCGCCGGCGGCACCACCGACAAGAAGCTGCTCAAGGCGATGATGGGGATATAAGCTGCGGGTCCCTCCCTCAACGGCGGGGCTTCGCACCAGATAGGGAGCAAAAGAATGGTCAGCGGCAGGCAAGTTGAATTGGGCAGCGGTCCGATCCGCTACGGCATGGTCGGCGGCGGGCAGGGCGCCTTCATCGGCGCTGTGCATCGCATCGCGGCACGCATGGACGGCGAGTTCCAACTCGTCGCGGGCGCGTTGTCGTCCGACCCCGCCCGCGCCAAGGCATCCGCCGCCGAGATCGGACTTGATCCCGAGCGCAGCTACGGTTCCTACGCCGAGATGGCGAAGGCGGAGGCCAAGCGCCCCGACGGCATCGAAGCGGTCGCCATCGTCACGCCGAACAATGTCCACTTCCCGGCGGCCAAGGCGTTCCTGGAGGCAGGCATCCATGTCATTTGCGACAAGCCGCTGACCGCAACACTCGCGGAAGCGAAGAAGCTCGCCGCGCTCGTCGAAAAGACCGGCAAGGTTTTCGTGCTCACCCACAATTACACTGCCTATCCGATGATCCGGCAGGCGCGCGAGATGGTGCAGAAGGGACAGCTCGGCGACATCCGCATCGTCCAGGCCGAATACCCGCAGGACTGGCTGACGGAAGATCTCGCCGCTACCGGCCAGAAGCAGGCGTCGTGGCGCTCCGACCCGAAGCAATCCGGCGCCGGCGGCGCCACCGGCGACATCGGCACCCATGCCTACAATCTGGCCCGCTTCGTTTGCGGACTGGAACTCGATAGCCTGGCGGCGGACCTGGACGCATTCGTGCCGGGCCGCAAGCTCGATGACAACGCCAATGTCATGCTGCGCTTCAAGGGCGGCGCCAAGGGCATGATCTGGGCAAGCCAGGTTGCGCCCGGGCACGAGAACGGGCTGAAGTTGCGCGTCTACGGCACCAAGGGCGGCATCGAATGGGTGCAGGCCGATCCGAACTATCTGTGGTTCACGCCCTTCGGCCAGCCGAAGCAGTTGATCACCCGGGCCGGTGCCGGTGCCAGCCCGGCAGCGGCGCGTGTCAGCCGCGTCCCATCGGGCCACCCTGAGGGTTATCTGGAGGGATTTGCCAACATCTATGCAGAGGCCGCACGAGCCATCCGCGCCGCCCGCAAGAAAGGCGGCAAGCCGGCCAAGGATGTCATTTTCCCGACGGTGGCCGACGGTGTCGAGGGTGTGGCCTTTGTCGAGGCCTGCGTGCGCTCATCGAAGAAGAACGCGGCCTGGGTGAAACTGTAAACCGGTCAAAAAATAAAGGCGACAGAGTATCTGCCGCCTTTCTATGGATCCATAGATCAACAACCTCGAAGCGAGGCAGCAATCCAAATCCGGCCTTGACAGTAGGCGGGAACCGGCGCCGACGCCGGCTCTCCGATTTCGTTACTTCGACTTGGCGGGCTTCTTGGCCGACGATTTTTTGTCGGAGGTCAAGGCCTTCGCCGCAATCGAAACAGCTCCAAGCGCGCTGGTCGCAGCGGTCTTGACGCCTTTCTTCACTTTGGCGGCTACCGACTTGCCAGCCTTCGGCTTGGCGGCTGCCGCGGGCTTCTTCGCTGCGGCAGGCTTCGCGGCTTTGGCAGAAGCTTTCGCCGCAGGCTTGGCGGCTGCCTTGCCGTTGGACTTCGCCGCGGCAGTCTTCTTCGCCGGTGCAGCAGCCTTGCTGGCAGCCTTCGCGGCGGCAGGTTTCGCTGCTGGCTTTTTCGCAGCAGCCGGTTTCTTTGCTGCCGCAGGCTTTGCAGTCTTCGCGGCGGCAGGCTTCTTGGCCGTCGCTGCGGGTTTCTTTGCTGGAGCGGCCGATTTGCTTGCTGCCTTGGCAGCAGCCGGTTTGGCGGCTGGTTTCTTGGCGGCTGCCGGCTTTGCGGCAACTGCCTTCTTCGCATCCTTCGACCGTGCGGCTGCTGCCGCTGCGGCTCCGGTACCCGCTTTACCCGACTTTGCTGCTGGTTTCTTGACCATGGCGATTATACCCCTTCTCCTCGGTTGCAATTATCGCGCGAAACCTAACGAATACAAGGTGTTTCCATTTTTATTGACAGGTTTGACGGCAAACCTTTCAATCTTCACCCGATTTGGCGTCGGGTTCCGGGAACAGATTGTGATCCAGCAAGGCGCGGCCGAATTGGTAGAGCAGATCGGCTGCTGCGTCGTCGCCACGGCCTTTGAGCCGGTTATAGGCTTTTCCGGCGGCGAAATTCATCCGTTGCGTGGCGCCGGCATCGGTCTCGTGGAGCGCCTGAGCAATGCAGATGGCGATCTCCATGAGCGCCATCTGCAACTGTTCGTTGTCGCCCGTCGCCATCTATTTCAGGTACGGCCCGAAGCAGTTCGGGTTCGTGGAAACTCTGCATTCGGAATTGAAGCTCCTGGCACCGGAAGCGCCGGAATAATGGACGATGCTGGCAAAAGCACCGGCAAACGCTGCCGAAAGAATGCAGACGATTCCGATCCTGTGAAAAAGCAAAGGCATGCTCCGCGCATACAGAGCCCCCATAAACCCGTCTTGCCGATAATATTTCGATAGGATTACCAGCGGCTTAACATTCACTATTGCAGCCGGCCGTCAGGAAACGGCAGCCGCACCGGCTTGCGAAGTGGTGCTGGACATCCGATTGTATGCTTGGCTGGCGGCCCGCATCCAGATGACGAGGCTATCGTATGGCGGATAGGAAACCGATCGAAACGGCGCCGAAGGACGGCAGGAAGGTCCAGGTCTACTGGACGGATATCGACGGCCAGGAAAACGAGTCCATTGCCCAGTACCGTTCGCTGGAACGGCTGAAGGCCTCCGGCGGCGACTGGGACGAAAGCGATGCAGGCTGGTGGGCATTCATCGACAGTGACACGCAGAAGCGTATCAGCCCGCACTCCTGGGCCTCCGGCGAGGACGACGGAGAGAACTGAGCCTCCGGCAATCGGCGCCTCGAGGTAGATATCGAGTGCCTTGCCAAACTTTCGCCGCGGTTTGTGCGCAGCGAAATCTCATGAATTATGATCGCTCGCGCTATTCCGGTAGGATGGGCAAGCTGGTTTGGCTTCCCGTCGCCGCGATCGTGTGCGGCGGATTATCCTCCGGCTGCACCCGAACATCCGACGGCTCCGTCGTGCTGGCGAGACCGATGTCGCTGCCTGGGGCTTTCGGGTCTCCGGCGCAATCCCGGCCGTCATATACGAGCCCATCCTTCCAGCAGCTTCCGCCGGACCCGGAGCCGGCCGTTGCTTCCGCAGCTCCATCGCCGGCGGTCACGCGCTCTTCGCGGCCCGGCGCCAAGGTGCAAGCGTGGAAGCCCACACTGGTGAAGCCGCCCTTCGAACGCTCCGACCCGTCGCGCCCGATCTCATGCCGAAACGAAACCTCTAGCAGCGGCCGCGTGCGCGTCGTCTGCCAGTAGAGCGCTGCGTCCCTTTGGGCGCGCAAACGTACCGCCAGGTTTTTGAATCCAAACATTGCCGTCTGTCGGCTTCTGTGGGTGGCCCTGCTTCGGACGGGATTCACGCGGATGTCACGAAGCCCATGGTTTCTTGACTGTGCGTGAAGAGCCGCGCACCACGAGCGCGTCGGTTCCATTGCCCGGAAACTTGGCAGGACCCGGGTCGGAATTCGCGCGGGCGGCACAGTGCGGAATTTGTTTGCGGGAACGCGCCTCAAGCACAGCGACGATAGGATACGGTTTCTGAGTTCAGGGTTATTTTCAAGCGGCGCCGGGGCCGTCCGGCCGCGGCGGCAGATCATGGAAATGGTGCAGACCACCGAACCGGATCAGGCAACAGCCGCCGCGGCCATCCCTCCGGCTTCGATCATATTCTCAACAAATCAATAGTTCTGGAAAGCTCGCACTCAAACAAGGAAATAGCTTGCGCCGAGTGGTCGGAATGAGGCCTTAGCGCCCCGACCTCGGTTTCATCGTGCCTATATCGACCGTGAGGCTGCCGGAAATTTTGACGTCCCAATCGCCGACTTTCAACGCACCGTCATCAGGAAGCGTGTCTGGCTCCGGTTCCAGGACCTCAGCTCGCGGCTTCACGATCCGGAAGTCGCCTTCGATACCCGGCAAGTCCTTGCTGCCATCGGAAGACTGCGCAAAAGCACTGACGCCATAGAGAACGGCAATGGCCACTCCGGCGAACGCGGCTGTTCTTCGCAACGATGATTTCGGGCCATGCCGCATAACGTATGTATAGGTGGCCGGTACGGCAACTTCAAATCCCGACCGCATTGTCCTCAGCCACGCACGGACACCAACGTCTCCGGAAACCAGGCAAGCGCCGCAAAAATCGGGGTGAAGAAGAAAATTTGGTGGAGCCAAGCGGGATCGAACCGCTGACCTTCTGCATGCCATGCAGACGCTCTCCCAGCTGAGCTATGGCCCCACTTCCGGCTTGGACCGGCGCCGCTTCCGGCGAAAAATCTGGCGAGGTCTGGTCCTCGCCGTCATCGAAGGCGGCTTCTAAACCCGCGCTTCATCAAGATCAAGCCCGCAAGCTCGCCTTTTTCAGGCAAGGCGGGCGGCCGACCGGTCTGGCGCCATTCGAACGGCGCCACACCGGCAAATCAGATTTCGTCGTCGTCGTCGCCGACGCCGATAATGTCGGCGACGTCATCGTCTTCTTCTTCCTCGTCGGCGAGGAAGGTGTTGTCGTCATCGTCGTCACCAAGGTCGACATCATCGTCGTCGCCGAGATCCGGCAGGTCGTCGCCCTTCGCCTCTTCGTCCGCCTCTTCCAGCGAAACGACTTCAGCGCTCTCCTCCTCGACGTCCAATTCCTTTTCCTCGACTTCCTCTTCCTCGTCGACCGAGGTATCCGAAGCGGATTCGAAATAAGAACGCGGATAGGACTTGCCGGTATACGGCGATACGATCGGGTCCTTGTTCAGGTCGTAGAATTTCCGGCCCGTCTCCGGGTCGATGCGTTTCGTGCCAAGTTCGGGTTTAACCACGGGTCCAGCCTTGTCAAAAAGAGTTGGTCCCCATAGCCAAGCTTTGCCGGCCTGTCAAAGCGAAAAGCTGCGCAGCGAAAAACGCCCGTTCCAGTGGGGTTTTTGGGATGACGGGTCAATCCAGCCATGTTAGGGATGCCTTGCAAAAATGATCCACGCCCGGCTTTGAGCGGACGCTCGGCTGAACAAATCCAGGACATATCAAATGGCGCACGACGCCAGACCACAACCTGCGACCGCGCGGCGTTCGTCAGCGCTTTCCGGCACCGCCCGCGTGCCCGGCGACAAATCGATCTCGCACCGCTCCTTCATGTTCGGCGGCCTCGCTTCGGGCGAAACCCGCATCACAGGCTTGCTTGAAGGCGAGGACGTCATGCGCACCGGCGACGCGATGAAGGCGATGGGCGCGCATATAACAAAGACGGGCGGTGAATGGGTGATCCGCGGCACCGGCAACGGGGCGCTGCTCGAACCGCAGGCGGCACTCGACTTCGGCAATGCCGGCACCGGCTCGCGGCTCACGATGGGCCTCGTCGGCACCTACGACATGGAAACCACCTTCGTCGGGGATGCGTCCCTTTCCAAACGGCCGATGGCCCGCGTGCTCGACCCGCTGCGCGAAATGGGGACACAGGTGCTGAAGGCAACGTCGGGCGACCGCATGCCGCTGACCTTGCGTGGCCCCAAGGTCGCCGCACCCATCTCCTATCGGGTGCCGATGGCGTCGGCGCAGGTGAAATCGGCGGTGCTGCTTGCTGGCCTCAACACGCCGGGCGTCACCACAGTCGTCGAACCGGTGATGACGCGCGACCATACCGAAAAGATGCTGAGGGGTTTCGGTGCCAATATCGAGGTCGAAACCGACAAAGACAGCATCCGCCATATCCGCATCGAAGGGCAGGGCAGGCTGACCGGCCAGACGATCGCAGTGCCGGGCGACCCGTCGTCGGCAGGCTTCCCGCTGGTCGCCGCGTTGATCGTACCGGGGTCCGACATCATCATCGAAAACGTGCTGATGAATCCGACCCGCACCGGCCTCTTGCTCACTCTTCAGGAGATGGGCGGACAGATCGACATCCTCAACCCGCGTTACGCCGGCGGCGAGGATGTTGCCAATCTGCGCGTGCGCGGTTCGGATCTGAAGGGCGTGAAAGTGCCGCCGGAGCGGGCGCCGTCGATGATCGACGAGTATCCGGTTCTCGCCGTAGCTGCCGCACTTGCCGAAGGCGAAACGCTCATGGAAGGTCTCGGCGAGCTGCGGGTGAAGGAATCCGACCGGCTGTCGGCCGTCGCCGAAGGGTTGAAAGCCAATGGCGTCGACTGCATGGAAGGCAAGGATTTTCTCGTCGTACGCGGAAAGCCGGGCGGCAAGGGGCTGGGCGGCGGCACGGTTGAAACCCATCTCGACCACCGCATCGCAATGGCCTTCCTGGTGCTCGGACTTGCCACCGAAAAACCAGTCACAATCGACGACCAGGCGATGATCGCCACTAGCTTCCCGGAGTTCATGGGGCTGATGAAGGGGCTGGGGGCGGAGATTGAGGTGACGGAGGCTGTTGCTTGAGCCTCCTCATCGCCATCGACGGTCCCGCCGCTTCCGGAAAGGGCACGCTGGCGCGCCGGCTTGCCGATTATTTTCATCTGCCGCATCTCGACACCGGGCTGACCTACCGCGCCGTCGCGCATGCGCTGCTGAGCCACGGCTTGCCACTGGACAACGCCTCCGCTGCGGAAACCGCGGCGCGCCAGGTCGACCTTACGAGCCTCGACAAGCACGCGCTGTCCGCCCACGCCGTCGGCGACGCGGCGTCGCGGGTCGCCGTCATCCCGGGAGTGCGGAAAATCCTGGTTGAAAAACAACGCGCTTTCGCTGCAACGCCGCCCGGGGCGGTGCTCGACGGCCGCGATATCGGCACCGTGGTCTGTCCGGACGCCGATGTGAAACTCTATGTCACCGCAAGCGCCGAGGTTCGTGCGCGGCGGCGGCTGCGCGATATCGACTCGCGCGGCGGCACCGCCGATTTTGCCGAAATCCTCGCCGATATCGAGCGGCGCGACGCCCGCGACATGGGCCGCGAAAACTCGCCACTTCGGCCGGCCGTCGACGCGCACTTGCTCGATACGTCGGAAATGTCTATAGAGACCGCGTTTCTGGAGGCCAAAGCCCTGATCGACAAGGCCTTGTCTGCCGGAAGCACAGCCTGAAGCCTCGAATTCTCGCTGCAGCCGCCAGGGCGGTGACGCGATCTATTTTCGGCCTCGAGCGAAAAACCGCCTGCCAGCATTCTTTTGCGCCGGAACCGTCGCTTCGAAAGCGGCATCAGGCCCCCAGGGGCCGGAATGTCTGGTCAGGTCAACGCAACACGAACCCACGGCGCCAGTCCCGCGATGCGGGACTATCCAGGAGAACATATGTCACAAGCAAATCCCACCCGCGACGATTTTTCCGCGCTGCTCGAAGAGTCGTTTTCCGACGGTCATTCGGGTGAAGGGCAGGTCGTCAAGGGTCTCATCACGGCCATCGAAAAAGACATGGCCATCATCGACGTCGGCCTCAAGGTCGAAGGCCGCGTGCCGCTGAAGGAATTCGGCGCCAAGTCTAAGGACGGCCAGCTGAAGGTCGGCGACACCGTCGAGGTTTATGTCGAGCGTATCGAGAATGCTCTCGGCGAAGCGATGCTGTCCCGCGAAAAGGCCCGCCGCGAAGAAAGCTGGGTCCGCCTCGAAGAAAAGTTCACCAAGGGTGAGCGCGTCGAAGGCGTCATCTTCAACCAGGTCAAGGGCGGCTTCACCGTTGATCTCGACGGCGCCGTGGCCTTCCTGCCGCGCAGCCAGGTCGACATCCGCCCGATCCGCGACGTCACCCCGCTCATGCACAACCCGCAGCCGTTCGAGATCCTCAAGATGGACCGCCGTCGCGGCAACATCGTGGTCTCGCGCCGCACCGTGCTTGAGGAGAGCCGCGCCGAACAGCGTTCGGAAATCGTGCAGAACCTCGAAGAGGGCCAGGTAGTCGAAGGCGTCGTCAAGAACATCACCGACTACGGTGCGTTCGTCGACCTCGGCGGCATCGATGGCCTGCTGCACGTCACCGACATGGCTTGGCGCCGCGTCAACCATCCGACCGAGATCCTCAACATCGGCCAGACGGTCAAGGTGCAGATCATCCGCATCAACCAGGAAACCCACCGCATCTCGCTCGGCATGAAACAGCTCGAGTCGGATCCGTGGGAAGGCATCGGCGCCAAGTATCCGCTCGGCAAGAAGATCTCCGGCACGGTCACCAACATCACCGACTACGGCGCGTTCGTCGAATTGGAGCCGGGCATCGAAGGCCTCATCCACGTTTCGGAAATGTCGTGGACCAAGAAGAACGTGCACCCCGGCAAGATCTTGTCGACCTCGCAGCAGGTCGATGTGGTGGTGCTCGAAGTCGATCCGGCCAAGCGCCGCATCTCGCTCGGCCTCAAGCAGACGCTCGAGAATCCGTGGGAAGCGTTCGCCCGCACCCATCCAGTCGGAAGCCAGGTCGAGGGCGAGGTCAAGAACAAGACCGAGTTTGGCCTGTTCATCGGCCTCGAAGGCGACGTGGACGGCATGGTCCACCTTTCCGACCTCGACTGGAGCCGCCCGGGCGAGCAGGTGATTGAGGAGTACAACCGTGGCGACATGGTGAAGGCGCAGGTTCTCGATGTCGACATCGAGAAGGAGCGCATCTCGCTTGGCGTCAAGCAGCTCGCCCGCGACGCGGTCGGCGAAGCCGCCTCGTCCGGCGAACTGCGCAAGAACGCGGTCGTCACCTGTGAAGTCACCGGCGTCAAGGACGGCGGCCTGGAAGTCAGGCTCGTCGACCACGACATCGAGACCTTTATCAAGCGGTCCGACCTGTCGCGTGACCGCGACGAGCAGCGCCCCGAGCGTTTCTCGGTCGGCCAGAAGGTCGACGCGCGCGTCATCGCCTTCGACAAGAAGACCCGCAAGCTGCAGGTCTCGATCAAGGCGCTGGAAATCGCCGAAGAGAAGGAAGCGGTCGCCCAGTACGGCTCGACCGACTCCGGTGCTTCGCTCGGCGACATCCTGGGCGCTGCGCTGAAGAACCGCGGCGACAAGTAACGCTGCCGCAAGCCGCATTTGCGGCCTGAGCAAAACGAACCTGCCGGAGCGATCCGGCGGGTTCTTTTTTGACAGGTAGAGAGTTCAGCATCGGACGTCCGAGGCCGCCATCCGCGGGCCGTCATCGTCCGGCCCCCGGTGGTTGTTCAGGCCCTTCCATAAATCGGCACGATCGCACCGCTTGCCACCAGATTGGCCGGCGAAGCCAGATGGACGATCGCCTCGGCGGCGGAGTCGAGGCTCACCCATTTCGAAAAATCCGCCTTGGGCATCGCCGCACGGTTATCCGACGTGTCGAGCGTCGCGGGCGCCACCGCGTTGACGAATATATCCGCCGCCTTCAGCTCCTCCGCCAGCGCCACAGTCATCGCCGCGACCGCCGCCTTGCTCGCCGTGTAAGCCACCATGCCGGCGCCCTTGCGCGCGTCGAGCGCCTGCCGCGACGCGACGTTGACGATACGCCCGCCGGCTTTCGAGCCAAGCATCGCGCGGGCGGCTGCCCGGCAGCACAGAAACACGGTCCGGGCATTGATATCCATCATCGCGGTGAAGTCGCTGTCTTCTACCTTCTCGATCGTCGCCATGGCGAAGCCGCCGGCGACATGGATCGAGGCCCAGAGGTTCGGAACTCCGGCGTAAAAGGCATCGACGGCGGCGGCGTCGGCGAGATCGACATTGGTTGCGATCCTTGCCTGCTTGTGCCCGGCCAGCGCGAAGTCGGCGGGCGTTTTCGCGCGACGGATCGGCAAGTGGCAAGTCGCGCCTTCATCGAGCAGCCGCGTCGCCACCGCCGTGCCAAGCGCTCCGGCGCCGCCTGTCACCACGACATGCCTGCCTTCGAATTTTTTTGCCATCCTGTTTATCTCCTGCGTCTGCGCAGCCGCTATCCCCTGCGGCCTGGCGCTATTCTGCCGGTCGCGAAGCAGCGCGTCGAGCAGCCGCTCCGTGACTGCGTCCCGGTGCAGCGCTTCCTAACCTCGCTTTTTCCTCAGCAGGTGCCGCTGCGCCTTGGCGCGGTTGCCGCAGGAGGACATATCGCACCAACGCCGTGTGCCGTTCTTGCTCTCGTCGATGAACAGATAGAGACATTTCGCGTTGGCGCACTGGCGAATGCGCCTCCGGTCCCTGGAGAGCAGCAGGTCGGCAGCCGACCACAGAACCGGCGCGAGCAGCGCGGGCGCCGAGGCTTCTGTCCAGGCGACCTCCCAACCGCTATTGCTCGACGCGAGCTTTCGGCGGGCGGGGGCTTCGGCCAATGCGGTGTTCACCGCTGCGAAATCCGCCGCCGGCAAAGGCTCGTCAGACGCCGCCGCGGCGAAGAGGCGATGGATTGCCTCTCGCAGCGTGACCGCCTCTGTCAACAGCAGTTCGGCTTTCGCCGGCTTCTCCGCGGACCAGGCTCCGACTGCTTTCAGGGCCGATTTGTCGTGCCCGCCCTTTTTCTCCAGCCAGTCGAGCAGAGGCTGAAATCCGGTCAGTTCATCCGTCGGCGTCGAAGTCCCCCGCCAATAGAGCGTGTTGACGAAGTCGAGGCAGAGACCGCCGGCGGGCGCCGCGATCCGCGCGGTTGTCCGGGTCGAATGTCGGGAGTTTGTCATGAGCGAGCTATAGCTAACCCCCATGCCGGTTGACAAGTTTGTTTCGCGCCTATTTAACCATCATGAGGGTTAGCAAGAAGAGCAAGGAGGAAACAATGCTCAACCACGTATCGATCGGTGTCAGCGATCTCGGTCGCACCAAACGGTTTTACGATGCGGCGCTGCAGCCGCTCGGCTATCGCTGCCTCGATGCCGGCGAAATGTCGCTCGGTTATGGCGGCGATGTTTCCGTCTTCCTGATCGACAAGGCCGAACGGCCGGTCGAGCCGGATATGGGCTCGCATCTGCATTTCTGCTTCGACGCACCGAACCGCAGCAGTGTCGATGCCTTCCATGCTGCCGCACTCAGGGCCGGCGGCAGCGACAATGGCGGGCCGGGCATCCGTGACAACTATGGCCCGAACTATTACGCCGCCTTCGTTGTCGATCCCGATGGCTACCGGATAGAGGCCTATTGCGGCAAAGAGAGCTGAGCGGGCGGATAGGAGAGAACGATGGCTTCCATCCGCAAGGAAATTTTCATACGCGCGGCGCCTCAGCATGTCTGGGACGCCGTCCGCGATGTCGGCGCGCTGCACACCCGCCTGGTGCCCGGCTTCGTCGTCGATACGCGGCTCGACGGCGACTCCCGCATCGTCACCTTTGGCTCCGGCCTTGTTCTCCGCGAGTTGATCGTCGATGTGAACGATACCGATCGCAGGCTCGTCTGGTCGGTCGTGGAAAGTCAACCGACGCACCACAACGGCGCGCTGCAGGTGTTTGCCGAAGGTGAAGGCAGCTATGTGGTGTGGATCGCCGACGTGCTGCCGCACGAGCTTGCCCCACCGATGGCAGCGATGATGGAACAGGGGTTGGCGACCATGAAGCGTACGATGGAACAGCAGTACGTCGGGGCTGTCTGACCCGGGGGTGGCGAGGCCCACGGGCTGAGGACAATCGTAGAGTGTGCCGGTTGCGATTTTAGTCTCGGCAGCCGCTGCGGCGGCCGATTTTGCGGCTCGCCGTTAACGGAACTGCGGAACAAGCTGCGCGTTTTCCCTGTCATGGAAGACAAGCGGTTTACTCATGTGATCCGTGTCCGTTTCAAGCCGTTCGGACAGATTCGTAGTATTGCCGACACCCACGAAGCCCTCGATTGCCTCATGTACTGCTGGCCGGCCGAGCGCGGCCCCCGCCACCGGGATGCACTCGATGCCTGCCTGAAGGTGATTGAAGGCCACCGGTCCGTGATCGACGCGGAGAAGGCCTTTTCCGCGGCCGCGCGCGAAGCGGATATCCTCGAGGAGGGCCCTAGCCATCGCTGACGCGCCTCGCAGAGCATGCGGGAGTGCTGGTCAACAATTAGATGGTGGCAGTCAGCGGTCGATGCGGGTAGAAAGTACGATGGAGGACAGCGTGCGCTCGACGCCGTCGAGCGCACCGATCCGGTCGATCAGCGCGTCGAGATCGCCGATCGAAGCCGAATTCGACGATGACGATCATGTCGAAATTGCCGCTCACCGAATGCAACGTTCTCACCGCCGATATCGCGCGCAGGCTGGCGACCACCCTGTCGGCCAGCTTGGGCGTGACAGTGACCAGCACATGCGCCCGGATCAGCTTCTGTTCGTAATCCGGGGCAAGCCTCACGCCATAACCGGCGATGACGCCGCGCTTTTCCAGCCTTTCGATGCGGCTCTGGACCGTCGTTCGCGAGACTCCCAGCCGGCGCGCCAGGTCGGCTGTCGAGGCACGCGCGTTTTCGCGCAGCAATGAAAGCAGCGCCTGATCGGCATTTGTCGTCATTTTGGTGCAAACCTTCATCGAAACGACCAATCATATACTTCTTTCTGCACAGAATGCACCCTTCCTTTCGACGGGTTATCTGCGATTCTCTCTTGATCTCAGGCGGAAGGAGGCGGCGATGAAAAACATCGTGGTGGTAGGCGCAGGCAAGATCGGCGGAACCATCGCCGACATGCTGGCCGGAAGTGGAGACTACCAGGTGACGGTGGTCGACCGTTCCGCGGCACAGCTCGCGGCGCTTGAAGTGTCGAACGTCGTCACGACCATGGAACTCGACATCGAGGATACCGCCGCGCTGGAAGCTGTGCTGGCCGGAAAATTCGCCGTGCTGAGTGCGGCGCCATTCCACCAGACCACACGGATCGCCGAGGCGGCCGCCAACGCAGGCATCCACTATCTCGATCTTACCGAGGATGTCGTCGCTACCAGGCGGGTGAAGGAATTGGCACGCGACGGCAAAAGCACATTCATTCCGCAATGCGGGCTGGCGCCGGGCTTCATCTCGATCGTCGCCAACGATCTGGCCAGCCGCTTCGACAGCCTCGAAAGCGTGCGCATGCGGGTCGGCGCGCTGCCCCAATATCCGTCCAACGCGCTGAACTACAATCTGACCTGGAGCACCGACGGCGTCATCAACGAATATTGCGAGCCGTGCGAGGCGATCGTCGAAGGCGAACTGGTCGAGGTGCCGCCGCTCGAGGAACGCGAAGAGTTTTCGCTCGATGGCGTCATTTATGAGGCCTTCAACACCTCCGGCGGGCTGGGTACACTGGCCGAGACGTTGAAGGGCAAGGTGCGCACGCTCAACTATCGCACCATCCGTTACCCCGGCCATGCGGCAATCATGAAGGCGCTGCTCAACGATCTCGGCCTGCGCCACCGCCGTGAAGTTCTGAAGGATATCTTCGAGAGCGCGCTGCCGGCGACGCTGCAGGATGTCGTCATCGTCTTCGTCACCGTGAGCGGCCGCAAGAACGGTCGGCTGCTGCAGGAAACCTACGCCAACAAGATTTACAGCCGCCGTATCGGCGATGTCGTGCGCAGCGCCATCCAGATTACCACGGCGTCCGGCATCTGTGCTGTGCTGGACATGCTGGCCGACGGCAATTTGCCGGCGAAAGGCTTCGTCAGGCAGGAGGACATCGCGCTCGACGCCTTCCTGGCCAATCGCTTCGGTCGGGCCTATGCGCAATCCGAGCCGGCAAGCCGGCTGGTAGCGTAAGCGTTTTCGCAGCTGAATCCGCGCCAGACGCTGGTCGGGCGTGCTGGAACCCAAAGGGTTTTATCCGGTTATAGCCGTGTGACGCCGCAACCCGTGCGGCGAAAGTCGGGATACCGCCGCGGGAATGAACACAGCGCAGATCAACTCTTCGTCCGGGCGGCGGGCAAGACCCGAGGCGCCAGGACCGCAGACGCACGCGCCGGCGGTCACTTACCCTACACTGATTACCGTTGCCGCGACGGTCGCGGCGCTTTATTTCGGCAAGGACATTTTCCTGCCGCTGGCTGTGGCCGTGCTTTTGACCTTCGCGCTGGCGCCGGTGGTTTCGTGGCTGCGCGGGCTCCGCTTGCCGCGGCTCGCCGCCGTCATCGCCGTGGTCATTGCGGCCTTTGTTGCGATCGGGCTGTTCGGCGCGGTGGTGACCGCGCAGCTCGGCGTGCTGGCGCAAAACTTGCCGCTCTACCAGTCCAACATCGAAGCGAAGGTGCGCATTGTCAAGGATGCCAATGTCGGCGAAGGCATTTTCAACCGCGTTTCGAGGCTGCTCGAGAGGCTCGGCGCTGAAATCAAGCGGAGCGACCGCCCTCCTGCCGCCGCCAGTCCTTCGGGGACCGGCGAGGAACCGGAGGTAAAACCGCTGCCGGTCGAGGTGGTCGAGCCGGAACTGCAACCTCTTCAGCTGCTGCAAACGATCGTCGGGCCGCTGATCGAACCGCTGGCCACCGGAGGCATCGTCATCGTGGTGGTGATCTTCATGCTGTTGAAGCGCGAGGATTTGCGCGACCGCTTCATCAGGCTGGTCGGCGCCAGCGACCTGCACCGCACCACCGAAGCCCTGCAGGATGCCGGAAAGCGGGTCGGCCGGTATCTTTTGATGCAGATCGTCGTGAACGTCACCTACGCGATCCCGATCGGCATCGGCCTATGGATCATCGGCGTGCCCAATGCGCTTCTGTGGGGGCTGCTGGCGCTGGTGCTGCGCTTCGTGCCCTACATCGGACCGATCATCGCAGCGATCTTTCCGCTGGTGCTGGCGCTGGCTGTCGACCCGGGCTGGACCCTGGTGCTGTGGACCGTAGCGCTTTTCGTCGTGGTCGAGCTGATCAGCAATAATGTCATCGAGCCGTGGCTCTACGGTTCGCGTACCGGGTTGTCGCCGTTGGCGATCATCGTCGCAGCGATCTTCTGGACCTGGCTGTGGGGGCCGCTCGGCCTGCTTCTGTCGACGCCGCTGACGGTCTGCCTTGTGGTGCTTGGCCGTCATGTGCCGCAGTTCGAATTTCTCGACGTTTTGTTCGGCAGCGAACCGGTGCTCGAACCGCATGAAGCGCTTTACCAGCGCTTGCTGGCCGGCGATCCGGACGAGGCGACCGACCGGGCTGAGGAATTCCTTGAAGACAACGACCTGGTCGACTTCTACGAACAGGTCGCCATTCCGGCGCTGGCGCTGGGCGAGATGGATCGCGCTCGCGGCGTGATGGACGAAAGCCGCCGCCAGCGCGTCGCCGAAGGCGCAATGACGCTGATCGATAACCTCGAGGAATATGCCGAGGGGGCGGACGACGATGCCGAGGAAGCGGCGGACGACGCCGCAGAAGAAAACGGCGATGCCGCCAGCAGCCGCCGGACGGGACCGGCAAGACGGTGCTCTGCGTCGGCGGCCGAGGCGAACTGGACGACGTCTCCGCCGCGATGCTCGCCCAGGTGCTGACCGCGCATGGCGCAACCGCCCGGCTGGTTGAGACGCGAGCGATCGCCGCCAGCAACATCGGCCGGCTCGATCTCAAGGACGTTCATTCGGTGGTGATCGGCTACCTCGATGCCGATTCCGTCACTCACGCCCGTTACATGGTTCGCCGCATCAAGCGCGCGCGCAAGAGGCTGCGCGTCGGCGTGGCGTTCTGGCTGCCGGCCGAGGACGATTTAGGCGATTCAAAGCTGACCGCCTCCATCAACTGCGATTTCGTTGCTCACAAGATGACGCAGGCAGTGGCTGGAGCGCTTTCGGACGAGGCGGCGGTGCCGGTCAAGCCGGCGCTACGGCGAATTCGCAAGAGCGGAAAGCCGGCAAAATCCAGGGCGAAGGCCAGGGAAAGCGCCTGATGCAGGCGCTCTGTCGGCATCAGGGAAGTTCGATCTCGCCGTCCACCACATGGTTCAGGTCGGTGCCCTCGGCGGTCAGCGTCATGCGGACCTTCAGCTTCTTCCCGCTGACATCGCCTTCTCGCACGGTATCCTCGATCACGCGCTGCGAGGTGACGCCAACCTCCTTCAGAAATTTTCGGATCGACATGTTGAACGCATCTTCGCTCATGGTGGAACTCCTCTCTGTCTGGAGGGATTGTAGGTAAGGGCAAGCGATCAAGGAAGCATCGGGATCTATGAGACTTTCGGTATCGATATCGCCGATGTAGAGTTCGCGGAGCGCGCAATGGCCGGCGGCTTAAAGCGCCGACGCGACGATGGCGACGAGCGCGTGATCGTGATCCGCTGGTGAGAGGTTGGCCTGATGGCGCCAGATGCCATGGACACAGTCCTCGAGAACTTGCCGTTGAGGATCGGTGCATACGTTCCCGACGATCTGCTGGAGGACTGGTTTGCTCCCCGAACTGGCATGAACCCTGTCAGCAGACAGGCGATCGCTGCCGCCGAGGCATATGGCCGCCGGTTCGAGTGCGAGTTCAAATATTACCCGGAGCGGATGGAAGGCGTCTTCTGGAAATGGGTCCCGGCGATCTGATCCGGCGCCTGATCGATTAAAACAGGGACGAGGATCGCATAATGCTTGATCGGAGAAAGCTCCTTCAATCTAGCCTCGCTGCGGCTGCCGTTGCCGCTCTTCCTGCTCTTCCTGCTGCTGCCCAGGAGGATCGGCCGATCACCAGAAAGGTTCCCTCGTCCGGCGAGGAACTGCCCCTCGTCGGCCTCGGGACGTGGATCACCTTCAATGTCGGCGACGACGCCGTCCTTCTTGACGAATGCGCCGCGGTCATGGCCGCCTTCTTCGGAGCCGGCGGCCGCATGATCAATTCCTCGCCGATGTATGGCTCGTCGCAGCCGACGATCGGCTACGGGCTGAAGAAGCTCGGATACCCGAAGTCCCTGTTTTCGGCCGAGAAAGTCTGGATATCGGACGCCTCGAGCGGGCTCGATCAGATCGAGCAGTCGCGTTCGTACTGGGGTGTGCCCCGTTTCGACCTCGTGCAGGTCCACAATCTGGTGTCCTGGGAGGAGCATCTGGAAACCCTTTTTGCCATGAAGGCCGAAGGAAGGGTACGCCATGTCGGGATCTCCACCTCCGAGGGCCGCCGCCACGAAGAAATCGAGAAAGTCATGGCGAGCCTGCCTATCGACTTCGTGCAGGTGACCTACAACGTGCTTGACCGCGAGGTGGAGGCGCGCATCCTGCCCCTGGCGCGGGAACGAGGTATCGCCGTGATCGTGAACCGCCCCTTCCGCCAGGGGGAACTGACCAGCCAGGTCAAGGGATATCCGCTGCCTGAATGGGTTGGGGAGACCGGCGCCCAAAGCTGGGCGCAGTTCCTCCTGAGGTTTATCGTCTCGCATCCTGCCGTCACCTGCGCGATCCCGGCAACGACGCGGGTCGACCATGTGCGCGAGAACATGAGGGCAGCGACAGGCAATCTTCCCGACGACGCCTTGCGGCAGCGCATGGCCGCCTATGTGAGGGAGCTTTGATGCCGGAGTGGTGGACCTACCGGCTCTCCGACCTCCTGCTCTTCTCCCCGCGGGTCTACTATCGCCAGTTTGAACTCCACAATCAGGCGCTCTGGCCGGCGCATCTCGTTTTGCTCGGACTGGCGGTCTGCCTGCTTTTCTTGCTGCTGCGTCCCACGCCGGCGCGCGGTCGCATTGTCGCGGCAATCCTGGGAATAGCCTGCATGTGGGCCGGCTGGGCCTTCCTGTGGGACCGTTATGCCGCCATCAACTGGGCTATGCTTTACGTCGCTCCGGCCTTCGGCCTGCAGGGCCTTTTGCTTCTTGCCGCGGCCGCTTCGCGGAAGGGATTGAGGATCGAAGAGGCTGGAAGCTTGCGGCGATGGCTGGCCGTCGGCCTGTTTGTCTTTGCTTTCGCAATCTACCCGCTGCTGGCGCCGGTCTCGGGACGATCGTGGCTCGCGGCCGAAGTCTTTGGGCTCGCGCCCGACCCGACAGCTGTCGGGGTTCTTGCTGTCCTCGTTGCAGCACGCACGCGCCTTCGGTGGCTGCTGATGGTCGTTCCGGTGCTCTGGTGCGCGGTCACCGGGATGACGTTGTGGGCCATGGGAGCGCCGGATTTCTGGATCGCACCGGCCGCCGCGCTTGTCGCGTTGGCGGGGGCGGCCATCGTCCGGTAGCCGCAATGAAGCCGCGCCGCCTTTACATTTCTTTACATTCGGCCGGAACGCCGGAAACGTTGACCGGCTAGGCTGAACCCATCGTGGCAATTATTTGCTGCGGGAAAGGACAGCATTATGGAAAACGACGATCTGGATTTGACGAATTCAAATGCCGGCACACCGTCTGGAAAAGTGTGGTGGAGGCGTGCGGCGATCGGCGGGCTCACGGCAATCGCTGCTATCGCCGCTATCGGACTGGCCGGGGCAGCGAGCGGCGAATTCGGCCCCGACGGCATAGGCCGCTTTGGAATGGGCGGGCACATGATGCACGCCCACATGGGAGGCATGGGATTTGGAGAGCGAGGAATGTCACACATGCTCGACGAGATCGACGCGACGCCGGAACAGGAAGAGAAGCTGTGGGCGATCATCGACGCAGCACGTGGCGAGATGAGGCCGGTATTCCGGAATTTCAGGGATACGCATGAAGCGGTTGCAGAAATCATCGCCGCCCCGACGATCGACCGCGCCGCCGCCGAAAAGCTGCGCAGCGAACGCATCGCGGCGATCGACGCGGCATCCCGCAAGATGACGACCGCGCTCGTCGAGGCGGCGGAAGTGCTGACGCCGGAACAGCGGGCGAAGCTCGTCGAACATTTCAAGGAGCGCAGATCGCACGGCCGGTGGTAAGACAACACCGGCAAGTCGAAAGAGCGCAAGCATGGCGGAACAGATCCTGATCGTCGACGACGACACGCGTCTTTCCGCCATGCTTGCCGACTACCTCGCCGGAAACGGCTTTGCGGTTCGCACTACGGCCACGGCGTCGTCAGGTCTCGCCGACCTCGGCCGCCATGCTCCGGACGTCGTCATCCTCGACGTCATGCTGCCGGATCTCGACGGGTTCGAGACATGCCGCCGGATGCGGGCGGTTTCGGACGTCCCGATCCTTATGCTCACCGCCAAGGGCGAGGAAACGGACCGCATCGTCGGGCTGGAACTGGGCGCCGACGACTACCTGCCGAAACCCTTCAACCCGCGCGAATTGCTGGCGCGCCTGAAGGCGATCCTGCGCCGCCGCGGCTCTGGCTCATCCGTCAGATCGCGCGTCCTCCGCTTCGGCCGGCTGGAGATCGACCCTGGCTCCCGGTCGGCCAGGATCGACGGCCGCGAATGCGTGCTGACCAGCTACCAGTTCGACCTGCTTGTGGCGCTGGCCGAAAACGCCGGCCGCACGCTTTCCCGCGACCAGTTGATGGAGATGGTCAAGGGCGAGGAGCTTGAAGCCTTCGACCGCTCCAT
Organism: uncultured Alphaproteobacteria bacterium; assembly: GCA_963763895.1. Classification (GTDB taxonomy): domain Bacteria; phylum Pseudomonadota; class Alphaproteobacteria; order Rhizobiales; family Rhizobiaceae; genus Neomesorhizobium. The sequence continues at coordinate 669,626 of CAVXQC010000008.1, read as the reverse complement.
CGACGTTCATGTCTCGCGAATTCGGGCAGCGATTGAGAATGATCCCAAGCATCCGCGCCGCATCGTCACGGTGCGCGGTCTCGGATATGTTTTTGCGCGCTTCCAGGACGACGACAAATGAAGCTGGACTGGCAATCCATGCGCAACAGCCTGTTCGTCAAGATCTACCTTACGCTGCTGGCGAGCTTGGCGATCGTTGCCGTCGCCAGCGCGATTTTCGTGTGGCTGGGGCAGGGCGAGCAGGAATTGGGCTGGCACGCCCGGCGCGACAGGCTCGTTGCGGCGATCATACCGGCTGGCGAAAGTCCGGCCTCGCTGCAGGCCACCCTGGATCGCCTGTCCAAGGCGCTGGACGCCGACCTTGCCGTTTATGACGCCGGGGGCGGGCTGATCGCCGGTGCAGGCCAGCCGTTTCCGGATGATATTCTCACGCGGCGACTGCGGCACGGGCCGGAAGGCAGGTTCCACGCGACGGTTGTCAAGCTGCCCGATGGGCGTTCGGTGGCCGCACGGATGTCGCCTTTCGGCCCCGGCGGCCGAAATCCGCTCGCCTACCTGGTGATGATCGCCGGCATAATCGGGCTGGCGGCCTACCCTGTCGTGCGGCATCTGACGCGAAGGCTGGAACGGCTGCGTCTCGGCGTTGACGCGTGGGGAAGCGGTGCGCTGGTGACGCGGGTTCCGGACGGCGGCAATGATGAGGTTGCGGCGGTCGCCAAGAGCTTCAACCGGGCTGCCGACCATATCGAGCGGCTCGTCGCCGCTCATCGGGCGTTGCTTGCCAACGCCAGCCACGAATTGCGCTCGCCGCTCGCACGTCTGCGCATGGCGATCGATCTTTACGAGCAAGCGCCCAGCGACAGCAGGAAGAGCGAGATAGTCCGCAACCTCGCCGAATTGGATGCGCTGGTTGAGGAGATCCTGCTGGCGAGCAGGCTCGATCATGTCGACAGGCTCGATCACGCCGAGCCGGTCGACCTGCTGGCCCTGGCGACGGAGGAAGGCGCCCGCAACGACATCGAAGTCGCGGGCACCCCCGCGACCATCATGGGAGACGCAAAGTTGCTCGGCCGTCTGGTTCGCAATCTGATGCAGAACGCACTGCGCCACGGCGCACCGCCTGTCGACGTTACGATTTCGCGCAAGGAGGATCACGCCGAGCTCCGGGTACGCGACCACGGTGTCGGCATTCCGGAGGGTGAGAGCACGCGCGTATTCGAGCCGTTTTACCGGCCGTCAGGCCGAAGCGAGAGATCCGGCGGCTGGGGGCTAGGGTTGGCGCTGGTTCGCCAGATCGCCAGATATCACGGCGCGACCGTTCACTACGAATCGCCGCCGGACGGCGGCGCTTGCTTCGTCGTTACTTTTCCGGTGACCGCCAGCAAGTGACGCCAACGAACGGCGACGCAAAACGCCGTTCCGGCATTTATGTCCGGCTGAACAATCCCGGTCCCGCACGCATCAAACGTCCAGATTGGCGACGCTCAGCGCGTTCTCCTGGATGAATTCGCGGCGCGGCTCGACCTCGTCGCCCATCAGTCGCGAGAACAGCATGTCGGCGTCGGTAGCGTCGTTGATCTTCACCTGCAGCAGCGAGCGGACATTGGGGTCGAGCGTCGTTTCCCAAAGCTGCTCTGCATTCATCTCGCCGAGCCCTTTGTAGCGCTGCATGGTGAGGCCCTTGCGGCCGGTGGCGAACACCGCCTCCAGCAGCGCGAGCGGACCGGCAAGGGTCTCCGAAACCTCTTTCCGGCGCAGCACCGGCGGCGCGGCATAGACCTCGCCAAGGCGAGCCGCGTAACGGTCGAGCTGCCGGGCGTCGGCAGACCCGAGCAGCGCCATGTCCAGCGTCGCTGATTCCTTCACGCCACGCACCGTGCGCTCCATGATATAGCCGCCGGGGCCCTCGTTCGAGGTGGAGGTGCGGCCCTGCCAGCCGCGCTCGGTGTCTTCGGCGACCAGGTCAAGCCGGCGGGCAATGGTCTCGGCCATGGCGTTGGCGCGGCCGAGGTCGTTGAACAAGTCGGGATTGAGCGCGCCGGCGATCGCCGCCTGCTCGACGACAGTGCGGCTGTAGCGGGTATGAAGGCCGTTGATCAGCGTGCGGATGGCGAGCGCGTCGTCGATGACGGCGCGCAGATCCTGCCCGGTACGCACTTCGCCGGAGGACAGGCTGAGGGAAGCTTCCTCAAGGCCGGAGCCGATCAGGAAATCCTCGAAGGCGCTCTCGTCCTTGATGTATTGCGCACTTTTGCCCTTGGTGACCTTGTAGAGCGGCGGCTGCGCGATGAAGAGGTGGCCGCGCTCGATCAGCTCCGGCATCTGCCGGAAGAAGAAGGTAAGCAACAGCGTGCGGATGTGGGCGCCGTCGACGTCGGCGTCGGTCATGATGATGATCTTGTGGTAACGCAGCTTGTCGGCGTTGAACTCGTCCTTGCCGATCGAGGTGCCGAGCGCGGTGATCAGCGTACCGATCATGTCGGAGCCCAGCATCCTATCGAAGCGGGCGCGCTCGACGTTGAGGATCTTGCCGCGCAGCGGCAGGATCGCCTGGTTCTGCCGCGAACGGCCGCCCTTGGCCGAGCCGCCGGCCGAGTCGCCCTCGACGATGAAGATTTCAGATTTCGCCGGGTCGCGCTCCTGGCAGTCAGCGAGCTTGCCGGGCAGCGAGGTGATGTCGAGCACGCCCTTGCGGCGGGTGAGCTCGCGCGCCTTGCGGGCCGCTTCGCGCGCGGCGGCGGCTTCCACCACCTTGGCGATCAGCGTCTTGGCTTCCGAGGGATGCTCTTCGAACCAGGTGCCGAGCGCCTCGTTGACCAGGCTCTCGACAACCGGGCGGACTTCCGACGAAACCAGCTTGTCCTTCGTCTGCGAGGAGAATTTCGGATCCGGAACCTTCACCGAAAGAACGGCGGTCAACCCTTCGCGGGAATCGTCGCCGGTGATCGTGACCTTTTCCTTCTTGGCAACGCCGGAACTTTCCGCATAGCCGGTGACCTGGCGCGTCAGCGCACCGCGGAAGCCGGCAAGATGGGTGCCGCCATCGCGCTGCGGAATGTTGTTGGTGAAGGCGAGCACGTTCTCGTGGTAGCTGTCGTTCCACCACATCGCCACTTCGACAGTGATGCCATCGCGCTCGGCCTTGATGGCGATCGGCTTGTCGATCAGCGGCTTCTTGGCACGGTCGAGATATTTGACGAATTCTTCCAGCCCGCCGTCGTAATGCAACTCCTGCCGCACGACGTCGGCATGGCGCTTGTCGGTCAAAACGATGCGCACACCGGAATTGAGGAACGCCAGTTCACGCAGGCGGTGTTCCAGCGTGCCGTAGTCGAACTCGACCATTGTGAAGGTCTCGGTCGACGGCATGAACGAGATTTCGCTACCGCTGCGCCCCTCATAGGTACCAGGCTGCTTGTTCGGCTCGTAGGTTCCGGTCACCTTCAGCGGCGCATCGGCATTTCCGTTCGTGAAGCTCATCTCGTGGATCTTGCCGTCGCGGCGGATCTTCAGCTTCAGCCACACCGACAGCGCGTTGACAACGGAGACGCCGACGCCGTGCAAGCCGCCGGAGACCTTGTAGGAATTCTGGTCGAACTTTCCGCCGGCATGCAGCTGCGTCATGATGACTTCGGCTGCCGAGATGCCCTCGCCGGTGTGGATGTCGGTCGGGATGCCGCGGCCGTTGTCGATCACCGTGCAGGAGCCGTCGGGATTGAGCGTCACCGTCACCAGGTCGGCATGGCCGGCCAGTGCCTCGTCGATGGCGTTGTCGACCACCTCATAGACCATATGGTGCAAACCGGACCCGTCGTCGGTGTCGCCGATATACATGCCGGGCCGCTTGCGTACGGCGTCGAGGCCCTTTAGGACCTTGATCGAAATCGGCGCCATATTCGGGGGTTTCGCCGGGTATGATGTCTGGCGTGTCGCTCATGAAATGCTTTCGTGGTTCTGCCGCAGAAAAGGCGCGTCGATCAGTCCCCGAATCACGCGCCTGCTGATGTGTGAGATATAGGCGTTCGGGGGTCATTTTCCAAATTTTCGGGGCGGTTTTGCGGCTGTTTTCGCGAGAAAACGACCCAATCCGGAAGATTGGTGTGCCAATTTGGAAATGTTGGACGGCAAGCCGCTCCGAACCTTCCCAATGGCCGGATTGTGGCGTTTCGATCACGCTGTCTCGCGAAAAATATCGGTGTGAAATATTTTGGATGACAGGGCGGTCCCGATCGATTAGAGACCGGCCTTCCGACGTGGCAGGCGATGGTGGAAGCCTTGCAGCTGTCGAAGCTCTCCGGCGCAATACCGAGAGGTGGATGGTCGCCAGCATGATGCGGGCCTCCCGGGCGAAAGGTCCCATTAACCTTCCACCGTCAGCTTGGGCTCTCATGGCGACAAAGCATGGGTTGGGTGGGCTTGCGCTCGCGATACTGTTGGGATTGACCAGGATCGGCGATGCAGCCGAAAATCCGGGCTGCGAGTTGGCGAAGATCGCTGCGAACGGCGCGATTGCGGGTGTAGGCCTTCACGCTAAGAATTACGCCTCGGTTCCGGCTTCTTGCAGCACGGATGAGATCGGGGTTGTCCCGGCGCCGTCGCGCGGTAAACGTGGGGCAGGCACCGTCACCAAGGTGGCAAAGCCGAAGCAGGAACAGAATGTCAGGGCAGCGGTGAGCGACGAGGAAATCCATCCCGAACTGGGCTTCGTGCATAAGCTCTACCGGCCGGAGCGCCCGAACGGCGAAACGCTGGTGTTGCTGCACGGCTCCGGCGGCAACGAGATCACCCTGCTGCCGCTGGCGCAGAAGATCGCCCCGAATGCGACACTGCTGGCAGTGCGCGGACGCGTCCTGCAGGATGGCGTGACGCGCTGGTATCGTCGGGTAACGCCGGTGCGCTTCGACCAGAAGGACGTCCGCGCCGAGGCCGACGCGTTCGCCACCTTCCTGGAGGCAGCGGCCGAGGCCTATGGCCTCGACCTGGCGCGCACCACCTTCATCGGCTATTCGAACGGCGCCAACCTGGTGGCGGCGCTGTCGCTGCTGCATCCGGGCCTGGTGCAGCGGGCGGCACTGTTGCGCTCGATGCCGGTGCTGGACAAGCCGCCGGTCGCCGATCTCGCGGCTTCCAATTTCCTGGTCGTCGCCGGCAAGGACGACGGTCTCTACGCCCGTTACGCGCCGGCGCTGGAAAAAGTGCTTGCCAGGAACGGTGCCCACGTGATCGCCCACATGATTCCCGCCGGCCATGGTCTCGACGACGAGGATGCGCGGCTGGTCGGCGAATGGCTTGCCGGCACGGCCGCGGTGTCGATGAAATAGGGCGTTTGGCGCTTCTATTTCCCTTGCCCGAAGTCCGTGGTTCGACCGCTCGAAGGCTCGCGGCTTACCATGAGGCTGCTGGTAAAGCTCACCACTTGGCGGCCAGCTGCACATCCGCGGATCGCGCTGCTGTTAATACGGCAGCCGACGCCGCCGTTCCGCCGCATGGACGCCTCGCTTCGATGCTCCTACATTGGTTTCGCAAGCGGAGCCTGCGATGGATACCAAACCCGCCCCGTTCGTGCCGCCGGCGCCGAAGCCGCGCACCAAGCCGCCCTCGACGCTGGAGATGATCCGCATCGTCTACCGCAACCCGCTGGAGCTGTGGGGCGAGCCTTCCTACAATGAACCGTGGATTTCGGTGAACGGCATCGGCGGTCCGCTGGTGATCGCCAACGATCCGGGCCTGATCCGCCACGTGCTGGTCGACAACGCGAAGAATTACAAGCTGGCGACGGTGCGGCAGCTCATCCTCAGGCCGATCCTGCGCGACGGGCTGCTGACGGCGGAGGGCGACGTCTGGAAACGCTCGCGCAAGGCGATGGCGCCGGTGTTCACGCCGCGCCACATCTTCGGATTCGCTCCGTCGATGCTCAAGCGGGCCGAGGAATTTGCCGCGCGGTACGAAAATGCCGCCGGGCCGGTCGACGTGTCGAGGACATGACGACGCTCACCTACGACATCCTCGCCGAGACGCTGTTTTCCGGCGAGATCGCAGGCGGGGAGGGCAGCTTCGAGAAGGAGATCGACCATCTGTTCGAGACGATGGGCCGCGTCGATCCGCTCGACCTGTTGCGTGCGCCAGAATGGCTGCCGCGCCTCACCCGGCTGCGCGGCAGGAAGACGATGGCCTATTTCCGCGGAATAGTCACCGACACGGTAGCGATGCGGGAAGAGCGCATGAAGCGCGATCCGAGCGGCGTTCCCGAGGACTTCCTGACGCTGCTTTTGCGGGCCGAAGGCCCGAACGGGCTGACCCGCGCCGAGATCGAGGACAACATCATCACCTTCATCGGCGCCGGCCACGAAACGACCGCGCGCGCGCTCGGCTGGACGCTCTATTGCCTCGCCGAAGCGCCATGGGAGCGCGAACGGGTCGAGAAGGAGATCGACGAAGTGGTTACGCGCGAGCCCGACCCGTCGAAATGGCTGGACGCCATGCCGTTCACCCGCGCCGCCTTCGAGGAGGCGCTGCGCCTCTACCCCCCGGCGCCGTCGATCAACCGCGAGCCGATCGAGCCGGAAACCTACAAGGGCCTCAAAATCCCGAAATATGCCGCCGTGCTGGTGATGCCGTGGACGGTGCATAGGCACCGCAAATTATGGGACCAGCCGGACGCCTTCATGCCGGAGCGGTTCCATCCGGAAAACCGCGACAGGATAGACCGCTATCAGTATCTGCCGTTCGGCGCCGGCCCGCGCGTCTGCATCGGGGCCAGTTTCGCCATGCAGGAGGCGATGATCGCGCTTGGCGTGCTGTTGTCCCGTTATCGTTTCGACGTGACCGCCGGGACAAAACCCTGGCCGGTGCAGAAGCTGACAACGCAGCCGCAAGGCGGCCTGCCGATGAGGGTGACGAGAAGGTGAAGGTGGCACGTCAGGCGCTGGTTCGACAAGCTCACCATGAGGGCTATTGAGACGGCCAGCCCTCGCCTGCGTTGCATGCAGACGGCGCGGTCGTAGCCTGGAACTTCGATTTGCCGCTCACAGAAGCAGCGCGACAGAAATGAGAGCGGGGTATCAGCAGCACCGGAGCTTGTCGAATCACGAGGCCACGCACCGCCTGCCAGCCGTCTATACACTCACATCAGCGCGAACACCCGCGCCGGAACGCAGGCTCACCATGAGGGCTACTGTTTCGTCGCGATTTCACTCGTTCGGAGGGTCCTGAACCACATCGCCGATGGTGGCAAAGCGCTCGCCTCACGGTGAGCGCGCCCTCTGCCCTCATGGTGAGCTTGTCGAACCACGAGGGCAACGCACCTCTCGTCAGCCGTTTTGATACACTCACACCAGCGCAAACACCCGGGCCGGACCGCCAGTGCCGCCCTTCACCTTCGGCGCCCCGACCACGATGGTCGCGCCCTTGGCCGGCAGCCTGCCGAGATTGGCGACGCCCTCGATGCCGTAGCGCCCGGCCGGCAGCCAGGTATTGTGGACGATGAAATCCGGCGATGGGCCATGATCGAGCGAAAGCGTGTCGACGGCGATCGCCTTCGTCGAACCTTCGAGCAACTGTTTCGCCGCTTCGACGTGAAATCCCGGAAAATGCAAGGTCTTGCCGTCGTCGCCGAGATTGCGGAATTTGTCGGTCGCTACGTGGGCGTCCCAGCCGGACAGCATGGCGACAACCGCGCCGTCCGGCAGGTCGCCATTGGTGTCGGTCCATGCCTTGATGTCATCCGGCGTTACTTGCGAATCCGGGTTTTCAGCTGGCCTTGGCGCGGATATCGATCACCACCAGCGGCGCGATCAGGTCTTCCACGGGCAGTTCGGCCACTGACTTGCCGTCGGCCGTAAAATGCAGCGGCGCGTCGATATGGGTGCCGGTGTGCTCGCTGATCCGCCATTCGTTGAGATTGAAGGTGTCCTTGGCGTGGCTGAACTTCTGCTCGATGAAGAGCTGCTGGCCGCCGAAATAGGTCGGGAACTTGTCCCAGAGCTCGTGCGTGAGGTCTTCGGCCTTGGCTGGGGCTTGCGCTTGGGCGAACAGCGGTGTCGGCGCCGACGCAACGGCAACCGCCGCGACCCCCGCGGCAGCGGTTCCCTTGAAGAAATCGCGGCGCGACAGCATGCCTGCCTTGACGTTTTCGATGACGCAGTGATGGCACATTTCGATTACCTCGCTGGGAATGACTTTCAAGCAACGAGGCAGGATGACGTTGCGGCAGGCACAGCGCAAGCTTGCCGAATTTTGCGATTCAATTGCGGCCGTAGAACACGTTTTCGACATGCACCGGCCAGCGGCGCGGCAGGACAGCGACCAGGTCGAAGCGGATAGACAGTCGGCCGTGATCGGGCTGCCGCGAGAGCCAGAGATCGGTGGCGGCCTCGATGCGGCGTTCGGACTGATACGCGATGGCGTCCATCGCCTCGATCAGCGTGGCGCGTACCTTGACCTCGACGATCAAGACGAGGTCGCCGCGCCGGGCGATCAGGTCGATCTCGCCGAGTTTGGTGCGATAGCGTCGGGCGACGATGCGATAGCCTTTCAGCATCAGGGCAAGGGCCGCCAGCCATTCGCCGCGATGCCCGCGGCGGTAGGCCTTGAAGCGCCTGGCCTTGAGCGTCAGTCATCGGCGGCGTCCTTGAGCTCCATCAGGCGGCGGTAGAGCATCGGGTTTCTGCCCGCCGGTCATGCGCGCCGCCTCGGCCGCCGCCTTCGACGCCGGCAGTTCCCTGGCCAGCGACAGAAGCAGGCGGTCGATGTCCTCCGGTTCGGCGGCCGGAGCCGCCTCCGGCGGGCCGACGCAGACGACGATCTCGCCTTTCGGCGTGTCGGCTTCGGCGTAATGCGCTGCCAGCGCGGCAAGCGTGCCTGTGCGCATCTCCTCGAATGTCTTGGTCAGTTCGCGGCCGATCGCAGCTTGGCGCGTGGCGCCCAGCACATCGGCCATCGCGGCCAGTGTGTCGGCGACGCGGCGTGGCGATTCAAAGAAGATCAGCGTCGCCGGGATCGCTTTCAGAGCTTCGAGCCGCGTCCGCCTCTGGCCATCCTTCACCGGCAGGAAGCCGGCAAACAAAAACGCATCCGACGGCAGCCCGGACGCAGTCAGCGCCGCCAGCACGGCGGACGGGCCGGGTATCGGCACGACGCGGATGCCCGCCTCCAGCGCCTGGCCGACGAGCCGGAAGCCGGGGTCGGAGACCAGCGGCGTGCCGGCATCGGAAACCAGCGCCACGCTCTTGCCCGACGACAGCGCCTCGATCAGCCTCGGCCCGGCCTCGGCGGCGTTGTGCTCGTGATAGGCGGTGGTGCGCTGGCGGATGCCGTAGCGGTCGAGCAGCACGCGGGTGACGCGGGTATCCTCGCAAGCAACGATGTCGGCGCCGGCCAGCGTTTCCAGCGCGCGCAGAGTGATGTCGGCGAGATTGCCGATCGGCGTCGCGACCAGATAGAGCGCCGGCTCCAGCGGCCGCGCGACGATCTCGGCCTGGCCGATCATGTAGGTTTTGCGCTGGTCAGGTGATGCGCTCACGGCAGATCCCACGGGTTCATCAACGCGATGCCGAATGGCTCGAAGTCCTTGGTGTTGCGGGTGACGAGCGTGAGCTTGTTTGCCAGGGCGCCTGCCGCGAGGAAGGCATCCATCGTGGCAAGGGCTACGCCGCGCCTTCGGCTCTCCGCCATCAGGTCACCCCATCGCATTGCGGTCTCGCGGTCGACTTCCAGGATACGCCCCGAGAACCGCTCTGGTAGGTCGTTGGCCAGCCACTCGGCCAGCGCGTCGCGTCGCCGTCCGTCATCCATCAGCGAGGTGCCACACCGCAACTCGGCGAGCGAGATCACGCTGATGAAGGTGCGATCCTCGTCGGCATTGTCGAGCCAAGCCATCACCGCCGGGCTCGGCTGCGGCCGCCGCACTTCGGAAAGCACATTGGTGTCGAGCAGAAAGTTCACAGCGGAAGGTCGCGCGGTTCGTCGCGCTGGCGCTCGAGGTCGATATCCGCGCCACGCAATGGCGAACTGAGCAGGAATTCGGCCAAGGTACCTTTCCGCACCGTCTTGCGGGCCCATTCCTCCACCGAAACCACCACAACGCTTGGCTTGCCGTTCTTCGTGATGGTCTGCGGCTCGTGCTGCGCATGGTCGACGACTTCGGAAAGCCGCGCCTTGGCGACAGCGAGCGTCCAGGTAGAATCGTCCGCCTTTCGTTTTTCCCGGCTCATCGAAGTCTCCATAAATGACCATGATGACTAATCTGACTATATAAGTGTGCATTCCCCGGTGCAAGCAGCGGCCTTGATGCCGGAACAAGCATCCTTACCGGCGGCGGATGCGCCCGATGACGGGAACAAGCCGGCAATGACGGCGCTCAGCCGACGAAACGCCAAACCCTCGTTTCCAGAAGCTGCACCAGAACCGGGTCCATGAATTCGCAGTTGTCCGGAATATCGAGGCAAATCAGCCGAGCATTCTTCAGGCTTGCCTTGAATCTCTTCTGCAGTTTCGCCCGATGGGCTTTCTCCATAACGAAAATGATGTCGGCCCACGCGATAAGATCGGCTGTCAGTGGGGTATCGGCGTCGTGATTGGTGCAGGCTGACGCCACTTCGAGATCGCGTCTGGTGGAAAATACCTGCTCTGCGGTCGGGCTGCGAAGGCGGCTCCGGCTACAGACGAAAAGCACCGTCATCATGTCTGGTTACCGCGCGAGGTCCGCCACCACCGCGTCGAGCACGATCATGCCTTCGGGCGTGGCGCGCAGCCGCGAATTGCCGACCGGCGCAACCAGCCCCTCGCCTTGCAGGATCGACAGGCGGTCGGAGGCCAGCACGCGTCCGGACAGCGCCTCGTAGCGGGTGAGGTCGATGCCTTCCGCCAGCCGCAAGCCCATCAGCAGGAATTCGTCTGCCTCTTCCGAGCGCGACAGAAGTTCGCCACCTGTGACGCCGTGACCTTTCGCCTCGACGAGGTTGGCCCAGGTTTCGGGCATGCGTTCGGTAACCGTCACGACCCGTCGCCCGTCCTCGACGAAACGCCCATGGGCGCCGGGACCGACGCCGACATATTCGCCGTAGCGCCAGTAGGTCAGGTTGTGGCGGCTTTCGGCGCCTGGCCGCGCGTGGTTGGAGATCTCGTAGGCCGGCAAGCCGTGCGCCGCCGTAACATCCTGGGTCAGCGCATAGAGCTCCGCGGCGTGATCGCCGTCGGGAATGGCGAATTTCTTCGCCGCGTGCAGGGCGTGGAAAGGCGTGCCTTCCTCGATGGTGAGCTGGTAGAGCGACAGATGATCGGCGGCATGGCCGATCGCCTCCTTCAGCTCCTTTTCCCAGGCTTCTGGCGTCTGCCGCGGGCGCGCATAGATCAGATCGAAGGAAAGCCGCGGAAAGATCTCGCGGGCGAGCCCGATCGCCTGCAGCGCCTCCTCGACATTGTGCAGCCGGCCGAGAAACTTCAGGTCGGCGTCGTTCAGCGCCTGCACGCCGAGCGAGACGCGGTTGACGCCGGCGGCGCGGTAGCCGCGGAAGCGCTCGGCCTCGACCGAGGAGGGATTGGCTTCCAGCGTGATCTCGATGCCGTCCGGCACAGTCCAGTTCGCCGCGATCGCGTCGAGCACGGCGCCGACGGTTTCCGGCTTCATCAGCGACGGCGTGCCGCCGCCGAGGAAGATGCTGGTGACGGTGCGCGGTCCGGTGCGGGCGCGCATGGAAGCGAGTTCGGCAGCGAAGGCGCGGGAAAAGCGCTCCTGATCGACCGGCTGGTGGCGGACATGGCTGAATTGAAGTCGCAATAGGGGCATTTGGCCGCGCAGAACGGCCAATGGACATAGACGCCGAAACCCGGTGTCCGGTCGTCGGGGGCGATCATTCCGATCCCAGCCTGGCGCGGGCGAATTTCTGGAAGGCACGGGCGCGATGCGACAGCGCGCTCGGCTGGCCCGGGCTTCCAGCCATGTTTCTGCTCGGCGGTCATCTCGCCGAATGTCTGCTCAAAGCCGTCCGGCAGGAACACCGGGTCGTAGCCGAAACCTTTTTCGCCGCGCGGCGGCCAGATCAGCGTGCCTTCGGCCTCGCCGCGGAAATATTCGGCGTTGCCGTCCGGCCGGCCAGGCAGATGACGGCGACGAAGCGGCCGTTTCGGTCCTCCGGCTGCGACCGCACCCTTTGCCTGCAGCAGATCCTCGATCTTCCTGCATCGCCAGCATGAAATCGCGGCCGCCTTCCGGCTTTTCGGCCCAGTTGGCGGTGTAGACGCCGGGCTGGCCGTCGAGCGCGTCGACGCATCAGGCCGGAATCGTCCGAAAGCGCCGGCAGTCCTGTCGCTTGCGCTGCGGCATATGCCTTGATGTAGGCGTTTTCCTCGAAGGTGGTGCCGGTCTCCTCCGGCTCCGGCAGGCCGATATTCCTTCGGCCGATTTCGCCTCGAAGCCGAACGGCGCCATCAGGTCGGCGAACTCGCGCAGCTTGCCTTCATTGTGGCTGGCGACGACGATTTTTCGGCTCAAGCGTGTCCATCACAATCCCCAGATTCTCGGCTCGGCGAATTCGAGCGAATTGCCGGACGGGTCGCGGAAATAGATCGAGCGGCCGCCTTGCGGCCATTCGAAATCGGCTTCGATCGGCGACGCCTTTCGCTGTCAGATAGGCTTTCCAGCCCTCGATTTCCTCTGCGTTGCCGAAAAGCAGAGATGTCCGGGGCCACGCGTGCCATGCGGCGGCACCGGCAGCCTGGCGTCCGGCGGCGGCGGATTTCTGGTCGCCTCGGCGTTGAAAAGCAAAAGCACGCCTCGCCGCAGCGGAAGAAGACATGCCGGCCTTCGACCTTGCGCGATCAGCTCCAGGCCGAGCATCGTCGCGATAGAATGCCTCCGCTGCCGCGAGATCGGTCGACGTAGAGCGCGGTTTCGAGGATCGCGGAAGGCTGCATCGGAATTCCCTACGCCACCGCCATCTGCTGCAGGCTGACCAGCCGGGAGATGCCCTTCTTGGCCAGCGCCATCAGCGCGGAGAATTCCTCTTCCGAGAACGGCTCGCCCTCGGCAGTGCCCTGGATTTCGACGATGCCGCCCTTGCCGGTCATGACGAAATTGGCGTCGGTGCCGGCGGCCGAATCCTCGAGATAGTCGAGGTCGATCACCGGCTGGCCGTCGAAGATGCCGCAGGAGATCGCCGCGACATGGTCCTTCAGCACCTTCTGCACGCTGACCATCTGGCGCGCCTCCATCCAGCGCAGGCAGTCGTGGAGCGCCACCCAGCCGCCGGTGATCGAGGCAGTGCGGGTGCCGCCATCGGCCTGGATGACGTCGCAGTCGACGGTGATCTGCTTCTCGCCGAGCGCCTGCAGATCGACGACGGCGCGCAGCGAGCGGCCGATCAGCCGCTGGATTTCCAGCGTGCGGCCGCCCTGCTTGCCGGACGCTGCCTCGCGGCGCATGCGCTCGCCGGTGGCGCGCGGCAGCATGCCGTATTCGGCCGTCACCCAGCCCTTGCCGGAATTGCGCATCCAGCCCGGCACCTTTTCCTCGAGGCTTGCCGTGCACAGCACATGGGTGTCGCCGAACTTGACCAGGCAGGAGCCTTCCGCATGTTTGGAAACGCCGCGCTCGAATGAGATGGCGCGCATTTCGTCGGGCTGGCGTTTGGAAGGCCGCATTCGTGGATCTTTCCGCTTTTTCAGAATCCTGGCGGCTTGTAACCGCATGCGCGCGACCGCGCAAAGGAAAATGCCCGCGTTCGCGGCCGAAGGTTGTGTTCGCTCGGCGGGCAGTCTATATCTTCAGCGACGGAGGTAACCGCAGAGATGACGAAGACCCGTCATTGACCAGACGCTGCAATCGCTCGACATCGCGTTCGCGCGATATCTTCCGGCTGATCGTCGACACCTATCTGAAGGAAGGCGAGCCGCTCGGCTCGCGCAATCTGTCGCGCATGCTGCCGCATTCGCTGTCGCCGGCGACGGTGCGCAACGTGATGAGCGACCTCGAGCATCTCGGTCTCGTCTACGCGCCGCATATCTCGGCCGGCCGGCTGCCGACTCAAAGAGGCCTGCGCTTTTCGTCGATGCGTTCATGGAAGTCGGCGATCTATCCGACGAAGAGCGCCGGGTCATCGAGGCGCAGGTGAAGGCTTCGGGCAGCGGCGCCACGCTGGAGCAGATGCTGACCGAGGCGAGCCAGATGCTGTCCGGCATGTCGCGCGGCGCCGGGCTGGTGCTGGCCAACAAGAGCGAAGCGGCGCTGAAGCATATCGAGTTCATCCAGCTGGAGCCGACCAAGGCGCTTGCCGTGCTGGTGTCGCAGAACGGCGACGTCGAGAACCGCATCATCGATCTGCCGGCCGGCGTCACCACCTCGCAGCTGCAGGAGGCGTCGAACTACCTCAACGCGCATATCCGCGGCCGCACGCTGGCCGAAGCCAAGACCGAAATCGCACGGCTGCAAGCGAGGAAACCAAGGCGGCGCTCGATACGCTGTCGCAGGATCTGGTCGAGAAGGGCCTGGCCGTCTGGGCCGGCACCGAAAGCGACCTGCCGGCGCGGCTGATCGTGCGCGGCCGCGCCAATCTGCTCGAAAACGTCACCGCCCAGGCCGACATCGAGCTTCTGAAGCATCTGTTCGAGGACCTCGAGAACCAAGGACGGGCTGATGCAGCTGCTCGACCTTGCCGAGGAGGGCTCCGGCGTGCGCATCTTCATCGGCTCGGAAAACAAGCTGTTCTCGCTGTCCGGCTCATCGCTGGTCGTGGCGCCCTACCGCGACAAGGATTCGCGCGTCATCGGCGCGCTCGGCGTCATCGGCCCGACCCGGCTGAACTATGCGCGCATCGTGCCGATGGTCGACTACACCGCGCAACTGATCAGCCGCATGCTGCGTTAAACCCGGAAATACCCGTTTACCCTTGATTTTTGCCGCCCGAACCTCGATATCGGGCGCAAATTCCAGGACCCAATCCGAGTAGACGGGAAATGGCGATGAGCGACCAGGCAAAAAACAAACGCGCGCCCGAAGAAAATGCGTCGAACGAGGTGGAGCAGGCTGCTCCCGAGGATGGCCGAGGCACCCGGCAGCGATGGCGACTATGAGGTCGTCGTCCGCCTCGTGAAGGAAAACGAGGAATTGAAGGACCGTGCCCTGCGCATGGCGGCCGAGATGGAAAACCTGCGCCGCCGCACGGCGCGCGACGTCCACGATGCGCGTTCCTATGCGGTCGCCAATTTCGCCCGCGACATGCTGTCGGTGTCGGACAATCTGCGCCGCGCGCTGGATGCCATCCCCGCCGAGGCAAAGGCCGCCGGCGATGCCGGCTTCAAGGCGCTGATCGAAGGCGTCGAGATGACCGAACGCGCCATGCTGTCGGCGCTGGAACGTCACGGCGTCAAGAAGCTGGAGCCGGAGGGCGAGAAATTCGACCCGAACTTCCATCAGGCGATGTTCGAGGTGCCGAACCCCGACGTGCCGGCCAACACGGTCGTGCAGGTCGTGCAGCCCGGCTATTCGATCGGCGAGCGCGTTCTGCGCCCGGCCATGGTCGGCGTCTCCAAGGGCGGCCCCAGGCAGGCGGCGGCCAACGATGCTCCGGTCGAGCCAGGCCCACCCGATCCGATCGCCGAGAAGGATGCGTAAAAAGCGAATAGCGAGTAGCGAATTGGAGAGTAGGGAAGAGAGCGGTAGCAGGCTGAACGAAACCCGGATAGCTTCGATCAATTGCTCATTCGCTACTCCCTATTCGCTCTCATGGACCCGATCCTGCTCCTCGACTATGCCGGCGTGGCGGTGTTTGCCGCCACCGGCGCGCTGGCCGCTTCGCGCAAGCAGCTCGACATCATCGGCTTCCTGTTCCTCGCCGGCGTCACCGGCATCGGCGGCGGCACTTTGCGCGACCTGATCCTCGACGTGCCTGTTTTCTGGATCGTCAACCATGCCTATGTGCTGGTTTGCGCCGCAATCGCGCTTGTCGTCTTCTTCACCGCGCATCTGGTCGAATACCGCTACAGACTGTTGCTCTGGCTCGACGCGATCGGGCTGGCAGCCTATTCGGTGCTCGGTGCAGACAAGGGGCTCGATGCGACCGGCTCTCCCGTCGTGGCGATCGTGACAGGCATGCTGACAGCGACCTTCGGCGGCATCTTGCGCGACCTTTTGGCTGGCGAGCCGTCGGTGGTGCTGCGTCCGGAAATCTATGTTACCGCCGCCATGACCGGCGCGGTGGCCTATACGCTGCTGGCCGAAGGTGCCGGCTTTCCAGAAATCGCCGCGGCGCTGATCGCCTTTGCCGCCGCCTTCATTGTGCGCGGCGGCGCGCTGAAATTCGGCTGGACCTTTCCGGCCTACAAGAGCCGGCCGGGACGCCATCCTGAAGACATTCCCTGAACACAATGCCGAAGATTTGCAGACCTTTCGAACAAGATCATGACTACAATCAGTAAGTTAAAGCCTGGATGAGGCCTGCTTGCGCGGCCTCCTGGCGCAGATTCTGGCGCGGGCGCGGGCCGATCTGCTGGATGCACAACCCGGCGGCGAGCGAGCCGAGATTGCCGCAGGTTTCGAGATCGTGGCCGGCCGTATAGCCATACAGGAAGCCGGCCGCGTAGAGGTCGCCAGCGCCGGTCGTGTCGACCAGCCTTTCGATGTCGATCGCCTTGACGCCGACGGTCTCCTCGCCACGGACGATCACCGATCCGAGTTCGGAGCGGGTGACGGCGGCGACCTTGCAGTCCTTGCGGATGGCTTCCAATGCGGCGGAGAAGGATGCCGTCTGGTAGAGGGACTTCACCTCGCTTTCATTGGCGAAGACGATGTCCACGGTACCGCAGCGCATCAGGTCCAGGAATTCGTCGCGGTAGCGGTCCACGCAGAACGGGTCTGAGAGCGTCATCGATACTTCACGCCCCGCCGCGTGGGCGAGATTCGCCGTCATGCGGATCGCTTCCTTGGCGCGCGGCGGATCCCAGAGATAGCCCTCGAAATAGGTGACCTTGGCGCCCGCTGCCTTGTCGGCCTCGACATCTTCCGGGCCGAGTTCGACGCAGGCGCCGAGATAGGTGTTCATCGAGCGCTCGCCGTCCGGTGTGACGAAGATCATCGAGCGGGCGGTCGGCGGCTCTCCGGGCAGCGGCCTTGTGTCGAAAGCGACGCCCTGGGCATGAATGTCGTGGGCATAGATTTCACCGAGCTTGTCGGAAGATACCTTGCCGAAGAAGGCGGCGCTGCCGCCGAAGCTCGCCACGCCGGCGGCGGTGTTGCCGGCGCTGCCGCCGGACGCCTCGATCGCCGGACCCATGCGGCTGTAGAGCAGTTCGGCACGGTTGCCGTCGATGAGGTTCATCGCGCCTTTGATGATGCCGTTGTCGACCAGGAAGGCATCGTCGCACTGGGCAATGATGTCCACGATGGCATTGCCGATGCAAAGCACGTCGTACTGGCTCATGAAGAATCTCCGCGGAAGCCGGCATTTCCGGCTTCTGCGTGCCGGTCGCGGGCGGGTTTAGCGGGGTTCGCCTAGCAATTGCAACTCATTATTTGCCGCCATTCTTGTGACATTGTCCGGCTGTTCCTATCTCGCAACGGAAGGGAGATCCGCGCCGATGATCCTGGAAGCCGCCCGCGCTGCAGCCGGAAAACTGTTCACCGCGGAGTTCCGCAGCGTGTTCTTCAAGACGCTCGGCCTGACTTTGCTGGCGCTGGTCGCCCTGTGGTTCGGGCTGAAAGAGCTGTTCGATATCCTGGCGCTGCCCTGGATCGACGCCGTCCTGCCCGGCCTTCCGAGCTGGGCCGGCTGGCTCGGCCTTGTCGCAGCGATTGTCGCGGGCATAGGCCTGGCGCTCGGGCTCGCCCTGCTGATCGCGCCGGTGACGGCGATCGTTGCCGGTCTTTTCCTCGACGATGTCGCGGAAGTAGTCGAGAGAACCGACTACCCGAACGACCCGCCCGGCCGCGCAGTTCCGGCCTTCCAGGCGACGCTGCTGTCGCTGAAATTCTTCGGCGTCGTCGTCCTCGGCAACATCGCCGCGCTCATCCTCCTACTGGTTCCCGGCGTCAACATCGCCGCCTTCTTCCTGGTCAATGGCTATCTGCTCGGCCGCGAGTTTTTCGAGTTCGCGGCGATGCGCTTCCGGCCGGAAGCCGATGCGAAGGCGTTGCGCCGCAAGCACGCCGTCACCGTCTTCGTCGCCGGGCTGGTTATCGCGGCATTTCTCGCCGTGCCCCTGCTCAACCTTTTGACGCCGCTCTTCGCTGCCGCGATGATGGTGCATCTGCACAAGATGGTGTCGGCGAGCGATCCGGAGTTTTCGTCGCCGGCGATGGCGATGCGACGAGCGGCCTGAGCGCGGTTCAGGGAGCTATATGCCCCCGCCGGACCGATCGGCAGCACCCGGCCGTGGCCGCCCCGGTCAGGATTTGTCCCGCCACGCCATGCGCATGTAGACATCGCCGCGCGCGAGTTCGTCGAGCATCTGGGCCAACCGTTTCTGCCGCGTCTCCTCGCGTTTGGGGCTGGCGATCCACCAGAGATAGTCGTTGCGCTGGTAGTCTGGCCGTGCCTCGTAAAGCTCCATCAGATTGCGCTCGTTGAGCGCATCGCGGACGAAGTCGGGCATCGGGTTCAGATTGCGTCTGAGTGCCATGAGAAGAACATAAGCGGAACAAGATCGCCGGTCAACGACACGGTGAGCTGCCGGCTGCGCCCTTGCCCTTTTGCCCCGCGGCGAGATCATCGAGACGCGCCTGGAGAAACCGGCGATCGGCGGGCTGCCGTGTCGATTCGAGCGCGCGCCGGTAGGAGGCCTGCGCCGCCTCGGCGAGGCCGAGCCTGCGCTGCATGTCGGCGCGTGCGGCGTGGGCCAGATGGTAATCGTCGAGGCTGCCTTGCGTGAGCACCGCTTCAATGGCCGCCAGTCCGGCCTCGGGCCCATCGCGCATGCCGATGGCGGCCGCACGGTTGAGGGCCACCACCGGCGACGGGTCGACGCGGTTGAGCACATCGTAAAGCGAAACGATCTCGGCCCAGTCCGTTTCGCCGAAGCTCGGTGCCTCAGCGTGGACAGCAGCGATGGCCGCCTGCAGGACGTAAGGACCGACGCGTCGCGGGACCATGGCCCGCCCGATCAGGCCCGCGGCCTCGGCAATCAGAGCGCGATCCCACATCGCCCGGTCCTGATCTTCCAGCAGGACGAAGTCGCCGGCGGCATCGACGCGTGTGGCGCGCCTCGCCTCGTGCAGCAGCATCAGGGCGAGCAGGCCGAGCGCCTCCGGGTCGTCGAGAAGTTCGACCATCAGCCGGCCAAGCCGGATCGCTTCAGCGCAGAGATCGGCCCGTGTCAGGCTCGGCCCCTCGGTCGCCGCATAACCTTCATTGTAGATCAGATAGATCACCTGAAGCGCGCTCTCGAGTCGCGCCGGCAGGTCTGCGCGAGCCGGAACCTCGTAGGGGATCGCGTCGTCGCGGATCTTCGACTTCGCCCGGACGATACGCTGGGCGATGGTCGGAGCCCGTGTCAGATAGGCACGGGCGATCTCCTCGGTGGTCAGCCCGCCGACCTCGCGCAAAGTGAGGGCGATGCGCGCGTCCGGCGCCAGGGCCGGATGGCAGCAGGTGAAGATCAGCCGCAGTTCGTCGTCCTGGATGGGTTCGGGCATGGCCGGCTCCGCTACAGGTTCCGCCAGGGCCGCAAGTTCGGGCATGGCGCCTGCCAGCCGTGCCTGCCGTCGCCATTGGTCTATGGTCTTGAAACGGCCGGCCGAGACCAGCCAGGAATAGGGATTTGCGGGGACGCCTTCACGTGGCCAGCGGTCCGCGGCGGCGGCGAAGGCTTCGTGAAGAGCCTCCTCCGCAGCGTCGAATCCGCCTAAGAGGCGAATAAGCGTCGCCAGCACGCGCCGCTTCTCGGTGCGGTAGGCCGCCTCGACGGCGGCGCGTGCTTGCGGTTCGCTCACAGTTCCGGTCGCGGTTCGCTGAAATCGACGACCGGCCGGACTTCGACCGAACCGATCTTCGCCAGCGGATGTCCGCTCATGACACGCACGGCCTCGTTGAGGTCGGGCGCATCGATGATGATGAAACCGCCCAGCACCTCCTTGGTTTCCATGAACGGGCCGTCGACCGTCGACATCTTCCCGTCGCGCACCCTGATCGTCATGGCGTCCTCGGGCAACACCAGCGCCTCGGAGCTCACGTAGTGCCCGGTTTCCTTCAACTTGTCGTCGTAGCTGGCGCATCCTTCGAGCGCTTCATTGGATTCTGGGGCTCCGCCGAAAAGCGTCTTGGGGTGGTAATAGATGAGACATGCATAACGCATGGTGGGCTCCTTGTGTTGGCACCGTTGAACGTGACTTGGTCGTTCGGCGCCGCCGGGATTCGACATAAGCTATAAAATTTTTTCCAGAATTGTCGAAACGGTACAGCGCGCGCAGTTGCTTCGAGGATTGCCATGCTGCTTTATCGGCACACGCCATCCGCGAAATTCCAAAAGGCGGGTCGTTTCCAGGGAGGGGATCATGACGACCGATTTGCTTCTGGCGATCGCTCACCATCTCTTGTTCTTCGCGCTGATCGCCATTCTGGCGGCGGAAACCGCGCTGGTACGCCCGGCCCTCGGCGGCGACACGCTGCGGTTTTTGGGCAGGCTCGATGGGGCTTATGGAGGGATCGCCGGTCTGATCCTGATCGTCGGCTTCTGCCGGGTCTTCTTCGGCCTGAAGGGCTGGGAATTCTATATCTACAACTGGGTGTTCTGGGCGAAGATAGCCGCGTTCCTGACGGCCGGGGCCATCTCGTCGCGGCCGACGGCGCGCATCATCGCCTGGAACCGCGCCCTGCGCTCCGACCCTGCCCATGTCGTGCCGGACGGCGAGATCGCCGCGGTCAGCACCTGGCTGCGAGCCGAGGGCGCGGCTTTCATCCTGATCCCGATCTTCGCCGCGGCGATGGCGCGCGGCTACGGCGACTAGTGTCGTGATTTCGAAGTTCGTATCACGCTCCGAGCGAACTCCGAAATCAAAACGACACTAGAATCAATAAGTTGCGAGTGTCCTTTCGGTTCTGAAATTTGCGCTGCCCTTGATATCAAACTCATGCGAATTTCGGAATCGGGACACTAGGCCGTTTCGGAGCCGATCTCGACCAGCGGCGCCGGGATGCTGCTGGTCTTCACCGCCGCCTTGCAGATATCCGCGATGACGCAGCGCCAGCACTCAGGCGTCCGCGCCTTGCAGACATAGCGGCCGTGTAGGATCAGCCAGTGATGCGCATGGCGCATGTATTTTTCCGGGATGATCGCGACCAGCCCTTTTTCGACCTCCTCCGGCGTCTTGCCGGGCGCCAGGCCGAGCCGGTTGCCGATCCGCAATATATGCGTGTCGACGGCCATGGTCGGTTGTCCGAACGCCATGTTGAGCACGACGTTGGCGGTCTTGCGACCCACCCCCGGCAATTTCATCAGCGCCTCGCGGTCGTCCGGAACTTCGCCGCCATGGTCGCGGATAAGCGCTTGCGGACAGCGCCATGACGTTCTTCGTCTTGGCACGCCACAGCCCGATGGTGCGGATATAGTCGCCCAGGCTTTCTTCGCCGAGCGCCAGCATCTTTTCCGGCGTGTCGGCGATTTTGAACAGCGGCCGCGTCGCCTTGTTGACGCCGGCATCTGTAGCCTGCGCCGACAGCACCACCGCGACCAGCAGCGTATAGGGGTTGAGGTGCTCCAATTCGCCCATCGGCTCCGGCCGCTGCACCGAAAAGCGGCGGAAAATCTCCTCGACCTCGCCCGGCGTGTAGAGCGATTTCGACCGCACAGGCCGCTTGCCGGCGGCAGCGCTTCGTCGGCCGGTTGCCGTGGCAACTTTCTCCTTGGGCTTTTTCATCAGCCCTCTATATTCTGAGGCGATGAGCGAGAACAATGCCGCCTTCGCGGCGGACGAACCGTTTTTCAAGGCGCTGCTCATGCCGCACCGGTCGCTCGGCCGCGCCGGTTTCGCGGTATTGATGGGCGCGCTGCTGTTCGGCTCGCTCGTCCCCGCCGCCATCTTCCTCGCCCATGGCGCCTGGCCGGTATTCGGCTTCTTCGGCCTCGACTTGCTGCTGATCTACGGCGCCTTCAAGCTCAATTATCGCGCTGCCCGCGCCCGCGAGGAGGTTTCCATATCGCGGACGGCGGTCGACATTCTGAAGACGGCGCCGTCCGGGCGAACGGAGGCGCATCACTTCAATCCGTTCTGGACGCGCTTCCGGATTGCCCGCCACAGCGAGATCGGCATCACCGACATGGCTGTCGAAGGGCAGGGCCGCAGCGTGGCGATCGGCGGTTTCCTGAACCCGGACGAGCGCGAGACCTTCGCCACCGCCTTCTCCGGCGCGCTGGCGAAAGCCAAGCGCGGTTGAACGTGGGAAAAATACCCTCCGCCGAGCGGGAAAAATAATCACTGGTTGCAGGAATCGGGTGGAGACCATGGCCGCAAGGCGCGATATTCGCGGTCAAGGAGACAAAACCATGAACGCTCAGACCGCAATTCTGCAAAAAGACATCACGCCGGCAGGCGGCGATTACGAGACCGTCCGCCGCGTCATCGAGAAGATCAGCCTCGACTATCGCGACCAGCCCTCGCTGGAGACGCTGGCCGCCGAAGTCGGCGAAACCCCGACCGGCCTGCAAAAGCTGTTCACCCGCTGGGCCGGCCTGTCGCCGAAAGGTTTCCTGCAGGCCGTGACGCTCGACCATGCGCGCCGGCTGCTCGACGACGGCATGCCGCTGCTCGAAACCTCCTACGAGGTCGGCATGTCCGGCCCGGGACGCCTGCACGACCTGTTCGTCACCCACGAGGCGATGTCGCCCGGCGACTACAAGACGCGCGGCGAAGGCCTGACCATCCGCTATGGCTTCCATATCTCGCCGTTCGGCGTGGCGCTGATCATGGTCACCGACCGCGGCCTCGCCGGGCTCGCTTTCAACGATGCCGGCGACGAGCGGGCAGCTTTCGCCGATATGTCGAGCCGCTGGCCGAACGCGAACTATGTCGAGGACATGTCGGCGACCGCCCCTTATGCGGCCCGCATCTTCGACCCCGGCCGCTGGCGCTCGGAAGAGCCGTTGCGGGTCGTCATGATCGGCACCGATTTCCAGGTCCGCGTATGGCAGGCGCTGCTGAAGATCCCGATGGGCAAGGCGTGCAGCTATTCATCGATCGCCGCGGAGATCGGTTCCCCGGCGGCGAGCCGCGCGGTGGGCGCGGCGGTCGGCGCCAATCCGCTGTCTTTCGTGGTGCCCTGCCACCGGGCGCTCGGCAAATCCGGCGCCCTGACCGGCTATCACTGGGGCCTCACCCGCAAGCGGGCCATTCTCGGCTGGGAAGCCGGGCAGTTGACGTCCTGACCCGCGCCTGCGGAGGCGCCGCGCCTGTTGCGATCCTCCGCCGTAAATTGGGGTATCGCATATGGTCTGGCTTATACCCCCACCCCTAACCCCTCCCCACAAGGGGGAGGGGACTTTGAGGCAATGCACGCAGGCTAACTCTTCGACGGTTTTTGGCCGAACAGCGCCGACGCGATCCCCTTCCCTTCTGGGGAGGGGTTAGGGGTGGGGGTATAAGCCGAGCAAACGTGTGGAATTCCCTATGCGATAGCCCCATCACTTGAAAGGAGCAGAGCCCGAGCGCTGCCGCCTTCCCATACCCACACGCACAGGCTAGCCTTCCGTGAAACAGCAGGAGGCTTTTCTTGATCACCGTCATCGGCTCCATCAATCTCGATCTGATCGCCACCGTCGACCGGCTGCCGGCGGCCGGCGAGACCGTGCCTGGAGACAGCTTCAAGACGGCGCCCGGCGGCAAGGGCGCCAACCAGGCGCTGGCCGCGGCACGGGCCGGCGAGAAAACGCGGATGATCGGCGCGGTCGGCAAGGACGCCTTCGCCAGGGAGGCTCTGGCGCTGCTGGCAACCGGCGGCGTCGACCTCACCGGCGTGCACGAGGCGCATGCCGCCACCGGCACCGCGCTTGATCCTGGTCGCCGCCGACGGCGAGAACATCATCGCCGTCGTGCCCGGCGCCAACGGCACGGTCCTGCCGGGCGATCTCGCCAGGGCCGCCCTTAGCGGCTGGCGACGTGGTGCTGCTTGCAGCACGAGATTCCGCTGCCGACGGTCGAGGCGGCCCTCGACGCGGCGCGTGCGGCGGGAGCGGCGACGCTGCTCAACACCGCGCCGTTCCACGCCGAGGCGGCTGGCCTGCTCGCCAAGGCCGACTATGTCGTCGCCAACGAGACGGAATTCGACCTTTACGGCGAAGCGCTGGCTTTGCGCGGCCGCGACCGCTCGGCGCGCATGAAAAGCTTCGCGGAAAAGACAGGGCGCACGATCATCGTGACGCTCGGCGGCGACGGCGTGCTGGCGGCGACGCCGAACGAACTCCTGAAGGTCGAGGCGCTGAGGATCACGCCGGTCGATACGGTCGGCGCCGGCGACACGTTTTGCGGCTATCTTGCCGCCAGCCTGGCGGCCGGCCTGCCTCTGGAAAACGCGCTGCGGCGGGCGGCCGCCGCCGGGTCGCTCGCCTGCCTGAAGCCCGGCGCGCAGCCGTCGATCCCGCTCGCCTCGGAAGTCGCGGCCGCGCTGCATCCTTTTTAAGCGGCTCGGATCAACACTTGACGCCGCGTCGGCAAAATGCAGCCTGATGCCGGAAACATCAGGGGCCGAAAATGTCGCTCGAAGTCTATATTGCCTATACGCTCGCCTGCATCGTCATCATCCTGGTGCCGGGGCCGACCGTCACGCTGGTCATCGCATCGAGCATGCGCCACGGCACGCGCGCCGGCCTGCTCAACGTCGCCGGAACCCAGGCCGGCATTGCGGTGATGATCGCCATCGTCGGCATCGGCCTCAACTCGATGATCGAGGCGATGGGTCACTGGTTCGAATGGGTGCGGCTGCTGGGCGCCGCCTATCTCATCTACATCGGCTGGCAGATGATCCGCTCGAGCGGCAAGCTGGCGGCGGGCGAAGCGCCGGTGGCGCCGCGCGGCGGCTTTTTCCTGCAGGGCTTCCTGGTCGCCGTCAGCAACCCGAAGACGCTGATCTTCTTCGGCGCCTTCATCCCGCAGTTCATCGACCACAGCCTGGCCTATATGCCGCAGATCGTCATCATGGGCGTGACCGCGCTGGTTTTCGCGGCGTTTTCCGACTCGGCCTATGCCATTGTCGCCGGCCGCGCCGGCCGTGCGCTGTCGGCACGCCGGGTGAGGCTGCTGTCGCGCATCAGCGGCGGCTTCCTGATCGGCGGCGGGCTCTGGCTGGCGTTTTCGAAGGCGAAGTGAGTTCCTTAACCTCCCCCTTGCGGGGAGGTCGCGCCGAAGGCCCGGGTGGGGGTCGATCGGCAGCGCTCGGCCATTTGCCATCCCACTCCGACTTGCGCGTCGACCCTCCTCGCAAGGGAGGATAAGGCGCTTACAACCTCCCCAGCCTCTCCACCAGCAGCGCGAAAAACCCGTCATGGTCGATGTCGCGCATCACCGTGGCGTTCTTCGGCCGCTTGGTGACGCCCCACCAGTCGATCACCGTCATGCCCATGGTGAGTTCCGACGCGGTCTCGACGGTGACGTTGCATTCGCGGCCCTTGAACAGCTTCGGCTTGCAGCAGATAGGCGATGACGCACGGGTCGTGCAGCGGGCCGCCGTCGGTGCCGTATTTCTCCTCGTCGAAGCGCTCGAAGAATTCCAGCATCTGCGCCGTGGCGACGCCGACCCTGGTGCCGAGCTTGCGGAAGGCGGCGACGCGCTTCGATGTGGTCAGCGCCTTGTGGGTGACGTCGAGCGGCATCATCACGATCGGCACGCCGGACCGGAACACGACGTCGGCAGCATGCGGATCGACATAGATGTTGAACTCGGCGGTCGGCGTGTCGTATTGCCGCCCTCGAAGAAGCCGCCGCCCATCAGCACGATCTTCTCGATGCGCCTGGCGATCTGCGGCTCGCGGATCAGCGCCAGCGCGATGTTGGTGAGCGGGCCGAGCGGGCAAAGCGTGACCGCTGCCGCTGTCCTCGGTCATCAGCGTCTCGACGATGAAGTCGACCGCATGCTGTTCCTGCAGCTTCATTTTCGGTTCGGGCAGGTCGGGGCCGTCCAGGCCGGTCTTGCCGTGCACCTCCTCGGCGGTGACCAGTTGGCGCACCAGCGGCCGGATGGCGCCGGAAAAAACCCTTGTCTCCGGCTTGCCGGCGAGTTCGCAGATCTTGCGGGCGTTCTTTTCGGTCAGTTTCAGCGGCACGTTGCCGGCAACGGCGGTGATGCCGAGGACGTCGAGTTCCGGGCTTGCCAGCGCCAGAAGGATCGCCACGGCGTCGTCCTGGCCGGGATCCGTGTCGATGATGATCTTCTGTGCCTTCGGCATCTTTTTCCCTCGCCCCTATGCTTTCTTTTCAGTCTTGAACTTGTTTGCGGCGCGGACCATATCAGCATCATCGGGAAAAATGCCATCCGGGTTTTTCCCTTTTTAGTCGCTCCCTGGAGGACACAAACGATGTCGCGCATGACGCCCTTTTCGAGCCCGCTGCTGCTTGGCTTCGATGCCATGGAGAAGACGCTCGAACGGCTCGCCAAAACTGGCGACAGCTATCCGCCCTACAACATCGAGCGCCTGCGCGGCGCCGACGGGCAGGGCGAAAGGCTGCGCATCACGCTGGCGGTCGCCGGCTTTTGCGACGACGACCTGGAAGTCACCACGGAAGAGAACCAGCTGATCGTGCGCGGCCGGCAGAGCGAAGAAAACTCCGACCGCGAATTTCTGCATCGCGGCATCGCAGCGCGGCAGTTCCAGCGCACTTTCGTGCTGGCCGATGGCATGAGCGTGGCAGCGGCGGAACTGAAGAACGGGCTTTTGTCGATCGATCTCGACCGGCCGGAGCCCGAACGCGCTGGTACGAAAAATAAACATCTCGGTGAAAGACTGAATCCGGACCCTTCCGGAACCAAAGGCTCTGTGGCGGGTTGGTCAATAGGACGGCCCCGCAAAAGGAGGCTCACATGGCACAGAACGAACGCAGAGAATCTCGCGTAACGCCGGCCGAGCTCGCCCATCTCGGCGAAGGCTCCGTGGCCTATCTGCGCGAAATGGGCAGCGACGAGCTGAAGGGCAAATTCCCCGGCCTTGCCGGAAATTCGCGCCCGGCACGAGGCTCTGGGCACTGTTTGCCGCCAACGGCCAGCCGATCCTCCTGTCGGACGAGCGCGACCGCGCGATTGCCGGCGCCTTCGAGAACGATCTGACCCCGGTCGCGATCCACTGACCGGCATGCCCCTGAAATGCCGAAGGGCGGCAGATGCCGCCCTGAAACCCGTTCCGCTATTTAATCTGACCGTTCAGGCGGCGTGCGATGCCGGCGTCGACGCCAGGAAGGCGTGGATCGCGGCGGCATCCTTGGTGCCGCGGATCTTTGCCACGGTGTCGGCGTCGCGCAGCACCCGGGCGATGCGCGACAGCGCCTTGAGATGATCGGCGCCGGCGCCTTCGGGCGCCAGCAGCAGGAAAACGAGGTCGACCGGCTGGTCGTCCAGCGCCTCGAAATCGACGGGCTGATCGAGCCGGGCGAAAACGCCGGTGATGCGCTTGACGCCGGCGAGCTTGCCGTGCGGAATGGCGATGCCGTTGCCGACGCCGGTCGAGCCGAGCCGCTCGCGCTGCAGGATGGTGTCGAAGATTTCGCGCTCCGGCATGTCCGGTGATCGCCGGCGGCCTTTTCGGAAAGCAGTTGAAGCAGCTGTTTCTTGGAATTGGCCTTCAAGGCCGGCATGATCGCCGGAACCTCGATCAGATCGCTGAGATCCATGCTTTTTGTATCCTTTGCTCTGTCCGCACCCGCCGCCAAGGCCCCACCGCCCGCGGTTCGGTCGAGAGTTCTGTCTATCCCTGGGCTGCCAGCCGTCGACGGATCGATCCAGCCGATGTTTCCGTCGGCCCGGCGATAGACGATGTTCACGTGATCGTTTCCGGCGTTGCGGAACACGAAAACGGGACTGTCCTTGGTATCGAGTTCGATGACCGCCGAAGCGACCGACATCGTCTTCAGCGCGACCGTCGATTCGGCGACGATGGCCGGCGCGTAGTCCTCCGGCACTTCCTCGTCATCGTCGGCAATGGCCGCCATGACCGTGTAGGCGATGTCGGTGGAATTGCCGTTGGCGCCGGGGCCATGCGACTTCAGCCGGCGCTTGTAGCGCCTCAGCCGCTTCTCGAACCGGTCGGCCGCAGCGTCGAAGGCCGCGATCGGCTCCTGGGCGTCGCCGGTGGCCTGCAGCGCCATGCCGGAATCGAGATGGATCATGCAGTCGGCGGTAAAGCGGGAGCCGGATTTGACCACAGTTGACGTGGCCGGAAAAGCCGCCGTCGAAATATTTGTCGATCGCCTCGCCGATCCGGCCTTCGATGCGGGACCGGAAAGCGTCGCCGATCTCCATGTGCTTTCCCGATATGCGCAGGCTCATCTGAAAACTGACCTTCCTTGTTCAGACTTCAAACTGTTTGGAGTTTATACCCGTGGCCGGAGCGCACAAGGTTCACGGCGGTTTCAGCGCCGATTTTCAGTCCGAACTTTCTGGTTGATCACAGTCCGTCTCCAGGACGGGTCCCTGCATGGAGCATAGAGCCCCGTCTCATGCGGGCGGGCTTCTAGTCACTTCGGCAGCGCTTGTCAATGAAGCTGCCGGAACGCTCTGCGGCAAGCCGCTGGCTCAGCGCCCGGCCGACGCCAGCGCGCGCTTCTCGCGCCGGCGCTGCACCGAGGAGGGAATGTTCATTCCTTCCCGATACTTGGCGACGGTCCGGCGGGCGATGTCGACGCCGTTTTTCCTCAGCATATCCACAATCGCGTCGTCGGAGAGCACGTCGGCCGGCCTTTCTGCGTCGATCAGCTCGCGGATGCGGTCGCGCACCGCTTCCGACGAATGCGCGTCGCCGCCCTCCGCCGAGGCGATCGCCGCGGTGAAGAAATAGCGCAGCTCGAAAACGCCGCGCGGGGTCAGCATGTATTTGTTGGCGGTGACGCGGCTGACCGTCGATTCGTGCATGCCGATGGCGTCGGCGACGGTGCGCAGGTTGAGCGGCCGCAAGTGCCGCACGCCGTGGACCAGGAAGGCGTCCTGCTGGCGCACGATCTCGGACGCGACCTTCAGGATCGTCTTGGCGCGCTGGTCGAGGCTGCGGGTCAGCCAGTTGGCGTTCTGCAGGCATTCGGCCAGGAATTCCTTCTCGGCCTGGTCCTTGGCGTGGCCGGAGACCTTGGCGAAATAGACCTGGTCGACCAGCACGCGCGGCAGCGTCTCGGGGTTGAGCTCGACCGCCCAGCTGCCGTCGCTTGCCGCCCGCACCAGCACGTCGGGCACGATCGTGTCGGCGTTGCCGCCGGAGAACGCCATGCCGGGACGCGGGTCGAGCGCCCGGATTTCGGCCAGCATGTCGAGCAGGTCCTCCTCGTCGACGCCGCAGATCTTCTTCAGCGTCTGGAAATCGCGGCGCGCCAGAAGGTCGAGATTGGCGACCAGCGCGCGCATCGCCGGGTCGAGCCGGTCGCGCGCGGCAAGCTGCAGCGCCAGGCACTCGGCGAGATCGCGGGCGAACAGCCCGGCCGGGTCGAAGGTCTGGCAGGTCGCAAGCACGGCTTCGACCATCGGTTCCCTCGATCGTCCAGCCGCTCGGCGATCTCGCCGATCTCGGCGCGCATGTAGCCGGCCTCGTCGAGCCCGTCGGCCAGTTCGCCGGCGATCAGCCGCGCCGCCGGATCGGCGAAGGCGAACGCTGATCTGCTCGCCGACATGGTCGCGCAGCGTCATCGCCGCGGCGGCCATGTCCTCGAGGTCGAAACCCTCCGTCGAAGCGCCGGAGGACCGCCGCTGCCGGCGCCGATTTCCACTGCGCGGTCAGATCCGGGCCAAGCCGGTCGCTGGTGCCGGGATCGTCCGGGAAGATGTTCTCCAGCGAGGTGTCGAGCTTTTCCGACATCGCCTCGGCGCTCCACGGCGTCTCGGTCTCGGTGAACCAGTCGCTCTCGCCGCCGTCTCGGACGACTGGGCGCTTCGGCGGCAGTTCGGCCGGCGCCGTCCTCGCGCTGTTCGGCGCGTTCGAGCAGCGGGTTGCGCTCGATTTCCTCGTCGACGAAATGCTCGAGTTCGACATGGGTGAGCTGCAGCAGACGGATCGACTGCAGCAGCTGCGGCGTCATCACCAGCGACTGCGACTGACGCAGCTGCAATTTGGCTGCAAGCGCCATTTTTACCCGGAATCCCCGAACCCGACTACGCTGCGCGGACCTCTCCGCGCAAAATTTTGTGCCGGGATTCAAACTGGCCCGGCTTTTGCTTGTCAAGGCAGGCTTTAGCAGGAACGCACTTGCCGAAGTGTTATTTTACTCGGAAATTCCGCTGAAAATCCGAAAGGTGGCAGAAATTGCCGAATCTGCCAAAATTGCCGATTTGGAAACCGGCGCACTTTTCAGAGGGTAAAACCTTCGCCGAGATAGAGGCGGCGGACGTCGGGATTGGCGACGATCTCGGTCGGCAGGCCGTGGGCCAGCACCTCGCCGGCATGGATGATGTAGGCGCGATCGATCAGGCCGAGCGTCTCGCGGACATTGTGGTCGGTGACCAGCACGCCGATGCCGCGCTGGGTGAGGTGGCGCACCAGTTGCTGGATGTCGGCGACGGCGATCGGGTCGATGCCGGCGAACGGTTCGTCGAGCAGCATGTAGCTCGGCCGGCTGGCCAGCGCCCGGGCGATTTCGAGGCGCCGCCGCTCGCCGCCGGAAAGCGCGATGGCCGGCGATTTCCGCAGATGCGCGATGTGGAACTCGTCGAGCAGCGCGTCGAGATGGCGCTCGCGCTCCTTGCGGCTCTTCTCGACCACTTCCAGCACGGCGCGGATGTTGTCCTCGACCGTCAGCCCGCGGAAGATCGAGGCTTCCTGCGGCAGGTAGCCGACGCCGAGCCGGGCGCGCCGGTACATCGGCATGGCGGTGACGTCGAAACCGTCGATCTCGACCTTGCCCTGGTCGACCGGGACCAGCCCGGTGACCATGTAGAAGCAGGTCGTCTTGCCGGCGCCGTTAGGGCCCAGCAGGCCGACGGCCTCGCCGGCGCGCACGCCGAACGACACGCCGTTCACCACCTGCCGGCCCTTGTAGCTCTTGGTCAGGCCGCGCGCGATCAGCGTGCCCTTGAGCTTGTCCGAGGCCACCTGGCTCGGCGGGGATGCGCCGGCTTCCGCGCGGCCCGGCCGTGCGCGCGAAAAAGAGGAGCGTCCTGCCGCCATTACTGGCTCTGCTGGGAACTGGGCGTCAGCAATGTTTTGACCCGGCCGCCGCAGCCTCCGAGTTCGGCCTGGCCGGTCTTCATGTTGGCGGTGAGCCTGCAGCCGGTGAGCACGTTCTCGCCCTCGGACAGCACGACTTCCTTGCCGGAAAGCTTCAATGATCTCGGTCTTCATGTCGAATGTGCCCTTGTCGCCGGTGGCGGTCTGGGTCTCCGACTTCACGAACACCTTGCCGTCGACCTCCAGCCGGTCGATATTGGCCGAGCCGGTCGTCGCCGAGCCGCCGCCGTCCTTGGCATAGTAGACGGTCATCTTGCCCGCCTTGAGCAAGGTCGGCCCCTGCACGACGCTGACATTGCCGCTGAAGATCGCCATGCTTTCGGCCTCGCGCACCTCGAGCTTGTCGCTTTCGATCTGGATCGGCTGGTCGCCGGAAAGCTTGAGGCCCGGACAGTCGGCCCTGCGTGGTCTTGCGACAAGGCCGGACCCGCAGCAACAGGCGGCCAGCACCGATCCGAGAAGCGCGGTCCTCGCCCAGTGTCGATCAATTCGCGGCATTGGTGTCTCCGTCTGCCTGTTGCCCGGCCTTGACCTTGTCGGGGCTGAGTTGCATACGCACGCGCTTCTCGAATACCAAAACCTTCCCGTTTTCAAGGATGGTCATCGAATCGGCAGTAATATTGGTGCCCTTGAGCGCGATATCGACAGCATCGTTGGTCTTCAAATCGCCCTTGCCGATATCGATGAACGCCGATTTCAGCTTGGCGACCATCCCGTCGGTGGTCGTGACCATGATGTCGCTCGGGATGTCGAGCGTGTTCTTCTCGCGGTCGTAGATGCCTTTCGAGCGCCGATCGTCGCGAAGTTCGTCGCGTCGACCGGCAGCTTCGCATCGATGTCCTCGAGCTCGATGATCCCGGTCGTTGTCGAGATTCTGCAGCGCGCGCGACGCCGTCATCGAATAGGGCAGATTGTCCTTGGTGAAGCCTTCCAGCTTGGGACTGGCCATCACCAGCTTGCCGTCGGAAACCG
Source organism: uncultured Alphaproteobacteria bacterium (assembly GCA_963763895.1). Classification (GTDB taxonomy): domain Bacteria; phylum Pseudomonadota; class Alphaproteobacteria; order Rhizobiales; family Rhizobiaceae; genus Neomesorhizobium. Next base: position 637,328 of record CAVXQC010000008.1, on the reverse strand, counting down.
CGGAACTGGCGACGTCGACGTCCACCCGCTGGCCGGGCTCGAAATGTAGGAATAGCCGAAGAAGCCGAGCGCCATGACCGCAGCGAGGGAGGGCAGCACGAGCTTGAGCAACCGCACCGTGCGCGAGTGATGTTGCGCCTGGTGAAACTCCGCCGCGCGCGACGCGGCTTGTCCGGTTTCGCCAGCCGCTGCCGGCGCTTTCTGCGCAACGTGGCGCTTTCTTGTGGTCGTGTTGCGGCCATTGCCATCATGAACCCGGCTTGCTGGCGGCCGCCCACGCCGCGTTGAAAACTGAAACTTCAAGGACGTACAGCATATAGAAATCCCGGCCCGCCCGAAACAGGGGTGGTCAGACAGTGAATTTTTCCGTCCCGGGGGAGGCAGCCACGCCTTCCGGTTGCATGTCCCGCCATTCCGTTCGCCTGGCGCTTCGTCGAACTCTCTGAATATTCAGCGGCGCCGCGGCTTGTTACCCGGCGGCAGCACTTACACTGCAATATGGTTATTTTTGGATAAATTTAAACCTTGGCGGGAACCGGCACATGCTTGGGTTCAGGTGCCGGTAGCGCCTATGTCATCCGTATTACTTCCCGCTTGTTGCACGGAACGGCTTCAATATGCGCCGATCATGGTCTAAAACCGCGGCTTCGGTTTTCCGCCGCTCAAGAGGCAGCCATGGCCATCCGCGCCGACGACATCATCGACCGCCGCCGTCTGCGGCGCAAACTCACCTTCTGGCGGATCGCGGCAGTGCTGATTGCGGCGCTTGCCATCGGCGCGGCAGCCACGTGGCTCTATGGCGAGGAATTCGGCAGCACAGCCGTCAACCATATCGCCAAGGTCAAGATCGAAGGCACCATCACCGAAAACGAAGAATTGCTGGAGCGGCTGGAGCGCATCCGCAAGTCGGCGGCGGTGAAGGGCGTGATCCTGTCGATTGATTCGCCCGGCGGCACCACCGCCGGCGGCGAGGCGATATTCGATGAAGTGCGGCTGCTTGCCGCGGAAAAACCGGTGGTCGCCCAGGTCGGCACGCTTGCCGCCTCCGCCGGCTACATGATCGCCAGCGCCACCGACCATATCGTTGCGCGCAAATCGTCGATCGTCGGCTCGATCGGCGTGCTGGTGCAGTTTCCCGATGTAACCGGCCTGATGGACAAGGTCGGCATCAAGCTGGAAGAGATGAAATCGTCGCCGCTGAAGGCGGAACCTTCGCCGTTCAACCCGACGACCGAGGAAGAGCGGGCGATGATCCGCAGGATGATCCTCGACAGCTATGACTGGTTCGTCGGCATCGTCGATCGAGCGTCGGCCGCTGTCGCGGAGCCGAGGTGATGGCGCTGGCCGATGGTTCGGTGTTCACCGGCCGCCAGGCGCTCGCCAGGAAACTCGTCGATTCGCTCGGCGGCGAGCGCGAGGCGATCGACTGGCTGGGCACCAAGGGCGTGGACAGCAAGCTGAAGGTCATCGAATGGATGCCGAAGGACTCGGGCTACGGCTTCTTCTTCGCGGACGCGCTGGCCAAGTCGCTCGGCATGCCCGAATACGGCTCGGATCTCCTGAAGGAACTCGGCGCGGATCGTATCTTCCTTGACGGTCTGCTGTCGGTCTGGCACCCTGAGAAGACCATTTTCAGCGACTGAAAATCGAATAAAATCATTCGCATATAAAAATTAAGAGACGTTGCAGGGGACCTGAAGATGATCAAGTCAGAGCTTGTGCAAATCATTGCCAACCGCAATCCGCATCTCTTCCTTCGCGACGTGGAGAATATCGTCAATGCGATCTTCGAGGAGATCACGGAGGCGCTCGCCGAGGGAAACCGAGTCGAATTGCGCGGCTTCGGCGCCTTTTCGGTTAAAAACCGCCCAGCTCGCACCGGCCGCAACCCGCGCACCGGCGAGTTGGTCGAAGTCGAGGAAAAATGGGTGCCGTTCTTCAAGACCGGCAAGGAACTGCGCGAACGGCTCAACGCCGAAAGCTAAGGCCGTGGCGGCGGGACCTCCCGCCGGCCGATTCTGGAATTTGAAATGTACAATCGTTTCCTGCTCATCGTGGTCTTCGTTCCGCTGGCGATCATCCTGATCGCGCTTGCCGTCGCCAATCGCGGCCCCGTGGCCTTCACGCTCGATCCTTTCAATCCGGGAAATCCTGCGCTCACGCTGCAATTGCCGCTGTTCGTGCTGTTGTTCGCGGCACTTGCCATCGGCCTGATCGTCGGCAGCATCGCCACCTGGCTGAAGCAGGGCCGCTACCGCAAGCTGGCCCGCCAGCGCGGGCAGGAAGCGCAGATCCTGCGCGATTCGGTTCAGCGGAACGCGGCGCAGACGGCTTCGCCGGGTCAGGCGCTCACCAGGCAGAACGCCTGAACCCCGGTACCGGCGAGGATTTCGGGGGACAAACCATGTTCATGATTTCGGCTGAGGCCGTCGATCGCGCGCTGACCTTTGGCGGTCTTGTCGAGACGCTACGGACGGCATTTCGCGAGGGTGCCATCCAACCTGTGCGCCACCATCATACCGTCGAGCGGCCGGATGGCGCGGCATCGACGCTTCTGTTGATGCCGGCCTGGACCGATTTCAAGGCAGCGGGAACCTCCGCCGGCGGTCATATCGGCGTCAAGGTGGTGACGGTTTCGCCCGACAACAACGAGATCGCCAAGCCGGCGGTAATGGGGCTTTACCTGCTGCTCGACGGCAAGACAGGCGAACCGCAGGCGCTGATCGACGGCCAGCGGTTGACGCAGTGGCGGACCGCTTGCGCTTCGGCGCTTGCGGCGTCCTATCTCGCTCGCGAAGACGCCTCCCGGCTGCTGATCATCGGTGCCGGCGCGCTGTCGCCCTTCCTGGCCAAGGCGCATTCGGCGGTCCGCCCGATCAGGCAGATACGAATCTGGAACCGTACTTTCGCCAATGCCGAGAAAGTAGCGGCTTCGCTGAAGGCCGAAGGGATGAATGTCGAAGCCGTCGACAATCTCGACCGCGCGCTCGGCGACACCGATATCGTATCGTCGGCGACGATTGCCACCACCCCGCTTGTCAAGGGCGCGCTGCTGAAACCAGGCACCCATGTCGATCTCGTGGGGGGGTTTGCACCCGGCATGCGTGAGAGCGACGATGATGCGATCCGTCGTGCCCGCGTTTATGTCGACACCCATGCCGGCGCCACGAAGGAAGCCGGCGACATCGTGCAGCCGCTTGCCTCAGGCGTGCTGAAGGCGAACGACATCGTTGCAGACTTGCACGAGTTGGCGCGCGGCGAGAAGAAGGGCCGGGGCAGCGCCGACGAGATCACCCTGTTCAAATCGGTCGGTGCCGCTCTCGAGGATCTGGCGGCCGGGGTAGAGGTGTTCCGGCGCTTCGGCGGCTGATGTACTTATGCTGCCGCCGGCGTGAAGATCTCGATCGCACCGAGCAGGTCTGCGTAACTCTCCACGATCACATCGGCGCCGGAGGTCCTGAGAATATCGCCATGGCCGGCAAGGCAATGCCCGCCTGCTGTGAAGCCGACGACCTGCATATTGGCTGCCTTGGCGGCCAGCACGCCATTTGCGCTGTCCTCGACGACGAGGCACTCAGCCGGGCTGACGCCCATCGTGGCCGCCGCGTGGAGAAAGAGGTCCGGCGCCGGTTTGCCGTTCTTCACCATGTCGGAAGAAAAAATATGCGGCCCGAAAAGGTCGATCAGTCCGGTGCGCCCAAGTTTCCATCGCAGACGCTCGGAGGGCGTGCTGGATGCGACGCAGCGCAGCGTTGTAATGCGGCCGATCGTCTCCTCCGCGCCGGATATCGCGGCGAGGCTCGCCTCTATCCGTTGTCCGCAGAACGCGTGCATCCTGTCGAAGAAATCCACGGGAAGGTCCTTGCCGATGTTCGCCTCGACGGCCGGCTTCAGCTTTTCCCGCCACATGCGGGGTGAAAGTCCCATGAAAGACCGCATGTAGGCGGTTTGCTCGAAAACAGCGCCGACACCGGCGAGGAACTCCAGCTCCGCCGCGATGTAGATTTCCTCGCTGTTCACCAGCACGCCGTCGCAATCGAATATGATCAGTTTCATCTAAATCTCTGTACAGCGGGTTTGACAGACACTGCCGACGCGGCGGCTGTGAACCGAGCCCCTTCATACGGAAACCGGCCCATTCTGAAAAGGCGCTCCCGCTTCGGCGCCGCCGGCAGGGGAACGTATCCGGACAGCAACCGTTTCTATCGCGATGGAGATGCGCGCGTCCTTGTTTCTGTGGGCGGTTCTTACCGCCGCTATCGCAGCCTTGAGTCTCGGACCGTCCTTCGCGCATGTGCTGGAATCGGCCCCGCGGCTGGCCCAGTGGCCGCCTGAATTGTGGCGCGAAACCACTGTCTTCAATGCGCAATACTGGCTAATTGCGGCGGTCGGCGCGCCACTCGACGTTTGTGCCGTCGCCTTCCCAGCGGTGCTCGCCTTGATGCTCTACGACGACCACCTGGCCTTCCGCTTCGCCGTCGCCGCGGCAACCTTTTACGCGCTTGCGCTTGCCTCCTGGTTCGTGCTGGTGGCGCCGGTAAACGGTGTGCTGTCTACCTGGACTGAAGGCCCTATCGTCGAAAATTTCGAATCGATCCGCTTTCGTTGGGAGACCGGCCATATGGTCGTGGCAGCGATCAAACTGATCGGTTTTGTCGCACTGATCGGTTCACTGCTTTCCATCGGACGCTCCGGAGCCGCGCGCTAAAGCAAAATCCCGAAAAGTGGAAACCGGTTGTTCGGAAAAGATCCCGCTCTTGAGCTGCGTGCTGCCCTTTGTTGCGCGACCGGATGGGCTGTGGCAGAAGCGGCCAGCACCGTCGGAGATTGCTGTTTCTTGAAACCCACGCGCGACAAACGCCGCGACCACCGCCCGCAGCCCGATCGGCGGGCATCGGCCGTTGCGGGCGGCAAGCGTCACGAAGCGCGCCCGCCGCTCCAGGATGCCCAGCCTCCCGCAAAGGCACGGCCGCTCGGCCGTCGCGATGGCTCCTTGCCGGCGGAACGGCTGCCGCTGATCCTCGAAGTGGGGCCGAACGAGGATTACGCGCTGCTCGACAGCGGCAACGGCGAGAAGCTGGAGCGGTACGGCTCTTACCGCATCGTGCGGCCGGAGGGCCAGGCGATCTGGCAGCGTGCGCTGCCGGCGCGTCAATGGACCGAGGTGGATGCGATCTTCACCGGTGATACCGACGAGGAAGGCATGGGCCGCTGGCGCTTCCCCAAGGCTCCGCTGGGCGAGACCTGGCCGATGAAGCATGACGGCATCAACTATCTCGGCCGTTTCACCTCGTTCCGCCATGTCGGAGTGTTTCCGGAGCAGGCCTCGCACTGGGATCACATGGCCGACCTCATCGAAAACGCCAAACGTCCAGTCAAAGTATTGAATTTATTCGGCTATACGGGTTTGGCCTCGCTGGTGGCGGCGCGGGCAGGCGCGGAGGTGACGCATGTCGACGCTTCCAGGAAAGCGATCGGCTGGGCCCGCGAAAACCAGGAAATGGCCGGGCTGGCGAAAAAGCCGATCCGCTGGATCTGCGAGGACGCGATGAAATTCGCCGAGCGCGAGGAGCGGCGAGGCAACGACTACGACATCATCCTGTTCGACCCCCCCGCCTACGGGCGGGGTCCGAAGGGCGAGGTCTGGCAGCTTTTCGAGGACCTGCCGGCGCTGGCCGACATCTGCCGCGCCATCCTGACGCCGAAGCCGCTGGCGGTCGTGCTCACCGCCTATTCGATCCGCGCTTCGTTCTTCGCGATCCACGCACTGATGCGCGATACCTTTGCCGGCATGGGCGGGGTGGTTGAATCCGGCGAGTTGATCATCCGCGAGAAATCCGCCGGCCGCGCGCTCTCCACATCGCTGTTCTCCCGCTGGGTAGCGACATGAGCGAGCACCGCATGGGCGCCCCGGGCCGTGTGAAGGAAGTCACCAGTCTCGCCAACCCGCTGGTCAAGGACATCAAGGCGCTGGCCTTGAAAAAATTCCGCGACCAGCAGAACGCATTTCTCGCCGAGGGCCTGAAGCTGGTCATCGATGCGCTCGATCTCGGTTGGTCGATCAAGACGCTGGTTTTCGCCAAGGCTGCGATCGGCAACGCGGCCGTCGAGAAGGTAGCCGCGCGTACGGTTGCCGTAGGCGGCACTGTGCTCGAGGTGAGCGAAAAAGTATTGACCGCGATCACCAGACGTGACAATCCGCAGGCCGTCGTCGGTGTCTTCGCTCAGCGTTATCTTCCGCTGAAGGACATTCGCCCAGAGAAGGCCCACGTCTGGGTGGCACTCGACCGGGTCCGCGATCCCGGCAATCTCGGCACGGTGATCCGTACTGTCGACGCTGTCGGTGCCAAGGGCGTTATCCTTGTCGGCGAGACCACCGATCCGTTCTCGATCGAGACGGTGCGGGCGACGATGGGCTCGATCTTCGCGGTGCCGGTCGCCAAGACTTCGCCGGAAGCTTTCCTTGCCTGGCGCAAGAACTTCCCCGGTCTGGTCGCCGGCACCCATCTGAAAGGCGCCGTCGATTATCGCTCCATCAACTTCTCTGGTCGCCCGGTGCTGCTCTTGATGGGTAACGAGCAGCATGGTCTGCCGGACAATCTTGCTGAAAGCTGCGACAGGCTGCTGCGCATCCCGCAGGCCGGCCGCGCCGATTCTCTCAATCTGGCGGTAGCTACAGGCGTCATGCTGTTCGAGATACGGCGTGATGCACTGAAGATCGATCCGGAGGTCACGGCGTGAAGGCAAAAACGTTGGGTTGGATGGCGGCACTCCTGGTTGTGGCCGTCGCCGCCGACCAGTGGATAAAATACCTGGTCGAGACCCGGCTCGATATGCATGCGCAGGTCGATGTGCTGCCGTTCCTGGCGCTTTACCGAACCTACAATACAGGTGTTGCCTTCTCGATGTTTTCCTGGATGGGTGACAAGGGGCTCATCCTCCTGTCACTCACTGTCGTTGCTTTCGTGCTCTACCTGGCATCGCGGACGACGGCGCGGCAGGTTTTTGCACGTATCGGCTTCGTGCTGATCATCGGTGGAGCGGTGGGCAACCTGATCGACCGCTTCGTTCACGGTCATGTCGTCGACTATATCTTTTTCCACACGCCGGTCTGGTCGTTCGCGATCTTCAACCTTGCCGACGCGTTCATTACCATCGGCGCCGGGCTGGTGATCCTCGAAGAAATCGTTGGCTGGCGCCGAGAGCGCGTAACACCATCGAACGATTGACCCAGGTCGGTCGGGCAACGCACATTGCGGCCTGATCAGACCTCGGAATGCGGAGAGCAAAATGCCGGAAGAAGCCTTCAAAGCCATCCTGGTTTCGCGTGACGAGAACAAAAAGCAGTCGGTGGCGATTACCGAACTGACCGAAGCCGACCTGATGGAAGGCGATGTCACTGTCGCAGTCGAAGCGACGACGGTGAACTACAAGGACGGGCTGGCGATCACCGGCAAAGGACCCGTCGTCCGCCGTTTCCCGCTGATCCCCGGCATCGATTTCGCTGGCACGGTGACCGCCTCCTCGAACCCGGATTGGAAACCTGGCGACAAGGTGGTGCTGAATGGCTGGGGCGTCGGCGAGACGCATCATGGCGCCTATGCCGAAAAAGCTCGTGTGATGGGCGACTGGCTGGTTCCGCTGCCGGAAGGCATGAGCCCACGTGACGCCATGGCGGTGGGCACGGCGGGTTATACGGCGATGCTTTCTGTGATGGCGCTGGAGCGCCACGGTATCACGCCTGACCGTGGTCCGGTGGTGGTGACGGGCGCGGCCGGCGGTGTCGGTTCGGTCGCCATTTCGATCCTGTCGAAGCTCGGCTACCACGTCATCGCCTCGACCGGTCGGCCTGCCGAACACGATTACCTCAGGGAACTCGGCGCGGCAGAAATCATTTCGCGCGACGCGCTTTCAGGCCCGGCGAAACCGCTTGCCAAGGAGCGTTGGGCCGGCGGTGTTGACGCAGTCGGCAGCCATACGCTGGCGAATGTCTTGTCTATGACCTCCTACGGCGGCGCCGTCACGGCGTGCGGCCTGGCGCAGGGCATGGACCTGCCGTCTAGCGTCGCTCCCTTCATCCTGCGCGGCGTGTCGCTGCTCGGCATCGATTCGGTGATGGCTCCGAAAGCGTTGAGGCTGGAGGCGTGGAGGCGGATCGGCACCGATCTCGACCACGCGAAGCTTGCCGCCTTGTCCACCGTCATGCCGTTCGACGCCATCATCAACGCTGCCCACGATATTGTCGAAGGCAAGGTCCGCGGGCGGCTTGTCGTCGAAATATGAAAGGTATGACCGTAGCCTAAAGCGGGGTTTGTCGACGGGCCTGCCTGGTCAGGCCGAAAGAGTGGATTTCGAGAACCGGTAGCGCAAAAGCGGTGGCATCACCTGAACCTCGGCATGCTTAAAGCCGAGGAGAATAGTCCGTCATTTGCAGCACCCGGTCTTGAATGTCGCCCACCAGATCGCCGTGCGCGGCAGCCGTTTCCTCCTTGATGTCGGACCACTCCCGATCGGCCATGAAATCCGCCCAGCAGCTGGTCATCGTCGCCTGGTCCGGCCATCGGAGGACATAGACGAATTCCGTCCGATCCGGCGACCGGGATTCCCACATCGCGACGATGTCGAAATCGTGCTTTTTCATGATCCGTGCTGCATGGTCGCGAAACCGGGCATGGAACGCGGCCTTGTTGTGTTCGAAGATCTCGTAAATGCGGAGCTGGTGGATCATACCTTCCTTTCCTTCCCTCCCTTCGGCCAAGGCGGGCGAGCTCAGTGAGACAACGGCAAAAAGAAAGATCTCAAGAACATGACGCCTCGTCACGAACGATTTCCAAGCAACTTGTTTGTCTTCCGAAGTTGGATGATCTTCTCTCAAACTGATGTTCATCGACCGCTCCTTTTTGTTTTTCGTGGAGCTATCCTGCGGTAACGAGGCTCGCAGGTAAAATATATTATGTGGTGATGATTGATATCTCGATCATATCGCTGACGCAGTCTGTCGGGCAACGTCCAGAAAGTTGTCGCGAGCCGAAGACGCCTTGGATGGGTTCCAGCAGGCGAGCAAATCCAGGAAAGCAAGCTCCCCGCCAGCGCCGGGCAGCAGCGGTCGGAGGACGACGCCTTGACGTTGCGCCCGGGCGATTGAAGCCGGAACCAGTGCAACTCCCAGCCCGCCGGCGACCAGCCCGACGATCGTTTCGATCTGCCTTGCTTCCTGCACGATGCGCGGAGAAAATCCCGCCGAGCGGCAAAGGCCAATCAAACGGTCGTAAAAGCCGGCGCCTTCCGCGCGCGGCGTCGCGATAAAACTGTCCTGGGCCAAGGCCGCCAGCGGAACTTGCGGCCTTGCCGCCTCCGGGTGATCGGCGGGCAACGCAATCAGAACCGCCTCCTGGGCGATGCGTTCGAATGTCAGGTCGGGAACGGCGGCTCCGGGCCAGCGCAACAAACCGATATCCGCCGCACCGGCACGCAGTGCCTCGATCTGCTCGGCGGTGGTTCCTTCCCGGAGGGTCAACTCGACGCCGGGCCAGCGCGATCGAAATGTCCTGACGATGTCCGGCAAACGGTCGAATTGGGCAGTGGCGACAAACATCACGGTCAGCCGGCCCGTCACGCCGGCAGCCACATGCCGCGCCTGCTGGACACCAGCATCCAACGCTTGCAATACGTGCCGGGCCGATTCCAGGAAGAAACGCCCGCTGGCGTCAGCGCGACGTTGCGATTTGTACGCTCGAACAGGCGCACGCCGATTTCCGCTTCCAGACGCCGGATGGCCTGGCTGAGCGGCGGTTGGGCCATGTTCAGCCGCTCTGCCGCGCGGTGAAAATGCAGTTCCTCGGCGACGGCTATGAATTGGCGAAGCAGGCGCGTTTCGATCATGGGGGAATTTCTATCCCGATTGAGGCATCCGGACCGACCGTTAAAATTATAGCGATCCATCAAAAGCTTCTCTAAGGCTTGCGAGTTTAGGGTTTCGCATGGTGGCGGACTCGGGACTGCGCAGACAGGATTTGCTCAAAGATCAAGCGCCCGGCGCGGTACCGGATGCGCTCGAGCGCATTTCCGTCAATCCTCCACCGCTGGCTCCCGAGATACCGCATGGCAATCCGCGCATCGTCCATGCTGCGCTGGTTGGCGCTCTCTTCATCCTTGCCGGCGTTGCTCATCTAACCGGCGCGCCGCAATTCATCAGTGCCGCGCTGACACTGATCGGCATGGCCGGCCTGGCGATGTTTGCCCGCACCCTGAGTGCCGAAGCTAAGACCGCGGCTATCATCGGGGAAACCGCGGCCAAGAGCCGTGCCGAATTCGAGTTGCTCGCCGACCGCATGTGGGAATTGCAGGAGAGCGAAGAGCGTTTCCGCGGGTTGATCGACGCGCTTGGCGATCTTGTCGTCCATCGCGACCGTGAAGGCCGGATCGTTTATGCAAACCGCGTTTTCGCCGACCTTGTCGGCTTCGAGCAGAAGCGGCTGTTCGGGCGCACGCTCGCCGAACTGGGCGTCGATATCGGTGTTGTTCCCGATGCAGCCTTCTCGGACGGCGAATGCCTGAGTTCCACCGATGTATCGATCCGTACCCCGCAAGGGCCGCGCTGGTTTTCGTGGATCGAGTTGTCGGTCCGGGAAAAGCTTGGCGATGCGGTTTCCCACCGCGCTATCGCGCGCGATATCACTGCCCGCAAGCGTGCCGAGACCGCACTGATCAACGCTCGCGAGCGGGCTGAATTCGCCAGCCAGGCGAAATCGCGGTTCCTGGCGACCGTCAGCCACGAGATACGCACACCGATGAACGGCATCATGGGCATGGCGAAGCTGCTTGCTGACACGCAACTGTCGCCTGAGCAGCGCACCTATGTCGGTGCGGTGTCGACCTCCGCTTCGGCGCTTCTCGCACTGATCGAGGATCTGCTCGATTATTCAAAGATCGAGGCGGGACGCATCGAACTCGAACCGCAGCCGGTCTCGCCGCGCGATATGGCCGAGAGCGTGGTCGAACTGCTCGCCTCCAGAGCCTTCGCCAAGCATATCGGCCTTGGTTGTCATGTCGCTCCGGAGGTGCCCGCGACAATCGTCGCCGACCCCGGGCGACTGCGCCAGGTGCTTATCAACCTTGTCGGCAATGCGGTGAAATTCACCGATACGGGCGGCGTGCTGGTGGCGGTGACGACGGTTGAAGCCGGCGAATGCCCCGTCATCCGGTTTTCGGTATCCGACACTGGCCCGGGCATCGAGAAGGACACTCTTGACCGAATTTTCCAGGAATTCGAGCAGGCCGACGGCACCTCGACACGCCGGCACGGCGGCGCCGGTCTCGGCCTGGCGATCTCGAAACGCATCATAGACACGGTCGGCGCCACTATTTCGGTAACCAGCGAACCCGGCAAAGGCTCGGAGTTCGTTCTCGAAATCCCGGCAACCGGCGCCAGCGCCGCGACGGGCGAACGCGCTGCCGCCCTTGAAGGGCGCAACATCGTCGTGGTTTCCCAGAATGCCGCCGAGGCGGAAGCGATAGCCCGCACGATACGTGCCCATGGCGGCGTCGCCGAAATCGCCAGCACCGTGGCGTTGGCGGAAGCCAATGCAGCGCTTTGCGACACGCTGCTCGTCGACGCAGCGCTCGAAAAGGCCGACGGCCGGCTGCTGAAGCGCCTGCGCGCCGCAGGCGTGACCGCGGCCGAGGCGGTGACGCTGATCGCGCCGACGGATCGCGGCATGCTCGGAGAATTCCGGGCCAGCGGTTATTCGACGTTCCTGGCGCGGCCGGTGCGCGGCGAAACGCTGATCCGCATGCTTCTCACTACCCAGGCGAATATTCCCGCCGCCACGACCGCGGAGCGTCCGCATCTCAACCGACCGGCCGGTGCGGGAACGTTCCGCCGGCGCGGACTGACGATCCTGATCGCCGAGGACAACGACATCAATGCGCTGCTGGCGCAGGTGACGCTGACCAAGGCCGGCCACCAGGTCGACGTCGTCGTCAACGGCAAGGCGGCGGTCGACGTGCTGACCAGCACCGCCGGCCATCGCTACGACGTGGTGCTGATGGATCTGCACATGCCGGTGCTGGACGGGCTCGACGCGATTTCGGTCATCCGCCGCTTCGAGGAGGAAAAGGGCATCGCTCCGGTGCCGATCATGGTGCTTTCGGCCGACAGCCAGGAAAAGACCAGGCATTCCGTGCTCGCCCACGGCGCCAGCGGCTTCGTCACCAAGCCGCTCGACCCGGACATCCTCGTCCGCACCGTCGAGGAACAGGTCGCCGCCTGAGGCCGTCCGGTCTGTCCACAGGGCCGGCATCGAAACCGGCAAACTATTGCCCGGCCAATCACTTCACGTTACTGTCATCCTCCTGTTGCACAGTCCTCTTATCCCCGCGCCAGACGGTTCGTAAGGAGAATCACACGGTGCAAACGGTACTGCAGGAGCGTGACGATTATTCCGCGGCCCACAAATCGCCACGCCCGGCATGCAGGTTCGACGCCATCATGACAGGGGGCATCCTCGGCCGCATCGGTTCGCTCGAAGTCCGGCTTGCCCGCGACGACGCGGAAATCGCCGCCGTGCAGGAGGTGCGCTTCCGCGTTTTCTACGAGGAGCTCGGCGCCAGGCGCGATGCCCTCCACTCGCTGGAAGCGCGCGATTCGGACCGCTTCGACGCGCTTTGCGACCATCTCTTGGTCGTCGACACTGCACTTCCCGGCCCCGATCACCGCCGCATCGTCGGCACCTACAGGCTGCTCAGGCAGGAAATCGCGGCAAAGGCCGGCGGCTTCTATTCCAACGACGAATTCGAGCTGGAACAACTGGTTGCCCGCCATCCGGGCCAGCAGTTCCTCGAGCTCGGCCGCTCCTGCGTGCTCAAGGAATACCGCTCGAAGCGCACCATCGAAATCCTCTGGCAGGGCATCTTCGCCTATATCAACCGTTATTCGATCGGAGTGATGACCGGCTGCGCCTCCTTCCACGGCACGGAGCCGGCGGCGCACGCCGAGGCGCTTTCCTATCTCGCGCATTATTGCCGCACCGAGCCGCAATGGGATGTCCGCGCCGTGGCGGACCGCTATTGCGCGATGGACCTGATGCCGCGCGAGGCGATCAACACGAAAGCCGCGATCGCCGCGCTGCCGCCGCTGATCAAGGGCTATCTCAGGGTCGGCGCGCGCATTGGCGACGGCTGCGTGATCGATCATGATTTCGGCACCACCGATGTGTTCATCGTCATGCCGGTGGCCGAGATCGGCGCGCGCTACGTGAATTATTATGGACCGCCGAGGCGGAACGCTTCGCAGCGTGACGCGAAAGGCGTGATGCCGGTCTGCAAATGTCCGACGATCTTTTGCCGGCTTTCGAAAAGTTGAGAAGAGGCGGCCCAACGGCCTGCCGGAGGTCGAGCTCGGCACCTCCTACGGCACCCCGGCGCTCAAGCTCGGCAAGAAATTGCTTTGCCGGGTGAAGGACCGCGACACGGTCGTCCTCTTTATGCCGCTCGACGAGAAAGGAATGCTGCTTCAGGCCGCACCGCAGTCTATTTCGAGACCGACCATTACAAGGGCTGGCCGGCGCTGCTCGCTCGCATTGACGTAATTCCGACTCGACGAACTCAGACACCGGCTGGAGCAGACCTTTTTGCGGGTAGCGCCGAAAAGGCTGGTGAAGGCGTGGAAGGGCGGGAAGGGCTGAGTGGCGAAGCCGGTTTCCATTTTAAAGGCCGGAGTGCCAGCGGGGGGCCGATTTGTCGACGACACTGGCATTCGTCGCTTCAAACCACGCTCATAAGCCCCCTCACCGTCTCGGCTTCGCCGATCCACCTCTCCCCCCGCTTCGCGGGGGCGAGGAACTGCTCCGCGCGGCTGTCCATCCGCCTCCTTTCCGTTACGCGATAGCCTCGTCGAGAAACTTGATCATCAGCGCCGCCTGCACCGCCACCGGTGCCGGAATTTGGCCGGCGTGGCAGAGGGGAGCGTTGCCGGCGATCGTGCAATGGCAATAACCGCTCGACCGGCAGGCGCGGGCCTTGCAGCGCTTCGGCGCGCCGTCGCCCTGCGAGCTCGGCGCTCGGCTAAGATCGTGAAAATCCATTCTCCCCACCAAGGGGAGATAGCGCCGGCATCGGCGTTTGCGATAATAACCGACGTGGCGTTCACCGGTCCGGCAGCCGGGCCTTGGCTTCCAGCAAAATCTCGTAACACACTCCGTCGATGTTCTTTCACCGCATCGTCGTTCGTAGCGTGAAAAAACCTTGCCGGCAAATGCCGGTCGCGCACCGCATCGCGGCTCGACTCCGAATGCTGGCCGCCATCGACCTCGACGATCAGCCGTGCCTCGAAGCAGACGAAATCGAGGATGTAGCCGTCGAGCGGCACCTGTCGCTTGAACTTCAGCCCGCCAAGCTGCTTGTTGCGCAAGGCCTGCCATAGCACGTTCTCGGCCTTGGTCGAGTCGGCGCGCATTTTTCGCGCGAATGTGCGACGTCGCGGTGGAACGGCTTGACGCATGCGTTATCTCTCCCCTTGCGGGAGAGAAAGCGATTTCAACATCTTAGTCGAGCGCGAAGCGAAGAGTAAGTGTTAGAAATCGCAAGAGAGGGGATTTGTTTTCACTCGCAGCGACCTCTCTTGCGCGGCATATGCCGCAGTACCTCCGGGCCTGACGAAAGACAGAGTAGTGGCACGGCAATGCCCAGTTCGTGTACATCTTACCTCGCTCGGGTTTGATTCATCGTTCCTGAAGTGAGTTGTGAGTTGGCTGTGGCGAGGTGGAGACGACAGTGAGCTGGTGGGACATAGGCGAGGGGTCAGGAGATTCGACCTATAACGGAGATCTTCGTATCGACTTAGTGGAATGCGGCTTTTGGTGAGAACGGCAAATTTGCGTTCGAGGCACGCCTCATAAAGAAGAACGCAGCCGGAAAGGCCCTTCATTACGGCCGTGCTCGGCTAAGATGTTGAAATCGCTTTCTCCCCCACGTGGGGGAGATAAGGCGTCCCGCGCTGCCGCAGCACCCCCACCCGGCCAGCCTGCGGCTGGCCGACCTCCCCTCAAGGGGGAGGTGGAGGCTGCCCCTAATTCCCCGCTGAATACGCCGCGATCGCCGCCATGTTGACGATGTCGGAATCCTTGGCGTTGAGCGGCACGATCTGCACCGGCTTGTTCAAGCCGACCAGCAGCGGGCCGATGACTGTCGAGCCGCCGAGTTCCTGCAGCATCTTGGTGGAAATGCTGGCCGAGTGGAAGGCCGGCATGACCAGCACGTTGGCCGGGCCGGACAGGCGGATGAACGGGTATTGCGCCATGGCGCGGGGGTTGAGCGCCACGTCGGCCGCCATCTCGCCGTCATATTCGAAATCGACGCGGCGCTTGTCGAGGATTTTCACCGCCTCCTGCACGCGCTCGGAGCGCTCGCCCTGCGGATGGCCGAAGGTGGAATAGGCGAGCATGGCCACGCGGGGCTCGTAGCCCATGCGGCGCGCGAAGCCGGCGGCTTCTTCCGCGATGTCGGCGATCTGCTCGGCATTCGGCATGTCGTGCACGGCGGTGTCGGCGACCAGAACGGTGCGGCCGCGGGCCAGCACGATCGAGGCGCCGATGACCCGGTGGCCGGGCTTGGCGTCGATGACGCGGCGGATGTCCTCGAGTGCTGTCGAATAGTTGCGGGTGACGCCGGTGACCACCGCGTCGGCGTCGCCCAGCGCCAGCATGGTCGCGGCGAAATGGTTGCGGTCGTTGTTGATGAGGCGCTGGCAGTCGCGGAAGAGGTAACCCTTGCGCTGCATGCGCTCGTAAAGATAGTCGGCATAGACGGCGTTGCGGCGCGACAGGCGGGCATTGATGATCTGGATGCCCGGCTTGTCGATGTCGACGCCGGCATGGCGGGCGTTTTCCTTGATGATCTCGTCGCGGCCGACCAGGATGGCGGTGCCGAGCTTCTGGTTCACATAGGAGACGGCGGCGCGCATCACCTGCTCCTCCTCGCCCTCGGCGAAGACGACGCGCTTGGGCTGGCGGCGCACGCGGTCGTAGATGCGCTGCAAGGTGGAGGCGATCGGGTCGCGGCGGGCCGACAGCTCGTTGGCGTATTTGGCAAGGTCGAGGATCGGCCGCCGCGCGACGCCGCTCTCCATCGCCGCCTGCGCCACCGCCACCGGGATGGCCGAGATGAGGCGCGGGTCGAACGGCACCGGGATGATGTAGTTGGGGCCGAATTTCGGCCGCATGCCCTGATAGGCGGCGGCGACGTCGTCGGGCACGTCCTGGCGGGCAAGGCCGGCCAGCGCCCGCGCCGCGGCGACCTTCATCTCGTCGTTGATGGTGGTGGCGCGGACATCGAGCGCGCCGCGGAAGATATAAGGGAAGCCGAGCACGTTGTTGACCTGGTTCGGGTAGTCCGAACGGCCGGTCGCCATGATGGCGTCGGTGCGGATCTCGGCGACTTCCTCCGGCGTGATCTCCGGGTCGGGATTGGCCATGGCGAAGATGATCGGGTTCTTCGCCATCGACTGGATCATGGCGTTGGTGAAGGCGCCGCGCGCCGAAAGGCCGAACACCACGTCGGCGCCGTCCATGCGCATCGGCCAGCGTGCGCTTGTCGGTCTTGACGGCATGCGCCGACTTCCACTGGTTCATGCCTTCGGTGCGGCCCTGCCAGACGACGCCCTTGGTGTCGCACAGGATGACGTTTTCCGGCGAGAAGCCGAGCGACTTGACGAGCTCGATGCAGGCGATGCCGGCAGCACCGGCGCCGTTGCAGACGAGCTTCGTCGTCTTCATGTCGCGGCCGGTGATCTCCAGCGCGTTGATGAGGCCGGCGGTGGCGATGATGGCGGTGCCGTGCTGGTCGTCATGGAAGACCGGGATGTCCATCAATTCGCGCAGCCGCTGTTCGATGATGAAGCACTCCGGCGCCTTGATGTCCTCGAGGTTGATGCCGCCGAAGGAGGGGCCGAGAAAGCGCACGCAGTTGACGAACTCGTCGGCGTCCTCGGTGTCGACCTCGAGGTCGATGCTATCGACGTCGGCGAAGCGCTTGAACAGCACCGCCTTGCCTTCCATCACCGGCTTGGCGGCGAGCGCGCCGAGATTGCCCAGGCCCAGGATGGCGGTGCCGTTGGTTATGACCGCCACCATGTTGCCGCGCGTCGTGTAGTCGAAGGCGCGGGAGGGATCCTCGGCGATGGCCTTCACCGGAACCGCGACGCCCGGCGAATAGGCGAGCGACAGGTCGCGCTGCGTCGCCATCGGCTTGGTGGCGTTGATCTCCAGCTTGCCGGGCCGGCCAGAGGCGTGGAATTCGAGCGCCTCCTGAGCGCTGACGGAGGGGCCGGCGCTGTCGGTTTTCTTGCCTGAAGCCATGATGTGAGCGGTTCCCTCCCGGATGGGCACTTCTTTTTGTGGAGCATTCGGGATTAAGGCTACACTTCGAAGCTGTAAACCGCCAAGCAGGAAGAGAGTGTTTTTGCTAAGCGAAGAAAGTCCCCTTCCCCCTCGTGGGGAGGGGTTAGGGGGGTGCCTGACAGGTACGACATGAACAATGAGTTTCGCCGATCGGAGAGGGTAATACCCCCACCCCTAACCCCTCCCCACGAGGGGGACGGCGACTGCCGGCCGGCAGCGCCACGCCGATGATGGAGCAGTTCATCGAGATCAAGGCGGCGAACCCGGATTCGCTGCTGTTCTACCGCATGGGCGATTTCTACGAGATGTTCTTCGGCGACGCCGAGGTGGCGAGCCGCGCGCTGGGCATCACGCTGACCAAGCGCGGCAAGCACAACGGCGCCGACATCCCGATGTGCGGCGTGCCGGTGCATGCGGCCGACGACTATCTGCAGAAGCTGATCGGGCTCGGCCACCGCGTCGCCGTGTGCGAGCAGATCGAGGATCCGGCGGAGGCGAAGAAGCGCGGCTCCAAATCGGTGGTGCGGCGCGACGTCATCCGCCTGGTGACGCCCGGCACCATCACCGAGGAGAAGCTTCTGGCGCCGTCGGAATCGAATTTCCTGATGGCGCTCGGGCGGGTGAAGGGCGGCAGCGACGGCGCGGCGGGAAGCTACGCGCTGGCGTGGATCGACATTTCCACCGGCGCCTTCCGGGTGTCGGAGACGACGGCGGAGCGGCTGGCCGCCGACATCTTCCGCGTCGATCCCAAGGAGCTGATCCTGGCCGAACCGGTTTTCCACGATCCGGAATTGAGGCCGGTCTTCGACCTGATCGGCCGCGTCGCCAGCCCGCAGCCGGCGAGCCTGTTCGATTCGGCTTCGGCGACGATGCGGATTTCGCGCTTCTACGATGTCGCGACGCCGGACAGCTTCGGCACCTTCAGCCGCGCCGAACTGTCGGCGATCTCCGGCGCCATCGCCTATGTCGAGAAGACGCAGAAGGCGGAGCGGCCGCCGCTCGACCGGCCGGAGCGCGAGCAGGCCGGCTCGTCGCTGTTCATCGATCCGGCGACGCGCGCCAACCTCGAACTCTTGCGCACCATGTCGGGCGGCCGCGACGGTTCGCTGTTCAAGGCGATCGACCGCACGGTGACCGGGGCAGGCGCCAGGCTGCTCGCCGACCGGCTGATGGCGCCGCTGACCGATCCGCAGGCGATCGGCGCGCGGCTGGATTCGGTGTCGTTCTTCCTCGCCGAGCCGCGGCTTTGCGAAGGGTTGCGCGCAGCGTTGAAGGGCGTCGCCGACATGCCGCGGGCGCTGTCCAGGCTGGCGCTCAACCGCGGCGGCCCGCGCGATCTCGGCGGCCTGAGGGCCGGCTTCGAGGCGGCAGCGGAAATCCGCGATCTGTTTGCCGGCGCCATGCTGCCGGCGGAACTCGCGGCGGCACTTGCGGCGATCGCCGCGCTGCCGGCGAATTTCGCCAGCCATATCGACAGCGCGCTCGGCGACGAACTGCCGCTTTTGAAGCGCGACGGCGGCTTCGTGCGCCAGCTCTATGACGCAGAGCTCGACGAGATGCGGGCGCTGCGAGATGAGTCGCGAAAAGTCATCGCCGGGCTGGAGCGCAGCCTGATCGACGAGACCGGCATCCGCTCGCTGAAGATACGGCACAACAATGTGCTGGGTTACTACATCGAGGTGACGGCCAACCATCAGGACATCCTGATGGGATCGGATGCCGCCAAAGCGCGCTTCATCCACCGCCAGACGATGGCGAGCGCCATGCGCTTCACTACCACCGAACTGGCGGAACTGGAGACCAAAATAGCCAACGCCGCCGACCGGGCGCTGGCGATAGAATTGCGGGTTTTCGATGCGTTGGTCGCCGAGGCGGTGGCGCACGCGGATGCGATAAGAGCGGGCGCGGCAGCGCTCGCGGTGCTCGACGTGTCGGCAGCACTTGCCATGCTTGCCGCTTCCGAAAACTACAACCGGCCGCTGGTCGACGGCAGCCTGGCGTTCAGCATCGAAGGCGGCCGCCATCCCGTCGTCGAGCAGGCGCTGCGCCGCTCGGCCGAAAGCCCGTTCGTGGCCAACGACTGCGACCTGTCGCCCGCCGAAAACGGCAAGCACGGCGCCATCTGGCTGCTCACAGGACCCAACATGGGCGGCAAGTCGACCTTCCTGCGCCAGAACGCGCTGATCGCCATCCTGGCGCAGACGGGTTCTTTTGTTCCCGCCGCGAGTGCACATATCGGCGTCGTCGATCGCTTGTTCAGCCGCGTCGGCGCCTCCGACGACCTGGCGCGGGGCCGCTCGACCTTCATGGTCGAGATGGTGGAGACGGCGGCGATCCTCAACCAGGCCGGCGAGAAGGCGCTGGTCATCCTCGACGAGATCGGCCGCGGCACCGCGACCTTCGACGGCCTTTCGATCGCCTGGGCGGCGGTCGAGTACCTGCACGAGAAGAACCGCTGCCGGGCGATCTTCGCCACGCATTTCCACGAGATGACGGCGCTTTCGGCAAAGCTGCCGCGGCTTTCCAATGTCACCATGCGGGTCAAGGAATGGGAAGGCGACGTGGTTTTCCTGCACGAGGTCGGCAAGGGGGCCGCCGACCGTTCATACGGCGTGCAGGTGGCGCGGCTGGCCGGCCTGCCCGACGCGGTGGTGAACCGCGCCAGGGATGTGCTGCATCAGCTCGAACAGGGCGAGCAGTCGGGCAAGGTCGACCGCCTGGTCGACGACCTGCCGCTGTTCAGCGCCGTGGTAAGGAAGGAGCCGCCGAAACCGGCCAAATCCGACGCGCTCGGTGAGGCGCTTGCCGGACTGAGCCCGGACGAAATGACGCCGCGCGAGGCGCTGGAGGCGCTTTACCGGCTGAAGGGACTGGCGGGGAAGTAGATGGCGCCCGTCAAGGTCGATCCCGACAAGATCCGCGAGTTCGAGGACGCCGACAGTTTTTACAGATGGCTCGGTCAGCACCACGACAAGGAGGACGAGGTCTGGATCAAGATCCACAAGGTGGGTTCGGGGCTGAGGTCGATCACTCCCAAGGAAGCCATCGATGTCGTGCTGTGCTGGGGCTGGATCGACGCGGTGCGCAAGGGGTTCGACGACAAGAGCTATCTGCAGCGCTACACGCGGCGCGGCAGGAAGAGCACCTGGAGCCAGATCAATGTCGACAATGTCGCGCGGCTGATCGAGGAGGGCCGGATGACCGAGCACGGGCTGAGACAGGTCGAGGCGGCGAAGGCCGACGGGCGCTGGGACCGCGCCTACAGAAGCGGCAAGGACATGAAGATCCCCGACGATCTGCAAGCGGCGATAGATGCCGAACCAAAGGCCAGGGAAATGCTGGGCAAACTTAGCGAACAGAACCGTTTCGCGCTGGCCTTCCGCACCCACAACATGAAGACCGAGGCGGGCCGGAAGAAGAAGATCGAGACCTTCGTCGAGATGCTCAAGCGCGGCGAGACGATCTACCCGCAGGGGAAGAAATGACCCAGCATTGCGTCGGTCAAATCGAGCCGCGCAATTTGAATAGGGCTTCTCTTTGCCGCCGTCACTCGGCCCCGATTGCGGAATTTCTGCGTCGCCCTACTTGCGGCAGAGACCTTGAAGGAACGTGGGTGCACCGCGATGACGAAAGCCGACCTCTCCGGCATCTACCGAGACTACATTTCCTGCCTGAACAAACAGGACTGGCCAAACCTGGGGCAGTTCGTGCATGAGGTAGTTCATTACAATGGCGAGCGGATAGGGCTGTCAGGCTATCGCACGATGCTGGAGGAAGATTTTCGTGCGATTCCAGACCTCTATTTTGACATCCACTTGCTGATTTCCGAGCCACCTCTTGTAGCGAGCCGTCTGAGCTTCGACTGCACGCCGAAAGGGATCCTTTTCGGCCTCCATGTGAACGGGAAAAGAGTTCTCGTTTACCGAAAACGTATTCTATGAATTTCGTGACAAACGGATCGAGAAAGTATGGTCGGTCATAGACAAGGCCGCCATCGAATTGCAGCTTTAGGGCGAAACTACTCCTCCTCGACCCATTGGCGTCAGGTCCGCGCCTCGATTGCTCTCCGTTGAGCCTTTGAGCAGGCATTCTGTAATAGAATTTGAAGCTCGGTAGGTCTCGATCAGAACTTCGGCTCCAGTGGAAGCCGAAAGTCATCGATGAGACGTTGTTATGGGCCAGGATCGAACTGAAAGATTTCGGTGAGCATGAACCGTCCATGTACCTGAAATTGAAATAGATCGGCATGGTGATAAATTTCTTTATCATTGGATGGGAACGACGTACGACTACCAGGCAAGATCAAATGGGCTCATCGATCGTGACGGGGGAACTTTGCGGCGGGTGAATGCATGAGCAGTTCTCGGACGCAAACCATCCTGTTTGCCGACGTCAGCGGCAGCACCTTGTTGTTCGAAACGAAAGGCGACCTGGAAGCGCGGCGGTTGATTGCCGCCGTGCTCGATGCGCTTGCGCTGATCTGCAAGCTACACGGCGGGCGTGTCGTCAAGACGATCGGCGACGCAATCATGTGCTCGCTGCCGAACGCACTCGAAGGCGTGCTGGCTGCCTCCGACATGCAGCGCAAGATGGCCAGCGATCCCAATTTCGCCCGCGACCGTCTCGCTGTGCATATCGGCCTGCATCACGGCGACGCGCTGGAGGAAAACGGCGATGTCTATGGCGACGCGGTCAACACCGCCGCCCGCATGGGGGCGCTGGCAAAGCGCGAGCAGATCATCGCATCGGCCGCAAGCATTCGGGGCCTCGGCGGCAAGGGGCCTGCGTTCCGCACGCTCGGCCGGGTCCACGTCGACGGCAAATCGCAGCCAATCGAGATCGTCGATATCGTCTGGCAGGAAGACACGTCCGGCTTGACCACGGTGCAGGGCATCGGTGGCGGCGCATGGTCGCCAGCGATGGCAATGGAAGTCGCCGGGCCGAAACTCCAGCTCTGCCATCGCGGCAAGCTGATCAGGCTGGATGGCGCCTCGGGTTCTTTCACGATGGGGCGCAGCGCCATCAATGCGCTGCAGATAGAGGCCGACTGGGTCAGCCGCACCCACGCGCTGATCGAATTCAAGCGCGGACATTTCGTGGTTTCCGACCGTTCGACCAACGGCACCTATGTCAAGCTGGGCGAAGACGACGAGTTGCTGCTGCGTCGCGACGAGTTGCACATGCGCAAGACCGGCATCATCAGCCTCGGCCGGGAGGCGGCGATCAATGCCGACGACGTTATCCGGTTCGAGATCGGTTAGGCGCCGAATCCGTTGGTTGGGTCTGCCATATCGCGTCGCCCCAATCGAGCCGCCGGGCAACCTTGAATGCGGCGCCCTGGCGCTTGCTGACCAGTCGTTCCGCAGCCGTCCCGTCCCGCTGGCAGAGCTTCAGCCGAACGGTCCCGCTGCCCGACTGCGGCGGTGCAAGCACGCGTGCCACGGGCGCCTCGCCCGGCGTTCGGGACGCGGCGACGAAGATGTATTTTTCGTCTTCCCATGGCACATCGGCATTCTTGGCCAGGCGGTGGAGGCGCGAACGGGCGACGCGGCGCGAGAAATGGCACCAGTCGGGCGCCGCGATCGGGCATTCGGACTGATGCGGGCAGGGCGCGACGAGATGCGCGCCGGCTGCGATCAGGCGCTTGCGCACTTCCAGGATACGTTGCCAGCCGGCGGTCGTTCCCGGCTCGACGACGACGAGCATGTCGCCGGTCTGCTCCCAGAGCCTGTCGACCAGCCGACTGATCAAAGCTGGCGGCAACTCGTCGAGCACGTAGGCGAGGGTGACGATGTCTGCATTGGGCAGCGATGGCAGGCCGGTCTCTATGTTGCCGGAAACCCACGAAACCCGCGTCGGAGCCGCATGCGACGACAGTTCCGTACCGACCTTGCGGATAGCGTCGCTCGTTTCGACCAGCGTAGCTTCGGTAAGGCCGTCCCAGCAATCGCGCGCTGCCCACAAGGCCGAACCGGGACCGGCGCCGATGTCCAGCAAGGTGTGCGGCGCGAAATCCGGGCGGAGTTCGGCGACCGCGGCAAGGCTGGCGCGGATCGCGGCGTAAGTGGCCGGCAGCCGCGTCGCCAGATAGGCCTGCGCCGCCAGCCCATCGGAAAGATGCAGCCGCCCGTCGCGCACTTCGCTGCGGTAGCGGCGCGACAGGAGGTCGGCGGCGCGCTTCAGCTCGGCGAGCGGAACGCCGTGCAGCGCCTCATCGACGGCCTGCCGCAGCGCGGACGGAAGTTCCATATCGACCCTAAACTCTTGTTTTCACGCAATTCCGGACGGAAAACCGTTACACACTTTTCCTGGAATCGCTCTAAACGCCGTACTTGCGCTGCGCGTCCAGCGCCAGCCCAAGCCCGACACTGCCGAACAGGTCGCCTTCGACCACCGTCGCCGAAGGAAACATCCCGAGCACACTCTGCTTCATCAACGGGATGGCTGTCGAGCCGCCGGTGAGGAAGAGCGTGGTGATACGCTCCGCAGACAACCCGGCATCCGCCAGGGTACGCGCGATCACGGCGGTGACGCGGCCGACGGCGCTGTCGATTGCCGCGTCGAGGCCGGCGCGCGTCAGCGGTACGCTGAGCTTCTCGCCGGTCAACGCGATCTCGATCGCGGTCTCGTCCTTGCCGGTCAGCGCGATCTTGGCGCGTTCGACCGTCGCGGCGAGCGCATGGCCCTGCCGGTGCCGCACGATATCGATCATGCGCTCGACCAGATCCGGCCGCGACGCTTCGTAGCGGATCTGCCTGAGGTCGCTCATCGCCTTGTTGGTGTAGAGCATGTTGATGCGCTGCCAGGTGGCGAGGTCGATGAAATAGCCCGCCGGCAGGTTGCGCTTGCCATCCTTTGTGGACGTCAGATAGCCGAGCTCCGGCATCACATGCGCGATCGAGAGCAACCGGTCGAAATCGGTGCCGCCGATATGCACGCCGCTCGATGCGAGGATGTCGTCCTTGCGGTCCTGCGATTTCGCGCGTTCCGGCGAGACGCGCACGATCGAGAAATCGGAGGTGCCGCCGCCGATGTCGATGATGAGCGCCAGTTCTTCCCTCGACACGCTCTGCTCGTAGTCGAGCGCGGCCGCGATCGGCTCGAACTGGAAGGCGATGTGCTTGAAGCCGCGTTTGGCCGCCGCCTTTTCCAGCTCGTTCTGTGCCCGGCGGTCGGCTTCGGCATCGTCGTCGACGAAATGCACCGGCCGCCCGAGCACGATGTTGTCGACCGGTTGGCCGACCTCGCTCTCGAGCGTTTCCTTGAGGTAGAGCAGGAACGATCCGATGATGTCGGAAAAGGCGATCGAATGCGCCTTGATGCGGGTTTTTTCGCCGATCAGCGACGTGCCGAGCACGCTTTTCAGCGCGCGCAGCAGGCGGCCTTCGACATTTTCGGTGTAGTCGGCGATCGCCCGGCGGCCGAAGTGGGTGCGGTTGTCCTCGAAGTTGAAGAACACCGCGCTCGGCATGGTCACCTGGCCGTCTTCGAGGCGCACCAGCCGCGGCTTGCCGTTCTCGATGAAGCCAACCGTCGAATTGGACGTGCCAAAGTCGATACCGCCGCTGACCGGTCGCATGGTCTGTCCTCGAACTGATTGATGGGGTCCGCTTTGCGGGAGGGCTGCGGTTACACAATCCCGGCGGCAATGTCGAGCTGCAGGCGGTGTTTTTCTATCTTCTTTGTGGGAGCATGATCTTGTCCGAAAACCGGTTCCCACTTTTCGGGATCGTGCTCTACTCGTGTCCGCCAATCAGCGGCACGAACATCACCTCGCCCAGATTTTCCTCGGCGAAGTCGTTTTCACTCGCGCGAGTCAATTTGATCAGTGTCTGGATATAGTCCTTGCCGCCGCGCGGCATGACGAGATGGCCGCCGACCGCCAGTTGTTCTTTCCACGTTTCGGGGATGCGCGTCCCGCTCGCTGCGGCGAGGATGGCGTCGAAGGGCGCGGCTTCGGGCCAGCCCAGCATGCCGTCGCCGGTGCGGACCTCGACATTCCGGTAGCCGAGCGTTTCGAGGCGTTGGCGCGCCTGGTCGGCAAGCACGGCGTGGCGCTCGATCGAATAGACGTGGCCCGCGATCAGGCTGAGCACGGCCGCCGCGTAACCGGAACCGGTGCCGATTTCGAGCACCCGGTCGCCGGACTTGAGTTCGGCGGCTTCGGCCATCAACGCCACGATGTAGGGCTGCGAGATGGTCTGGCCCGCCTCGATCGGCAGTGCGCGGTCGTCATAGGCACTTCGGGCCAGATGTTTCGCCACGAAAGCCTCGCGCGGCACCGTTCGCATTGCATCGAGCACGCGGCGGTCGGCGATGCCGCGGCGGACAAGCTGCCGTTCGACCATGCGCTGCCGCATCTTCCCGGCGCCGGGCAAAAGGGGTGAATCGGCGGGATCGTGCATGCTGGACAACGGACCGGCCGATGGCCGGTTCCACCAAACTTTCGGCTCAATGGTAAAACGGCACGGCGGCCGCGGCAAACTTTGCCGAAGCGGCATACCCACGGAAGGGAAAACGCGCTATAGACGCCGCCCGGAAAGCGAGATTTTCTTTAACGCATGGCCAAGATTCCCCTGAGGCTGGATGAGTTGATCGACGGCGACGCGCTGCGCCGCGACCTGACCGCCCTGACGGAAAAATCCGACGGCGACGGCTCGTCGCCAGCGATAAGGGCGGCGGTGCTGCAGATCATGAAGGATCGCCTCGCCGCCGGACGCGGAAAAACCGAGGCGATGTTGATGGAGGACGGCGGCGGCACGGCCTGCGCCGAGCGGCTGTCGCACCTCATGGACGAGATCATCCGCGCGCTCTACGATTTCGCCGTCACCCACGTCTACCGGGCAAAAAACCCGTCATCCGCCGAACGCATGGCGGTCGTCGCCGTGGGCGGTTACGGCCGCGGCACGCTGGCGCCGGGCTCCGACATCGACCTGTTGTTCCTGCTGCCCTACAAGCAGACGCCATGGGGCGAGCAGATCGTCGAATACATGCTCTACATGCTGTGGGACATGGGCCTGAAGGTCGGCCACGCCACACGCAATATCGAGGAATGCCTTCGCCTGTCGCGCTCCGACATGACGATCCGCACCGCGGTGCTCGAAGCCCGCTACATCTGGGGCGAGAAGAAGCTCTGCGACGAACTGATCGCCCGCTTCGACAAGGAAGTGGTGAGGAACACCGGCGCCGAATACGCGCAGGCCAAGCTCGCCGAACGCGACGAGCGTCACCGCAAGGTCGGCGAGAGCCGCTATCTGGTCGAACCGAACGTCAAGGAAGGCAAGGGCGGCCTGCGCGACTTGCAGACCCTGTTCTGGATCGGAAAATATTTCTACCGCGAGCGGACGGTAAGCGAACTGGTGCACCAGGGTGTCTTCACCCGCGTCGAATACGCCGAGTTCCTCAAGGCCGAGGACTTCCTCTGGGCGGTACGCTGCCATATGCATTTTTTGACCGGCAAGGCCGAGGAGCGATTGCATTTCGACATCCAGCGCGACATCGCCGACCGCCTTGGCTACAAGAGCCATCCCGGCCTGTCGGCCGTCGAACGCTTCATGAAGCACTATTTCCTGGTGGCCAAGGACGTCGGCGACCTGACCCGCATCTTCTGCGCGGCGCTGGAAGAAGAACAGGCAAGCCACGTGTCGGGCTTCAACCGGCTGTTCCTCACCTTCTCGCGCCGGCGTCGCAAGCTTGCCGGAACCGCCGATTTCATTATCGACAACGATCGCATCAACATCGTCGACGAGCATGTGTTCGAGCGCGATCCGGTGAATCTGTTGCGGCTGTTCTGGCTCGCCGACCGGCATGGGCTCGAATACCATCCCGACGCACTGAAACTGGTCACCCGTTCGCTCCGGCTGGTCGACCGCAATCTCAGGCGCAACAAGGAAGCCAACCGGCTGTTCATGGATATCCTGACGTCGGACCACAAGCCGGAACTCAATCTGAGGCGCATGAACGAGGCAGGCCTGCTCGGCAAGTTGATCCCGGATTTCGGCAAGATCGTCGCCATGATGCAGTTCAACATGTACCACCATTATACGGTGGATGAGCATCTGTTGCGCTGCATCGACGTTCTGTCGGAGATCGAGCGCGGCGACGGCGAAAAGATCCATCCGCTGTCGCACAAGCTGATCGGCGAATTGAAAAACCGGCGCGAAGTGCTCTATGTCGCCGTGCTGCTGCATGACATCGCCAAGGGCCGGCCGGCTGATCATTCGGAAGTTGGTGCGAAGATCGCCCGCCGCATCTGCCCGCATATGGGGCTGAGCCCGGCCGATACAGAGACCGTCGCGTGGCTGGTCGAGAACCATCTCGTGATGTCGATGACGGCGCAGACGCGCGATCTCAACGATCGCAAGACGATCGAGGATTTCGCCCACATCGTGCAATCGGTCGAGCGGCTGAAGCTCTTGCTGATCCTGACGGTCTGCGACATCCGTGGCGTCGGTCCCGGCGTCTGGAACGGCTGGAAGGGCCAGTTGCTGCGCACACTTTATTTCGAAACGGAACTGCTCCTGACCGGCGGCTTCTCCGAAGTGTCGCGTGCCGAGCGCACGGCGGCGGCGCGCGAGCAGCTGGCGGAAGCGCTGTCGGATTGGCCGGCGAAGGAGCGCAAGCGCTATGTCGGGCTGCACTATGATAACTATCTGCTGACCGTCGATCTGAAGGATCAGGTGCGCCACGCCGCCTTCGTTCGCGAGGCCGATGCGGCCGGCAGGCGCCTTGCCACCATGGTCAAGACGCACGGGTTCGAAGCGGTGACCGAGATCACGGTGCTGGCCCAGGATCATCCGCGACTGCTCTCGGTGATCGCCGGCGCGTGTGCCGCGGCAGGCGGCAACATCGTCGATGCGCAGATTTTCACCACCTCCGACGGACGCGCGCTGGACACCATCCTGATCAACCGCGAATTCGACCGGGACGAGGATGAGCGGCGCCGCGCCGAACGCGTCGGCGGATTGATCGAGGATGTGCTGTCGGGGCGCTCATGGCTGCCCGAAATGATCGCGAAGCGGACCAAGCCGAAACGCGGCGCCAAGGTGTTCCGCATCGAGCCGCGCGCGGAAATCCGCAACACGCTGTCGAACCGTTTCTCGGTCATCGAAGTGTCTGGCCTGGACCGGCCCGGCCTCTTGTCGGAGATCACCGGCGCGCTGTCCGACCTGTCGCTCGACATTGCTTCCGCGCACATCACGACATTCGGCGAGAAGGTGATCGACACATTCTACGTGACGGACCTGACCGGACAGAAGATCGAGAGCCAACCCCGGCTCGACAGCATCCGCGCCAATCTCATCGCGACGCTTGAAGGCGGTTCACAGCACCGCAACGGCAAGGCGAAAGCGGCGGCGGAATGATGGCGGCATTTATCCTTCCTTCTCCCCGTTTACGGGGAGAAGGTGCCTCGAAGGGGCGGTTGAGGGGCAGTGCTAACCCCTCGCTGTTCACGCCGCCCCTCATCTGCCTGCCGGCATCTTCTCCCCGTAAACGGGGAGAAGACAGATAATGAGCCTCGTCAAGAAATTCGCGACCGTCGCGTCGGGCACGCTGATGAGCCGCATCCTCGGTTTCATCCGCGAAATGCTGATGGCTGCCGCACTCGGCACCGGTCCCATCGCCGACGCTTTCAATGCTGCCTTCCAGTTCCCGAACACCTTTCGCCGGCTGTTCGCGGAAGGTGCTTTCAACGCTGCCTTCGTGCCGCTGTTCGCCAAGGAGATCGAGGCGAGCGGCAACGACGGCGCCAAACGGTTTTCCGAAGAGGTGTTCGGCGTCCTGTTCACCGCGCTTATGGCTCTGACCATTCTGATGGAACTGTCGATGCCGCTTTTGGTGTCGACGATCATCGCGCCGGGTTTCGCCGATAATCCGCAGAAGTTCGAGCTCACCAAGGCGCTGGCGACAATCATGTTTCCCTATCTGGTCTGCATGTCGCTGGGCGCGATGATGGCCGGGATGCTGAATTCGCTGCGCCGCTATTTTGCGGCGGCGATCGCGCCGGTGTTCCTCAACGTCATCCTGATCATGGTTCTCGGCTACGCCTGGTACGCGGGCCATGACGGCCTGACGGTGGGGTACGCGCTTGCCTGGGGCGTGCTGGCCGCCGGGCTGGTGCAACTGGCGATCGTCTGGATCGCCGTGCGTCACGCCGGCATCTCGATCGGCTTCCGCCGCCCGCGCTTCACTCCGAATGTGAGGCGCCTGCTGGTGCTGGCGTTTCCGGCTGCGATTACCGGCGGCATCACCCAGATCAATCAGCTCATCGGCACGGCCATCGCGTCGGGCAAGGACAGCGCGGTGTCGTCGCTCGCCTATGCCGACCGCGTCTATCAATTGCCGCTCGGCGTCGTCGGCATCGCCGTCGCCATCGTGCTGTTGCCGGAACTTGCGCGCGCGCTCAAGGCCGGCAACCTCAACGAGGCGGCGAACCTGCAGAACCGTTCGGTCGAGTTCACGCTGTTCCTGACCTTGCCTGCGGCTGCGGCGCTTCTGGTGATGTCGGAGCCGATCGTGCGCGTGCTCTACGAGCGCGGCGCCTTCGCCGCCGGCAACAGCACCCCGACCGTCTCGGCCATCCTGGCGATCTTCGGCCTCGGGCTGCCGGCCTTTGTGCTCATCAAGGCTTTCACTCCCGGCTATTTCGCCCGCGAGGACACACGCACGCCGATGATTTTTGCGGCGATCTCGGTGGCGGTCAATGTTTCGATCGCGCTGACGCTGTTTCCGGGCATGGGCGCGCCGGGCATCGCGGTCGCCTCGGCTGTCGCCGGCTGGGTCAATGCGCTGCTGCTGCTGGGGTTCCTCATCCGCCGCGGACATTGGGGCACCGATATCCCGCTTCTCACCCGCATTCCGCGCCTGGTTCTTGCCGCTGCGGTCATGGCCGGCGCCGTCTATTTCGCCGCCGGCTGGCTGGCGCCCTATCTCGCCCCGGCATCGCCGCTCCCCGTGCAGGCAGTAGCGCTGGCTGTCCTGATCGGCGGCGCGGCCATGGTCTACTTTGCGGTCGCCTTCGGCATCGGCGGCGCCGATATCGGCATGATCCGGCGGAGCATCAGGCGAGGCGCGAAAACGTCGTCGGACGGCAATATGGATTCCGCGCTCTAAAGCGCGTCGCGCCGAATAGGATTCGGCGGCCGCGCTTCAGATTCCTTGATTTGATGCATGTCGTTATCCCGAAACCGAGGACACTTTCGGGCGACATGCATTAGGCAGCCCGCGGCTCGATCAGGTCAAGAGCGTTACCCAGTGTCCGCTTTCGTTTGAGGATTTCGAAATCGCTTTGCAGGCCGAGGAAAAAGCCTTCCGAAATTCCGAAATAGCGGGCGAGACGAAGATCGGTATCGGCTGTTACAGCCCGCTTGCCGAGCACGATTTCATTTATCCTGCGTGGCGGCACCCCGATAGCACGCGCAAGTGCATTCTGGCTGAGGTTCATGGGGCGGAGGAATTCCTCCATGAGGATTTCGCCAGCATGGGGATTGTGCAGAAGTTCTTCAGTGGTAGTCGGTGATTTCGACATCGGATGGGCCTCCTTCAGTCCATTGGAAGCAGACGCGCCACTGATCATTGATCCTGATCGAATGTTGGCCTTTGCGATTGCCTTTCAACGCTTCGAGCCTGTTTCCAGGCGGTACATGCAGATCATCCAGCCGTCGTGCCTGATTGAGCATCCTTAACTTGACCAATGCCTTGTCCTGCATATCGGGTGGAAGCTTGCGGCTCCGAATGCCAGACCAGATTTTTTCGGCTTCCCTGTCAGCAAAGCTTCGGATCATAACCTTATGACGCATAACGTCATAAGGTTGCAACACTCCTCTGGCGACAGCGTTCATTTTTCAATCCCTCTGCCAGACCACGCGTCCTTTCCGTCGGGGAGCCTTGATCACGGCCTTGCCGTCGTCTATCAGCGCGCATCGATTTTCGCCGCGCGGGATCTCTTAGCCACGTGATCTTGTCCGCAAAGTCTGCAACTTTGCGGGATCACGCTCTGACGGCCCTCCACAAGCCACGAGGAACATCATGTCCAGCTTCAAGCAGCTCGTCTTTTCCGGCGTCCAGCCGACCGGCAATCTCCACCTCGGAAATTATCTCGGCGCGATCAAGAAATTCGTCGCCCTGCAGGATGCCTACAGCTGCATCTATTGCGTCGTCGATTTGCATTCGCTGACCGCGCAGCTCGTCCACGACGACCTAGAGGACCAGACACGGCAGATCACAGCGGCTTTCCTGGCCTCCGGCATCGATCCGAACAAGCATATCGTCTTCAACCAGTCGCGGGTGATGCAGCACGCCGAGCTCGCATGGATCTTCAACTGCGTGGCGCGCATCGGCTGGATGAACCGCATGACGCAATTCAAGGACAAGGCCGGCAAGGACCGCGAGAACGCCTCGCTCGGCCTGCTTGCCTATCCGAGCCTGATGGCGGCCGACATCCTTGTCTACCGGGCCACCCATGTGCCGGTCGGCGAGGACCAGAAGCAGCACCTGGAGCTGACGCGCGACATCGCCCAGAAATTCAACAACGACTTCTCGGCGCGCATCGCGGCGCACGGCCTTGGCGTCGAGATGCAGGTCGGGGACGAGACGGTCAACGGCTATTTTCCGATCACCGAGCCGGTGATCGGCGGCCCGGCCGCGCGGATAATGTCGCTGCGCGACGGTTCCAAGAAGATGTCGAAATCCGACCCGTCCGACCTCTCGCGCATCAACCTGACCGACGATGCCGACGCGATCTCCAAGAAGATCAGGAAGGCAAAGACCGACCCGGATGCATTGCCGAGCGAACTGGACGGATTGGCCGGACGGCCGGAAGCGGAAAATCTGGTCGGCATCTACGCCGGCCTTGCCGACATCTCCAAGGAGGCGGTGCTGAAGGAATATGGCGGTCAGCAGTTTTCGGTGTTCAAGCCGGCGCTGGCCGACCTCGCGGTCGAGAAGGTCGCGCCGGTGGCCGGCGAGATGCGCCGCATTTCGGCGGACAAAGCCTATGTCGATGGCGTTCTGCGCCGCGGAGGCGAGCAGGCAAGCGTGCTCGCCGAAGCGACCATGAAGGATGTTCGCGACATCATCGGCCTGCTGCAAGGCTGACTGGCCCAAGGGCGACGGCTTGCCCGCCGCCCCCGCCGGTGGCAGATTGCCGGCGAATCCTTCGTCCGTCAGGGGCATTGAATGGTCTCGAAACGACTGAGCCGGGAAGCCGGGCACCGCCGCAAATTCCTGGCAATCATCGACGACACGCCGGAGTGCGAGCGCGCCGTCGCTTATGCGTCACGCCGCGCCAAGAGCACCAGCGGCGTGCTGGTGCTGCTTTATGTGATCGAGCCGGGCGATTTCCAGCACTGGCTTGGCGTCGAGAAAATCATGCGCGAAGAAGCAACGGCCGCCGCAAATTCGGCACTCGACACCTATGCGGTAAAGGTGCGGGAAGACCTCGGCATCGAGCCCGAACTGGTGGTGCGCGAAGGCAATCCGGCCGAGGAAATCCACAAGCTGATCGAGGAAGATCAGGATATCGCGATCCTGGTGCTCGCTGCCGGTGCCGGAAAGGAAGGCCCCGGTCCGCTTGTCGCTTCGATCGCCGGCAGCAAGGGGGCAGCCTTTCCCATTCCCGTCACAGTGGTGCCGCAGAACCTCTCGGACGAGGATATCGAGAACCTGGCCTAGCATTCCGTTCGCCGGATACCGACATTAAGGGCGGTCTTTCGCTTGACTGCGGCGCGGGAAGGCTTATTTAGAATAATTCCAAACAAGAGGCTCCGAGCGTGGAGCCTGGAGACACAGCGATGTTCATCCAGACCGAGGCAACACCCAATCCGGCGACCCTCAAGTTCCTGCCCGGCAGGGAGGTTCTGACCTCCGGGACAGCCGACTTCCGCGACGCGGACGCGGCGCGCGAGGCTTCACCGCTGGCCGGCCGCCTCTTCGACATACCGGGCGTGACCGGCGTGTTCTTCGGCTACGACTTCGTCACGGTGACCAAGGACGGCCCCGACTGGCAGCACCTGAAGCCGGCGATCCTCGGCGCCATTATGGAACATTTTATGTCGGGTGCGCCGGCGATGGGCACAGGCGCCCAGGCCGCCGCCGACGACGGCGAGACGGCCGCCGAGTTCTACGACCAGGCCGACCAGGAGATCGTGGTGACGATCAAGGAACTGCTCGACACCCGCGTGCGTCCGGCGGTCGCGCAGGACGGCGGCGACATCACCTTCCGCGGCTACGAAAACGGCACCGTTTTCCTGCACATGAAGGGCGCTTGCGCAGGCTGCCCGTCGTCGACCGCCACGCTGAAGCACGGCATCCAGAACCTGCTCCGCCATTTCGTGCCGGAAGTACAACAGGTCGAGCAGGTCGGCTGAGAGGCCTCTTTTGCCTTCTCCCCTTGTGGGAGGGAGAAGGTCGCCGACAAACAAAAAACCGGGCCTTTGTGCCCGGTTTTTTGTTTGCGACGTCCTTGTTGCCGAGACGGCTCGCGGAATTCTACCTGACGATCACTTTCGCGCCGATTTCGGCACGGTCGTAGAGATCGATGATGTCCTGGTTCATCAGCCGGATGCAGCCGGACGACATCGCCTTGCCGATGGACGCCCATTCGGGAGTTCCGTGCAGCCGGTAGCCGGTGTCGCCGCCCTTATTGTAGAGATAGAGGGCGCGCGCGCCGAGCGCGTTGGTCAAGCCCGGCTGCTGGCCGCCCGCGAACTTGACGAGTTCGGGCTGGCGCCTGATCATGGCTGCCGGCGGTGTCCACACCGGCCACTCGCGCTTCGCCGCGACGCGCGCCGTGCCTTTCCACTCGAAGCCCTCGCGGCCGACGCCGATGCCGTAGCGCACCGCCTTGCCGTCTTCCAGGATGAAGTAAAGATGCTTCTCGCCGGTATCGACGATGATGGTGCCGGGCTTTTCGTCAGTCGGGTAACGTACGATCTGCCGATGATACTTGCGGTCCACCTTATAAATCGGGATCGCGGGAAGACGATAGCCCGCATCGGTCCGCGAGCCGTAGTCGCTGGAAAAGAGCCTCAGCGCGCCGTCGCTGCTGCATCCCGCCAGCACGGTTGCCAAAGCCAATCCCGCCGCGACCGCAAGTGTTTTAATCCGCATGAGAGTATCCGGTATCCCTCAACATTAGCTTTTTGCCCGATTCGGGCGCAATCTCTCAGATATTCTTAAGTCGCATTTTTTTTGCTTGCCAAGCGTTTCACCGGCACCTTTATGCGCTCGATGCGTGTAATCCGGTCGATATGGTATTTCGGCAACAGCTTTCGGTGTTCCGGCCCGATTGTTTCGGCAAGAATTGATCACTACCTGTCTCTTACAACAGGAGTATTGTCATGAACGTCGGTGATGCTGCCCGCCGCTCCGGTCTGCCTTCCAAGACGATCCGCTACTACGAAGACATCGGGCTGATCGCGCCGCCGCGCGCCGCCAACGGCTACCGCCACTATTCGGACGACGATGTCCATAGGCTGGCGTTCCTGCGCAGGGCGCGTGGCCTCGGCTTTTCAATCGATGATTGCCGGCAGCTGATGGCGCTCTACCGCGACCGCGACCGCGCCAGCCACGATGTGCGCGAGATCGCCTCGGCGCACGTCGCCGCCATCACCGACAAGATCGCCGAGCTGGAATCGATGCGCGCGACATTGCAGAAGCTGATCCATGCCTGCCATGGCGACGATCGGCCCGATTGTCCGATCCTCGAGGATATTGCGGGCGCAGCCGCGCAGCCAGCAAAACGCAACGGCCGCGGCACTGCGAACTGATGGAACATTGATAGAACATCGAATTGGTGGCATGGTCGCGTCATGCCGATCATTTCACCGATTCTCTCCAATCCGTTGGTCGACGGCAGGCAGTCCGAGCGCGCCATGGTCATCCGCCGCGGCGTGCAGCGCCTGCTGGCTGAGATGGGTGCGCACGTCCTGCCCGAGCTTTCGCTGGCGACCGCGCGGCGGGCCGATCTCGTCGCCCTGACCCGGCAAGGCGACATCTGGATCATCGAGATCAAGTCGTCGATCGAGGATTTCCGCGTCGACCGCAAATGGCCGGATTACCGGCTGCATTCCGATCGCTTCTTCTTCGCCACCCATCCCGAAGTGCCGGCGGAGATTTTTCCGGAGGAATGCGGTTTCATCCTGTCAGACGGCTACGGCGCCGAAATCCTGCGCGATGCACCGGAGCATCGGCTGCCGCCGGCTACCCGCAAGGCGCTGATGCTGAGGATCGCGCGGGCGGGCGCCGCACGGCTGCTTGCTGCGGAACTGGCCGGCGTCTCGGTGCCGGCGCTCGACGGCGAGAGCGAGTAGGTAACCCCCTTCAGTGCGCCTGCAGACCGGTCCGGGTGGGTAGCCGCTTCACTTCCTCACCGACTCGAGTTTCCGCCAGACGAATATCGTATGACGATTGCAAGTTAAGCCAGAACTGGGGGCTTGTCCGAAACCAATGCCCCAAGCGCAGGGCGGTATCACCGGTAATCGAGCGCTGACCTTTTATGATCTGCGTTACGCGGTTGGTGGGCACTGCCATCTGTCGCGACAATTCGGTTGGGGTTACGCCAAGTTCTGTAAGCTCATCGGCGAGTATTTCGCCGGGATGGATGGGAGGACGGCTCATGGAGTTCCTTTCGTCAATGATAGTCGACGATCTCGACATTGCTTGGTCCGGTGGCGTTCTTCGGCCATTCAAAGCATATCCGCCACTGCTGGTTTATTCGGATGCTGAATTGTCCCGCGCGTTGACCTTTCAACGCCTCGAACCGATTGCTCGGCAATCCTGCCAAATCGGCCGGACTTGTCGCAGCTTCCAGAAATCTCCAGCCGTTTCCAGGCTTGGCGCTCGAAGCCCTGGAACGCCCGGACAAACTCGCCATGAGCAAATTGCTCAGTTCGCTTGTCCCGGTAGCTCAAGATCATGAACTAGGATGTATGAGGATTTACGATGTACGTCAATCATAAATCATGCCCCTAAATGAATAACCTTGCTATCTACCGCGGCGCCCGCTTGGCGAGGATGCGCTGCAGAGTGCGGCGGTGCATGTTGAGCCGCCGGGCGGTTTCGGAGACGTTGCGGTCGCACATCTCGTAGACCCGCTGGATGTGTTCCCAGCGCACGCGGTCGGCCGACATCGGATTTTCCGGGGGCGCGACGCGGTCGCCGCCGATCCTCGTCAGCGCGGCATAGATGTCGTCGGCATCGGCCGGCTTCGACAGATAATCGATAGCGCCGAGCTTCACCGCGGTCACCGCCGTCGCGATGTTGCCGTAGCCGGTGAGAATGATGGTGCGGCTGTCTTCCCGCTTCTCGCGGATCGCCTTGACCACATCGAGGCCGTTGCCATCGCCGAGGCGCATGTCGACCACCGCATAGGCGGGTGGATTTTCGCGGGCCTTGCCGATGGCCTCCTCGACGCTTTCCGCCGTGTCGACCTGGAAACCGCGGCCTTCCATGGCGCGCGCCAGTCGGGTCAGGAACGGCTTGTCGTCGTCGACGATCAGAAGGGTCGTGTCGTCGCCCAGTGCGCTGGCGGGGGTCTCGTTCTCGGCGGTCATCGCGTATTCCGTTTCTGCTCAATTTCAAGGCATATATATGCCAATCGAAGCGATAAAACCAATCTACACCCTGTCGAACATGAGCTCCGAGGCCATGCCCGGATCGACGAACATCTCGCGCGGCCAGATCACCTGCACCATCGCCCCCTTGCCGGGTTCCATCGCGTTGCTGAACGACAATGTCGCGCCGGAACGCTCGAGCAGCGTCTTGGCAATGAACAGGCCAAGCCCGAGGCCGCCGCCGGTCTCCGCACCTTGCCGTGTCGACATATAGGGTTCGCCGATGCGGTCGATGACCTCCGGCGGAAAGCCTCGCCCGTCGTCGACGACGTCGAGCGCGATGTTGTTCTCGTCCCACCGCCAGCGCACGGTGACGCTCTCGCGCGCGAAGTCGACGGCATTCTCGACGAGATTGCCGAGCCCGTAGATGACGCCCGGGTTGCGGCGGCCGACCGGCTCGGGTCCGACCCGCTCGCCGGGTTCCAGCTTGATGGCGATGCCGAAGTCGCGGTGCGGGGCGATCACCTCCTCGATCAGCGAGGTGAGCGGCAACTGCGCCAGATGCGCCTCGCTTTCCGTCGACAGGCTGGTCAGGCGCTTGAGGATTTCGCGGCAGCGCTCGCTTTGCGTGCGCAGCAGCGTCACGTCTTCGCGCCAGCGCTCGTCGCCGGCGAGTTCGCGCTCCATTTCCTTGGCAACGAGCGCGATGGTGGCGAGCGGCGTGCCGAGTTCGTGGGCAGCGGCGGCGGCCAGCCCGTCAAGCGCCGAAAGATGCTGCTCGCGCTGCAGCACAAGCTCGGTGGCGGCAAGCGCATTGGCGAGCAGCCGCGCTTCTTCCGCCACGCGCCAGGCATAGATGCCGGTAAAGGCAATGCTCGACACGACCGCCACCCACACACCGGAAACATAGACGAAGGGCATCGGAAGCTCGGTGCCCGCAAACCAGGGCAGCGGCAGGTGGTAGAAGACAAGCAGCGTCGCCATCGCCACTACCAGGATGCCAAGGAAGATGGTCATGCGCAACGGCAGCGAGGTCGCCGAAACGACCACCGGCACCGTCATCAGCAACGAGAACGGATTGGTGAGGCCGCCGGTCAGGAACAGCAGCCCGGCAAGCTGCATGGCGTCGAACACCATGATGCCGAGCGCAGCGAAGGGCCTCAGCCGATGGGTCGCCGGATAGCGGAAGGCGAGGAACAGATTGAGCCAGGCCGACAGCGCGATCAGTGCGAAGCAGATCGAGACCGGCAGCGGAAATTTGAACCAATAGGCGACGATGAGCACGGCGGCGCTCTGGCCGATGATCGCCAGCCACCTGAGCTTGATCAGCGTGTTGAGGCGCAGCCGATGGCTCTGTTGCGGGTCGGGCGTTCGAAGTTCCAGCATGATCGATTTATGCGCCGAGGTTCGGCCCCGCGCCAAGCGCTATTTGACGCGCGGTTTTGCCCGGCTGGTCGCCGCCGCGGCGACGGGGTCTTCAGGCCAGACGTGTTTCGGATAGCGGCCACGCATTTCGGAACGGACGTCGGCCCACGAGCCGCGCCAGAAGCCGGGCAGGTCGCGCGTGGTCTGGATCGGACGATGCGCCGGCGACAACAGTTCGAGCGTCAACGGCACGGTGCCACCGGCGATCGTGGGGTGACGGTCGAGCCCGAACAACTCCTGCACCCGGATCGCCAGCACCGGCCACTCGCCGTCATAGCGGATCGGCACATGGCTGCCGGAGGGCGCATCGAAATGCGTGGGCGCCAATTGGCTTATCCTGCGCTGCAATTCGTGCGGCACCAGCGACATCAGGCCATTGTGCAGGGCGCCTGCGTCGATCCGGGCAAACGAGGCTTCGCCGGAGAGGAACGGCAAGAGCCAGTCGTCGAGTGTCGCGATCAGCGCATCGTCGGAAACATCCGGCCATGGCGCGCCGAGGCCGCGATTGAGCCAGGACAGGCGCTGCCGCAGCGTTTCTGTCTCCTTGCTCCACGGGAGCAACGCAAGGCCATGCCGTCGGATGGTGTCGAGGATGGCGCGATCGGCATCGGCCCCCATTGGAGGTGGCAGCATACGCTCCGACAAAACGACGGCTCCAAGCCGTACAGCCTCGCGCACCCGCACGGCACGTTTTTCCACATCGAACGCGGTTTCCGTGCGGCGTTCGAGATGGGAGGCAAGTGCCGCGCGGATTTCCTCCTCGTCGACAGTCGCCGCCGAGGCGATGCGCGCATTCTGTGCCTTGCCCTGCAGGTCGGCAACGACAAGGAAATCGGCGCCCGCCAGAGGGTCTGCGGCGTCGATTGTTGCGCCTCGGCCGTTGGCGAGCACGAAACGGCCGCGCTCGCCGCGTGCCTTGGCAACCCGGTCGGGAAAGGCGTGGAGGAGGAGGACGCCGGCGTTTTTACCCTCCCCCTTGCGGGGAGGGTAAATCCGCGAAGCGGAGCGGGATGGGGGTGGAGACGGTTGCGCTCTGTTCTGTGCCACCCCCACCCCGGCGCTGCGCGCCGACCCTCCCCGGGGGGAGGGTGAGGACCGCGCCAATCTCTCCGCCAGTTGCTTCGCTGCCATCGCCCGGGGTGATTTTTCGCCGCGAAAGCGCATCATCCGCGGCTCAAGATCGGCGCTGTCGCCGCCAAGTCCGCGCTCGGTCAGCAGCACTGCGAGCAGGGCGGCTTCGCCGGCCTGGCCCGACCTGGCGGCCATGGCGACCATATGGGCGAGGCGCACCGGCAAAGCGAGCCTGCGCATGGCGGCGCCATTTTCGGTCAGCCTGCCCTCGCGATCGATGGCATCGAGTTCGACAAGCAGCGCTTTCGCTTCGGCGAGTGCGGCGGCCGGCGGCGGATCGAGGAAAGCCAGCGCTGAAGGGTTGGCGACGCCGAAGGCCGCGCAGTCGAGCACCAGCCCGGAAAGGTCAGCCTCGAGGATTTCCGGCGGCGTGAAGGCGGGGAGTGCGGCGGTCTGCTCGGCGCGCCACAGCCTGATCGCGACGCCCGGCTGGGTACGCCCGGCGCGCCCGGCGCGCTGTTCGGCGGAAGCGCGCGACACACGCACCGTTTCGAGCCGAGTAAGCCCGGTGGCGGGCTCGTATTTCGGCAGCCGCGATAGGCCCGAATCGATGACGACACGGACGCCGTCGATGGTGATCGAGGTCTCGGCAATCGAGGTCGCCAGCACCACCTTGCGCCGCCCCGCCGGCGCCGGCCTGATCGCTGCATCCTGCGCCTTGCCGTCCAGCATGCCGTAGAGCCGCACAACATCGGTATCGGCAGCGACGCGGCCTTCCAGCCGTTCCGCGGTACGCTCGATCTCACGCTGGCCGGGCAGGAAGGCCAGCACGCTGCCGGTTTCGGCGGCGAGCGCATCGCGGATGGCCTTCGCCATGGCGTCCTCGATCGGCGTGCCGACCGCGCGCTCCTCGTGGCGTATCTCGACCGGAAAGCTGCGGCCCTGGCTTTCGATGACGGGTGCGGCGCCGAGCAACCTTGCCACCCGTGCGCCGTCGAGCGTCGCCGACATCACCAGCAAGCGGAGGTCCGGCCGCAAAGCGCCCTGCACGTCGAGCGCCAGCGCGAGGCCGAAATCGCCGTCGAGCGAGCGCTCGTGGAACTCGTCGAAAATGACCGCCGAGACGCCTTTCAGTTCGGGATCGTCGAGGATCATCCGCGCCAGGACACCTTCGGTGACGACCATGATGCGGGTCTTCGCCGAGATGCGGTTTTCCATGCGCATGGCATAGCCGACGGTGCCGCCCGGTTCTTCGCCGAGCAGCGACGCCATGCGGCGGGCGGCGGCGCGGGCGGCCAGCCGTCGCGGCTCCAGCAGGATGATGCGGCCGCCGCCGAGCCAAGGCGCATCGAGCAGGGCCATCGGCACAAGCGTTGTCTTGCCGGCGCCGGGCGGCGCGACGAGAACGGCGCTGCTGTCTTTTTCGAGTGCCGAAGCGAGCTGAGGCAAGACGGCGGTGACCGGAAGATCGGGTAGATCGGCCACGTCAACCGCCGATCCGGATGACCGGTCCGCCCGCGGCCGTTGCGTCGGCCTCGTCGTGGGTGACGAGGATGACTGGCAGGCGAGCGTCGCGGGCCTTGGCGAAGACCAGTTCGCGCATCTGTTGGCGCAGGCCCTGGTCGAGTTTGGAAAAGGGTTCGTCGAGCAGCAGCGCACGCGGCGAGGAAAGCAGCACGCGGGCGAGCGCCACGCGGGCCTTCTGGCCGCCCGACAGCGTGTCGGGGTCGCGGTCGCCCATGCCGTCGAGGCCTACGCCGGCGAGCGTGGCGTCGGCGAGCGCCTGGCGCCTGGCTTTGCCGGTCACTTCGGGCGGGATCGCAAAGATCAGATTGCCGGCCACCGACATATGCGGGAAGAGCAGCGGGTCCTGGAACAGGATGCCGGCATGCCGCTCCTCGGCTGGCAGCGCGGTGAGTTCGATCCCATCGGCGAAAACCTTGCCGCTCGCCTGGAATGCCGGGTCGAGGAAGCCGCCGATATAGGCGAGCAGGGTCGACTTGCCGGAGCCGGACGGACCCATGATGGTCAACACCTCGCCGGGCGCGACGGAGTGCGTCACCGCCAAAAGAATGCGGCCGTCCAGCGCAATCGACACGGTGTCGAGGAAAAGGCCCTTGTCCGTCATTCTTCCATTGGCTCAGGCGCGCATGGCGCGGCGATGCCGGAATATCAGCGCGGGCAAGAGTGTTGCAACCAGAAAGCCGAGTGCCGGCAGCAGCATCTGCAGGAAGGCGTAGACGCCGATGACGCGGCGGTTGCCGCCGGAAGCGAGCGCCACGGCGTCGCTGGTGATGGTGTCAAGCCGGCCGGCGCCGATCAGCACGGTCGGCAGGTACAATCCGATCGACACCGCGAAGCCGACCGCAGCGGCGGTGAGCAGAGCCCGCATGAGCATCGGCAGGCGGATGCGGAAGAGCGTTGCCCAGCGGCGCTTGCCGAGACCGGTGGCGATCGCTTCATAGCGCCGGTCGTAGGCGCGCCACGGGTCAGAGAGAGACAGGAACACGTAGGGCATGACGAAGATGAGATGCGCGAAGACCAGCGCCGGCAGGCTGGCTACCGTGCTGGTCAGCACGAAGAGCAGTTGCAGGCCGAACAGGAACGCCACCTGCGGCACGATGAGCGGCAGGTAGACGAAGAATGGCATCCACCGCCTGCCGGTACGTCCGGTCTCGTTTTCCCTAACCAGGCAGAGCACCGAGAACAGGACGGCCAGCAGCGTCGACAGGAAGGCGACCGTAAACGTCGTGGCGAGCGGCGGGCCGATCCGCGGCGTGATCTTCACCCAGGTCTTGGCGGTCAATTTTTCCGGCAATGCGTCCGGAAATTGCCATAACCCGGAAAACGACCAGAGGCAGAGTGTCGCCAGGCCGGCGCACATGACGGCGGCGGCGAGCACCATCGCCCAGAGCGCGGTTTTGCGCAGCCATGCGTCGCGGCGCAAACGCCAGCCTGCCCCGCAAGCACTGTCACGGATCGTCGCGCCCAGCCGCTCGAAGCCGATCCAGACCAGCAGGGCGGCCGCGGTGATGGCGAGTTGCAGGAGCGCACCGGCGGAGGCGAAGAACCGCATCGCCAGTTCCGGATCCTGCATCCAACGGGTGAGCCGGACGGCGAGCGTGGCTGGCGCGGTCGGCCCCAGGATGGCGGCGACGTCGACCACCGATGTCGCGAAGGCGATGACGGCGAAGACCGCGAGCCGGATCTGCCGATAGATCGGCGGCCACGCGCCAAACAGGAAGCCGGCTATTTTTCCGTAGCCCAAGGAGGTTGTCAGGGCGCGGGTGCGGGTCGCGTCGACCTGCGGGAGTGCCGCAAGCGTGATCAGGAGGAGGAACGGGATCTCCTTGACGATCAGCCCGGCCATCATCGACAGGCCCATCGGGTCGTTGACGATCAAAAGGTCGGGCGGGTGTTTCCATCCGGTGAGTTCCGGCGAAATCAGCCGTGCGATCATGCCCGACGGGGCGACCAGAAAGGCGAGACCGAAGGCGGCGGCGGCATGCGGCACCGACAGTAGCGGCGAGATCAGGTGCTGCACGCGGGCGAAGGCTCTGGTGCCCGACCAGCCGGCGACGAACAGCATGATGACGGCCAGCGCCACCGCGGTCGTCACCAATCCCGAGACAAGACTGATCGTCGAGGACATGCGAATGCCGGGCTCGGCAAGAAGCTGCCGCGCCGGCGCCAGCGTAAAACTGTCACCGCCGAGCGCCGGCAGATAGCCGAAGGCGGGCAGCAGCGTGCCCAGGAGACCGAGCAGGATAGGCCCAGCAAGAAGGGCGATCGCCAGCGGCGGGCCCAGGCGGGTCAGCATGGGCTTACCCCCGTTAGCGGGCGCAGGGTTGTGACATATGCCCCCTCCACCGCCTGCGGCGGTCCCCCTCCCCCGCTTCGCAGGGGAGGAACCGGCGACGTCGCTGCTGATCCTCCCCCGTTCACGGGGGAGGGGAACCACGCGAAGCGTGGTGGAGGGGGCATGTGGGTGATTGCCCTATCTCAATTCGCGGCCCCATACCGCCGTTTCCATTCGGTCTCCAGCCGTTCCATCCAGCTGGGGTGCGGTTCGTCGATGGCCGGGCCGAGTTGGTCGGGCTTGAGCGTTGCCACGCCAAGGTCGAGTGCGTCGAAGCGGGCCTTGTCTTCGGGCGACAGCTTCGACATCGCCAAGACTGTCGGATCGCCCCAGATTTTGGGATCCTGCTTGCGGGCTTGCGCTTCCGGCGAGATCAGGAAGTTGGCGAGAACCATGGCGCCCGCCTTGGCGGCGGCATTGTAGGGGATCGCCACGAAATGCGTGTTGGCGAGCGTTCCCGCGGGGAAAGTGAACGAGCGCACCGTGTCCGGCAGCTCGCCATTGGCGATTGCGCCGGAGGCTTCGGAAGGATTGAAGGCGAAGATGATGTCGACCTCGCCATCGGCCAGCAGCTGCTTCATCGCCGGATAGTTCTGCGGAAACGCCTTGCCGCCGCGCCACAGCAGCGGGTTGAGTTCGTCGAGATAGGCAAATAGCGGCGCGGCGACCTTCTCGAAAGACGCCTCGTCGACCGACTTTTGCAGCACCGCCCGGTCTGCGACGAGTTCGGACAAGATCTGCTTCAGGAAGGAAGAACCGACGAAATCCGGCGGCTGCGGGTAGGAAAAGCGGCCGGGATTCTTCTTCGCCCAGGTGAGCAGACCCTTTGCCGACCTCGGCATGTCCGCCGCGTCGGTCTTGGCCGAGTCGTGAAAAAACACCAGCTTGGCCATGCCCCATGGGCTTTCCAGTCCGTCGACAGGGATGGTGAAGTCGGTGCGGA
The DNA here is from genome assembly GCA_963763895.1 of uncultured Alphaproteobacteria bacterium. Lineage (GTDB taxonomy): Bacteria > Pseudomonadota > Alphaproteobacteria > Rhizobiales > Rhizobiaceae > Neomesorhizobium. Next base: position 593,081 of record CAVXQC010000008.1, on the reverse strand, counting down.
TGGTCGGCTTGTCGTCATCGACGAACGTCCGGTCCGGCAGTTTTTCCGCCCAGCCCGGCGACAACAGCAGGGACTGGCGCTTCATCGACGAAAAGTTCTCGCCGTTGATCCAGATCAGGTCGACCGTGCCACCGTCGTGCCGGCCCGCCGCCTTTTCGGCGACGACCTTGGCGACGGCGTTGGCGGTGTCGTCGAGCTTCACATGGACGAGCTTCACGCGGTAGCGTCTTTCAAGCTCGCCGCGGGCCCATTCGAGGTAGGAATTGATATTCTCGGCACCGCCCCAGGCGTTGAAATAGACGGTTTCGCCCTTGGCTTCCTCGAGCACCTCATCCCATTTCGCCGGGTCCGGACCGGCCGCGATCGCATGCAAAGTGAACGCCAGCAGCCAAGCTGCGCCGAGCAAGAATTTCCGCAATGAAGCCTCCCATCCGGCTTTCGATTTACAGCACGGATTGAGCACAGCCGGGGAAAGCCGGTCAATGCACGCCTCCGCGAGCCGGGTCACTTCGGTGTGACTGGATTTTTGGAAGGCTGGTCAGCCGACCTCGATCCAGCGCCCTTCCTCGAAGGAGCGCGCCATCGCGGCGACGGTGCGCTCGATCAGGATACCTTCCTCGAAGGTGACGGCGACCGCGTCCTCGCCGCGCAACAGGCCGATCAGCTGGCGGCACTCGATGATCTTCAGATCGTTGAAGCCGAGACTGTGTCCGGGCGCCGGAACGAACCGGTCGTAAGGCGTGTGGTGCGGCGCCGTCAGCACGGTGCGGAATCCCTGCTCGGTGGCGCGGTCCGAAGTGACGTAGAGCTGGAATTCGTTCATCCGCTCCTGGTCGTAGAGGATCGAGCCTTTCGCGCCGACGATCTGGATGGCGATGCGCCCCTTACGGCCCCAGGCGGTGCGGCTGAGCGCAATCAGCCCCGACGCGCCGTTGTCCAGCCGCATGCAGGATCGTCGCGATGTCGTAGACCTCGACTTCGCGTTCGCCGGTTTCGGTCTTGCGGGTCGGATAAGGTTTCGCCATGTCGCACATGACGCGGGAAACGCCGCCGAACAGGGTACGGATCAGCGACAGCGGATGCACGCCGAAATCGTCGATGGCGCCCCAGCCGTTCACCGCTTCGTGCCGCTGCTGGAAGGGCGCCGCCGGGTCGGCCATGAAATCCTCGTCCATCTCGATGCGAACGTGGTTGACGGCGCCGATCGTGCCTTCGTCAAGAAGCTTCCTGATGTGGCGGATGGCGGGGTTCTGGATGTAATTGTAGCCGAGCACCGCGACCTTGCCGGATCGGCGCTGCGCGGCAAGCATCGCCTCCGCTTCGGCGAGCTTCGGCGCCATCGGCTTCTCGCACCAGACATGCTTGCCGGCCTCGAGCGCGGCGATCGCCATCTCGGCGTGGAATCTGTTGGGCGTGGTGATCGAGACGACATCGACATCAGGGTCGGCGATCACCTTGCGCCAGTCGCCGGACGATTTCGCGAAGCCGAACTCGACCGCCTTCAGGCTGGCGAGTTCGTCGTCGGCATCGCCGAGATGCGCCAGCCGGATCGACGGCACGTCGCCGAAGACCGGCTTTACCGCATTCCAGGCGATCGCATGCGCCTTGCCCATGAAGCCGGTGCCGATGAGCCCGACGCCGATCGTTTCCATGCTGCGCGTCCTTCATTGCAGGGTAGACAAGGAAACGGCCGGAGCCCGGCACGGCTCCGGCCGTTCCCTAAAGGCTCACGCCTTATTTGTACTGCTCGGCGTTGTCCTTGTCGACCAGCACGGTGCCGGTATCGATCACGGCTTCGATCGTCTTGCCGGCCTTCAGGTCGACCAGCGCCTGGATGCCGAAGCCGCCCATGTTCTTCGGCGCCTGCGCGACGATGGCGGTCATCTCGCCGGCGAGGATCGAAGCCGCCGCATCCGGGTTGGCGTCGAAGCCGACGACCATGACGTCGGCGAGCTTGCCCGCCGACTTCAACGCCTCGACGGCGCCCAGCGCCATGTTGTCGTTGGAGGCGAAGACGGCCTTGATGTTCGGGTTGCCGGTGATGATGTTTTCCATCGCCGCCTGGCCCTTGGCGCGGTCCCATTCGCCGGTCTGCTCGGCGACCACCTTCATGCCGCAGGCTTCGAGCCCGGCCTTCGAGCCAGCTGGCGCGCGCCTGGCCGGTCGACTGGGTGATGATGCCCTGCAGGATCGCGACTTCCGAGCCCTTCTCGATCTTGCTGCAGATGTAGTCGGCGGCGAGCTTGGCGCCGACTTCGTTGTTGGTGCCGATGAAGGTGACGCCTTCATTGGTGCCCTTGGTATCGACGAAGACGACCGGGATGCTCTGCGGCCTTGGCGGCGTCGACCACCGGCGCCAGCGCATTCGGATCGGTCGGCGCCAGCGCGATGCCGTCGAGGCCCTGCGCGATCATGTCCTCGATCTGGGCGATCTGCGCGGCGACGTCGGATTCGGCCGGCGGCGACATCACCACCACCTCGACGCCGAGCTCCTTGCCCTTTTCCATGGCGCCGGCTTCCACCGCCGCCCAGAACGGGTTGCCGGCGCCCGGGCCCTTCATGTCGACAAGGAACTTGTCGGCGGCTGCCGGTGCCGGTCATCAGCGCGAGTGCGGTGCTGGCCAGAATCAATTTCTTCATGGCTGTTCCTCCCGTGGAACTGATACGTCTCCGGTTGAAAGGATTGCGCCCGGCGCGGAGACGGCGCCGGGACGACTAATGCTCAACTTAGCGTCTGACCGCCGCCCGGCGGCGCAGGACGTCGATATAGACCGCGGCGATGATGACCAGGCCGATCAGGATCTGCTGCCAGAACGGACTGACATTGTTGAGGTTGAGGCCGTTGCGCATCAGCCCCATGATCAGCACGCCGGCAAGCACGCCGAGCACGGTGCCGCGGCCGCCGAAGAACGAGGCGCCGCCGATGATCACCGCGGCGATGGCGTCGAGTTCGGCATTCCGGCCGGCATGCGGAAAGCCGGAATCGGTGCGGCCGGCGAGCAGCAGCCCCGCGAGGCCGGCGAAGAAGCCGCAGATCACGTAGACATAGACCAGCACGCGGTCGACGTTGATGCCGGAGACGCGGGCGGCGTGCGGATTGCCGCCGATGGCGAAGATATGGCGGCCGAGCGAGGTGCGGTTCGAGGAAGAACCACAGGCCGACGGCGCAGACGGCGACGACGAACAGGCTGGCCGGCAGTCCCGTCGGCGGCGGGAAGATGCCGAAATCGTAGTTGGCCTGGCCGAGATAGCGCACCTGCGGGCCGAGGCCGGAGACCGGCGCGCCGCCGGTGATCAGGCTGGACAGGCCGCGCGCGATGTTCAGCGTGCCGAGCGTCATGATGAAGGGATGCGGCAGCCGCAGCACTGTCAGGCCGAGGCCGTTGACCAGCCCGCAGGCGATGCCGACCAGCGGCCCGATCAGGATGACGACCGGCCACGGCACGCCGGCCTTGGCGGCCACCGCCAGGCACATCATGCCGAGCGCCATCACCGAGCCGACCGAGAGATCGATGCCGGCGGTGACGATGACCACGAACATGCCGAGCGCCAGCAGCGCGAGCGTGGCGTTCTGCTTGATGATGTTGGTGAGGTTGGCGAGCGACAGGAACACGTCAGGCCGGGAAGCGTAGAGCAGCACCATCATCACCACGACGATGACGACGATGCCGTAGTGTTCGAGGAAACTGGCAAGGCGCGGATTGTTGCTGATCATCGCTCAGTGAACCTTGTCATGCGCGAGCGCTTCGGTGTGGCCCTTGGTGCCCATGATCCAGCCGATGACCTCGTTGCGGTGTGTCTTGTCGAGCGGCGCCTCGGCGAAATTGGTGCCCTGGTAGAGCGCCATCACGCGGTCGCAGCAGTAGAAGATGTCGTCCATGCGGTGCGAGATGATGATCACCGCGACGCCGTGCTCCTTCAGCGATCTTGATCAGGTCGAGCACCTTGCCGACTTCCTTGATGGCGAGCGCCGCCGTCGGCTCGTCCATGATCACCACCTTGGCGTCGAAGGCGGTCGCGCGGGCGATCGCCACCGCCTGGCGCTGGCCGCCGGACAGGTCCTCGACGTTCTGGTCGATCGATTTCACGTGGATCTTCAGCTTGTCGAGATGGTCCTTCGCCATCTGCCGCGCCTGTTCGCGGTCGATGATGGTGAGGCCGGCGAATTTCCGGCCCGGCTCGCGGCCGAGATAGATGTTCTCGTAGATCGGCATGTTCCCGGCCAGCGCGAAGTCCTGGTAGACCATCTCGATGCCCATCTGGCGGGCGTCGCGCGGGGAATCGAACTTCACCGGCTTGCCGTGGAAGAACAGCTAGCCTTCGCTCGGCGTGTAGAGGCCGGAGAGGATCTTCATCAGCGTCGACTTGCCGGCGCCGTTGTCGCCGACGACGCCGAGCACCTCGCCGGCGCGACGTGGAAGCTGACGCCGTTGAGCGCCGTGATGGCGCCGAAATACTTCTTGATGTCGCGCGCTTCGAGCAGTGGCTCGGCCGCTTGACCCGTCACCTCGGACATGGCTTGGTTTCCTCCCCTGGCCACTTCCAAATTTGGAACAAATAGTGCATTAGAATTTTTCTGTGGAATTTTTATTCCATTTCTGGTTTTCTGCGTCAAGCCCTAAATAATGACCGGGCGACAAGAGGGGCGCGAACGGCATGGAAGAGCAGGACCGGGGCCCGAAGGATTATCAGTCCTTGCGCGCGCTGATTGCGCAGCGCGCCGAACAACTGCCCAAGCGGCTGACGCAGGTCGCCGCCTATGCGCTGGAAAACCCCGACGAGGTCGCCTTCGGCACCGTCGCCTCGATCGCCGGCAACGCCGAAGTGCAGCCTTCGGCGCTGGTGCGTTTTTCGCGGGCGCTGGGCTATCAGGGTTTTTCCGAACTGCAGGAAGTGTTCCGCTCGCGGCTTCGGGAACGCGTGCTGAACTATGACGAGCGGCTGGCGCAGATGCGCGAGCACGGCATCGCCACCAGCAAGTCCGGCCTGGTGCTCGACGGGTTCCTGACCGCAGCGGAACGTTCGGTCGCGGACCTCCGCGACAAGGTCGACCACGAGGCGATCGAACGCGCGGTCGACATTCTGGCCGGCGCCGAGACCATCTACCTGATCGGCCTGAGGCGGTCGTTTCCGATCACCTCCTATATGAGCTACGCCATGGGCAAGCTCGGCATCCGCAACATCCTGATCGACGCGCTGGCCGGGCTGGGCGCCGAGCAGGCAAGCTTCATCACCGCGCGCGATGCTGTGCTGTCGACCAGCTTCACGCCCTATGCCAGCGAGACGGTGAACCTCACCAACGCGGCCAAGGCGCGCGACGCGAAGATCGTGTCGATCACCGATTCGGTCTTCTCGCCGATCGCGCCCTCGGCCGACGTGCTGCTGGAGATCGTTGAGGCGAATTTCGAGGGCTTCCGCTCGATGGCGGCGACTATGGCGCTGGCGATGACGCTGACGGTGGCGGTGGCGGGGAGACGGGGGGAGAGGTAAGGGGCCCTCCTCTCCCCTTGTGGGAGAGGATAGATCGACCCCACGAGCGCTTGCGCGAGTGGCTGGTCGATCTTGGTGGGGGTATATGCGCGGCACTCACCCCTCACCAAGCGCGGCCAGCGGCTCGCACCAATGCCCTCGCCGGGCCTTATTATCCTCTCCCACAAGGGGAGAGGAAGGGCGCCTACCCCACCGCCGGCGGCGTCGCCGGCGTATCTGCCGCCCCGAGCACCTGCTGGTCGAAGTCGATGATCGAGCCGGTCATCAGTCCGCTCTCGGCGCTGGCGAGGAAGGCGACGCCTCGCGCCACTTCGTCGGCTTTGAGCAGCCGCCCGAACGGCCGATTTTTCTCGGCCTCCTTCAGCCAGCCGTCTTCCGCGCCGTGATAGGTCTTCATGATGCGGTCCTCGCCCGGCGTGTCCATCCAGCCGATGGTCAGGCCGTTGACGCGGATGCGGTGGTTCATGACGCTGTAGGCGACGTTTTTGGTGAGTGTGATGAGTGCGCCCTTCGAGGCGCTGTAGGCGGTGATGAAGCTTTGTCCGCCATGCCCCGACATCGAGATGATGTTGACGATCGAGCCTTCGATCTTCTCGCGCTTCATCACCTTCAGCGCATGCTGCATAAGGAAAAACGGCGCCCGGACGTTGACCGCGAACATGGCGTCGAAAAGCTCCGGTTGCGTGTCCCAGATCGAGCCGCGGTCGGTTATCCCGGCAGCATTGACCAGGACATCGACGCGGCCGAACGCCTTGTCGGCCGCGGCGATGATCTGTTCTGCCGTCCTCGATCTTCGCGAGATCGGCTTCGACGAAAAGCGTCTTCACGCCTTTCGCCTCGAGAGCGGCCTTCACCCGCTCGCCGTTCTTTCCGTTGCGGCCGGTAATGACCAGCCCGGCGACGCCGCGTTCGGCGAAAAGATGCGCGATGGCCTCGCCGAGCCCTTGCGTCGAGCCGGTGACGACGGCGATCTTGCCTTCGAGCGAAAGGTGGTCGAGCGAGGACGGGTCGAACATGTCATGTCCTTGAGCTAGTGGTCTCGTGCATGCCCCTCACCCTTACCCTCTCCCCGTAGGGACGGGGAGAGGGAGGCGTCATCGCTGATACCAATCCCTGACGCTGGCGATTTGGCAGCAACGCCGGCGTCTCCCTCTCCCCGTTTTTCACGGGGAGAGGGTAAGGGTGAGGGGCGATTTATGTCGAACCGAAACTAGCGCACCGTCACCGCCTGGCCAGTCTTCAGCGATTCGGCCGCCGCCTCGGCGAGCTTCTGCGCCATCAGCCCGTCATGCCCTGAAGCGCGTGGCGCCTCGCCCTTTTCGATGGCGGTCAGGAAGGCGTTGATCTCGATCCGGTAGGCGTCCTCGTAGCGTTCGATGAAGGAGAACGGGATCAGGTCGCTGGTGAAGCCGCCGCCATCCGCCTTTTCGAGCGTGGTCAGATGCATGTTGCCGGCGCGCAGCATGCCCTTCGAGCCGTGCACCTCGATGCGCTGGTCGTGACCGTAGGTGGCGCGCCGCGAATTGGTGATGACGCACATCTTGCCGGACGCCGTCTGCATGTGTACCGCCGCGGTGTCGATGTCGCCGGCCTTGCCGATCGCCGCGTCGACCAGCGATGCGCCAAGCGCATGGACGGTGACCGGATCCTCGCCGAGCAGAAAGCGCGCCATGTCGAAATCGTGGATCATCATGTCGCGATAGAGGCCGCCGGAGCGCTCGATATAGGAGACCGGCGGCGGGGCCGGGTCGCGGCAGGTGATGGTGACGATCTCGACGTCGCCGATCTCGCCGGCGCGCAGCCGCTTTTCCAGCACCGAATAGTTCGGGTCGTAGCGGCGGTGGAAGCCGATCATCAGCGGCACGCTGGCCTTCTCGACGACCTTCAGGCACTGCTCGATGCGCTCGACCGACAGGCTGACCGGCTTTTCGCAGAGGATCATCTTGCCGGCATTCGCCGCCTGCTCGATCAGGTCGGCATGGGTGTCGGTCGGCGTCGCGATCAGGATCGCATCGACGTCGCTGGCCGCGATCACATCGTCGACCGAACCGGTTTTGGCACCGACCTGGGCGGCAAGCGTCTTCGCCGCATCAGGCATCGCATCGGCGACATAGGCCACCTGCGCGCGTCCTGAATCGCGCAGCGTCCTGGCGTGGACATTGCCAATTCTCCCCGCACCCAGCACTCCGAAACGCAGCATTTCACTCCTCCCTGGCCAGAATTCGAAAACGGAACAAATATTCCGAATTGACTATTAAACGGAATTTCTGTTTCATATCGGCATCTCATAGTCCGGTTGGCGGCGGCAGTCCACAGGAAACTAGGACCGTGCCGCATGTTTTTGGAAGGACCCGGCCATGCCACGCGCCAATGCCGAGGCTCTCGATGTCATCACCATAGGGCGGGCTTCCGTCGATCTCTACGGCCAGCAGATCGGTTCGCGGCTGGAGGACATCGCGTCCTTCGCCAAATCCGTCGGCGGATGCCCGGCAAACATCGCCATCGGCACCGGCCGCCTGGGATTGAAGTCGGCGCTGATCACCCGCGTCGGCAACGAGCAGATGGGCCGCTTCATCCGCGAGCAACTGGCGCGCGAGGGCGTGGCCACCGCGGGCATCGCCACCGACCCGAATCGGCTGACCGCGCTGGTTCTGCTGGCTGTCGAGGAGGAGGGCGTTTCGCCGATGATCTTCTACCGCTCCGATTGCGCCGACATGGCGCTGGCGGAAGAAGATATCGACGAGGCCTTTGTCGCTTCGGCGCGGGCTATCGTCGTTACCGGCACGCATTTCTCGCGGGAGAACAGCGAAGCGGCCCAGCGCAAGGCAATCCGCATCGCCAAGGCGAATGGCGGCAAGGTGGTGTTCGACATCGACTACCGGCCGAACCTCTGGGGCCTTGCCGGCCATGCCGAAGGTTTCGAGCGTTATGTGAAATCCGACAAGGTATCGGGCAAGCTGAAGACCGTGCTGCCCGATTGCGACCTGATCGTCGGCACCGAGGAGGAGATCATGATCGCCTCGGGCGCCGACGACGTGCTCGGTGCGCTGAAGGCGATCCGCGCCGTTTCGCCGGCGACCATCGTGCTGAAGCGCGGCGCCATGGGCTGCATCGTCTACGATGGCGAGATCAGCGACGATCTCGAGGACGGCATCGTCGGCAAGGGTTTTCCGATCGAGGTGTTCAACGTGCTCGGCGCCGGCGATGCCTTCATGTCGGGCCTGCTGCGCGGCTGGCTCGGCGGCGAAAGCCTGGAAACGGCGGCGACCTGGGCCAATGCCTGCGGTGCGTTTGCCGTCTCGCGGCTGCTCTGCTCGCCTGAATATCCGACTTTCGAGGAGTTGCAGTTCTTCCTGAAGAACGGCAGCCCGCACCACGCGCTGCGCAAGGACGAGGCGATCAACCACATCCACTGGGCGACGACCCGCCGCCGCGAAATCCCGTCGCTGATGGCGCTTGCCATCGATCACAGGGTGCAACTGGAGGATATCGCGGCGCGTGCGGACGCCGACGAGGCGCGCATCGGCGACTTCAAGGTTCTGGCGGTCAAGGCGGCGGCAAGGGTGGCAGGCGGACGCGAGGGCTATGGCATGCTGATCGACGAGAAGCATGGCCGCGACGCGATGTTCGAGTTCGCCCGTCATCCGTTCTCCTGGCTCGGCCGCCCGGTCGAACTGCCGGGCTCGCGGCCGTTGCGTTTCGAGTTTTCGCAGGACATCGGCTCGCAGCTCGCCGAATGGCCGGTCGAGCACTGCATCAAGTGCCTTTGTTTCTACCATCCCGACGATCCCGAGCCGCTGAAGCGGGAGCAGCAGGAGAAGCTGCGCGACGCTGTTCGAGGCCGCGCGGAAAGTTGGCAGGGAACTTCTTGATCGAGATCATCGCCGGCAAGCATGGCAAGCTCGCCGAGGATACGGTGCCGCGCGCGCTGGAGGAGCTTTATGCGCTCGGCATCAAGCCCGACTGGTGGAAGCTCGAACCGCAGGCTTCCGCTACCGCCTGGAATGCGATCGGCAAGGTGATCGAGAAGAACGATCCGTGGTGCCGGGGCGTGGTCCTGCTTGGGCTCGAGGCGCCGCAGGACGAACTGGAAGCCGCATTTACGGCGACCGCGAATGCGTCGATCGTCAAGGGTTTCGCCGTCGGCCGCACCATCTTCGCCGATGCCAGCCGAAAAATGGCTGTCCGGAACGATGACCGATGAGCAGGCCGTCGCCGACATGGCCGACCGCTTCGAAAAACTCACCAAGGCGTGGCTTGCCGCGCGCGGCCGCAAGGCGGCATAAGGGTCGCCTGGAGAAGACAAATGACGAAGACAATCCGCTTGACCATGGCGCAGGCGCTGACCCGGTTCATGGCGCACCAGATGACCATGATCGACGGCGAGAAACTGCCGATCTTCGGCGGCGTGTGGGCGATCTTCGGCCACGGCAATGTCGCAGGGCTGGGCGAGGCGCTCTATCAGGTGCGCGACGAACTGCCGACCTTCCGGGCGCACAACGAGCAAGGCATGGCGCATGCAGCGATCGCCTTTGCCAAGGCGAGCTTCCGCCGCCGCTTTATGGCCGCGACATCCTCCATAGGTCCGGGCGCCACCAACATGGTGACCGCGGCCGCGCTGGCCCACGTCAACCGCTTGCCGGTGCTCTTTCTCCCCGGCGATGTCTTCGCCAACCGCGCGCCGGACCCGGTGCTGCAGCAGGTCGAAAGTTTCGGCGACGGCACGGTCAGCGCCAATGACGTCGTTCCGTCCGGTGTCGCGCTATTTCGACCGGATCACGCGGCCCGAACAGATCATTCCGGCGCTTGCCCGCACCATGCAGGTGCTGACCGACCCGGCCGAATGCGGGCCGGTGACGCTTTCGCTCTGCCAGGATGTGCAGGCCGAAGCCTTCGACTATCCCGAGAGCTTCTTTGCCGAGCGGGTGTGGATGCCGCGCCGGCCGCAACCCGATGCCGGCGAACTGGATGCCGCCGTGGTGGCACTGAAGGCTTCGAAGAAGCCGGTGATCATTGCCGGCGGCGGCGTGCTCTATTCGGAGGCGGCGGCGACGTTGAAGGCTTTCGCCGAGACGCACGGCATTCCGGTGATGGAGACCAATGCCGGCAAGTCGAGCCTGCCGCACGACCATCCGCTCAACATGGGCTCGGTCGGCGTCACCGGTTCTTCGGCCTCGAACCTGCTCGCCGAACAGGCGGATGTGGTGCTCGCCGTCGGCTCGCGGCTGCAGGATTTCACCACGGGATCATGGGCGCTGTTCAAGGCGGACGGCGTGAAGATCGTCGGGTTGAACGCGCAGCTTTTCGATGCCGGCAAACATCGCGCGCTGCCGCTGGTGGCGGATGCGAAAGCCGGACTTGAGGCGCTGGAAGCAAGGCTCGGCGGCTGGAAAACGGCCGACGCCTGGACTTCGGCCGCCAGGACGGCAAAGGATGACTGGCTGAAGGCCGCGAAGGCTGTGACCGACCCGACCAATGCGCTGCCGTCGGACGCCCAGGTGATCGGCGCGGTGCACAGGGCGCGCGGTTCCAAAGCGACGCTGGTCTGCGCCTCGGGTGGACTGCCGGGCGAACTGCACAAGCTCTGGACGGCCGGCGAGCCGGGCAGCTATCACATGGAATACGGCTATTCGACCATGGGCTATGAGATTGCCGGCGGTCTCGGCGTCAAACTCGCCAAGCCCGACCACGATGTGATCGTGATGCTGGGCGACGGTAGCTACATGATGATGAATTCCGAGATTGCCACTTCGGTGATGCTCGGTCAGAAGCTGACCATCGTGGTGCTCGACAATCGCGGATTCGGTTGCATCAACCGGCTGCAGATGGCGACTGGCGGCGCCAACTTCAACAATCTGCTCAAGGACGCCAAACACGAGGTGCTGCCGGAGATCGACTTCGCCGCGCACGCCGCCTCGATGGGCGCGTGGACGAAAAAAGTGGGCTCGGTGGGCGAGCTCGAAACGGCGCTGAACGAAGCGGCCGGGATCGAACGAACGACGGTGCTGGTGATCGATACCGACCCGTTGATCTCGACCGAGGCCGGCGGCCACTGGTGGGACGTCGCGGTGCCTGAGGTCTCGGCGCGGCCGAGTGTCAACAAGGCGCGCAAGGACTATGAAGAGAAGCGCAAGATGCAGCGGATGGTGAACTGAGCTACGCCCCTCACCCTTACCCTCTGCCCGCTCTCACGGGGAGAGGATACCGGCAGGCAGGTGAGGGGTAGCGCAAACGACAAAAGTGAAGGCTAGTCGATGGACTGCCGGAAATAACTGGAGTGAGTTCTTGAAAGCCAAACTGGGCATGTCCCCCATCGCATGGTGGAACGACGATCTCGTGGAACTGAGCGATGACGTGTCGCTGGAGGAATGCCTACGCCAGTCGCGCTCGGCGGGCTTCACCGGCATGGAAAAGGGCCGCCGTTTTCCCGACGATCCGGAGACGATGCTGCCGATCCTGAAGGCAGCGGATGTGACGCTCTGCGGCGGCTGGTTTTCCGGTACGCTGGTCGATGAGGACCTGTCGGCGAACAAGGACCGCATCCAGCCGATGATCGACCTGTTCAAGGCGGTCAATGCGCCCTGCATCGTTTATGGCGAGGTTGGCCGCTCCATTCAGGGCGACCGCTCGAAACCGCTGGCGACCAAACCGAAACTTTCGGATAGCGAGATGAAGGCATATGCGCGCAAGGTGACCGAATTCGGCGAATGGTGCGCCGGCCAGGGCATGCCGCTCTCCTATCACCATCATATGGCGGCGGTGGTGGAGACGGAGCCGGAGCTCGACGCGTTCATGAGCCATTCTGGCGAAGGCATTCCGCTGCTGCTCGATGCCGGCCACCTGGCCTTTGCCGGCGGCGACGTGCTGCGCACCATCGACAACCACCACAAGCGCATCAACCACGTGCATGTGAAGGACGTGCGGATGGACGTGATCGAAGGCCTTGACAGGTCGAGGCAATCCTTCCTCGACGCGGTGGCGCTCGGCGCCTTCACCGTGCCCGGGGACGGGTCGCTGGATTTCGGCGCCATCGTGCAGAAATTCGCCGATTGTGGCTATGAGGGGTGGTTTGTTGTGGAGGCCGAGCAAGACCCCCGAAAGAATCCTCCGCTCAGGATGGCCGAGGTCGGCTACAAGGAACTGATGCGAGTGATGGCCGCCGCGGGCTACACCGTTGAGACCCAAGGTTTCCCCGATGTTTGATTGGGGACTCCCGGCGCCAGCCTGGGCGAGGTAACCTGATCTGATGGCGCACACCCATTCCCCATTCCTCGACCCGCTCTGGCGCCGCATCGTACTTGTCGCCTTCTGCGCCTGCTGGTCCGCTTTCGAGCTGATCTGGGGCGATGCCTTCTGGGCGACGCTGGCCATCGGCATGACTGCGTACGGAACCTGGCTGTTCCTGATCAACTACAAGCCCGGCCCGGCAAAGGAGTGAAGAAGATGTCGAAGCTGCTGGTAAAGCCCAAGGGCGATGCAGGACTGGTCAGCCACGTGACGCCGCAAAGCGCCGGCTGGACCTATGTCGGCTTCGACCTCCACCGGCTGAAGCCCGGCGAGACGGTGTCCGCCGGGACCGGCGACCGCGAGGCCTGCCTCGTCTTCGTAACCGGCAAGGGCAAGGCCTCGGCGGGCGGCGAGGATTTCGGCTCGCTTGGCGGCCGTGTCTCGCCCTTCGACGGCAAGCCGTGGTCTGTCTATGTGCCGCAAGGCTCGGACTGGTCGGTGACCGCCGAAACCGACCTCGAACTCGCCGTCTGCTCTGCACCCGGATTGGGCGGCCGCCTGCCAGCGCGGGTGATCGCACCGGACAGCATCGGCCAGGAAGTGCGCGGCAAGGGCACCAACACGCGCTACGTCACCAACATCCTGCCGGAAGGCCAGCCGGCGGATTCGCTGCTTGTGGTCGAGGTCATTACGCCTGGCGGCCACACGTCGAGCTATCCGCCGCACAAGCACGACGAGGACAACCTGCCGGCCGAATCCTATCTGGAAGAAACCTATTACCATCGCCTCAACCCGCCGCAGGGTTTTGCCTTCCAGCGCGTCTATACGGATGACCGTTCGCTGGATGAATCGATGGCGGTGGAGGATGGCGACGTGGTGCTGGTGCCGAAGGGCTATCACCCATGTGCGGCCTGCCACGGCTACGATCTTTATTATCTCAACGTCATGGCCGGGCCGAAGCGCACCTGGAAATTCCACAATGCGAAGGAGCATGAGTGGCTGACGAAGGCGTGAGGCGTTTTACGCCTCCGTCGTCACCGTCAATTCCACCCGGTCCGCGGCGAACCGCGTTTCGGCGAACTGGATAGGCTTGCCTTCCGCATCGACGTTGATCGCGACTGCGACCAGTACGATGGCGCCGGGCGACAGTTTCAAGTCGGCTAGATCGGCGGTGTCGGCATGGCGCGCGGAAACCAGAGTCGAATGGCGGAAATAGTCGTCAATGCCGAAGGCCTTGAAGCTCGCCGTGATCGAGCCGGTGCTTGCGTAGAGTTTTGCGAAGCCGGCAAACCTTTGCGCATCGAACCAGCTCGTGGCGCGCGACACCGGCCGGCCATCGGCCTCGCTCAACGTCTCCAGGCGAATGACACTGTCGCCTGCGCGCAGCCCGAGCGCCTCGCCGACGCGATCGCTCGCCGCTTCCACCGCGTCGGCGAGAAGCGTGCTGCGGCGATCTTTCGTCTGGTCGCGCAGGCCGGTCGAGAACCGCGTGCGTGCCGAGATCGGATAAGAAAGCCGTTTGCGGCTCTCCACAAAGGTGCCGCGTCCCTGCTCGGCCCGCAGCACGCCTTCCTGCACGAGCGCCGCTATGGCGCTGCGCACCGTGTGGCGGTTGACGCCGAAACGCTCCGACAGCGCGAATTCGGGCGGCAGCCGGCCGTCGGCGCCGAGCGCGCCGGTGCCGATCGCCTGCCGCATCTGGTCCGCGATCTGCCGCCACAGCGCGACGCCGCTCCGGCGGGTCACGGAGGATTTCAGCCCTGCCTCGATCACTTTTCGCCCCTGTCACAGACGCGTCATGGACACGCGTTAGAAAGTGAGTATAATTTGTTTAGTTGTATAGAACAATAGACAAATTTAGCAAAGGTGCGGATAAGCGGATGAAGATGGACAGACGGCAGGAGAAGGACCTCGAGGCCGCACGCAAATCGGCGATGGCGGCCCTGGCGGCGGCGCCCGCCGGCGAGCTGAAGCGGCTTTGCGAGGCGGCCGGTCTGCCATCAGAAGCGCAGTTGCTGCGCGGACCGGAAACCGGGCTGGTCACCGTGCGCGGCCGCATCGGCGGTGGCGGCGCGCCTTTCAATTTCGGCGAGGCGACGGTGACGCGGGCCACCGTCAGGCTGGCGACCGGCGAAGTCGGTCATTCTTATGCGCTGGGCCGCGACAAGGAGAAGGCGCGGCTTTCGGCGATCGCCGACGCGGCTTGGCAGGATCCTGCCCGCCGCATCGAGATCGAGGAGAAGATCATCGCGCCGTTGCGCGCGGCACAACTGGAAGCCGACGAAAAGCGGCGCGCCGAAACGGCGGCGACGCGGGTCGACTTCTTCACCATGGTACGCGGAGAGGACTGATGGCAGCCGAGGCAGAGACGATCGATGGCGGTTTCGCCAATCCGGTGTTCGACGCGCAGTCGGTGTTCCGCGCCATCATGGACGCGATGGCGCGACCGGGCACGGTGCAGCCGGTCGAGATGCTCGCCAGCCCGCCGGCGCCGCTTTCGGCCGTCGCGGCTGCCGTCGCGCTGACCCTGTGCGACAACGATACGCCGCTCTGGCTCGATGCGGCGCTTCAGGCATCGCCTGCTGCGAAATCCTGGCTTGGTTTCCACACCGGCGCGCCACTGGCCGGTACTCCGGCCGACGCGCATTTTGCTCTAGTCTCGAGGCCGGCGGAACTGATCGCGCTCGAAAATTTCGCGCAGGGCACGCAGGAATATCCCGACCGTTCGACGACGCTGATCCTGCAACTCGACAGCCTGGTTTCCGGCACGGACCTTTTGCTGGAAGGTCCGGGCATCGAGAGGATGGCGATGGCGGCCCCGACTCCGCTGCCGCGCCATTTCGTCGAGCAGTGGAAACAGAACAGCGGCCGTTTCCCGCGCGGCGTCGACGTCATCCTGGCGGCGCCCGAAGGCATCGCCTGCCTGCCGCGCACCACCCGCATCAAGACGATGGAGGCCTGAAATGTATGTGGCCGTCAAAGGCGGCGAGGCCGCCATCGAAAATGCACACCGGCTGCTTGCCGACCGCCGCCGCGGCGACCGCGGCGTGCCGGCGCTGCGCATAGACCAGATCGTCGAACAACTGGCGCTCGGCGTCGACCGCGTCATGGCCGAAGGCTCGCTCTACGACAAGGAACTGGCGGCGCTGGCAATCGTGCAGTCGCGCGGCGATCTGATCGAGGCGATCTTCCTGGTCCGCGCCTATCGCACCACGCTGCCGCGCTTTGGCTACACCAAGCCGATCGATACGGCTGCGATGCAAATCGAGCGCCGGGTTTCGGCAACCTACAAGGACCTGCCGGGCGGCCAGCTGCTCGGCCCGACCTTCGACTACACGCACCGCCTGCTCGATCCGGAACTGGCAAACGGCGGCGGCGCCGACGAACCGGTGCAGCGCGAAGCGTCATCCGAGCGCATGGCGCGTGTTTCCGAGATTCTGGCGCATGAAGGGCTGATCGAGGCCGACGGCGGACTGCCGGACGACCACGTCACCGGCGACATCACGCGCGAGCCGCTGGAGTTCCCGATGGAGCGCGATATCCGCCTGCAGGCGCTGTCGCGCGGCGACGAAGGTTTCCTGCTGGCGCTCGGTTATTCAACGCAGCGCGGTTATGGCCGCAGCCATCCCTTCGTCGGCGAAGTAAGGATTGGGGAAGTGGAGCTGGAACTCGACGTGCCGGAACTGCCGTTCCCGGTCACGCTCGGCCGTATCCGAGTTACCGAGTGCCAGATGGTCAACCAGTTCAAGGGCTCGGCCAAGGCGCCGCCGCAATTTACCCGCGGCTACGGTCTGGTCTTCGGCCAGTCTGAGCGCAAGGCGATGGCGATGTCGCTGTGCGACCGTGCATTGCGGACCCGCGAGATGGGCGAGGATATTACCGCCGCCGCGCAGGACGAGGAGTTCGTCATCTCGCACTCCGACAATGTCCAGGCGACCGGCTTCGTCGAGCACCTGAAACTGCCGCACTATGTCGACTTCCAGGCCGAACTCGACCTGGTGAGGCGCATGCGCGCCGAGCACGACGCGCGGGACAATGCCGGTGTAGCGGTAACGCGGGAGGCGGCGGAGTGACCATGCAAGCGACCGAAATCGCCACCTACAACTTCGCCTACCTCGATGAACAGACCAAGCGCATGATCCGCCGGGCGATCCTGAAGGGTATCGCCATACCCGGTTACCAGGTGCCGTTCGCCAGCCGTGAAATGCCGATGCCTTACGGCTGGGGCACCGGCGGGGTGCAGGTGACTGCCTCGATCATCGGGCCGGACGACGTGCTGAAGGTCATCGACCAAGGGGCCGATGACACGACCAACGCCGTGTCCATCCGCGCGTTCTTCAAAAAGGTCGCTGATGTCGCGGTGACGACGGAGACGGCGAAAGCGACGATCATCCAGACCCGCCACCGCATTCCCGAATACCCGCTGACGGAAGGACAGACACTGGTCTACCAGGTGCCGATTCCGGAGCCGTTGCGCTTTCTGGAACCGCGCGAGACCGAGACGCGGAAGATGCATGCGCTGGAGGAATACGGTCTCATGCATGTGAAGCTCTATGAGGACATTGCCAGGCACGGCCGCATCGCAACGACCTATGCCTATCCGGTCAAGGTCGAGGGGCGCTACGTGATGGACCCGTCGCCGACGCCGAAATTCGACAATCCGAAGATGCATATGTCGCCGGCGCTGCAGCTTTTCGGCGCCGGACGCGAGAAGCGCATTTATGCGGTGCCGCCGTTCACTAGGGTGGTCAGCCTCGACTTCGAGGATCACCCCTTCCAGGTACAGAAATTCGACCAGCCTTGCGCACTGTGCGGTGCTGAGAAGGTTTATCTCGACGAGGTTATCCTCGACGACCATGGCGGCCACATGTTCGTGTGTTCCGATACCGACCATTGCGAGAAGCGGCGGGAAGAGGGACATGTCGGGGTGATGGCAGGAGTTTCCTCCCCCCTTGCGGGGGAGGTGTCCGCAAAGCGGACGGAGGGGGGTGGCTCCACTTCGCCGTCCGCGCAGACGGCACCACCCCCACCCGGCCCTTCGGGCCACCCTCCCCGCAAGGGGGAGGGAGAAGGATCTGCGCCATGACCGACTTTCCCCTCCTGCGCGTCTCCTCGCTGTCGAAATTCTATGGCTCCCGCGTCGGCTGCGAGGATGTTTCTTTCGAGCTGTGGCCGGGCGAAGTGCTGGCGGTTGTCGGCAAATCCGGCTCCGGCAAGACGACGCTGCTCAACTGCCTGTCGACCCGGCTGCTGCCGACCTCGGGCACGGCATCCTACCGGATGCGCGACAACCAGTGGCGCGACCTCTACCATATGAGCGAGGCAGAGCGGCGCTTCCTGATGCGCACCGACTGGGGTTTCGTCCACCAGAACCCCGCCGACGGCCTGCGCATGACGGTATCGGCCGGCGCCAATGTCGGCGAACGGCTGATGGCGGTCGGCGACCGGCACTACGGCAACATCCGCGCTTCGGCGATCGACTGGCTCGGGCGCGTCGAAATCGGCGAGGACCGGATCGACGATGAGCCGCGCGCGTTCTCCGGCGGCATGCGCCAGCGCCTGCAGATCGCCCGCAATCTCGTCACCAGCCCGCGTCTCGTCTTCATGGACGAGCCGACCGGCGGCCTGGACGTCTCTGTCCAGGCGCGGCTGCTCGACCTGCTGCGCGGCCTGGTCACTGATCTCGGCCTGGCGGCTATCGTGGTGACGCACGACCTCGCGGTAGCGCGGCTCCTGTCGCAGCGCATGATGGTGATGAAGGACGGCCGTGTCGTCGAGACGGGCTTGACCGACCGCGTGCTCGACGATCCGCGCGCGCCGTACACGCAGCTTCTCGTTTCTTCGATCTTGCAGGTGTAGCCGCATGATCCCGAAAAGTGGATGCCGGTTTTCGGATCGGATCATGCGGCAACGCAAAGGAACCTGATCATGGCAACTCCGCTCGTCGTTTCGGAAGTCGCAAAAAGCTTCACCATGCATCTGCGCGACGGCATCCGGCTGCCGGTCGTCGCCGATGTCTCCTTCTCGATCAAGGCCGGCGAATGCGCCGTGCTCGGCGGCCCGTCGGGAGCCGGCAAGAGCTCGATCCTGAAAATGGTCTACGGCAATTACGCCGTCGACCGGGGCCAGATCATCGTCACGCATGGAGACCAGCTCATCGACCTCGCCAGCGCCAGTCCGCGCGTGGTGTTGCAGGTCCGCCGCGACACCATCGGCTATGTCAGCCAGTTCCTGCGGACAGTGCCGCGCGTTTCGGCGCTCGACGTCGTCGCCGAGCCACTGGTGGCACGCGGCGAAAACCGCGATGCGGCCCGCGAGCGTGCGAAAGATCTGCTGAGCCGGCTCAATCTGCCGGAAAAACTCTGGACGCTGCCGCCGGCGACGTTTTCCGGCGGCGAGCAGCAACGCGTCAACATCGCGCGCGGTTTCATCACCGATCATCCGATCCTGCTGCTCGACGAGCCGACCGCCTCGCTCGACGCGAAGAACCGCGAAGTCGTGATCGGCCTGATCGACGAAAAGAAAAAGGCGGACGTCGCCCTGCTCGGCATCTTCCACGATGCCGACGTTCGCGAGGCGGTCGCCGACCGCATCATTGATGTCACCGAATTCGCCGCAGCCAGGATCGCCGCATGAGCAGAAAACTGTCGGAAGAGCCGTTCGTCCACCCGACCGCCGAGGTGAGTGGCTCGACACTGGGCCGCTACACCGAGATCGCCGACCGCTGCCGGGTGCACGAAACGACACTCGGCGACTATTCCTACATGATGCAGGATTGCGGCGCCTGGTGTGTCGAGATCGGCAAGTTCGTGAACATTGCAGCAAGCGTACGCATCAACGCCACCAATCATCCGACCTGGCGGCCGACGCTGCATCACTTCACCTATCGCGCCTCGGACTACTGGGACGATGCCGAGCACGAGACGGATTTTTTCAACTGGCGCCGGGAAAACAAGGTCACGATCGGCCACGACACCTGGCTTGGCCACGGTTCGACCATCCTGCCCGGCGTCACCATCGGCGACGGCGCGGCGGTCGGGGCAGGTGCTGTGGTATCGAAGGATGTTGCGCCCTACACCATCGTCGGCGGCGTACCGGCAAAACCAATCCGCGAGCGTTTCGACCGCAGGACCGCCGAACGCTATCAGGCGCTCGCCTGGTGGGACTGGGACCACGCCAAGCTGCGCGCCGCGCTGGATGATTTCCGCACGCTGTCGGCGGAGGAATTCCTGGAAAAGCACGGCGGGTAGAGCGTTTCCTTACCGGTATCTTGCTCCGCAATCAGTAGTTTGCGCAGGAGCCCCCTCTCCGCCCCCCGGAATCAGGCCCGGGTAGGCACCTCTCCCCCGCAAGCGAGGGCGAGGAAATGCCAGCCGCTACGCCTCCTGGATGGCGGAAAGCTTCCAGTCGCCGCCGTTCCGCCGAACGAAAGTCCACAATTCGGTCGTCTCAGTAGGCTCGTCGGCGTCGCCATCGACGATTTTGCCGCTGGCCCGGTCGCGGGTGACGTCGCGGGACGAATATTGCAGCGCCGCCGTTGCGTAGTCGTCGTTGCCCTCGCGCCAGCTTTCGGCGATGTCGGCCTGGTGCAGCTGGACGTCTGAAACGTCGTTGCGCACGCCTTTCTGGGCGTTGTCGGCCAGTTCTTCGGAGAGGTAAGAGACCATTTCGGGCGTCACCAGCCGGCGGAGCGCCGCGTGGTCTTCGCGACCGAACGCTTCCTGGACTTCGGTCAGCCGGCGCTCGAAAGTGTCGAGATCGGCTTGCGTGAGCTCGATTTCCATGGCGGCGGCAGCTACCGGTGCGCTGTCCGAGCCGGAACCGACGGCCGGAATTTTGAACCCGCGGCCGCTGTCCGAACCGCGCGGCGCCGCATCGCGATAGGAGAACCCGCCGCCGGCATTGCCGGCCATCGCGGGCTCCGGCGAGCGCGCTGGCTGCGAACGGAACAGGCGGAAGACGAGCCAGATCGCGCCGCCGATCAAAAGCGCCTGCAGCAGGAAGCCGAACATGCCGGCCATGCCGCCGAAGCCGTGGCCAAGCAGCAGCCCGATCAGGCCGCCGAGCATCAGTCCGCGCAGCATCGAGCCGCCGAAACCGTTGAAGAACCCGGGCCGTTGCTGGGACATCTGCGGCTGTCGCGTGGCAGCGCCGGGCTGGTTGGCGTTCTGGCCGGTGTTGGGCGTCATCGAGCGCTCGACCGGAGCAGCGGGGTTCGGGGCGGTGCGGGTAGGCGGCGCCGACTGGAAGGTGCGCGAACCGCGGCTGCCGAAACTGCCGCCGCGGCGCGCATCGGCGTGGTCGACGGCAATCATCGAGAACGCAAGGAACAGCCCTGCAAACAGCGTGGCAAATCGGGTCGTCCTGGACAGTCGCATCGGTATTCCTCGTAGCGATGGTATCGGGCCTCATATAATGACTAACGACCGCTGTACCAGAGCGATCTGTGCCCATCGGTGGAAATGTGGGCGGGGAACCGCGACATTTCGGAAGCCGCCGAAGGCTGTCGGGTGCTCAAGTAGACGGAACCGGCGAACCTGCGAAATGTGGATTGCTCCGGTACTTCTGCGCGCTTTCGGCGGACGGTTTCTCAAGAAACACAACGGCTGATTGCAAGGGCGCTCCGGCGCTGTGAATCGTAACAAAACTGACATCGAATCGACATTGCCCCTTCATGGCGCTGGTCTAGGCCATTCCCGGGAGACGCGGAAAACCGCGCCGGACAGGGAATTCGTCATGCTCGAAATCCGCCACGTCACGCGCCGCTTCGGCAAGAACATCGCCGTCAACGGCGTTGCACTCGAAATACCGCAAGGTCAGATGGTAGGCATCATCGGCCGTTCCGGCGCCGGCAAATCGACTCTGCTCAGAATGATCAACCGTCTCATCGATCCCAGTCAGGGGTCGATTTTTTTTGACGGCTCGGAAGTGTCCGCCTTGCGCGGTTCGACGCTGCGCCGCTGGCAGCGCGACTGCGCCATGATCTTCCAGCAGTTCAACCTGGTGCCACGGCTGGATGTGCTGACCAACGTCCTGCTCGGCCGGCTGAACCATCGTTCGACGGGCCTCAATCTGCTCGGCATCTTTTCGCGCGAGGAGCGTGCGCAGGCGATCTCGGCGCTGGAGCGCCTCGACATTGCCCGCACTGCGCTGCAGCCCGCCGGCACGCTGTCGGGCGGCCAGCAGCAGCGGGTTGCCATCGCGCGCGCGCTGATGCAGCAGCCGAAAATGGTCCTCGCCGACGAGCCGATCGCCTCGCTCGACCCGCTCAACGCGAAGGTGGTGATGGACGCGCTGCAGGATATCAACCTGCGCGAAGGCATCACCGTCATCACCAACCTGCACACGCTCGACACCGCGCGCGCCTATTGCAACCGCATCGTCGGTATGGCCGGCGGCACAGGTGGTCTTCGACGGCGCCCCGGAAGATCTTACCCGCGACGCCGTTCGCATGATCTACGGCGCCGACGGCGACGGCTCGGAGATTTCCGAAGCCATCACCTCGACCAGCATCCGCGTGCAGAAGCCGAAAGTATCAGCATCCGCCGGACCCTTGCAGCCCGCTCTGGCGCGGCTCTGAGCCTCCGGGATCGCCTCGCCCGCGTCATGGGCTGTCTCAACGCATGAACTGGCCGGCATGAACCGGCGTCAACAGGAGAAACAACATGTTCAGGAAAGCACTTCTCGGCGCCGTCTCGCTCGCCGTGCTCGCCATCGGTTCGGCCCAGGCCGAAGACCTGAAGGAATTCCGCATCGGCATCATCGGCGGCGAGAACGAAGCCGACCGCCTGCGCAATTTCCAGTGCCTCGTCGACAAGCTTCCGGCCGTGCTCGGCGTCGAAAAGGTCTCGCTGTTCCCGGCCGCCGACTATGACGGCACGATGCAGGGCCTGCTCGGCGGCACGCTCGACTATGCCGAACTCGGCGCGTCCGCCTACGCCAAGATCTACCTGGAAAACCAAGGCGCGTCGAGCCGATCCTGACCACCGTGCAGACCGACGGCTCGACCGGCTATTATTCGATCATGGTCGCCAGAAGGATTCCGGCATCACCAAGCTGGAAGACATGAAGGGCAAGAAGCTCGGCTTCGCCGATCCGGATTCGACCTCGGGCTACCTGATCCCGGTACGTCGCTCTGCCCAAGGATCTCGGCGGCACGCCGGTCAAGGACTATTTCGGCGAGACCGGCTTCGGCGGCGGCCATGAAAACCTCGTGCTCGAAGTGCTGAAGGGCACTTTCGACGCCGGCACCACCTGGGGTTCGGGCGTCGGCGAGTTCAAAGACGGCTATACCTCGGGCAACCTCAAGAAGATGGTCGACAAGGGCATCCTCGACATGGACGACCTCGTCGAGGTCTGGAAGTCGCCGCTGATCCCGAACGGCCCGGTCGTCGTCCGCACCTCGCTCGACGCCGACATCAAGGCGAAGTTCAAGGATTACATGATGAAGCTGCCGGAAACCGACGCGGCCTGCTTCTCCGCCATCCAGGGCGGCGACTTCAAGGGCTTCACCGAGGTCACGCATGAATTCTACCAGCCGATCATCGACGCCCGCAAAGCGCAGATCGGCTCGTAAGTCATCAGGCAACATCGGCGCGCCGCGGGGCAATGCTTCGCGGCGCGTCCATTTGTGCGAGACCGGACAACAAGCGTGACAATAACCGAGTCCGACCCTTTCGGAAACCGGCCTGGCGGTCGAACGCCACTGGCGCGAGCTCGCCAGCCGCCGGCGCCTTTACACGCTTGGCGGCCTGCTCTTCATGATCTTGGCGATGTCGGCTCGCTCTGGTTTGCCAATGAGAGCAATGCCGGCAAGTTCTGGGACCGGCTGCCGCATTTGTTCGACTTCATCGGCATGCTTGTGCCGCGCGACGGCTGGGAAGTCTGGCGCGCGCTGTTCGACCTGCCGTCGCCCTATGACGACGGCAGCCTGAAATACGACTATCCGGAAGGCCGGATGTACCTCACCAGCACGCTCTACGTGCCGGAATACATCTATAAGATGCTGGAAACGATCAACATCGCGCTGGTTTCCACGCTGCTCGGTTTCGCCTTCGGCTTCGTGCTGTGCTTCCTTGCCGCTTCCAACATGGTCACCCAGCGCTGGCTGCGCTTCTTCGTGCGCCGTTTCCTGGAAATCCTGCGCGCCTTTCCGGAGATCGTCATCGCTGGCTTCTTCCTGGCGGTTCTGTCGCTCGGACCGATCCCGGCGATCATCGCCGTCTCGATCCACACGGTCGGCGCGCTCGGCAAGATGTTCTTCGAGGTCGTCGAGAACGCCGACATGCGCCCGACGAGGGCCTGCGCGCCGCCGGCGCCAACTGGATCGAGCGGGTCTGGTTCGGCATCGTCCCGCAGGTGATGCCCAACTTCCTGAGCTATGCGCTGCTCCGGCTGGAGATCAATGTGCGCGCCTCGACCATCATCGGCGCAGTCGGCGGCGGCGGCATCGGCGAGGTGCTGCGGCTCTCGATCAGCCAGACGCACGAGGCCAAGACGCTGGCGATCATCCTCCTTCTCCTGCTGACCATCATCGCCGTCGACCAGTTTTCCGCCTGGCTGCGCAAGAGGCTGGTCGGCGAACAGGCCTTCGCCTTCGGCCGCGGGGATTGACGTCATGGCAACGCTTTCCGCCGCCGATATCGACGAGCCATTTCGAAACGCCATCCGGAAGTTTTCGCCGGCTCGCAATCGCAAGCGGCTGACCGGCTGGCTGGTCGGGGCGGGCATTGTCGCCTATCTGGTCTTTGCCTGGTGGTTCTTTGCCGTCGGCGCCGTTCTGGCCGCCGGCAACTGGGGCATCGCCGGCGTCTATCTCGCCGACTGGGTATCCTACGAGATGCGGCCGGAGATCGAACTTCAAGGGCGATCGCCTGGAGTCGGCTATCCGCGCTTCTCGTCCTATCGGGCCGACCGCCAGCCGGACTGGATGACGCATCGAGCCGGCCGGCGGAGAAACGCCGGCAGGCAAGGCGCTGGCGAAGCGTGCCACCATCCGCATCGGCAGCACCGGTACGATCGACGTCACGCCCGGCCGCGTCGCTCGCGAACCGCGGCGGCGAGACGCTCACCGTCGATATCGTTGCCGGATCAAAGCGTGACGGCGCGCGGACGCTTTGCCCGCCTGGGCCGAGCAGAAAGACGCCCGGCGAGAAGATCGCCGTGTCGTTCGGCTTTGCCGGCAGCGCCGAGATCGATGCCGACGATGTGAAGATCCGCCACCGCTTCTTCGGCTGGGAGAACTTTGTCTTCGACGCCAATTCGCCTTTCTGGGGCAAGTCCGCCGGCGAGGTGCTGTCGCTGATCATGTCCGGCGCGCGCATAAAACCCGAAATGTCGAACGCAGCACTTGCCTGGGACAACATCTGGAACAATGCCGAATGGCAGCACGGCGATGTCTGGACGAAACTCCTGCAGACCATCGTCATGGCGTTTGTCGGCACCGTCTTTGCGTCGCGCTGGCTTTCCCGCTGGCCTTCGTCGCCGCCCGCAACATCACGCCGAACCGCTTCGCCAACCAGCTGTTCAAGCGCTTCTTCGACTTCCTGCGCTCGGTTGACATGCTGATCTGGGCGCTGTTCTTCACCCGCGCCTTCGGACCCGGTCCGCTCGCCGGCATCTCGGCGATCTTCTTCACCGATACCGGCACCTTCGGCAAACTCTATTCGGAAGCGCTGGAGAACATCGACGACAAGCAGCGCGAGGGCATCCGCTCGGTCGGCGCCGCACCCTCGCTGGTGCAGCGCTATGGCGTCGTACCGCAGGTGCTGCCGGTGTTCCTCAGCCAGTCGCTCTACTTCTGGGAATCGAACACCCGCTCGGCCACGATCATCGGCGCGGTGGGCGCGGGCGGCATCGGCCTCAAGCTCTGGGAAGCCATGCGCACCAATTCCGACTGGGAGAATGTCGCCTATATGGTGCTGTTGATCCTGGTTGTCGTCTTCATCTTCGACAACATTTCGAATGCACTTCGCGCAGCGTCTGATGGGACGACGCGATCACCGACTGATGACGCAAGCAGCAGCCTCTGGTATCACTGAAAAAACGCCACTGCTTCGTTATTCTGTCATGCAAATCGCCTATGGCATCGGCCTGGCGAGGAAACGTCCATGCGCTACGCGATTTATTTCACCCCGGAACGAGACGACCCGCTGACCCGCGTGGCGGCGAACTGGCTCGGCCGCGATCCGTTTACCGGCGCTGCCGCCCCGGCACCGGCGATCGGCCGCCTTTCGCCCGCCGAAATTGCCTTTCACACTGCTGCTGCACGCCGCTACGGATTTCACGCCACGCTGAAGGCGCCGTTCCGGCTCGCCGGAACCGAAACCGAGGCATCGCTGATCAAGGCCATGGAAGTCTTCGCCGAAGGTCGTGGCGCCAGTCGTCATCCCGCGTCTGGCGGTTCGCCAGATCGACTCCTTCTTCGCACTCGTCCCGGAGGCTCCGCTGCCGGAACTGCAATCGTTTCGCCGACGACGTCGTGGTGGCTTTCGAGCGTTTCCGGGCGCCGCTGAGCGAAGCCGAGATCGAGCGGCGCAGCCCGGATTCGCTCAGCCCGCTGGAATTCCGCAACCTCTATCAGTGGGGTTATCCTTACGTGTTCGAGGCGTTCCGCTTCCACATGACCGTGACCGGCCGGGTAAGTGACGCCGAGGCGCCTCGCATCCGCGGTGCCATCGAGGAGTTTTTCGGCGCCGTGCTCGACGAGCGGTTCCGGTGGATGGCGTTGCGCTTTTCGTCGAGCCGGAGCCAGGCGCACCATTTCATGTAAAATCGTATCATCCGCTGGGCCGCCGGCGGCAAAGAAAGACTGCCTGAAATGACAACCGAAACAGTTTTGAGCAACGCGCGCATCGTGCTCGCCGATGAGGTGCTGACCGGATCGATCCTGATCCGCGACGGCAGGATCGCCGACATCTCCGCGGGAAGCGTGGCGGGCGGCGACGACATGGCGGGCGACTTCGTCATCCCCGGCCTGGTCGAACTCCACACCGATCATCTCGAGGGCCATTACGCGCCGCGCCCGAAAGTGCGCTGGAACCCTATCGCCGCCGTGCTTGCCCATGACGCACAGGTGGCGACGGCGGGTATCACAACCGTGTTCGATGCGTTGCGCGTCGGCCTCGACGAAGACTCCGACATGACCGCAACCGAGATGCGCAAGCTGGCCGATGCCATCGAGGACAGCGTGCGCAAGGATCGTGTCCGCGCCGACCATTTCATCCATCTGCGCTGCGAAGTCTCGGCGCCCGACTGCCAGGAAGGCTTCGGCTATTTCGACGGCGACGAGCGGGTCAGGCTTGCCTCGCTGATGGATCATGCACCCGGCCAGCGCCAGTTCGCCAAGCTGGAGACCTACGCGATCTACTACCAGGGCAAGCTGAAGATGTCGGACGAGGCATTCCGCATCTTCTGCGAACGGCGCATGGCGAAATCGGCCGCCAATTCTCCAGCCAACCGCGCCGCGATATCCGCTGCCTGCAAGGCGCGCGGCATCGTGCTCGCCAGCCACGACGACGCCACTGTCGCCCATGTCGACGAAGCCATCCAGCAAGGCATCCGCGTGGCCGAATTCCCGACCACGGAAGCCGCCGCCCGTGCCTCCAAGGATGCCGGTCTCGGCGTGCTGATGGGCGCGCCCAATGTGATGCGCGGCGGCTCGCACTCCGGCAACGTCTCGGCCCGCACGCTGGCGGAAGGCGGCATGCTCGACATACTGTCGTCCGACTACATCCCGTTCAGCCTGATCCAGTCGGCCTTCTTCCTCGGCGAGGTGGTGGACGGCATCACGTTGCCGCAAGCGGTCGCGATGGTTTCCAAAAACCCGGCGGAAGCCGTCGGCCTCGACGATCGCGGCGTCATCGAGATCGGCCGCCGTGCCGATCTCGTGCGGGTGCGCGTCGACGAACACGTTCCGGTCGTTCGCACTGTCTGGCGCGAAGGGCGCCGTGTCGCATGATGGCCTCGGCCCTGATCGAGCGCGAGCTGGCGAGTGCCGCGTTCCCAGTCCGCAACGGCGTTTTTATCGCAGTCGTCGGGCCAAGCGGCGCCGGCAAGGACACGATCATCGATTACGCGCGTGAAAAACTGCGCGACGAGGGCGGCGTCGAATTTGTCCGCCGCGTCATCACCAGGCCGAGCGATGCCGCTTCCGAGGATCATGACACCCTGGCCGACGCCGCTTTCGATGAAGCGGAAAGGCATGGCGCCTTCGCGCTCTCGTGGCCGGCGCATGGGCTGAAATATGGCTTGCCGGCGGATGTCGACAAGACGATCGGCAACGGGCGCGTGGCCATCGCCAACCTGTCGCGCGGCGCGCTGCCTGCGTTGCGCGAACGTTACGCCAATGTCGCTGTCGTCGAGATAACCGCGCGTCACGAGGTGCTGGCCGAACGGCTTTCCGCCCGCGGCCGCGAATCGCGGGGCGAAGTGCTGGCGCGGCTGGCCCGAACCGCTCCCGTGGATCGAAGCGCCGACGTCATCACCATCGACAACAGCGGTTCGCGCGAGGAGGCCGGCGAATTGTTCCTCGCCGTCGTCCGCAAGGCCATCGCGCATGCGGATATCAACGGGGCGGTGTAGAGCGTAATCCGGCGCTTACGTTATTCGCAGCAGATGATTGTCCCAGACATAGTCCTGTATATCGACGGCATCGCCACCGGGGTCGACGATCTCGCCGGCACCGGTCGTCGCCATGAACGCCGACCGGTCCGGCGCCAGGCCGCAGACCTCCTTCAGCGACACCGATGAACGAACCGCTCCGGTGGCCGCGTCGATGACGGTCATGCTGTTGCCTTGCGGCGACGACACGGCAACCGTGCCCGCCGCCGGATTGGCCGCGACCGAGCCGACATAATTGCGCAATCCGGCAAGAGTTTCTTCCGGCATGTCGAGCAGCGCGAGGTCGGAACCCGGCCTCGCCTTGCCGACCAACGGCAGCCGGTCGCCGGCCGGGCCTTCGTACTGGCAGCCGAACCAGATGACGCCCGACGCGTCGACGTCCATGTGGCGGATCGAAAGCTGGTGCAGCGCCGGCGGCAACAGATGTTCCTCGATCAGGTCGCCGCTTCTCCGGTCGACGAACACCAGCGACGGCTTCATCGTCGACAGATTGAGCTTGGCGCGGCCGAAATCCGGATGCGTCTCGATGCCGCCATTGGCGATCGCCAGCGTCCTGCCGTCCGGCATCAGCAGGAGTTCGTGCGGATCCATGCCGTGGGTCGGAAATTCGCCGATCCGCCGGAAGCCGTCGGCCGCGTCATAGACGCCGATCATGCCGGCGGCGTTTTCGAAATCGTTCTCGGTGGCGTAGAGCAGTTTGCCGTCCGGCGAGAAGACGCCGTGGCCGAAAAAATGCCGCCCTTCGACGCTTGTAATGGTCAGTGGTTGCTTACGCTTTGTGTGATCGAATACCACGGCGAAAGTGCCGGGCCGGCGGGCAAACACCACCGCCTGTTGCGATACGGGGTCGAAGGTCACGTCATGGCCGCGCTCGGGCAGGTCGGCCGAGAACATGATCTTGCGGTCTTCCGAGAGCACTGCGACGCCATAGGCGCCATCACGGCGCTGGTAGGCGGTGGCGAAAACGGCGCTGGTGGCTTCGACCGCATGGAGCGCCCGCGGCGAAAGCGACGCCACGAACCCGGCGCCGGCAGCCTTCAGGAAAACGCGGCGGTCGATCAGGCGCATCGCTCAGTCTCCGTCGAGCGACGAGAAGCCGGCGGTGAGCCCGAGTTCGGCCGCAAGCCGCATTCCGAAGATTTCCGACAGGCTCGACGTCACGACACCGAAATAGGCGAACTTGCCGCGTTTTGCTGGATCGGCGAGCGCTTCCTCGACGGGACTGTCTTTTACGGCGTCGGCCGCGTTGATCGCGTTGCTGAACTCGAAGTCGGCGGACTGGGCGATCCAGCGCGACGTCTCGGGCAGGGCGGGCCCGATGCCGGAGGCGTCAAACAGCGCCTTCAGGCCTTCCATGTTGGCCTTCAATGCCTCGGCCGTCTTGCCGGAGCGCCAGAACAGCGCCTGTTTCGGCTTGTCGGACTTTTCGTTCTTGCCGAGGAAGCCGCCGAGCCGCTGGTCGCGGATCAGTTCCAGTCCGTTGACGAACACCTCCAGCAATTCGGTCAGCGCTTCGCTGCCGTCGCGATAAAGCGGGTTTTCGGTTCCGAATCCCTGCCATTTTTCCGAGAAAGCCGGCGGGATCGGCCCATTCATTCGCGAGTTCGCCGGCCATTCCGTCGAGATTTTTCGAAATCGCCAGTCCGTAGGCGCAGCGGAACGGATCGCCATTTGCCGGATAATTCTCCGGCGCCTGTGCCGTAAAGCACGAATTCAAGCGCACCCAGCCCCTGCATGGCGACGCTTTTTCCGGCGAGCTGCGTCGCGTCCGTCGCCGTTTGGTCTTTCGAGGCAAGGGCAGCCTGCACCTGCTTCAGGCCGATGCTCTTGCGGTCCGGCCAATAAAGGATCCGCTCCAGACGGTTCTGTTCGGTCACCGGCCCGAAGCGGATGACCTCGATCGACGACCACGAGTCCGACCGTGGCGGAAAAGGCGTTTCGCGCCGCCTGGAGCGATGTCTCCGATGGCGTCTTGCACAAGCCGTCCACTGCGTTGGCGAGCGCCGTGGTGGTGTCGTGAAATCGTTCATAGCCGGGCCGCACGAAATTCGTGACGCTCTGCGTGATGATTGTCCTGACGTCGAGATCGGCGGCTTCCGCCGCCCACGCTGCGCAGAGAAAAAGGCAGATGGCTGCGGCTCGGGAAAAAAACGGCATCAGAGCGACTCCAGAAACTTGACGAGCGCATCGCGGTCTTCCTTGGCCATCGCCGCGAAGCCGTCGCGCGCCTTCTGCGCCTCGCCGCCATGCCAGAGGATCGCCTCGGTCAGGTTGCGGGCGCGGCCGTCATGCAGGAAGAATGTATGACCGTTGACGCGTTTGGTGAGCCCAATGCCCCACAGCGGCGGCGTCCGCCACTCGTTGCCGTTTGCATCGCCGACCTGCTGTCCGTCGGCCAGCCCGTCGCCCATGTCGTGCAGCAGGAAGTCGGAATACGGCCAGATCAGCTGGAAAGCCTGTGCCTTGTTGGGCGCATCGCGTCGGGTAACGTATTTCGGCGTGTGGCAGGAAACACAGCCGAGTTCGTAAAAAGCCTTTTTGCCGTTGAGCACGTCGGCCTTGCCGGCATCGCGCCGCGCCGGCACCGCCAAGTTTTGCGAATAGAAAGTGACGAGATCCATCACCGGCGGCGGCGCTTCGACAGGGCCAAGCCGCTCCTGCACGCCATTGGGCAGAGCGCGGCAGTCCTTCTCGGCCTCGGTGCAATCGCCCCAGTGCTTCGGCACTTCCGGCGTCGAGATGCCGATGTCGCCGGCAAACGCATCCGCCGACTGTTGGCCGATCGACGGGGCCTGGCGCCTTCCAGCCAAAGCGGCCAAGCACCAATTCGTTGCTCGATAAGTCGCGCACGATCGACGGTTTGCCGGAAATGCCGTCGCCGTCTTTGTCGTCCGGATCGGATTTGGCCAGGAGGTCCGCTGGATGGATCTGCTCGACCAGTCCGAGACCGATCATCTGCGGTGTCACCCTGGGCGACAGCGTGGTGTCGGGGTGCAGCGCACCGTGCGCCAGATCGGCAATGCCGTAGGTCGGCTTGCGCAGCGACAGCGCGGTGCCGTCGCCGAGCGTCACCGGCATTTCTTCGTAGGAGATCGTCATCCTGCCTTCGCCGGCAAGGCCGGGCACGGCGAGATCCTGCAACTGGCTGCCGTATACGGGATCCGGGAAATTCAGCGCCTTCCTGTCGGTCAGCGCCTGCTTTTCCTCTTCGCTCGCGGGCGGCCGCGCCAGCCGAAGGAACATGGAGGTCGCGTCGGTCCTGCCTTCCGGCGGATGCCCGCGGCCGTCTTTCAGATGACAGCTCTGGCAGGCACGCGCATTGAACAACGGCCCCAGCCCGTCCGAGGCCTGCGTCGAGGAAGGCGCGGAGACCCACAGCTTGCGGAAAAGCGCGTTGCCGAGCTTGAAGGTACCTTCTTCCTCGAATGTCAGATTGGCCGACGAGTGCGAGAAGGCATCCTGGTTGACACGCTTGCGCGACGTGGTCGCGCCGCCCTGCATGGGCTCGAACTGCTCGGTTTTAGAAAAATCCGAAGCCGGTCTAGTGACGGCGGTGACCCGCGCCTGATCTTCGGTGGAAAGGTCGGTTCTGGTGGTCGGGAGGCCGGCTGGCTCCGGGGAGCCGGCGAACGCGGCGCCAGTTGCCAGAACAAGGCTCAAGAAGGTGGCGATCAAGGGTCGAAGCAGAGAATGGATATGTGCGTCCTTCGAGGCTCCCTTCGCTCGCACCTCAGGATGAGGAGCGTTTGAGACCTGCTTCGCGCGCACCTCGGGATAAAAGTTGTGCTCCGGCTCAAGGCTGAGGCGATGGTTTTGCGCGACAACCCATCGAGATTGGCGCTCGACAGTCCTCATCCTGAGGTGCGAGCGAAGCGAGCCTCGAAGGACGCACAGGCTATGCGCAAGCGCGCGGCGCGTCGGGTCAGGGGCGCGCCGCATCCATCATTCCTACTCCGCCTCGTTCGCGGAGGCGGCGTTGAGGAGGCCGTATTTCTCGTCGCCGATCGAGGCCAGCAACTGGAGCTGTGTCTCCAGGAAGTTGATATGGCCTTCCTCGTCCTTGAGCAGATCCTCGAACAACTGCATGGTCACGTAGTCGCCCAGTTCCTGGCAGATCTCGCGCGACTTCTTGTAGGAAGTCCGGGCGTCGTATTCCCCGGCGAGGTCGGATTCCAGCACTTCCTTAACGTTCTGCCCGATGCGCAGCGGCGCCACCGATTGCAGGTTGGGGTGGCCCTCCAGGAAGATGATGCGCTCGATGATCCGGTCGGCGTGGTGCATTTCCTCGATCGATTCCTCGCGTTCCTTCTTGGCCAGCTTCAAATATCCCCAGTCTTCGAGAAGGCGGTAATGCAGCCAGTACTGGTTGACGGCGCCGAGCTCCAGGAAGAGAGCCTCGTTAAGCCGCTCGATGATCTGTTTTTCGCCTTTCATGGGTAGTGCTCCCGTATTGGATCCGCAGTCCGCGGACGCGGTCCAAGTGTGAAACGATATCCGCTCCGTTCGCCTCCGAACGCGAGTGGTAGTTCTCGGTGACCCGAATGATCGTTTCGACCACATTTGGGAAGCAGCCGCAACAGCGTCCTCTCTTTTGCAGCGTATGATAGACTTTCGCGGGCACGATCAAGGTCCACGGATCCTGATCGAGAAGCTGGACGATCGTCTCTTCGATGTCCTTTTCGGTGATGATGTTGCAGTGACAAATCAGCATTTCGTACTCTGGAATGGCTGACGGCGCCCCCACGGGCGCCGGCTGGCTAGGATTCGGCGATCTGGCGCCTTACTGGAAGACCTTGTCCGGCGCGTCGAGGCTATCCGACCCCTCGAAGGCGATCGCGTCGAGCTTCAGCGCAGCAACCGCACGTTCGATCGACTTGGTCTGGTCGACCAGCGCGTCGATGGCAGCCTGCACAGCCGCATTGCCCTCGGCATTGCCTTCGCCGATCTGCTGGTCATAGGCCTCGCCGCCGACGGCGCGTGCCTGGATGGCTTCCATCCTGGCGATCGTGGCATCAAGCTTGCCGGACAGTTCGGTGTCGAGGGCGGCGTCCGCTTCCTTGACGAGCGCCGATACCGACGGACCTTCCACCACGCTGCCGTCGACCCGCTTGTAGCTGCCCTTGTAGGCGTCGCGGATGCCGACCGCGTCGTAGAAATGGGAGATATGGGTATTGTCGGAGAAGCAGTCATGCTCTTCCTCCGGGTCGTGCAGAAGGAGGCCGAGCTTCATCCTCTCGCCGGCGAGTTCGCCATAGGACAGCGAACCCATGCCGGTCAGGATCGTCGAGATGCCGGCCTTGGGATCGCCCTCGAGAAGACCCTTGCGTGCGGCGCCGTCGGCGCCCCAATTGCCGACCATTTCCTGAAGATCGGCGACAAGCAGGTCCGAGGCAGCGGCCAGATACTCGGCGCGGCGCTCGCAATTGCCGCCGGTGCAGTTCTTGGTGTCGTAGTCGGTGTAGGGCCGGTTGCCGGCGCCAGCCTTGGTGCCGTTGATATCCTGACCCCACAGCAGGAACTCGATCGCGTGATAGCCGGTGGCGACATTCGCCTCGATGTCGCCCGCTTCCTGCAGCGTGCCCGAAAGCAGTTCCGGCGTGATCTTCGCGGCGTCGACTTTCTCGCCATTGATCTCGATCGACGGGTTGGCGATCACATTGGCGGTGTAGAGCGTGTTTTCGTCGGATTCGATGCCGTAGCTCTGGTCGACGTAGTCGATGAGGCCTTCATCCAGAGGCCAGGCGTTCACGCGGCCTTCCCAGTCGTCGACGATGGCGTTGCCGAAGCGATAGACCTCGGTCTGCTGATAGGGGATGCGCGCCGCTTTCCAGGCTTCGCGCGCCGCCTTCAGCGTCTCGTCCGACGGCGTGGCGATCAGCGCGTCGACGGCCTGGTCGAGCGCCTTCGCCGTTGTCAGCGCATCTTCGAATTTCGCTAGCGCGATGTCCGAATAGGTCGCCAGGACCGCCTTCGGATCGGTATCGGCCTTGGCCGGCAGCACGAAGATCGCCGCGGTCAGCGCCGCCGTGGCGGCAATCGCCGCCAGTCTTCCGGAATGTCTGCTCAGGCCGATGCTCATGGTCGTCTCCTCAGTGAACGGTCGCGCGGGTGGCGCGGGACAAAACGTCTTCGATTGCATGCTGCGGGATCGGCAGCAGGATCTGTTGCAGGCCGGCCAGCGTGTCGGCAAAGCCGGCCGCGGCCTCGCCGATTTCGTGGCTGCGGCCCGGACACGACATGCCGCGCAGGCAGATGAGAGCCGTCGTTTCATCGCCATGCTGCAGGCCGGCGATCAGGCCGAGCGTGAGGCATTCGTCGCGGCAGATGTGGTGGGCGCCGAAGGGGAAACATCTCAGCGGGCAGGCGGCGCATTGGCGAAGCGTGCGAACGAAATGCGAGAGTTCGGAGAGTGCCCGCCGGCCCTCGGCTGCACCTAGCATGTCCGTGTAGAGCGAGAAGGTCATTTCCCACGGGGTCACCGAGCCGGTTTCAAACCCCGCCATCCAGCGGCGATAGCCCTCGAGCACGAGCTTTTCCGGCGGGCGCTCGAAGTAGCAGCCTTCATGATGGTCGAAATCGGGGACGCGCCGCATCAATGCCTGCTCCCGGGAGCCTGCCTTGCAGTCCGGAGTTGCCGGGCAACCGTGTTGCCGGCCTCGCGAAAAGCGGGCCGGTCAAGAAGCCGGCAATCTGGCGGAGATACCGCGCGCGAGCGCGGCTTGCAGAACTCAGACATGACGTCCTCCAATCGAAAGGGTTCAAGGCCCAGACATCAAAGGGATGTGCTTACAAGCTTGCTGCCTTAAGCCGCAAAGACGGCCAAAGTCAAGATGACGGAAGGGAAATGCGCTTTAAATCAATAGGTTAGAATTATTCTAAACTACGCCAGTCAACTTTGATCGAAGGGCGAAACCCGCCGCGGTGTTTCCGGGACCGTTCAGGCCGGGCGCGTTGGCCGCCGGAAATCGCCCGGGGTCGCTACCTCTTGGCTCGCGCCTTGCTTCCGCTACGGGCGGCACTTTCGCTGCCGGCGGCCTGGCCGAGCCCCATTCCCCGCGCCAGTTCGGATCGCCTGACCGAGTAGTTCGGCGCCACCATCGGGTAATCCGGTCCGAGGTTCCATTTCCGGCGATAGTCGTCGGGACTCATGTCATAGTGGCTTCTGAGGTGGCGTTTCAGCGATTTGAACTTCTTGCCGTCCTCGAGGCAGATAAGATAGTCGGGCTGGATCGACTTCTTGACCGGCACGGCCGGAACCGACGGAATCGAGGCCGGTTCCTGCGTCGCGCGGAGCCCTAGCAGCGCTTGATGGACGTCAGCGATCAAGCCTGTGAGCATGGGCAGCGGAACCGGATTGTGCGAGACATAAGCCGCGACGATATCGGCGGCGACAGCCACATCCTCTGGCAACGGCAGAATGCTTGTTCATACCTTCGGAACACTCCCATGAAAACGATTGCAACTCATGTAACACAACAGATGCAAGTCTCATAGATACCTATGATTGTGCTGTGAGTAAGCTTTTGTTCACCATACTTGCCTAACCATTGCGCTGTCAGATGATCGAGGGACAAGCCAAATGAGTTCCTACAATTGGGATGCCCCGCCGCCGTCCTGGCGAAAGCGTTCGGTGATCGCGCTTTGTCTGCTCGTGGTGGCGGTTGGCGCGGTCACAGCATTCGTCGGCCTTGTGGCCTGAACGATGTACGGCGCGAGCAAGTAAAGGACAAAAATACGGCCCCGGAGGTTCAGCCGGGGCCGCCGTAAAAATCACTTCTGCAGTTCGGTCCAGATCTTCGTATAGAGTTCCTGCACTTCCGGCGCGCAGGTCTGCGATGCCACGCCGAGCGCCTTGAATTCTTCCGGCACGACGACTTCCGGCGCGTCCTTCATGTCGTCCGGCATGAACTTGTCTGAGCCGGCGATGCCGTTGGCGTAACGGTGAAAGCCCGAATTCATGGCGGCGTTTTCCGGATCCATCATGAAATTCTGGAACAGCTTGGCGTTTTCGACGTTCTTGGCGTCCTTCAGCACGGCAAGATTGTCGCTCCAGTTGACGAACCCTTCCTTGGGATAGCCGTAGCGGATGGCCGGGTTCTTCAGGCGCTGCCGGAGCGCCGAGCCGTTCCAGTCGCTTGACGCGGCGAAATCGCCGGCGCCCATCTTCTCGATGGTGCCGTATTCCATCGCCACCCAGTTGGGTTTGGCGTTGACCAACGTGTCGCGCACCTTCTTCAGGATTTCCTTGTCGCCGGTGCATTTCGTGCCGCCGTTGTAGAGGACGGCGGCGTCGATCACGTCGGTCATCTCGGGAACCACGTTGACCTTGCCCTTCAACTCGTCCGGCGTATCGAAGATGATGCCCCAGGTGTTGATGTCGCCCTTGTAGACGTCGGTGTTGACGACGACGCCGACGGTCCCCATTGCCCACGGCACGGTGTAGCGGCGGCCCGGGTCGAAATCCGTTTTTTTCCACTCCTCGGCGACGTTCTTGAAGTTTTCCATCTGGTCGGGCCGTGTTTCCAGCAAGAGGCCTTCCTGGATCCAGATCGGCACGTAATTCTGCGAGGGCACGACGACGTCGAAGCCGTGGCCACCCTGCCGGATCTTGGCGAGTGCGGTGTCGTTGGAATCGTAATCGGTGATGGTCACCTTGACGTTGTGGGCGGCCTCGAACTTCTTGATCATCTCGGGGCTGGTGTAGTTGCCCCAGTTGTAGATGTTGAGCACGCCTTCGGCGCCAGCGATGCCGGTCGAAGCCAGCAGCGCAAGGCCCACGGCCGTTGCGGTGATTTTCCAGTTCATGCCTTTTGCTCCCGTTTCATTCAGTTCTGTTTCCTGCTGATGAAGAAGAACAGCGTGACGATGCCGACCGACAGCAGCAGGAAGACGGTCGAGATCGCATTCATCTCGGGCGTGACGGCGCGCCTCAATTGCCCGAGCATGTAGGTCGGCAAGGTATCCTGGCCGCCGGACTTGACGAAGTTGGTGATGACGACGTCGTCCAGCGAGATGACGAAGGTCAGCATCAGCCCGGCGAGGATGCCGGGCCAGAGCAGCGGCAGCGTGATGCGCCGGAACGTCTGCCAGGGCGTGGCGTAAAGATCGGCGGCGGCGCGTTCGAGCGTCAGATCCATGCTTTCCAGCCGCGCCCGGATCGGCAGGTAGGCGAACGGAATGCAGAAGGCCGTGTGAGCAGTGATGAGATAGCCGAGCCCGGAATAGCCGGTCGCCACCTTGATGCGCGAGAAGAAGATCAGCAGCGCCACCGCGGTGACGATTTCGGGCACCATCAGCGGCTGGTTGATGAAGGCGTATTTGAAGGTGAGGCCGCGGATAAGGTGGCGTGCGGGTGGTGGCGAGGGCGGCCATGGTCGCGGCGATGGTGGAAAGAACTGCCGCTGCGGATGCGATCTGCAGCGAGCGCAGCGACACTTCGATGACCTGATTGTTGTTCCATGCGGCGACGAACCAGCGCAGCGAAAAACCTTCCCAGTCGGCGATCGACGTGCCGGCGTTGAAGGCATAGACGACCAGTATGGCGATCGGCGCGTAAAGCGCCGCAAAGCAGATCACCGCGATCGTCGTGAAGCCGGTCTGGCGCTGGATCGAGAAGGGGCTAGCCATGCCGCACCTCGGACGAGCCGGCGTTGCGGACGTAGGCGAGCAACGCCACCATGACGACCGCCATCAGTGTGATGGAAAGTGCCGCGCCCAGCGGCCAGTTGCGGCCCTGGCCGAACTGCAGTTCGATCAGATTGCCGAGCATGAGGTTCTTGCCGCCGCCGAGAATGCTCGGCGTCACGTAAGCGCCGAGCGAGGGGATGAAGACGAGGATCGAGCCGGCGATGACGCCTGGCTTGACCAGCGGGAAGATGATGCGGCGCAGCACCTTGAAGCGCGTGGCGTAGAGATCGTAGCCGGCCTCGATCAGCCGGAAGTCGAGCTTTTCCATGCTGGCATAGAGCGGCAGCACCATCAGCGGCAGGTAGACATAGACCATGCCGACCATGATGGCGAAATCGGTGAACAGCATCTGGACCGGGCGCTCGATCAAGCCGGTCGCCAGCAGAACCTTGTTGACCATGCCTTCGTTGCGGATGATTTCGAGCACCGCGAAGGTGCGGATCAGGAGGTTGGTCCAGAAGGGGATGGTGATCAGGAACAGCCAGATCTCGCGGGTCCGCTCGGATCGCGTTGCGATGAAATAGGCGGTCGGAAATCCGAACAGCAGCGTCAGAAGCGTGGTGCCGAGCGCCAGCTTCACCGAGCGCCAGAAGATCGTCAGATGCGCGTCGGCCAGCGACAGCGTGTCGTCGAAGATGTCGCGCTCGAGCAGCACCGAAACCCAGGCCTCCGTCGAGAATTCCCATTTGACGTCGCCGTAGGGACCGGGCGCCAGGAACGAATAGACGAGCACGATCAGGAGCGGGCCCGTCGCGGCAAAAAGAATGATGATCAGGGCCGGCGCCGAGAGCAGCCAGCGATTGCGCAGTTCCTGGCGCTCCCTGGTCCTGGCTGTTTCGGCGGCCGTCGCCATCATTCAATCCTTCAGCACCTGGGCAACGTCGCTGCTGATGTCGATGCCGACGCTCTCGCCCTTGTCGAAGCCGCATGGCCCGCTTTTGCTATTCTGCTGGCGCACGATGAAGCGGGAAGCGTCCGCGAGCTTCACGTGAAAATGCGTGTCGGTGCCGAGATAGACGATGTTCTCGACGACGCCGGAAAGCGGCGACTTGCCGCCGGGCCGGGCCATGCTGGGCGTGCTCCGGGCGCACCACGACGGTGACCTTGCCGGAGGGCGTCGTACCTGCGGGAAAGGTCGCTGCGATTTCGGCGCCCGACGACAGTCTGGCCGTCGCGCGGTCGCCCGCGACCGAAACGATCTCGGCGTCGAGGAAATTGGTCTCGCCGATGAAATCGGCGACGAAGCGTTCCGCCGGCCGGTCGTAGATGTCCCAGGGCGAGCCGATCTGCAGGATCCTGCCCGCCGACATCACGGCGATGCGGTCCGACATGGTCAGCGCCTCTTCCTGGTCGTGGGTGACGAAGATGAAAGTGATGCCGGTCTGGTGCTGCAGGCGCTTGAGCTCGATCTGCATTTCCTTCCTGAGCTTGTAGTCCAGCGCCGACAGCGGCTCGTCGAGCAAAAGCACCTTTGGCTGCGGCGCGAGCGCCCGCGCCAGCGCCACCCGCTGCTGCTGGCCGCCGGAAATCTGGCTGGTGCGCCGTTTGGCGAGCTGTTCCATCTTGACCAGCTTCAGCATCGCGGCGACGCGCGCCTCGATCTCAACCTTCGGCTTGCCCAGCATCTCCAGGCCGAAGCCGATATTTTCGGCCACCGTCATGTGTGGAAACAGCGCGTAGGACTGAAACACCGTATTCACCGGCCGCCTGAACGGCGGCAGCGGCGCGATGTCCTCGCCATGCAGCAGGATTTCGCCTTCGGTCGGAAAATCGAAGCCGGCGATCAACCTGAGAAGCGTGGTCTTTCCGCAACCGGAAGGGCCGAGAAGGGTGAAGAATTCATTTTCGCAGATCGAGACCGAAACCGTATCCAGCGCGGCGACTTGCGCCTCCCCAGCTCCGAAGACTTTGCGAACGCCACGAACTTCTATCGCATTCCTACCCGGCAGATCCGGCACGCAGACGCCCCATTATGATGGCCGCCATCCCCTGCGGCGTTGTTTTGTTTTCCTGATTGTCACCACATGCGACGAGGCTTGGCAACTGATTGAATTACGATTCAGCAAGCAAACCTTGTGCCAACGTCACGCCTGAAAGCTTATTCTGCCACCGCAGATCGTGGTGACCGGATGAAGTTCGTGCAGCGCCGCCGGTTCCGTCGCTTCGATGTCGCCGGAAAGCACCACCAGGTCGGCGAGATAGCCCTGTTTCAGCTGGCCCTTCCGGTCTTCGGCGAATTCCGCGTATGCGCCTTCCACGGTATAGGCGGCAAGCGCCTCGTGCAGCGAAAAGCTCTGTTCCGGATCGGTTTCTGCCCAAGGCTTGCGCAGCATTGCCGCCTGAATGCCCATGATCGGATCGATTGGCGACACCGGCCAGTCGGATGCGAAGACCACCCGGGCGCCGGCCTCCTTCAGCGTCCGCCACGCATAGCTCAACGGCCAGCGGTCGCGGCCGATGCGTGAAACCGTCGGCTCCAGCGGAAAATCCATAGCGCCTGGCGGATGCGGCGGCTGCATCGAGGCGATGACGCCCAGTTCGGCGAAGCGCGGCACGTCGGTCGCCGTGACCACTTCGATATGCTCGACACGGTGACGGCTGTCGCGCCTGCCATTGGCTTTCCTGGCCGCTTCGTAGCCGTCGAGCACGGCGTGCACCGCGCCATCGCCAATAGCGTGAACGGCGATCTGCAACCCCCTTCTGTCGGCCGCGACCGCAAGGTCGATGAACTGCCCGGGCGTGAACAACGGCTCGCCGGTCCAATCGGGCCGGTCGGCATAAGGCTCGACCATTACCGCCGTCCAGGAGTCGAGCACGCCGTCGTAGAAGACCTTCACCAGGCCGGAAGAAAGCCACTCGCTATTGTAGCGCGCGGCCATGGCCGAGGCCTTCTCCAGCATGTCGAGCGTCATGAAATTCTTGAAATGGAACGGGATTTGCGCGCGGCAGGTCAGCCCGCCTTCCGCTTCGATCTCGGCCAGCAGTTCGAGCTGGTAAAGATTGCCGTCCATGTTCTGGATCGAGGTGATGCCGTGGCGGGCGCACCAGTCGAGACCCGCGCCGCAGGATGGCGCGGTCGGCGGCGCGCTCCGCGGCGGACGGCATCGGATCCGGCTCGCCGCCGGTCGACAGGCCGAGCCGCACGCGGCTTTCGCCGGCGAGCGCCAGCACCGGGTCGAACGCCTCGCCCTCGCGCAATTCGCCTTCCGCCAGCCCGTCGGCACCCATGACGATCTCGTTGCCTGGGCCGAGTTCCTTGCCATGCAGGACACCGGCCATCTCAAGCGCCCTGGTGTTGGCCCACATTGTGTGATGGTCGGGCGCCGCCATGCAGAACGCACGGTCGGACAGGATGGTATCGAGATGGTGACGGGTGACGCGCTCGCTGCCGAGAACCGTGTAATCCACGCCCTGCCCGACCAGCATGGCCGCGTCCGGCCGCGAGGTGGCGTAGGCGCGGATCGCATCGCGCAGCGCCTCGAAGCCCGAAACGCCGGCAAGCTGCAGGTGCGCGAGTTCCGCAGCACCCGAAAAGAGATGCATATGTGCTTCGATGAAGCCCGGCAGCACGGAGCCGCCAGCGGCATCGACGGTCCTGGTCCCGCCCCCTTGGCACCTCGTCGATCTCGGCGGAACTGCCAACGGCGGCGATCAACCCGTCCTTGATCGCGACGGCCTCGGCCGTCGGCCTCTCGTCATCCATGGTGATGACACGCGCATTGGTGACGATCAGGTCGGCTTCTGAAATCATGCGTACTCTCGGGGCTGCG
Organism: uncultured Alphaproteobacteria bacterium; assembly: GCA_963763895.1. GTDB lineage: Bacteria > Pseudomonadota > Alphaproteobacteria > Rhizobiales > Rhizobiaceae > Neomesorhizobium. The sequence goes on along the minus strand of CAVXQC010000008.1, from coordinate 551,286 downwards.
TTGATAGCGGGTCGTAGCCGTCAGGCTAGACGAGGCCCTGCCAGGTCAGCAATGTTCCGTTGCTTGGCCCAGTGCGGATGGGAAAGTGCGTCGGTGCCAGCTCAGTAAGGCTTGGCTTACTGTATAAATTCAGAGCGGATTCTACCCTCGCTCCAACAATCTCTCGAAGCTCTCGACGTCGCTGATGATGGCGTCGCCGGCGAAGCGCAGCGATTCCAGCGAGCGCTGGGCAGCGTCCTCGTGGCCGGCGCCGCATGCATCCTCGATGATCACCGGGATGAAGCCGAGATCGGCGGCGTGGCGGGCCGTCGGCTCGATGCCGATCTCGGTGGCGATGCCGGCGATCGCCACCGAGACGATGCCGCAGTCGCGCAGGGCGAATTCAAGTGGGGTGCCCTCGAAAGCCGACATCGCCAGCTTGTCGAAAATGGCATCCTCCGGCCGGGGCATCAGGTCGGCCACGATCTCGAAACCCGGCGTGTCGCGCAGGAACCACGGGTTCACAGCGTCCGGTTCTTCCTGGCGCTGCCAGGCCATCGCCATGCGGTAGGCGGTGACGCCCATCCATTTTTTCGACAGCGACAGGTGCCGCGTGTAGACGACACGCATTCCGCTCGCCCGTGCCGCGGCAACCAGCCTGGCGACCTGCGTGACGACGTGATCGCCGGCCTTGATCTGGCTGCTGATGCCGGCCTGCATGTCATAGACCAGCAGGGCCATGTGTTTCGGGTCGCAGAGGTCTTCGAGCGCGGTCGGGATGTCCAGGCCGTTTATATGTTTCATCGTCTGTCCTCAAAGAATTTCAGCCACCGGGCATGCGGTCATACGGCTCGGCGACATCAATCGACGGATCGAACAGAAATTCAAGCGGCAATGGAGCCGATGGAATGCGATGGAAGGGTAGCGGACTGTGTGGTAATCAGAGCGTGGCGCGGGAGTTCTGTCTACGAGGGAATTTCGGTGCGCTGTTTTTTTGTCCTCTTATCCCTTTTTGCACTGGCGGCTGCCGGTGGTTGCCAGTCTTCACCGCCCCAGTATCGAGGCCAATGTTCACAATTGGCCCAGGATGCAGGGATGTGCACGAGCCCGCGGGACTACGGCACTACGCTTGAACCACTGGTTGGCTGATCAGCTCGGGTGGGCAATCCGGATGTTGCGCTGAACTTTTCCGCGCCGGCTACGGCATGGCGCCAGAACCCGCGAAAAGAAAAGCCCGCCGAGGGAGGAGGTTCGGCGGGCTATCTTAAGGTGCGGTCGGGGAGGAGGTCGACCGCACCGTCAATGTAAGAACTGCCTGCCGGTTCGGCAACGGTTTGCGTTGCGCGTTCCTTGAGCAGAATGTCGCAGGCCGTCGACACCCAATTCCACGTCTGCGTCGCTCCGGCACGGTTCAATAATCGCCGCGATAGTACCGTTCGTCGCACCGCGCGATATAGATTCTTCCATCCGAGCCGCGGTAGCGGCACATCTCTTCGCCTCGCCTTGGCGTTGTCGCCGTTCCGACGGCGGCACCGAGAAGTGCTCCGCCAGCAGCACCGATGACGGTGCTCCTCGTGTTACCTCCAATGGCTTGACCAGCGAGCGCACCCGCTCCCGCGCCGATCAGCGCGCCTGTGCCGGCACGTTGTTCCTGCTCGGTCGATGCGCAACCGGCGAGAGCCATTGCCATCAAAGCTGCGGCAGCGACGGCAGCGTTACGTCTGTGCATTTTTCACTCCTCCGTTAAGAAGCACCATGCTCAACTACGCGCTGGCTGGGGATTGGTTCCGGATTCGGTGGTTTGTTCGCTATTCGCGAACGCCAAATGGCGAGGCGCGAGGCGATTTTCGACCGGGCTGCGGTGGTCGGATTTGCGATATTCTCGTGTTGCGCATGGGTGACCGCGTGGCGAAGAGCAGGGTCCGAGGTGAGAGCCCTGCCGCGCAGCCTCTACAGTCGCTCCTCATTTGCGGCGCCCGTGCGCACCTTCTTCGGACCTCGTGGGCTCCAGCCGGAGACAAAGCGGGCATAGGCGGTTTCGGCCTGCTCCACCCAGCGGCGCTCTTCTTCCCGGTGGCTCTTGATATTGTAGGCATGCGCCGGTCCTTTTTGTCCGCGCGCCGGCCGATGACCTGCCTTGAGCTCGACGTCGCGCAGCTTCTTGGCGTGCAGGGACGGCCTTGCCCACGCGTAGCTCTCCCCCTTCATCAGCAGATGCCAGATCACGACGGCCAGCTTGCGCGCGGTCGCGACGGCGGCGACGTGCTGGCCGCGGCGGGCCCGCACCCGCAGGAAGAAGGCACGGAGTGGCCCCGGCGCGCGTGCTGCCGCCCAAGCCGCTTCGACGAGCATGCCGCGGGCATGTCCACGGCCCTGTTTGGTGATCCGCCCGTGGTAGGCGGGCCCCGGCCCGGACTGCCTGACGCTGGGATTCAGACCGAGGTAGCTGACAAGCTTCTGTGGCTCATCGAAGCGGGTCACATCGCCAATCGCGGCCTTCATCGCCAACGCGACGGTCATGTCGACACCGGGAATGGTCATCAGCCGCTTCACACTGTCATCCTCAAGAGCCGAGCGGGCAAGATCGCGCTCGATGACCTGGAGGTCCTCGCCCAGCCGATCGAACTCGCGCAAATGCCGATCGATAGCGAGGCGCTCGTCTTCCGGCACAACCTGGTCACTCAACCAGGTCCGACCCTTGGCGCCGCACAGGTCCGCATGCGGACAAGACGGGATCAGGTGGCTATGAAGGATCGACTGGATGATGTTCTTCAAGCGCGATCTCTGCCGGACGATCTGATTGCGCCGGGTGACCTGCCGGCGCAGCGCCTGCGTCGGCTCGTCCGCAATCCAGACTTCTGGCAAGAAGCCGCTGGCATAGAGCTGCGCAAGAACGCCGGCGTCGATGGTGTCCGTCTTGATCTTGGCATGGGCGATGATGCGCACCTGCTTCGGGTTCGCGATCACCACTTTCTTCACATGCGGCGCAACCACAGCTACAGCGGACGTCGCGTTGCCGGTGGCCTCGATCACCACGACATCGTCCGGCGACAGCTTCGCGGCGAACGCCGCCAGTAGATCGCGCCGCATGTCAACGCGGCCGAGTCGCCTGAGCCTGCCATCCTCCCATGCCACTGCTTCGGCGAAGGCGCGGTGAATATCCAGTCCGATGATGCGCATGCCTACTCCCTCCTTCCTGGCTCGGTCAAAGACGGGAGCTGGCGGGCAACACGACACCTACTGATCCGCGCTCGCAGCGCATCCGGGAAAGTCGCGAGGGGCGGCCATGTAACGAGCTCGGGCTCTCAGCCCACGGTCTAAAGACGGCCTGCCCGCACTTTCGTGCTCCCGGTGCCCCACGTCCCGGATGGGCTCACCATAAGGCCGCTCTCAAGGAAGAACAGCAGGACGAATAGGCACCAAAGATCACATACCGGATAACGGCCTGACGGAAGATATCCCGGCAAATCCAGGCCTTAGACGACGAAATCCTGGTTCGTCAGGCCGAGATTGCGTCAGCCGCCCTGCCTGCAGCCGTGACCGTTGCCGGGCGCCGGAATGCGCCCGGCTTGTTGCCTATGCCGGCGTTCACTTGTTGGCGTTGATCGCGATGCGCTTGGCATGGGCCCGCGCCTTCGCGGTCTTCGGCAGCGTCACCTCGAGCACGCCATTCTTGAAGGTCGCGGCGACGTGGTCCTGCTCGACTTCCTGGCCGAGAGCGAGGCGCCGTTCAAAGCGTCCATAGTAGCGCTCGCTGAACTGGCGCTCCTTGTCCTCGGTTTCCGATTTCTTTTCGCCACGAAGGGTCAGAACGCCGTCTTCCAGCAGGACTTCGATGTCCTTCTCGTCGAGTCCGGGCACCTCCGCAGCCACACGGATCTCTTTTTCGGATTCCGAGATCTCGAGGCTCGGCCAGGAACCGTTGCCCGGCATCATGCGACCGAACATCGACGGCGTGTCGAAACCACGCAAGACGTCGTCGAAAAGACGGTTGACGTTGCGATGCAGCGACAGGAACGGATCCATGTCACCGCCGCGATAGATGCTTGGAGCGTCGTTGCCACGGCTCCACGGAATCAGGTCACGTACGCTCATTGTCCTTTCCTTTCTTCGGTTCTCCCTTTGGTTGTGCGACCGCTCGCCTCCTGTCGAAACAGGCTCAGCCGATCGCTCGGGTTTTCAGGCGGCTACGTTGCCTTCGATCCGCTTCGATGCCGGCTTTCTGCCGGTGTCGGTATTGATCGCGATGCGGCGCGGCTTCATCTCCTCGGGAACTTCCTTCTTGAGGTCGATGGTGAGCAGGCCGTTTTCCAGCTTCGCGCCGACAACGCTGACGTGATCGGCGAGTTCGAAGCGGCGGGTGAAGGGCCTCAGCGCCAGCCCGTGATGGAGATATTGCACCTCCTCGTTTTCCGCCTTCGCGCCATTGATCACCAGCATGTTCGGCTCTTGCGTGACCGCAAGCTCGCTTTCGCCGAACCCCGCCGCCGCGATCACGATGCGGTAGGTGTCCTCGCCAATCTTGGCGATGTCGTAAGGCGGCCAGTTGTCCCCGTTCTGGGGCAGGTTGGCGTTCTCGAGCAGATTGAAGATGCGGTCAAAGCCGATGCTCGACCTGTAGAAGGGGGAAAAGTCCAGGTTTGTTCTCATAACTACATCCTCCTTGGAGCAACATAGATACGAGGGAGTGCCAAGAAGCGCGGCGCTCCCCGACATGCCGGCCCCATCAGGCTGCCGACAAAATTTAGGTGGGTATCGGATAACGTTGGGTCAAGGGGTGGATCGGGGTCCGGAACAGGAGTCCGCGCGAGCGTTTCGGACGATCTTGTACGGTGTACAACGGCAGCGGGCAGATGTAGCTGCCGCCACGGACGCCGATTTTAAGTGGCCCCAATGAAGCGGCGGCTGTTCGAGCTGGCGAACAAGCCGGGACTGGCGGAGAGAGCGGGATTTGAACCCGCGTTACGGTCTCCCGTAAACACACTTTCCAGGCGTGCGCCTTCAACCACTCGGCCACCTCTCCGCAGACGCGTGCGCCATTGCTGGCAGCGCGCCGGGGCTCATCTAGTCGATACTTCGCCAAATGCCAAGCCGTAGGCTGCGTATCTTTGCCAGCAAAGGCATGCGCGCCGTGAAAAAGCCGGAACGCATGTCGCCCGCACGGGTCCCCTTCGCCGTCTTCGGCCGATATTTGCCTTCCGGCTCGTCAGCGCCGCCGCATGTCGCCCTGTCTCGCGCGATGGCGGTCAACACTCTTACAAATTCGCGTGTGACGATTGCGCAAGTTTCCAGGCAGCCCTATGTCTTGGGCCGGAAACCGGGCAAATCCGGAACCTTAGCTAGAGCCAGGCATGATCCGTTTCCTGTTCCGCTTTCTGGCGACGATCGCGCTCTCGGTGGCGACCATCATGGCCGTGCTCGACGCGACGCGCACCATCGCAGCGTCCGCCCTTGTCACCACGCCGCTCGGCGAAAGCTGGGCTGAAACCTTGCCCGACCTGCTCGTGCTCGCCGAACAGAACGTGCGTCACTATTTACACCCCATAGCCTGGGACCCCGTCGCGCTTTTCATCCTCGGCCTGCCGGGATTTGCCGTCTTCGGTTTTCTGGCGCTGCTTTTCTACGCGATCGGACGCAAGCCCCAACGTCGTGCCGGACGGTTCGCGATCGAAGTCTGAAAATTCGCGAAAACGGCTGGAAGCCGCCGGTTTTGGCGAATTCTGCTCCGGAATTTTTGAAACCCAAGGGAGAATTCGATGTTTTTCCTGAGTGACATGCTGAACAAGAAGCTCAACCTGCCGAAGCGCGAGGAAGCGCTGCCCGGCCGCGCCAGCCCGATTCCCACCGCAAGCAAACACCATGTATCGAAGCGTCCGATGAAAGGTCCGTACCCGGAAGGCACCGAGACGGCGATGTTCGGCATGGGCTGCTTCTGGGGCGCCGAGCGCCTGTTCTGGCAGACGGAGGGCGTTTGGGTCACCGCGGTCGGTTACGCCGGCGGCATACGCCGAACCCGACCTATCAGGAAACCTGCACCGGCCTCACCGGCCATGCCGAGATCGTGTTCGTCGTTTATGATCCGAAGATCGTGTCTTATGCCGACCTGCTGAAGATCTTCTGGGAGGCGCACGACCCCACGCAAGGCATGCGCCAGGGCAACGATGTCGGCACCACCTACCGGTCGGCGATCTACACCTACGGCGACGAGCAATACCAGGCAGCCAATGCTTCCCGCGATGCCTATGAGGCGGAGCTGAGAAAAGCCGGCCGCGGCAAGATTACCACCGAGATAGCGCCGGCACCCGAATTCTACTTCGCCGAAGCCGACCACCAGCAGTATCTGGCGAAGAACCCCTACGGTTATTGCGGCCTGAAGGGGACCGGCGTCGAATGCGCCATTCCGGCGGCGGCTTCCGCCTGAGCAACCGCTGTTAACCGCGCTGCCCGGAACGGCAGCGCTGTTTTCCAAAAGGTCAAAATTCCACGTGAATTTTCTTTGTGGCCGTGCCAGATTGGTCCAATGAGCGGGAGCAACACTCCCGCCATGTGCCGCCGAGCAACCGGGGAAGCGTGGTCGCGGGGGCGGCATCCAATTGGAAAATAACCAACAGGGTGTGGATCACATGAAGCATATAATCCTCGGCCTCCTCGCCGCAACCGCATTCGTCGTCCCGGCATTCGCCGAGGACATCAAGCCGGCGATCATCTACGATCTCGGCGGCAAGTTCGACAAATCCTTCAACGAGTCGGCCTTCAATGGCGCCGAGAAATTCAAGGCTGAATCCGGCATCGCCTATCGCGACTTCGAAATCCAGAACGACGCCCAGCGCGAGCAGGCACTGCGCAAGTTCGCCGAAGACGGCAACAATCCGATTGTGATGGCCGGCTTCTCCTGGGCGGCGGCGCTGGAAAAGGTTTCGGCCGACTTCCCCGAGACCAGTTTCGCCATCATCGACATGGTGGTCGACAAGCCGAATGTCCGCTCGGTCGTCTACAAGGAGCAGGAAGGCTCATACGTGGTCGGTGTGCTTGCGGCGATGGCCTCCAAGTCGAAGAAGGTCGGCTTCGTCGGCGGTATGGACATTCCGCTCATCCGCCGTTTCGGCTGCGGCTATGTCGGCGGCGCCAAGGCGGCCGGCGCGACCGACGTGATCCAGAATATGACCGGCGATACGCCGGCGGCCTGGAACGACCCGACCAAGGGCGGCGAGATCGCCAAGTCGCAGATCGACCAGGGCGCGGATGTCGTCTACGCGGCTGCCGGTGGCACCGGCGTCGGCGTGCTGCAGGCGGCGGCTGACGCCGGCAAGCTCGGCATCGGCGTGGACAGCAACCAGAATGGCCTGCAACCTGGCAAGATCCTGACTTCGATGGTCAAGCGCGTCGATGTCGCCGTCTACAACGCCTTCACCGACGCCAAGAACGGCAAGTTCACCGCCGGCATCAACGACCTCGGCCTCAAGGAGGGCGGCGTCGATTACGCCATGGACGACAACAACAAGGATCTGGTGACGCCCGAGATGAAGGCCGCCGCCGAGAAAGCCAAGGCGGACATCATCGCCGGCACCGTCAAGGTGCACGACTACATGTCGGACAACGCCTGCCCGTATTGATCGGCAGGTTTCGCCGAGCCGATGAAGCCGCCGGATGCCAGTCCGGCGGCTTTTCGTTTTGGCGTGTGGCGCGTGCCTGCAACGTCGACGAAGCTTTTGGCTGAATTGCAAACGGGCGGGTCGATCACATTTTTTGCAACATTTGATCCATCTTCATCAATTCTGTTGCCTCTGATCCAGGCTTTGGGCACAATGATGTTACTCAGATGTACGTGGGCCTCGAAGGGGGGCAGTTCATCCGGCCTGAGTTCTGGATCCTGCGGCAGTGTCGCCGCGGGCGGAGCTTGGAGCGATGAATATGCGGTTACGTTCGTCCCGCCGTTGGACTCAACAGGATATTGCGGACCTGCGCCGGTTGGCTGCGCGGCATGTGCGCGTCAGCGCCATCGCGCGCGAACTTGGCAGACCGGTGAGCGCGGTTGAGGCACGCGCCGCCTTCGAGGGCATCGACCTGAAGGAAAGCGGCCTGAAACTGCTCGATCGATGGTGGCCGGTGGTCGAAGAACTCAAGGCGGCGAGAGCACGAGCAAGCGAAAATCGCGAGCCTGTGGCCTGACAGCGAAGCCGGCTGTGAGTTGGCCGATTCTTACCCATAGCGCGTTATCGTGCTCACCCGGGGGCCTTTTTGAAGCAGCTTGAGCAGCTCGCGGACGCGTATGGACTTGCCGCAGGTATCGCCCGCTTCTCTGTATTGGCCGGATCGAAGGAGATCACTCGACTTCCGAAAGCGTGACGCCGGGCACCTCTTCGACGGCATCCTTCAGGTCGCCGACCATTTTGTCCAGCGAACCGGGTGCGACCGGATGATCGCCGCTTTGATAGAACGAGATGTCGAATTCCTCCGGGCTCCAGATGCTCGCGCCATGGATCTCGACGTCCACGCGTGACATGTCCACGCCGACGTGGTCGCCGTCCGGCGTCGTTGGAGCAATCCGGATGGCGAACCCGTGGGTGCTGGCAAACTGCTGGAGCCGACCGAAAAACTGCTCTCTCATGCCATCTGGCTCGGTGATAATCATCGAACGAATGGGTTTTTTGGCGGGTCCCAGTTTTGGCATCACGGCTTGCCCTCCCACAACGCTCGAGATCGCCACGCACATCCCTGCTCCTTTCACCATTTTACCACGAGCAGGCTTTGCAGGCAGCCAGCGGGACAGCTTACTTTCGCTCCCGCCAGCCATCGACCATCGAGCACGAAAAGAAAATCCGCCGTCACCAATGCGGCGGTTTCGTCACCGGAATTTCCGGCGCGCTCTGCTCTTCGAGCGCCAGAAACCGCTCGGTCAGCGCGTCCACCTTCTTCTGCAGACGCTCGATGATCTTCCACTGCTCGGCGATCTGGCCGGACAATTCCTCGATGGTCTTTTCCTGCTCCGCATTGCGGATCTCGAGCGTGGTGAGCCGATCGGTGGAGGTGGTCATGACTGGATTCCTTGCAGGGCCGTGCGCAGCTTGTCGTTGAGGGGCTTCGGCCGCCGTGTCTTGCGGTCGACATAGACATGCACAAAAAAGCCTTCCGCGGCCGCATCTGGCTCGTCGTTGCGGAACAGACCGACCTCATAGCGCACCGAGGAAGAGCCGAGTTTCGCCACCCGGATGCCCGCCGTTACTATGTCGGGAAATGCGAGTTCGCCAAAATAGCGGCAGCCGGTTTCGACGACCAGGCCGATCTGCTCGCCATCGTGGATGTCGAGCACGCCATTTTCGATCAGCCACCCGTTCACCGCCGTGTCGAACAGCGAATAATGCACGACATTGTTCATGTGGCCGTAAGGGTCGTTGTCCATCCAGCGGGTTGTGATGGTGCGAAAGGTCCGGTAGGCCTTCCGCGTCGCCGGGATCGCGCGATTTGTGCTGTCGGTCATGGCTTGGAAATTGACAAGCGGGCGGGGATTTGTCGAGAGTGGCGGAGCTGCCGGGCCGATTGGCAAGGGAACACCGGCATGTTAAAAATTTGACCGAACGATAAAAATAATAATGGAGAGGTGGGGCCCGCGTATGGCGGAAGCTGCAATCGAACTCATCGGCATCAACAAGAGTTTCGGCGCGGTGCGTGCCAACCGCGACATCCATCTGGAAATCCGGCGCGGCACCATCCACGGCATCATCGGCGAGAACGGCGCCGGCAAATCGACGCTGATGTCGATCCTTTACGGCTTCTACCAGGCCGACAGCGGCGAGATCCGCGTCGGCGGCAAGCCGACCGTCATCAAGACGCCCAACGATGCGATCGCGGTCGGCATCGGCATGGTCCATCAGCATTTCATGCTGGTGGAGAATTTCACCGTGCTCGAGAACGTCATCCTCGGCGCCGAGGGCGAGCCGCTGCTGAAGACTTCGATCGCCAAGGCGCGCTCCGAGCTGGAACGGCTGGAGCGCGAGTACGGACTGGAGGTCGATCCCGACGCGGTCATCGAGGAATTGCCGGTCGGCCTGCAGCAGCGCGTGGAAATCCTGAAGTCGCTCTATCGCGGCGCCGAGATCCTGATCCTCGACGAGCCGACCGGCGTTCTGACGCCGGCCGAGGCGGACCATCTGTTCCGCATCCTCAAGCAGCTCAAGGACCAGGGCAAGACGGTCGTCCTCATCACTCACAAGCTGCGCGAGATCATGGCGATCACCGACAATGTGTCGGTCATGCGCCAGGGCACCATGGTCGCCACCCGCGAGACGAAGAAGACGACCGTCGAGGAACTGGCCGAACTGATGGTCGGCCGCCGCGTGCTGCTGCGCGTCGAGAAGGGCGAGGCAAAGTCCGGCGAGTTCAAGCTGTCGGTCAGAAATCTGACGGTCAAGGATTCGCGCGGCGTCACCATGGTCGACGACGTTTCCTTCGACGTGCGCGCCGGCGAGATCGTCGGCATCGCCGGGGTCGCCGGCAACGGCCAGTCGGAGCTGATCGAGGCGATCTCGGGCGTTCGCCGCGCCGTTTCGGGCAGCGTCATGCTCGACGGCAAGCCGATCGACGTCGTCGGCATCGCCGACCCCGGCGAGTTGCGCGACCGCGGCCTGGCGCACGTGCCGGAGGACCGTCATCATGTCGGGCTGGTGCTCGCTTTCGAGGAAAACGAGAATTCGATCCTCGGCTATCACGACGACCCGAAATACCTGAAGGGCCCGTTCCTCGACATCGACGCGATCATGACCGACGCCAAGGACAAGATCGAGAAGTACGATATCCGCCCCGGCAATCCGAAACTGAAGACCGCCAATTTTTCCGGCGGCAACCAGCAGAAGATCGTGCTCGCCCGCGAGATGGAGCAGGATCCCGGCGTGCTGATCGTCGGCCAGCCGACGCGCGGCGTCGATGTCGGCGCCATCGAGTTCATCCACAAGCGGCTGATCGCCATGCGCGACGCCGGCAAGGCGGTGCTTCTGGTCTCGGTCGAGCTCGACGAGATACGCTCGCTGTCGGACCGCATCCTGGTGATGTTCGCCGGCCGCGTCGTCGGCGAACGCGGTCCCGACGCCACTGAAGGCGAGCTTGGCCTGCTGATGGCCGGCGTCGAACACAAGGAGGCCGCGGAGTGAGCACCCCTTATGCGAAGCTGCCGGCCTGGGCCGACTACGGGCTGATCCCGGTGATCAACCTTCTGGTCGCTTTCATCGTCGCCGGTCTCGTGGTGCTGCTGGTCGGCGAAAATCCGCTGCGCGCCGCCGTCATTCTGTTCGACGGCGCCTTCGGCAGCGGCCAGAACATCGCCTACACACTGTTCTACGCGACCAATTTCATCTTCACCGGCCTTGCCGTGGCCGTGGCCTTCCATGCCGGCCTGTTCAACATCGGCGGCGAAGGGCAGGCCTATATCGCCGGCCTCGGCGTCGCGCTTGTCGCGCTCACCTTCGATTCCATCCTGCCATGGTGGCTGACCTTCCCGCTGGCGATCGCCGCCGCGGCCGTGGTCGGCGCGCTGTGGGCGCTGATCCCTGCCTATCTGCAGGCCAAGCGGGGCTCCCACGTCGTCATCACGACGATCATGTTCAACTTCATCGCCGGCAGCCTGATGGTCTACATGCTGGTCGACGTGCTTAAGCCGACCGGGTCGATGGCGCCGCAGACGCGCGATTTCCTCGCTGGAGGGCAGTTGCCCAAGCTCGGCTGGCTGCTCGAGGCGCTCGGCATGTCGGTCCGCTCGGCGCCGCTCAACATCTCGTTCCTGCTGGCATTGCTGATGGCGGTCTTCGTCTGGGCGCTGATCTGGCGCACCAAGCTCGGCTACGAAATCCGCACCTTCGGCTTCAGCCCGAAGGCCGCGCGCTACGCCGGCATTTCCGAAAGCCGCATCACCATCATCACCATGATGGTCTCGGGCGGGTTGGCCGGCATGATGGCCCTCAACCCGATCATGGGCGACCAGCACCGCGTGGCGCTCGATTTCGTCGCCGGCGCCGGCTTCGTCGGGATAGCGGTGGCGCTGATGGGCCGTTCGCATCCGGTCGGCATCGTCCCGGCCGCCATCCTGTTCGGCATGCTTTACCAGGGCGGCGCCGAACTCGCATTCGAGATGCCCAACATCAGCCGCGACATGATCGTCATCATCCAGGGGCTGGTCATCCTGTTCGCCGGCGCGCTGGAACACATGTTCCGGCCGGCCGTGCAGGCGGCGCTCGCGTCGATCAGCCCGCGATCGATGGGCATTCCCGCCGCCAAGGGCGAGGGCGCCTGAGATGGATATCCTCGTCCAGCTTATCGATGCCACCATCCGCGTCTCGGTACCGCTGCTGCTTGCCTGCCTTGCGGGCCTTTATTCCGAGCGCGCCGGCGTCTTCGACATCGGCCTCGAAGGCAAGATGCTGGCCGGTGCCTTTGCCGGCGCTTCGGCCGCCGCGGTTACCGGCTCGGCCTGGATTGGGCTTGCTCGCCGCCGTCGGCCATCGCGATCTTCCTGGCGCTGGTGCACGGCTTCGCCTCGATCACCCATCGCGGCAACCAGATCGTCTCCGGCGTCGCCATCAATTTCATCGCCGCCGGATCGACGATCATCCTCGGCCAGGCCTGGTTCCAGCAGGGCGGCCGCACGCCGGCGCTCGCCGGCAACGCGCGCTTCGGCGCTATCGAACTGCCAGGGGCCGAGGCGCTGCGCGGCGTGCCGTCATCGGCACCATCTATTCCGAGCTTCTCTCCGGCCATTCGCTGCTGGTCTACGTCGCCTTCCTGATGGTGCCTTTCACCTGGTGGGTGCTGTTCCGCACCCGCTTCGGGCTGAGACTCCGGGCAGTCGGCGAAAATCCGGCCGCCGTCGACACCGCCGGCATTTCGGTGACCTGGCTGCGCTACCGCGCCGTCATCTGCACCGGCATCCTCACCGGCCTTGCCGGCGCCTATCTGTCGGTCGCCCAGAACGCCGGTTTCGTGAAGGACATGACCGCCGGCAAGGGCTACATCGCGCTCGCCGCCCTGATCTTCGCCAAGTGGAAGCCGGTGCCGGCGATGTTCGCCTGCCTGCTGTTCGGGTTCCTCGACGCCGCCTCGATCCGTTTCCAGGGCATGCCCTGGCCGGTTATCGGCAAGGTGCCGGTGCAGATCATCAACGCATTGCCCTTCATCCTCACCATTATCCTGCTCGCCGGCTTCATCGGCAGGGCGATCCCGCCGCGCGCAGGCGGCGTGCCTTATGTGAAAGAGCGTTGAGAAACGAAATGTCCCACGATCTATTTCTCGCCGCGAAAGCCGCGATGGCGAAAGCCTATGCCCCCTATTCGAAATTTCCGGTGGGTGCGGCGATCCGCACGCAGGACGGCCGCGTTTTCGCCGGCGCCAACATCGAGGTCGCGTCCTATCCGGAGGGCTGGTGCGCCGAGACGACCGCGCTTGGCCACTACATCATGGCCGGCGGCGGTCCGATCGCCGAGATCGCGGTGGTCGCCGAGCGCATGGCGCGGATCACGCCGTGCGGCGGCTGCCGCCAGCGGCTCGCCGAATTCGCCGGACCGCAGGCAAAGCTTCATCTTTGCGACGACGCCGGCATCGTCGAGACCGTCACCATGGGCGAAATGCTGCCCTACGGATTCCAGGGTGAGATGCTGAAATGAAGGCAACGATTGACCGGCTTGTCGAAAGGCTGGGCGGACTGGCGCCCACGACCGCCCTCGTTCTGGGTTCGGGTCTCGGCGGGCTCGTCGACGAAGTCGAGAATGCGGTGCGCATCTCCTACGCCGACCTGCCGGGCTTTCCGGAGAGCGGTGTCACCGGCCATGCGGGCGAGATCGTTGCCGGCTCCTTCGCCGGCAAGCCGGTGCTGATGCTCGCCGGACGCGCCCATTATTACGAGCACGGCAATGCCGCCGCCATGCGCCCGGTGATCGAGACGCTGGCCGGCATCGGCATCACCCACCTGATCCTCACCAATGCCGCCGGTTCGCTTGAGCCCGACATGCCGCCCGGGTTCGGTGATGCTGATCACCGACCACATCAATTTTTCCGGCTCCAACCCGCTGTTCGGCGAGCCGACCGATCGCCGTTTCGTCGGCCTGACCGAGGCTTACGACGCCGGCATCCGCGCCGCCATCGAGAAGGCGGCCGGCGCCACCGGCACCGCTTTGCACAAGGGCGTCTACATGTGGTTTTCCGGGCCGTCCTTCGAGACGCCTGCCGAAATCCGCATGGCGCGCGTCATCGGCGCCAATGCCGTCGGCATGTCCACAGTGCCCGAAGTCATCCTTGCCCGCTTCTACGGGTTGCGCGTTGCCGCCTGCTCGGTGATCACCAACCTAGCCGCCGGCATGACCGGCGGTGAACTCTCGCATCAGGAAACCAAGGACATGGCGCCGCTCGGCGGCAAGCGCCTGGCGACGATCCTGCGCGAGGTGTTCGGCAAGGGACTGCTGGATGGATAGGGTTGCGGTCAAAGGCACGGGCTGAAAATGCTCCCGCAGGAAATCATCCGCCGCAAGCGCGATGGCCTGCCGCTGTCGGCGGAGGAGATCGGGGCCTTGTCAAGGGCATAACCTCCGGCGAGGTGACCGAAGGCCAGATTTCCGCACTCGCCATGGCGGTCTTCTTCAATGGCATGAGCCGCGCCGAGGCGGTGGCGTTAACGCTCGCCATGCGCGATTCGGGCGATGTGCTCGACTGGTCGGATTTGCCCGGTCCGGTCACCGACAAACATTCGACCGGCGGCGTCGGCGACAACATCTCGCTGATGCTGGCGCCGATCGTGGCGGCTTGCGGCGCTTATGTGCCGATGATCTCCGGCCGCGGTCTCGGTCACACCGGCGGTACCCTCGACAAGATGGATTCCATCCCGGGCTATGTCAGCCAGCCCGACAACGCCTTGTTCCGCAAGGCGGTGCTCGCGACGGGCTGCGCCATCATCGGCCAGACCGCGGACCTGGCGCCGGCCGACAAGCGGTTCTATGCCATTCGCGACGTCACCGCGACGGTGGAATTGGTGCCGCTGATCACCGCCTCGATCCTGTCGAAGAAGCTCGCTGCCGGGCTTCAGTCGCTGGTGCTCGACGTCAAGCTCGGCAACGGCGCCTTCATGGCCAGGAGCCGCGACGCCACCGAACTGGCGACCAGCCTCGTCGAGGTAGCGAACGGCGCCGGCTTGCAGACGACGGCGCTGGTCACCGGCATGAACGAACCGCTGGCGTCAGCCGCCGGCAATGCGGTCGAAGTGGAAAACGCGGTCGATTTCCTCACCGGCCGCTACCGCGACCGGCGCTTGCATGCGGTTACTCTGGCACTCGCCGCCGAGATGCTGCAATCGGCGGGTATAGCGGGATCGAACCGGGAAGGCGCCGCCCGTGCCGGTGAAGCGCTGGAAAGCGGCAGGGCGGCGGAGGTGTTCGGCCTCATGGTCGCCGCTCTCGGCGGTCCGGCGGATTTTGTGGAAAACTCCGGAAAATATCTGCCCAGGGCAAACGTCCAGCGCCACGCGGTAGCCGGACGCCATGGCTTCGTCACCGGAATTGGTACCCGCTACATCGGCCTCGCCGTTGTCGCGCTCGGCGGCGGCCGCATCAGGCCGGAAGACCGGATCGATCATGCTGTCGGCATCACCAGGCTTTTACCTGTCGGCGCCGAGGTTCATCGCGGCGATGCGCTGGCGCTGGTCCATGCGCGCTCGGATGACGATGCGGCGGCCGCCGTTGCCGCCGTGGAGGCAGCCTACACGATCGGCGGGACTCGCCCGCCCGCACAGAAATCGGTCGATCCGGCGGATCGGCGCGAGAGCCTGAAAGCCTACTGCACCAGCAACAGCGCGCCGTTCTCCACGTGGAATTTCGACAGCCGGTTGAGGAAGCTCATTCCGACCAGCGTGCCGTCGAGCGCGGCATCCTCGAGCACGGCGGCCGGCACGTTCTCAACCGAGATGCGGCCGATCTGGACGCGCTCGATGACGATGCCGGCGGCGCGAATAATGCCGTTCGCCGTTCTGACCTCGTATTTGAAATCATCCCTGTCGAGCGAAATACCGATCCGGCGCGCCGTCGACCGGTTGATCGCCACCGTCGTCGCGCCGGTGTCGACGAGCGCCTCGACGCTGCGCCCGTTCAGTTTGAAATCCGCCACGAAATGCCCGCGCGCATCCGCCGCGAGCCGCACCTTCTTGCCCAGAAGCACTTCCGGCGCCACGGAGACCGGCTTGACCACGGCATTCGGCACTTCCGCCGGCTTGGCGTCTGCGACCGCCGCTTCCTGGGAGGCTCCCAGAAGCCGGTGAAAGGCTCCGGGATCGGATTGGTACACCATTGGGATCGCGGCCGAGGCTGCGACGGCGAAGCCGAGAATGACTAGATTGCGCAGCATGGATCCCGCCCCGATTGCGGAACCCAGCGTAGCGCTTCGCCGTATCCGGCGGCTTAACACGGTGCTCGACGCGACCCGGCCGCGCTCGGAAACCACGTCATTGCGTTAACGGCCCGTAAATGGGCGTCTGCCGCTATTGGGGCTGTGTGTCCTTGAGATAGGAGTTGAGGTCGGCGGTCCGCGCTTCGATCACCTCAGCCCGACAGGTCGGATAGCTCAACACTTCTGCCTCACGGCCGAAATAGCCGCTGGCGTAGAAGAGGCAGGACTTTTCCTTGTAGGCGTTCCAGGCGCGCTGTTCATCGAGCATGGCCTTGGCGGTAGCGTCGTCGGTCACCGTGGAATGCAGCTTCTTCCAGGTATCGTTGAGCGCCTTGTCCGCGCGCGCCATCCAATCGCCGCCGCATTGGCCCCATGACGTATTGGTGCCGTCGCTGGCCTTCATGCATTTATCGTAGGCATCGTCGGCGTGGGCTGGCAGAACGGCAAGGATGCCGGCTGCGAAAACGAAAGGAAGTAAGATTTTCATGGCACTTCTCCGTCACCCCGCGATCTTGACGCTAGCGTGGAAGCGGGAGACGAGCAACTACCTATGAGTGCATCACTTCGTGCCGTACAGCCGGTCGCCGGCGTCGCCGAGGCCGGGCACGATGTAGCCCTTTTCATTGAGCTGTCTGTCGATCGCCGCCGTATAAACCGGCACGTCGGGATGCGCCTTGGTGAAGCGTTCGATGCCTTCGGGCGCTGCCAGCAAGCAGAGATAGCGCAGATTGGTGGCGCCGCGGCCCTTTAGCTTGTCGATCGCTGCGATCGCCGAATTGGCCGTCGCAAGCATCGGGTCGACAACGATCACCAGCCGGTCGCCAATGTCGCTCGGCGCCTTGAAGAAATACTCGACCGCTTCTAGGGTTTCGTGGTCGCGGTAGAGGCCGATATGGGCGACGCGCGCCGCCGGCACCAGGTCGAGCAATCCTTCCAGCAGGCCGTTGCCGGCGCGCAGAACGGAGGCGAAGACCAGCTTCTTGCCTTCCAGGATCGGCGCTTCCATCGTCTCGATCGGCGTCTCGATCGTCTTGGTGGTGAGCTCGAGGTCACGCGTCACTTCATAGCCGAGCAGCAGCGAGATCTCGCGCAACAGCCGCCGAAACCCCGCGGTGGAGGTTTCCTTGTCCCGCATGATCGTGAGCTTGTGCTGGACAAGCGGATGGTCGACGACGGTGACGCCCTTCATGATCTCTGCTCCGGTTAGGCAGTGGGTGAATGGTGAATAGTGAATGGTGAATGGTTTTGCCAGTCCTTGTTCGGCAATGGGGCTGGTTCGCGCGAGTTGAAGGCGTGCGGGGTTCTGCCCGACCATTCATTATTCGCCATTCACCGGCCGCCGTTCAGCCGCGCCAGCAATGCCGCCCTGGTCTTTTTGTCGACGAAAGCCGCCTCGATCGCGGTCCGCGTCACCGCCGTCAGCGCCTTGTCGTCCATGTTGAAGTGCTCGCGGCCGATATCGTATTCGCGCTTCAGCGACGTCCAGAAATAGGGCGGGTCGTCCGAATTGAGCGTCACCTTGCAGCCGGCGTCCCTGAGCTTCGGGAACGGGTGGTTGCCGTAGCTGTCGAAGACGCTGAGCGCGATATT
The DNA here is from genome assembly GCA_963763895.1 of uncultured Alphaproteobacteria bacterium. GTDB lineage: Bacteria > Pseudomonadota > Alphaproteobacteria > Rhizobiales > Rhizobiaceae > Neomesorhizobium. Next base: position 533,307 of record CAVXQC010000008.1, on the reverse strand, counting down.
GGAGCCGGGGCAGCACTCCAGTACCACGCCCTCGTCGGCGATACGCTTGACGAGGTCGGGATTCTCGATCGCCCTGACGCCATGGCCGATGCGTGACGGCCGGATGTGGTCGAGTGCGCCCTTGACGCTTTCCCAGCCGCCGAATTCGCCGGCATGGATGGTGATGCCGAGGCCTGCCTCGCGGGCAATCTCGAAGGCCCGCACGTAATCCTCGAAATGGCCCGTCCGCTCATCGCCGGCGACGCCGAAGCCGGTAACCAGCGGGTGGCCGCATTTCGCTGCAAAGCGCGCTGCCGCCTCGATCGATTCGACGCCGACATGCCTGACCCCGGTGACGATCATGCGGCTTTCGATGCCGGTCTTGGCCTTGGCGCGTTGCATGCCTTCGCCGAGCGCATTGGTGTAGGCCTGCGGCGAGATGCCTGATTTCAGCGCATGGTCGGGCGAGGTGAAGAATTCGGAATAGATGCAGCCGTCGCGGGCGAGGCTGGTGAGATAGTAGTCGGACAGCCGCGCATAGTCCTCCTCGGTGCGGAAAAGGTCGGCGGAAGCATCGTAGGCGGCGAGGAAGGATGTGAAATCATTCCAGACGAAGGTGCCGTCCTTTATGAAGGGGGAAACGTCCTTGCCGTATTTCGCCGCCTGCTTGACGACGAGTTCCGGCGCTGCCGCACCTTCGATGTGGCAGTGCAATTCCGCTTTCAAAACCATTCACAAACCCCGTTGTCCGCATCTTGAGGCGCGGCTCTTCACCGCGCCTTAAACAATAGCGCCCGCTATGCCGATCGGCTATGGTCCCGCCGAATTTAGGCAGGTCAAAAAAATGTCAGTAGAGCGCACGACGGCCGGCGGCGGCATGGAAACGTCCTACGGCTACAAAAAGGTCGACGCCGGCGACAAGCAGTCGTTGGTCAATGATGTCTTCCATCGCGTCGCCAATCGTTACGACCTGATGAACGACCTGATGTCGGGCGGCCTCCACCGTCTGTGGAAGGATGCTCTCGTCGCCTGGCTCAACCCGCCGAAGCGGCCGGGCTGGAAGCTGCTCGACGTGGCCGGTGGCACCGGCGACATCGCCTTCCGCATCGTCGACGCTTCGGACCGCCAGGCGCATGCCACCGTGCTCGACATCAACGGCTCGATGCTCGCCGTCGGCCGCGAACGGGCAGAAAAGCAGGGGTTGACGGCCAACACCGATTTCGTCGAGGCCAATGCCGAGGAACTGCCTTTCGCCGACGAGACCTTCGACGCCTACACGATCGCGTTCGGCATCCGCAATGTGCCGCGCATCGAAGCTGCACTGGCGGAATCGTATCGCGTCCTGAAACCCGGCGGCCGTTTCCTCTGTCTCGAATTCTCCGAAGTCGAGATGCCGCTGCTCGACCGTGTCTACGAAGCGTGGTCTTTCAATGCCATTCCGCGTATCGGCCAATTGGTCACGGGCGACGGCGAGCCCTATTCCTATCTGGTCGAGTCTATCCGCAAATTCCCGAACCAGGAAAATTTCGCGGCGATGATCCGCCGCGCCGGCTTCGATCGCGTAACCTTCCGCAACTATTCCGGCGGCATTGCTGCATTGCACTCGGGTTGGAAGCTTTGAGGGTTCTTGCCGGATGACGACGATCGGCGCCGGTTTCCGGCTTCTGCGCGCGGGCTGGGTGCTGGTTCGCGAAGGCGTGGTCGCGGCTCTTCCCGGCGACCAGCTGCCGGGCCTGCCGAAATTCGGCTGGCGCGTCGCCAAGCTGCTGGCGCGGCCGCGTTCGCGCCGCAGCGGCCGTACGGAGCGACTGGCCAACGCGGTTGCCCGCCTTGGTCCATCATACGTGAAGCTTGGCCAGTTCCTTGCGACGCGTCCCGATGTTGTCGGCAACGATATCGCCGTCGACCTCGCCATGCTCCAGGACAAGATGGACACTTTTCCGAAGGAAGAGGCCATGGCGCTGATCGAAGCCTCGCTCGGCCGCGAGGTGAGAGATCTCTACGCCTACTTCGGTGAACCGGTCGCCGCCGCATCGATTGCCCAGGTGCATCCCGCGGAAGTGCTGCGCGACGGCGTGCCCGAAAAGGTGGCGGTCAAGGTGATCCGGCCGGGCGTTCGCCGACGCTTCCATCAGGACCTGCAGAGCTATTTTCTGGCCGCGCGCCTGCAGGAGAAATATTTCCCCTCGACGCGCCGGCTGCGGCCGGTCGAGGTGACGGAGACGCTTGCGCAGACGACTCGCATCGAGATGGATCTGCGGCTCGAGGCGGCTGCCCTTTCGATCCTGGCGGAAAATACCGATGCCGATTCCGGCTTCCGCGTCCCGCTGGTCGATTGGGAACGCACCGGCGGCGACGTGCTGACCATGGAGTGGATCGACGGCATCAAGATGTCGGACGTCGAGGCGTTGCGCGCCGCCGGCCACGATTTGAAAGCGATAGCCGCCAACCTCGTCCAGTCGTTCCTGCGCCACACGCTGCGCGACGGCTTCTTCCACGCCGACATGCATCCCGGCAACCTGTTCGTCGAGGCAAACGGCACCATCGTCGCCGTCGATCTCGGCATTTCCGGGCGGCTCGGCAAGAAGGAACGCCGCTTTCTAGCGGAGATCCTCTACGGCTTCATTACCCGCGACTATCGTCGTGTCGCCGAGGTACATTTCGAGGCGGGTTATGTGCCGTCGAAGCACGACGTCTCGGCATTCGCCCAGGCGATCCGCGCCATCGGCGAGCCCATCCACGGCCAGCCTGCCGAAACCATCTCGATGGCGCGGCTTTTGACGCTGCTGTTCGAGGTAACCGAGCTCTTCGATATGGCGACGCGCACCGAACTGGTGCTTCTGCAAAAGACCATGGTCGTCGTCGAAGGTGTCGCCCGCACGCTCGACCCGGCCTTCAACATGTGGAAGACGGCCGAACCGGTCGTCGGCGGTTGGATCGCCGGCAATCTCGGCCCGCGCGGCCTGCTGAGCGATGCTCGCGATGGCGTCAACGCACTTTTGTCGCTTGCTCGCCAGGTACCCGATCTCGCTTTGCGCACGGAACGGCTGTCGCGCGAAATCGACGCCATGGCCGAACACGGCCTTCGCTTCGACGAGGCGACGGCTAACGCGATCGGCAAGGCCGAAGCCCGCCATACACGCTCCGGACGGGTCGCGCTCTGGGTGATTGCACTGGCGTTGATCTGGATCGCCTACAGGCTTTTCTAAGCGAAGATTTTCTGCAACAGTGATTGCATTGATTTCATTGAAATAACTTCCGATCCGGGAGTGCAATCTTTTGGCGAGCATAACGATACGCAATCTCGATCGCGAGGTTAAGGAGCTGCTTCGCCAGCTTGCCGCGGAAAACAATCGATCCATGGAAGAGCAGGCGCGAATCATGATTCGCGCTGCGGTCGAAGGCGAACTGGGTCCGCTGGGTCGCCTCGAGCAGATCGAGACGATGCTCAAGGAGTTGACAAGTGCGCACGGAAAGGCAGGTACGGCCGCTGCGGCGGGAACCGGGCCGGCTGTAGCGGGAGGCGGTCTCTCCGGTAAGCGCATTCTGCTCATCATCGGCGGCGGCATCGCGGCCTATAAATGCCTTGACCTGATCCGCCGCCTGCGCGAGCGGGGGGCCGCCGTGCGTTGCGTGATGACGGAGGCCGCGAAGCAGTTCGTTACGCCGCTGTCGGTCGGCGCCATATCGGCCGATCACGTGTTCACCGATCTTTTCGACCGGCGGGACGAGCATGACGTCGGCCATATCCGCCTGTCGCGGGAAGCCGATCTTCTGGTCGTCGCGCCGGCGACCGCCGACCTGATGGCGAAGCTTGCCAATGGTCTCGCCAACGACCTCGCCTCGACCGTGCTCGTCGCCACCGACAAGCAGGTGCTGATGGCGCCGGCGATGAACCCGAAGATGTGGGCGCACCCGGCGACGCGACGCAACCGCGCCACGCTGGAAAAGGATGGCGTCCGCTTCATCGGCCCGATGAAGGGCGAGATGGCGGAAAAGAACGAAGCCGGTGAAGGCCGTATGGCTGAGCCGCTGGAAATCGTGTCGGCTGTCGAGCGGTTCTTCGACGTGGCGCCAAAACCTCTGTCGGGTCGCAAGATCATCGTCACCTCCGGCCCGACACATGAGCCGATCGATCCGGTCCGCTACATCGCCAACCGCTCGTCAGGCAAACAGGGGCACGCTATTGCTGCGGCACTTGCGAAGCTCGGCGCCGATGTGCGGCTGGTCTCCGGGCCGGTCGCCATCCCCGATCCCGCCGGGGTCACCACCGTCCATGTCGAGAGCGCGCGCCAGATGCAGGATGCCGTCATGCAACTGCTTCCCGCGGACGCCGCCGTGTTCGTTGCCGCGGTTGCCGACTGGCGCACCGAAAATTCGGCGGGGGAAAAGATCAAGAAGGTGGCAGGCGAGGGACCTCCCGCACTGCAGATGGTCGAAAACCCGGATATCCTTGCAGGCATCGGGCACCACAAGCAACGCCCCTATCTCGTCGTCGGTTTTGCCGCGGAAACGCAGGACGTGCTGAATAACGCCCTGGCGAAGCTGAAGAAGAAAGGGGCCGATTTCATTGTGGCCAACGATGTCAGCCACGAAGGCGGCGTCATGGGTGGAGACCGCAACCGGGTAAAGATCGTTTCCAGGGCAGGTGTTGACGAATGGCCTGACCTTACCAAGGAAGTTGTTGCCGAAAGGCTTGCCAAGCTTATTGCAAAACATCTAAAAACAGTTGAAATTTGATCACTGATTCATGATCAGACTCAATTTGTCTAATTGATGGTTTTTACTGTTTGTTTTCGTCGATTACTGGAGTGTTTTCATGAATGGAGCGATTTCGACCAGTATTCCGGTTGTCGAAACCGAGCGAGCTGTCCTTCGCGCTCACCGGCTTGACGATTTCGAGGCGCACGCAGCGATGTTTGCCGATCCGGCAGTAACGCGTTTTATAGGCGGCAAACCTTTTACGCGCGAGGAGGCCTGGTCCCGCTACCTTCGCTTTGCCGGTATATGGAGCGTGCTCGGTTTCGGTTTCTGGGCCATCGAGGACAAAGCCACGCACAAACTGATCGGCAGCGCCGGATTCCACGATCTGAGGCGCGATATCGAACCTTCTCTAGAAGGCATCCCCGAAGCCGGCTGGACCCTGACGCCGGCTTCGCAGGGCAAGGGCCTCGCGACGGAGGTCGTCCGCGCCATGCATGCCTGGGGCGATTCCTTTTTTGGTGGTCGCAAGACCGTGTGCATCATCGATCCGGGCAATACCGCTTCGCTCCGTGTTGCCGAGAAGTGCGGTTATCGCGAGGTCTGTAAGACGGCCTATCGAGGCGAGCCGACGGTTCTCTTCGAAAGGCTGGCCGGGGCAGCAGCCGGCTGAGCTTGCGTTCTTGTCAAGTGTGGAGGTTTTTCACCGCAGTCCGGCTGTGGTATGGCGGCCCGCGTGTCGAGGAGGATTTCTATTGAAAACGCTTGGCAAGGAACTGCCGGTCATCGAGACGGAGCGTCTGCGTATTCGCCGCCACCGGATCGATGATTTCGACGCATTTGCGGCGCTCTGGGCAGACCCCGAGGTGGTGCGCTTTATCACCGGCAAGCCCTCCACCCGTGAGGAAAGCTGGGCACGATACCTGCGCTACGCCGGCTCGTGGAGCGTTCTCGGCTTCGGCTTCCTTGCCGTTGAGGAGAAATCAACCGGCGCCTATGTCGGCGACGTCGGTTTTCACGATGCCAGGCGGGACATGCTTCCTTCCATCGACGGGATACCGGAGGCCGGTTGGGTGCTGGCTCCTTCCGTGCAGGGAAAAGGTTTTGCCACGGAAATAGTCAAAGCAGTGCACGCCTGGGGCGACAGTCACCTCCAGGCGGAAAAATCCGTGTGCATCATCAGCCCGGAAAACCTCGCCTCGATCCGCGTCGCCGAAAAATGCGGCTACGTCGAAACGACCCGGACGACCTATCACGACGACACCGTGATCCTGTTCGAGAGGCACAGGTAGATATCGCCCGCACGGCCAGGTCCTCCCGGCGTGACGTTTGCGCGGATCAGTCCTTCGGCTGCTTCGTCTTCCTGAGATAGGGCAGTACGCGCTCGAACTCGCCGAACTTTTCCTTGGCTTCGTCGTCCGGCACGGCGGCGGTGATGATCACGTCTTCACCCTGCTTCCAGTTGGCCGGTGTCGCCACCTTGTGCTTGGCCGTAAGCTGGACGGAATCGATGGCGCGCAGGATCTCGTCGAAGTTGCGGCCAGTCGTCATCGGATAGCTGATCGTCAGTTTCACCTTCTTGTCCGGCCCGACCACGAAAACCGAGCGCACAGTGGCATTGTCGGCCGGCGTGCGGCCTTCGGAGCTTTCGCCGGCGTCGCCGGGAAGCATGTCGTAAAGCTTGGCGACTTTCAGGTCCTTGTCGCCGATCAGCGGGTACTCGACCGATTGGCCAGTCGCCGCCTTGATGTCGGCTTTCCATCTGTCATGGCTTTCGACCGGATCGACCGAAATGCCGATGATCTTGGCGTTGCGCTTCTTGAACTCGTTGGCGAGGCCCGCCATGGTGCCGAGCTCGGTCGTGCAAACCGGCGTGAAGTTCTTGGGATGCGAGAACAGGACTGCGTAGCTGTCACCGATCCACTCATGGAAATTGATGGTGCCCTGTGTCGTCTCGGCGGTGAAATCCGGTGCGGTGTCGTTGATGCGGATGCTCATTGGATGTCTCCCGGCTTTCTTGTTGTTTCGACCTATCATAGCGCAAAGATCGGTGATTGCGGGAAGGCCGCCGGCGATTTTTTGGCGATAAAAACGGAATTGAACGAAACTGAATAAACACAGCACGATTGTTCCGAAGTTCGCGATTTGCGCAAAACGCCCGTTCTGGCTGCCTTTCGAAAAACGCTAAGGCTTACCCGGGAAAGTTTCAGCGCCGGGGTGCCATTTCCGTGAACATCGGCTAGATTTCGGCGGATTTCGAATGTGACCATATTGCGGCGCACAACCTCCAACCTACATGTGCGTTTCGCAGATTGGTTATCGATCGCGGCTATACGAACATCCATCCCACGAGGGGACCCGACATGAACGAAACGGTCAGCCGACTTCCGGTCACTCGCAACAACAGGCGGGGCATCGACCTCAGAACCGGTGCGCTGGCGCTCTTCTGGACGCTCGCCGGCATCTCTTCGCAAAACGCTTGGGCGCAGCAGCAGCCGGAATTGCCGACAGTGTCTGCCGCCAAGCCGGTGGTGCGCGACATTGTCGAGGATGACGAGTTTGTCGGGCGGTTCGATGCGGTCGACGAGGTGGCGATCAGGTCGCGCGTCAGCGGCTATCTCGCCGAGGTGCATTTCAAGGATGGTGCGGTCGTCAACAAGGGCGACCTCCTTTTCACCATCGACCAGCGGCCCTACCAGGCTACTTATGACGCGGCCAAGTCGCAAGTCGACGTCGCCACCAGCCTGACCGAATTCGCCAGCTCGCAACTCGAACGCGCCGAAGCGCTTGCCAAGTCCGGCAATCTTGCCACCTCCGTCCTGGATGATCGCCGACGGGAGAACCTCTCCGCCCTGGCCCAGCTGCAAGGCGCCAACGCTGCGCTGCGCAACGCCAGCCTCGATCTTGAATTCACTGAAATCCGTGCGCCCATATCGGGCCGCATCGGCCGCCGGCTGGTCTCTGCCGGCAACCTCGTCCAGCCGGATTCCACCTTGCTCACAACCATCGTCGCCTGGGACCCGATCGACTTCTATTTCGACATCGATGAGCGCACCTATTTCAGCTATGCGCGCGATGCCCGTGAACGTGGCGGCACCATGCAGGAAGGCGCCAACAATCTCGACGTTGTCGTGCGTGTCGCCGACCGCAACGAAGTGGTGTTCAAAGGCAAGCTCGATTTCGCCGAGAACCGCCTCGACAACGCCAGCGGCACCATGCGGGTGCGCGCCAGGTTCGACAACAAGGACGGCGTTTTGCAGCCCGGCATGTTCGGCCGCGTCAACGTCCCCGGATCGCTTCCGCATCGCGGCGTTCTCGTTCCCGACGATGCAATCGGCGCCGACCAGGACCGCCGCATCGTCTTCGTGGTCGACGAAACCGGGACTGTCTCGACCAAACCTGTGCGTACCGGCCCCCGCATCGACGGCTACCGCGTCATTCGCGAGGGCATGACCGGCGACGAGACGATTGTCGTCAACGGGCTTATGCGGGTGCGGCCCGGCGTGAAGGTCAAGGCTGAAATGGTGACCTTGCCGCCCAAGGCCGAAACCGCGGCAACAACGGATTAATCCCGATGCGATTCGCCCATTTCTTCGTCGACCGGCCTATATTCGCCTCGGTCGTTTCCATCGTCTTGCTGATTGTCGGCGCCATCGCCTACACCCAGTTGCCCGTGTCGCAATATCCGGAGATCGCGCCGCCGACTATCGTGGTGCGCGCCAGCTACCCTGGCGCCGACGCCGAAACGGTTGCTGCCACCGTCGCGACGCCGATCGAGCAGGAGATCAACGGCGTCGAGAACATGCTCTACATGTCGTCCTATTCGTCAAACGACGGGGCGATGGCGTTGACGGTGACGTTCCGGCCGGGCACCGACCTCAACCAGGCGCAGGTGCTGGTGCAGAACAGGGTGGCGGTTGCCGAACCGCGCCTGCCGGAGGATGTCCGGCGATTGGGCGTCACCACGGCAAAAAGTTCGCCCGACCTGATGATGGTCATCCACATGCTGTCGCCGGACGACACCTACGACCAGCTCTATGTCTCGAACTATGCCCGCTCGCGGGTGCGCGACGTCCTTCTGAGGCTCGACGGCGTCGGCGATCTGATCATTTTCGGCGAACGCGAGTTCTCGCTGCGTATCTGGCTCGACCCGGAAAAGCTGTCGGCCTACGGCATGACGGCAGCCGACATCGTACAGGCGTTGCGCGACCAGAACGTGCAGGTTTCCGGCGGCTCGATAGGCGCTCCGCCGATGAACAACGGCACCGCCTTCGAATATACGGTGACCACCCAAGGGCGTTTCGAGGACGCGCGCGACTTCCGCTACGTGATCGTCAAATCGACCGAAGACGGACGGCTGATCTCGCTCCAGGACGTCGCCCGCATCGAACTCGGCGCCAAGGACTACATCACCAATTCCTATCTGGACGGCAAGCCCGCGGTGGCGCTGGGCATTTTCCAGCGGCCGGGGTCGAACGCCCTGGCCTCGGCGGAGGAAATCAAGGCGACGATCGCCGAATTGTCCCAGGATTTCCCGAAAGGCCTTGCCTACGACATCATCTACAACCCGACCGATTTCATTCAGCAGTCGATCAACGAGGTCTACAAGACGATCCTCGAGGCGATGGCGCTGGTGGTCATCGTCATCATTGTCTTCCTGCAGTCGTGGCGCACCGCGATCATCCCGATCGTCGCCATCCCTGTTTCGCTGATCGGCACGCTGGCAGTGCTTTATGCATTCGGCTTTTCGCTCAACATGCTGACGCTGTTCGGTCTCGTGCTGGCGATCGGTATCGTTGTCGACGACGCGATCGTTGTTGTCGAGAACGTCGAGCGGAACATAGCGCTAGGCCTCGATCCGAATCCTGCCTCACACCTGACCATGGACGAGGTTGGAACGGCTGTCGTGGCGATCTCCCTGGTGCTGATTTCGGTCTTCGTACCGGCGGCGTTCATTCCAGGCATCACCGGTCAATTCTATCTGCAGTTCGCCATCACCATCGCGGTCTCGACCGCGATCTCTGCGTTCATTTCGCTGACATTGTCGCCGGCGCTTGCCGCACTGCTGCTCAAATCGCATCACGAGTCGCAGAAGGAACCCCGCTTCGCCATCGGCAGGTTCGGACGCTGGCTGGCCAATGGCTTCAACAGCGGTTTCGAACGCGTTTCCGAGGGTTATGGGCGTCTCATCAAGGCGCTCGTCGGCTCGACGGCAGCGCTGCTCGCCATGCTCGCCGTTTTCGCGGTCCTCATCTACGCGACGGTGTTCATGGTCCAGACGGTGCCACGCGGCTTCATCCCGACCATGGACCAGGGTTATGCGATCGTCGTCGTGCAGTTGCCCGACGGAGCTTCGCTGGAACGCACGGATGCCGTCATCCAACGAGCGACGGAGATCGTCAACAAGACGCCGGGTGTGCGCAATGCCGTGGCTTTCTCCGGCTTCTCCGGCGCCACTTTCACCAACGCCAGCAATTCGGGCGTGATCTTCGCGCCGTTCAAGCCCTTCGAGGAGCGTCTCAAGACCGGCGAGACGGCCGAAAAGATTATCGGCACGCTGTTCGGCAGCCTGCAAGGCATCCAGGAAGCCTTCATTATCGCGCTGCCGCCGCCGCCTGTGCCGGGCATCGGCAATTCCGGCGGCTTCAAGATGCAGCTGCAGGAGCGCAACAGCGCCGATATGCGGCAGATACTGGCGCTTGCCTACCAGATGGCGGGACAGGCGAACCAGACGCCCGGCCTGGCCGGCGTGTTCACCACCTTCTCGGCGTCGAGCCCGCAATACTTCCTGGCGATCGACCGCGACAAGGCGCGCATGCTGAACGTGGCGATCCCGAGCATTTTCGAGACGCTGTCGATGAATCTGGGCACCGCCTATGTCAACGACTTCAATGCGTTCGGCCGCGTCTACCAGGTGCGGGCTCAGGCCGACCAGACCTTCCGCATCGATCGCGACGACATCCTGAAGCTCAAGGTCAGGTCGCAGTCGGGCGAGCTGGTGCCGCTCGGCACGCTGGTCGAAATCCAGGATTCGACCGGTCCGTCGCTGGTGCAGCGCTACAACATGTATGTGTCGGTGCCGCTGCAGGGCAACGCCGCGCCTGGTGTCTCGACAGGTGAGGCGCTGAAGAAAATGGAGGAACTTGCCACCACTTCGCTACCGGACGGGACGTCCTTCGAATGGACGGAACTCGCCCTCCAGGAAAGCCAGACCGGCAACACCGCGGTCTTCATTTTCGGCCTGTCGGTGCTGTTCGTGTTCTTGGCGCTGGCGGCGCAGTATGAAAGCTGGATCATGCCGTTCGCCATCGTGCTGATCGTGCCGCTCGGCGTGCTGGCGGCGATGATCGGCGTGTTCGTACGCGGCCTCGACAACAACATCCTGGTGCAGGTCGGCCTCATCGTGCTGATCGGCCTGGCGGCCAAGAACGCCATCCTGATCGTCGAGTTCGCCAGACAGGGGCAGGAGCGCGGCCTGTCGCCGGTCGACGCAGCGGTCGAAGCTTGCCGCTTGAGGTTGCGGCCGATTCTGATGACCGCCTTCGCCTTCATCCTCGGCGTCGTGCCGCTGATGATAGCTGAAGGTCCCGGCGCGGAAATGCGCCAGTCGCTCGGCACGGCTGTGTTCTCCGGCATGCTCGGCGTGACGATAATCGGCCTGTTTTTGACGCCGGTCTTCTACGTCGCGCTACGCCGGCTGTTCCCGCTGAAGGTGAAGCCACTGCCAGCAGAAGAGGTGCCGGCGGAATAGGGCGTCGGATCGGCGCTCGGCGGATTGAAAAAGGCCGGAGCAGAAGCTGCCCCGGCCTTTTTTGTGACCGGCTTTCGATCGTCGGTCGAAGTCGCTTCCCGCTCGGAGCTGTCGCTCGGCGTCAGGCCGCTTCGCGCACCTGGTAATCCTTCACCGCGGTGAAGCGGATCGCCTTCCAGCGTTCTGCCTCGTAGTTCAGTGAGAATTCGTGCTGGGCGAGGAACACCGGGTCATTGTCGAGGTCGCGGGCAATGTCGCCGCGATGCGCCTCGATGAAGCGCTGCACCTCGGCCGGGCTGTCGGCGTCGATCCAGCGGCAGACCGAAAACCGCGCCATCTCGAAATCGACCGGCAGCGTGTATTCGACCGACAGCCGTTCCTTCAAAACGTCGAGTTGCAGCGCTCCGACGACGCCGACTATCGCCGGCGAGCCGTCCTCGGGCGAGAACAGTTGCACCACGCCTTCCTCGGCCATCTGGTGCAGCGCCTCTTTCAGCTTCTTTGCCTTCATGGCGTCGCCGAGGCGGACGCGGCGAAGAATCTCCGGCGCGAAGTTGGGCACGCCGCGGAACAGGATTTCCTCGCCCTCCGTCAGCGTGTCGCCGATGCGTAGCGTGCCGTGGTTCGGGATGCCGACCACGTCGCCGGCATAGGCTTCGTCGGCGGTGATGCGCGAGCGGGCGAAGAAGAACTGCGGCGCCGACAGGCTCATCGGCTTGCCGGTGCGCACCAGCTTGGCCTTCATGCCGCGCTTCAGCTCACCCGAGCAGACGCGCACGAAGGCGATGCGGTCTCGGTGGTTGGGGTCCATGTTGGCCTGGATCTTGAAGACGAAGGAGGTCATCTTCTCCTCGGTCGCCTCGACCTTGCGGGCGTCGGCTTCCTGGGCGCGCGGGGGCGGGCCGAAGGCGCCGAGCGCCTCGATCAGGTCGCGCACGCCGTAGTTCCTGAGTGCCGAGCCGAAATAGACCGGCGTCATGTGACCTTGGCGAAAGGCTGTCAAATCGAAAGGTCTGCAGGCTTCCCGCGCGAGCTCCAGTTCCTCGATGAAGGCTGGCCGCTCATTGTCCGGCAAAAGCCCCGCGACGCGGTTGGAATCCGGACCGTTGACCGGCGTCCGCTCCTTTTCCGCGTCGCCATGACGGATCGCGTTCTGGGCCAGGTGGTAAGTGCCGGAAAATGTCTTGCCGCGGCCGATCGGCCAGGTGATCGGCGCGGTGTCGAGCGCCAGCTTTTCCTCGATCTCGTCGAGGATCTCGAAGGTGTCGCGCGCCTCGCGGTCCATCTTGTTGACGAAGGTGATGATCGGGATGTCGCGCAGCCGGCAAACTTCGAACAGCTTCAACGTGCGCGGCTCGATACCTTTTGCTCCGTCGATGACCATCACCGCGCTGTCGACCGCCGACAGCGTCCGGTAGGTGTCGTCGGCGAAGTCCTCGTGGCCTGGTGTGTCGAGCAGGTTGAAGACGTTGTCGCCATATTCGAAGGTCATCACCGAGGTGACGACGGAGATGCCGCGTTCGCGCTCGATCTTCATCCAGTCGGACCGCGTCTGAATGCGGTCCTTCTTGGCCTTCACCTCGCCGGCGAGCTGGATGGCGCCGCCGAACAGAAGGAGCTTTTCGGTCAGCGTCGTCTTACCGGCGTCGGGGTGGGCGATGATCGCGAAGGTGCGGCGGCGCGCCACCGCCTGTTTTATCGTTTCAGCCATGTCAGGAATCCATTGGTGCGCGGGCTTCTAGCAGGAGCTTTTGCGCATGTCGACCATAACCCACGCCGAGCGCGGCTGCAGCCCACCGCTCTCCGAAGCTTCAAATTCACCCTATCAGTTTCATCCTTTATTTCGCCGACCCACATAAAACAGCTGACGGGTGATGAAATGGGCAGGAAGCGTAGTGCAGAAAGACCCCAAACCGCCGAAGCCTATAGTATTGCTGTGCTTCACGATCTTACTCGTGCTGTTTCGGTTTGGCAGCATTAGATCCTGAGTTCGGCGCGCGTGGCCGTGGCTCCTCCTTGCTTCGCAAAGTTCCCCGACCCGTTATCTCAATTATCTCCTGGATGGGTGTCTTAGTCATCTGGGCTATGTGGCGACCGCTCTGGTATCGATGGAAACAACGACCACATTTTATGTTCAACAGTTTTGGCTTTGGCGGTTTATGCAAAAAAACCAGCATAGCCTCACCGATTATGTTTGCGAAATGCCGATGGCGAGATGTAACCAAAGTAGATCGGATTCAGCTTGGAAAAGAGCTGTTTCAAATTCGGGTCAGGTGCCGGATAAATAGTTCGGCGCCGCGTCCCTTAGTTCTGACATTTGCATTTGCTTGGCTTGGAAAGCTCGCGCTGTCTCAGCTGGAGTTTCTCTCGCTCCTCTCGGCAAAAAGACCGGATCTCCGAGCGCAAATAGACTCTGTCTTGAGTGCACCTCCTGTGACCGCGCGCGCTGCTTGAGCGACTTCAAATAATCGTCAGCTCGAAACCGCCTTCCGCCAGCACCTCTCCGTTGACGATCAACTCGACGCGGTGAAACCCGGCATGGTGCTTGCGGGTGGTGAAGTCGCGGACGTCTGGCTGATCGACAGGTCCGCCTTGCCGGAAGGCGGCAGAGCGATCTCCTTCAGCTTAAACACCTTGCGCGATGCCGCGCCATTCGTCTTGACGTAGTGGACGGCGTAGTCGACCACCAGTTTTTGCGCTTCGGCACCGGTCGAAACAAGGCGAGCCGTCAAGCTTAGCTGGTCGCCGAGATTGAGTGCGGCAGGCATCACCGAAAATGTTTCGACGCGCATCTGCGGCTTGCCGGTGGTGCCGATCAGGGCCAGCGCCCGCGGCTCACCCTTCTTGATCATGCTCCGGAGCGCACGACGCACGATCCAGGCGGTATTCTTGTCAGCCATCTCCCAGTTCGAAACCCGTGCGATCGCGAGATCGGGATGATCCTTGGTGATGTCGTTGAGGTGGTTGGCGACCGACTTGCGCACGTAGAGGCTCGGGTCGCTTTTCAGCGTGTCGAGGATAGGCAGGGTGGGCGATGGGTCGGCGATGAGGTTCTTGAGGTTGAACGACCACGGCAGCCGCGGCCGCGAGCCTTCGCTGGCAAGCCGGCGGACATGCTCGTTGTCGTCTTCGGCCCAGCCGCGCATCACGCGAAGCGTTCTGTCGAAGTCGCGCACCAGAAAATGCCTAATGGCGAACTCCGCCGAGCCGAAGCGGGTGAAGAAGGCCAGCGCCTGCATCGACAGGTCGAAATGCTCCTGTCCGTAGAGCGCGACATATTCCGACAGCGAGATCGATGCGAAGCCATGATTGATGCGCGGCGCCAGCGCGAACAGGATCTCGACGGCCGTTTCGAAATCCTCCGGGCAGCGTTGAGTGAAGGCTGGTCGCCGTCTGCCGCATGCGCTGCATGATGCCGAGCGCGTCGAGGTTATCGGTGGCGAGCGCTATGAAACGCTCTGCGTCGAAACCCGGTGCGATCGCTGCCGTTTCGGTGGCGAAATGATTGAGCCGCGCCCTGTCGAAGATTTCCTTCAGTGCCGGCGCCGCTAGCGTCGAACTGTCCGCCATCGGGTCTCCCAAATTCGAATCACGCAGGTACGGGATTTATACACGATGACCCGGTCGGCAGTTGTCAGGAGCCGCCCTCGGCAGCGCCATGAGGGTTATGAAATCCCGTGAGGCTAGTCGAACTTGCAAGGCCATGCGGCCGGGGTGGTCAACCGGCCGGCAGCTTGGTCCCGCCATCCCCGCACGCGAGGTCGATCTGCCATTGCTCGAGGCCGGTTGCGGCGCTGAGATCCAGCCCCTCGATCCTGGTCAGGAACAGGAATGCGCCGGTGAAATCGATCGGCCCCTCGAAGCTGGCGCGGCTGAGGTCGGCCCGCGACAGATTGGCGAGCGGGAACCTGCTGCCAGTAATGACGGCGTCGGCGAAGTTGGCGCGCCCGAGTTCGGCCTTTTCGAAATCGGCGCCGGTCAGTTGCGCACCGCTGAAATCGGCGCGCTGCAGTTCGGCGCTGGCAAACGAAGCGCCGTCGGCCGTGATGCCGGCGAAGCTTGTCCGGTAAGCCTCGATCCTGGCGAAATTGGCCTTGCTCGCCTTCGCTTTGGCGAGCGAAGAACGCAGCAGTACTGCCTTTTCCAGGTTGGCGCCCTCGAGGTTGGAGCCCCGCAGATCCGTCGCGCTGAAATCCGTGCCGGAGAGGTTGGCGCCGCTGAAATCGCTGCCGCCCAGCATCAGACCGTTCTTGTCGCACTCCTGCCAGTCGACACCTGGCCCGGCATAAGCCTTGCAGTCGGCGGCGAGAGCCGGGCCGGCGCAGATTGCGAGAAGCGCCGCACCGGCAATGGCGGAAAAGCGGAGGTGCGACCTAGCCGGCGCCGCGTCCGGAATTTTGGGTTGGCCATATCCACGGTTTCCTTTCGCATCCAGGTTCAAACTGCAGGAGCACCGCAGTCGAGCCAGTCGTTTTTGACGCCGGTCCTGGTTGAAAATGTAGTGTGACAAATGCGTTCGGTACAGGCTCTTCGTCGTCCCTTTTGTACGAGACCGTTTTCAGCCGACCAGCGCAAGCTGCGCTGCTGCTGGCGCGAACGGCCGGATCGTCACCGCGTCCCTGGTCATCGCGACGAAGCTGCCGGGCGGCACGGGTTGCCATGCAGCGCCCTCGCGATCGAGCGGTTCGGAAACCAGGCAGCGGCCGGCCGAGCCGCAGAATTCCGCCGTATAGAGTGTCGGCGCAAAGGCGTCGCTGGCGTAGCGGACGCCGTAGAGTGTTTCGCCGTCAGTAAAGGCGGCGGTCAGCCTGAGCGCCGGTTCGATGCCGGCGCGCTCGGAGGCGTCGATCACCCGCGCGGTGACGCGGGACGCCGCGCCGTAAGGATCGCAGGCGAGACCTTCCTCGAGCATCAGCAGAAAGAAGAGTTCGGAATCGGTGGTGCCTTGCCGTTCGTCATAAAACGTATCGCCGATCGAGTTTTCGAGCGTGCGCCGGATTTTCTCGAAGCCGCCGATCTGGCCGTTGTGCATGAAGGCCCAGCGACCGGACACGAAAGGATGGCAGTTGGCGCGGCTGGTTGCGCCGCCGGTCGAGGCCCGCACATGCGCCAGGAAAAGGCCGGATTTGATCTGCCGGCAGAGACTTTTCAGATTAGGGTCCGACCATGCCGGCAGGATGTCGCGGTAGAGGCCCGGCTCGGGCCGGTTGCCATACCAGGCCACACCGAAACCGTCGCCGTTGGTCGGCGACTTTGCTTCAAGCGCGTGGTGGCTTTGGGCGATCAGCGAATGGCAGGGCGCCGTGACGATGTCTTCGAGGAAGACGTCCTGTCCGAGATACGCCGCCCACCGGCACATAGGCCCTATCTACCTCTGTTGTGCGTCCGCTCGTAGAGTTCGCGGATGATCCTGCTGGCCGTAGTTTCGAACAGAAACGGCAAGAAAGCGTGAACGAGCGCCGCGCCGGCCGCCATCATCAGCCGCGACGAAAACCAGGCCGCGAAGGCCATGTGGCCGAAATAGGTCTCGTCGACCGAAGCCGGATGATCGGTGAAGAATTTCGCGATGCGCGGGGCCATGGAAAGTTTGCTCCTCGGATGATTCTCCCGGACCTTGTCGTCCAAGCGTTGGCATTCTGGCTCGAAAGAGCGGTTCATTGGTCCCAATCTGTCCTTGCTTTAGACGCTGTACTGGGACATTCATCCCACATGAGCCATGAAATCGATACACTCGACCGAAGAATCCTGGCCGAACTGCAACGCGACGGCACGTTGTCGGTCGACCAGTTGTCCGAGCGGGTCGGCCTTTCGCGCAACGCCTGCTGGCGCCGGATGAAGATCCTGGAAGAGGACGGCGTCATCATCGGTCGGGTGGCGCTGGTCGATGCCGAGAAGCTCGGCCTCGGGCTTTCTGTCTTCATCATCATCCGCACCTCCAACCACGACCCGGACTGGCTGGCAAAATTCCGCGCCGCGGTCACCTCGTTTTCGGAAATCACCGGCGTTTACCGCATGTCGGGAGATCTGGACTACGTGCTTCGGGCGCGGGTCGCCGACGTGAAAGCCTACGACCGGCTCTATCAGCGTCTCATCGCCAAGGTGCCGCTGTCGGATGTCTCCGCCTCCTTCGTCATGGAGGAGATCAAGGAGACGACGGTTGTGCCGGTGGAACTGCGGTGAGACCTGCCACCGCTGGTTTTACCTTTGCCCGTCCGGTGCTATTCTGCGGGACGTCTAGAGGGGCAACTTCTCACGAAAACTTCGGTTCGCCATGCGGTCTTGCTCTGGGTCGCCGTCCTCGCGATGGTTCCGGTCTGTGCGCTCGCTGAGACGGCGCCCAAGCTCGAAGCTCTCTACGAAACCACGCTCGACATAGACAAGGACGGCAAGACAGATCGGGCCGTGCTGGTGCTGGTCGGGCCTGGACGCACCGACTTCGATCCATTGACGAAGGAGCGCTACGGGCTGAGCGAAGGCGAGAGCGTCGACCTTTATCTCTATCTGGGCACTGGTGATGGCAAGCTCGACCTGTCGAGCAAGCCGGCCTTTCTCAAGAAGAACCTCATCGATCCCGAACGAACACCCTGGGTCCTGTCGCTCGAAAAAACGACAACGGGTCGCTCGTCGTAACTTCTTTCTATGGCTGGGGCGCCCGTCAATCGTGGGGGCGAGAGCCTGACGATCGTTCATCGCGATGGTGAACTTCTGGTCGGCGGCTACGCCAAGAGCTGGGAGTGGTCCAACGAGGTCCGCAAACCGGACGGAGAGCTGGATGTGGAGACGGAAATCGGCGGCTGCGACATCGACTTCCTCTCCGGGAAAGCCGTCGTGTCGGAAGGTCTGGACGAGGAGGAAAAGCCCGATCCAAGGGAAATTCACGCCGGTAAAGCTTGCCGACTGGCCGGCTGAAGAGCTGCCCGAGGCCTGCGATTTTTTTGATACGCGCCTTGGCCTGTCACCCGGAGGAGCACGACGATCCGGTGGAACCATGCTGAAAGAATCCCGTTGAAAGGGCCGGCCCCCAGTTGACCGGGCTGGCCGCAGCCTCGATAGGATCGTCGCCATGCGACTCGCTCCGTCCTACACCCCGCCCGTTTCCGAACCGGCCGTCGGCTTTGTTCGTCTGCCGCACGGCGAAGGTTTGCCGCTGCCGGCCTACGAAACGGCTGGCGCGGCCGGCATGGATCTGCGAGCCGCCGTCGCCGACGACCGGCCTATCCTGATTTTGCCCGGCAAGCGTGCACTGGTGCCGACCGGGTTGGTCCTGGAAATCCCGGAGGGCTTTGAAGGCCAGATACGGCCGCGCTCTGGGCTTGCCTTCAAGCATGGCATCACCTGCCTCAACACGCCGGGCACCGTCGACAGCGATTATCGCGGCGAGGTTAAGGTGCTGCTGGTCAACCTTGGCGATGAGGATTTCTCCGTCACCCGCGGCATGCGCATAGCGCAGATCGTTTTTGCGGCGGTCAGCCGGCTGGCCGTCGAGGAACGCAGTCTGGCCGGTGGGACGACGCGTGGAACCAGCGGCTTCGGCTCAACCGGGACCGCCTGATGGCGCTGCCGCAGCTTGTTATCTTCGATTGCGATGGCATCCTGGTCGACACCGAAAATCTCGCCAACCGGCGCCTGGCCGGCTGGCTGACCGAAGCCGGCTATCCGGCCACGTTCGAAATGTGCCGTCGTAATTTTTCCGGACGCAGCATGGCTTCGGTCTATGATGAGGTCAGCGCCGCGGGCGTTGAACTCGGCGCTGATTTCGTCGAGCGCTGGAACCTCGGCCTGCCCGATCTTTTCGCGCAGGGAGTCGAGGAAATACCTCATGTGCGCGGCGTCATCGAGGCAGTCAGGGCGGCAGGCATCCCGTATTGCGTCGCGACATCGGCGCGCCTTACCAAGATGCAACTGACGCTCGGCGCCACCGGCCTCCTGCACTATTTCGAACATGCGATGTTCAGCGCCTCCATGGTGGGACGCAGCAAGCCGTTCCCCGACCTCTTCCTCCATGCCGCCAGTACCATGGGCTTTGCACCCTCCGCCTGCATCGTCATCGAGGACAGCGTACCGGGCGTCCACGCCGCGGTTGCCGCCGGCATGCGGGTCTTCGCCTATCATGGCGATCCGTATTCCGACCGCCACGGTCTGGCCGCCGGCGGCGGCATTCTGTTCGACGACATGCGCGATCTGCCGGCGATGATCGGCCTGCCTGAAACCCTGGCTGTCAGGCAGTAAATCCAAGGGCATTTCGGCCAAAGACAGCAACTGGTTTCGGTCCTCAGCCTTCATGAACCGCTCTGTGGCGCGTGCGGGCCGGACGCGAGCTTCAGGAAGATGCGGTCCTCCTTCAGGATGAATCTCTCACGCTCCGAGAACGCATAGTTCTCCTGACCGAGCGGATCGGTCTTCAGCCGTTCGCGGTAGGCCTCGTAAGCGGCCAGGCTTTCGATGTTGTAGACGCCGTAAGCAGTGGTCGCCGAACCTTCATGCGGCGAAAAATAGCCGATCAGGTCGGCGCCGCATCGTGGGATCGCCTGGCCCCAGGTACGGGCATACTGCTCGAACTCGGCCTTCTTGAGCGGATCGATCTGGTAGCGGATGAAGCAGGTGATGGTCATGGCTGTCTCCTTGATCAGGGTTTGGATAGTTCGAGCGGGGTCGAAACGTCGGGGAGGCGAACGCGCTAAAGGTGTTTGTCAGGAGGGGCGCCGTCGTCTTCTTGATCTGTCTCCAGAATAGTGATTATCTGGCGAGAATGCTTCGATGAGGATCGAACTGTGAAGGACGGACCCGACATTGCAAGGATTGCCAATCTGGTCGGCGATCCTGCCCGCGCCAACATGCTGACGGCGCTGATGGCCGGAAGTGCGCTGACGGCCAGCGAACTGGCGCTGGAAGCCGGCGTGACCGTGCAGACGGCGAGTTCTCACCTTGCCAAGCTGATGGAGGGCGGCTTGCTGACGCTCGCCGCGCAAGGCCGCCACCGTTATTATGGCCTCGCCAGCCCGCAGATCGCCGGCATGCTGGAATCGATCATGGGCGTCGCCGCCTCGGTCGGCCCGAAACGGACGCGGCCTGGGCCGCGCGATGCCACGATGCGGGAAGCGCGTATCTGCTACGATCACCTTGCCGGAGATCATGCTGTAGCCATGTTCGACGGTTTTCTGACGCGCGGCATCCTTGCCCGGAACGGCGACAGGATCGATCTCGGCGAGGCCGGACCGGGATATTTCGAAGCGGTGGGCATCGATCCCGACGGGCTGACGACCGGCCGGCGGCCGGTTTGCCGGGCCTGCCTCGACTGGAGCGTGAGGCGTTCGCATCTTGCCGGCACTTTGGGAGCGGCGATCTACGACAAGATACTTGCCGAGAAATGGGCGCGCCGCGATCCGGAGAGCCGGGCGGTGATCTTCTCGCCGAAGGGCAAGCAGGCCTTTGCCAAGGCTTTCCTCCCGGCTGCTTGACCGCTGACGCGAAAAACCCGCGCCGAAGCGCGGGTTCTCCCCGGCACGTCCCGACGATTATTCGGCGGCCTGGAGGTTGACCTTGCTCTCGGCGAGCGTGGTCAGCTTTTTGTCGGCGGCCTTTTCCTCGTCGAGGTTCTTCTTGAGAATTGAAGCACAGTCGTCGCGGCCGAGCTGCTTGGCCCACTCGATCAGCGTGCCGTAGCGGGTGATCTCGTAGTGCTCAACCGCCTGCGCGGCAGCAATGAGCGCGGTGTCGAGTACCTGCATGTCGTCGACCTCGCCGGCGACGTCGTTGGCCTCCTCGATGATGCCGTCGATCGCCGGGCAGTTGACTGCCTTGGCTTTGACGCCGTGCATCTCGAATACCTCCTCGACACGTGCGATGTGGCCCTCGGTCTCCTTGAGATGCGTCTCGAGACCTTGCCTCAACTGCGGATTGGTCGCCTTGTCGATCATGCCGGGAAGTGCCTTCTTGATCTCCTTCTCGGCATAGTAGATGTCACGAAGGGTGTGCACGAAGAGATCGTCCAGAGATTTGATGTCCTTCGAAAAGAAGCCCATGTTTCTCGTCCTTTCCTGATGATGTGCGGCAGCCCTATTGCTCCCGTGGTCGGCGTGTAGCTCCGCCTTGCCCTCCCAACGTCGCAACGCGAGGGCAGTTCCGGAAAAGCTCATAGCCGGCGAGAGATCTGAAGACATCTCCGGTGTGTCGAAAAAGCAACAGTCAAAAGAATGCTGAAGTCTTGCACGGAAAGACCGCGAATCGACCCGATTTCAGCCATGGTTTCAAGGACTTTTGGGTAAAGATTAACATCGCGTTCACTGAGTATTCACTCCTTGCCGCTATGTTGTCGTCCAAATTCGGAAGGGACATCCGAAGGGACAGGGATTGGTAAAATGGCATTCTGGAATCAGATCACACACTACGCGTCGGCGATTCGCGAATTCATCGCGCCGACCTATCGTCCGGAGCGGCACTACATGCGCGGCCCGGGTCCGGCTTACGCGCGTCGCCACAGGGGGTCGTTCGAAACGCCCGCCACCTTTCACTGACGCAAGCACAGACGGATTTGCACCCACGCGGACCCGGCGGCGCCGGCAACAACGCTAGCCGCAAGGCTTTCGGAACCGGCCCTGCCGGCCACAATATCCTGTGACAACATCGCAGCTTGGTCAGCGGCAGCCGCGCCGCTAGTCTCGACCGCAAAATGAGCAGCCGAGACAGCAATGCGGGCGGCAACAGCACCGGCGGCCCCGACGACAAAAACCCCCTACAAGGCTTCGACGGCAGTCGCCCGCTGATCGTGTTCGACGGCGTCTGCGTGCTCTGCTCCGGCTTCGCGCGCCTGGTCGTCCGGTTCGACGGCGAAAAGCGCTTCCGCTTCGCGACAGCGCAGTCGCCGCTCGGCGAGGCGCTCTATCGCCGCCACGGGCTGCGGACGGATTTTTACGAGACCAATCTCGTCATCATCGATGGCGTTGCCTCGACGCGCATGGATAGTGTCGTCGCCGTGTGCGACGCGCTCGGCTGGCCGTGGCGGGCGGCGCGGATCGTCAACCTCCTGCCCCGCCGCGTTCGCGACTGGCTCTACGGCCGCATCGCCGACAACCGCTACGCACTGTTCGGCCGCAAGGAAAGTTGCGAGATCCCCTCGCGCGAATTGCGGGAGCGCATCATTGGCTGAGCGCGTCCTCATCCTCGGCGGCTACGGCGTCTTCGGCGGCAGGCTGGCGCGCCGGCTCACCCGCGAGAGCGATGCCGAGGTTCTGGTCGCCGGGCGCTCGCTGAAAAGTGCGGAAGCGCATTGCCAAAAATTCGGCGGCACGCCAGTGCAACTCGACCGGGACAATGGCCTGGACGAAGCGCTGGCGCGGCTTGGACCCGTGATCGTCGTCGACGCCGCGGGACCGTTCCAGAACTATGGTACAGGCCGCTATCGCGTTGCCGAGGTAGCCCTCGCCATTGGCGCGCATTATGTCGATCTCGCCGACGATGCGGCTTTCGTTGCCGGCATTGCAGAACTCGACGCAGCAGCGCGCGCGGCCGGCGTGTCGGTACTGTCCGGCGCCAGCAGCGTCCCGGCTATCTCTTCCGCAGCGCTCGATGAACTGGTGAAGCCGCTCGTCTCGGTAAGCAGCGTGGGTTCGGCGATCTTGCCCGGGAACCGGGCGCCGCGCGGGCTGTCGGTGGTGCGCGCCATCGTCGCTCAGGTCGGCAGGCCGCTAGCGGTCTGGCGCGGCGGGCGGTGGACCAGCGAACCCGCATGGGGTCGCATCGGGCGATTGACACTAACGGTCGATGGCGCGGCCCCGTTAAGTGCCCGTCTGGCTAGCTCGATCGGTGCGCCGGATCATTTGCTTTTTCCGGAGCGCCATCGAGTGCGTTCTGCGCAGTTTCAGGCCGGGCTGGAAATGAAAATCATGCATGTCGGGCTATGGCTGTTGTCTTGGCCGGTCCGGCTCGGTTTCGTGCGGTCGATCGGCGGGCTGGCAGGCATCCTGAAATGGATAGCCGACAGGCTGGAGCCTGTCGGCTCCGATCGCGGCGGCATGCTGGTGTGCGCCGCCGGCCGCGACCGAGACGGGCGCGCCGTGGAGCGCTCGTGGACCATCATCGCCGAAGCTGGCGACGGCCCGGAAATCCCACCGACACCGGCCTTCCTGCTGGTGAAGAGGCTGCTGAGCGGCAAATCCGGGATCGTTCCGGGAGCCACACCGGCCATCGGCGTGCTTGGCCTGGCCGAGATCGAAGCCGCCCTCGCGCCCTTCGCGATCCGCTGCGAACAACAAGAGAAGATGGTACCGCCATTGATGGAGCGCGGGTTGGCGGAAGATTTTTCCCACTTGCCCGCTGCGTGGAAGCGGCTCGCCGAAATTCACGACATCGACAATTTCGCCGGCGATGCTTCGGTGGAGCGCGGACAAGGCTTGGCCTCGCGTCTGGTGGGCAGCCTGTTCGGCTTTCCGCCGGCAACCAGCGCCGTGACGGTCGAGGTGACCAAACAAAAGACGGCGAAAGGCGAGCAATGGATACGACGTTTTGGCGATCGTAGCTTTGTCTCGCATCTGTCGCTTCGGCATGACGATGCACCGGGAATGCTGAGGGAGCGGTTCGGGCCGTTCAGCTTCGCGCTGCGGCTGAGGGCGGAGAACGGCAAAGTTCATTGGCCTGTCGAAAAGTGGACAGCGCTCGGTGTGCCGATGCCGCTATGGCTTATGCCGAAAAGCGAGACCGTCGAATTCGTCGATGGCGACGGACGGTTCAACTTCGACGTCGCGATAACCGTGCCGCTTGTCGGGCGCGTGGTTCGTTATCGCGGCTGGCTGAAGCCGGTTAACGATTGCTTGTCGCAAACGTGCGGCATCGTAGGTTCGCCGGATTTCTCTCCGACCGCCGCGACGGACCCGCCACCACTGCAAACCGGGCGCCGGTTCGGCTCGGCGAAATCCCAGACGGAATAGGGCTGTGCCCGATTGACCGGCGGTTGCTCTTGCCGATGGCCGACGAGGCTGCGAAGATTTTTTTCCAGGTTGTCGAAATCCGGCAGGTTCGCGCGACATTCGTCCGGCTCGCAACGACGCGGCCCTCAAGCCCCAGGAGAAGAGGATGCAGTACATGCTTTTGATCTATGGCACCGAAACCACGACGACGCCGATGCCGAAAGAAGCGATAACCCAGATGTCGGCGGGTTATGCGGCCTACACGCAAGCGATGAAGAAGGCCGGCGTCTGGGTCGGCGGTGAGAGGCTGAAGCCGACGCAAGCCGCCACGTCGGTCCGGGTGTCCGATGGCAAGACCAACGTGCTCGACGGGCCTTATGCCGACACCAAGGAGCAGCTCGGCGGTTATTATCTGATCGACGTGCCGGACATCGATGCCGCGATCGCCTGGGCTGCGCGCTGCCCGGGCGCTAGCACCGGCACGATGGAAGTGCGGCCGATCTGGCCGCTCGAAATGTAACAGGCATGAAGCCTCCGGACGACTTGGCACGGGCGGCAGCGGAGACTGCCGCCCGCCAGAGCTACGGCAAGCTCATCGCGTTCCTGGCGGCCCGCACACGCGACGTCGCCGGCGCCGAGGACGCGCTGTCCGAGGCATTTGCGGCAGCACTCTCCGCCTGGCCGAGGACCGGCGTTCCGGAACATCCCGAAGCATGGCTGTTGACTGCGGCACGGAGGCGCGGCGTTGACGCGATAAGGCGGCGGCGAACCAGCATGGCGGCAGCGCCGCAGCTCAGGCTGATGGCGGAAGAAGTGGCGGCGGCCGCGGCGGACAACGAGGCGCTCCCCGACGAGCGGCTCAGCCTGATGTTTGCCTGCGCCCACCCGGCTATCGACGCTGGGGTGCGGGCACCGCTCATCCTGCAGACCATCCTTGGTTTCGACGCCGCAACCATAGCCTCGGCATTCCTCGTCTCACCCGCGACGATGGGCCAGCGGCTTGTGCGCGCGAAGAACCGCCTTCGCGAAGCGGGCGTCCCGTTCCGCATACCGGAGCGAACCGATCTCGGCGAGCGGCTGGGTGCTGTGCTGGAGGCAATCTATGCGGCATTCGCCGAAGGCTGGACCGATCCGGCGGGAACCGAAACGCGGCGGCGCAATCTCGCCGGCGAGGGCATCTGGCTCGGCCGCCTGGTGGCGTCGCTGATGCCGGATGAACCGGAAGCGCTGGGCCTGCTGGGGCTGATGCTGTTTGCCGAAGCGCGGCGCGCGGCACGGCGCGACTTGGCCGGAGATTACGTTCCGTTGGCCGAGCAGGACACCAGCCTCTGGGATGCGACGCTGATCGGCGAAGCAGAGGCATTGCTGCACAAGGCAAATACGCTCGATGGCATCGGCCGCTACCAGCTGGAAGCAGCAGTGCAGTCGGCGCATGTGGCGCGGCGGCTCTCGGGAAAGACGGACTGGGAGGCGATCGCATCGCTCTACCAGGCACTGTCAATGATCTCCGGTTCACCGGTCGTGGCGATCAACCGGGCGGTTGCAGTAGCCGAAGCCAGCGGCGCCGAGGCCGGGATGCGTGAACTCGACGCCATCGCCGGCGATGCGCGCCTTGCCGACTATCAGCCCTATTGGGCCGCGCGCGCCGGCTTGCTGGCGCTACTGGGCAAGGCCGTGGAAGCCGATGCGGCGTACCAGCGGGCGATTGGCCTCGAACGTGACGAAGCCGTGCGGCGGTTCCTCAAACAGAGACGGGCCGCACTCGCCGCCGCCTATCCTCCCAGCCCCTCGAACAGCGCCGTCGAGAGATAACGCTCGGCGAATGAGGGGATGATGACGACGAGATTCTTGTCGGCGTTTTCCGGACGCGAGCCGACGACGGTCGCCGCGTGCAGCGCGGCGCCCGAGGAGATGCCGACCGGCACGCCTTCCAGCCGTGCGACGAGGCGCGCATTGGCGAAGGAATTGTCGTTGGAGACGGTGATGATCTCGTCATAGATCGACGTGTCGAGGATCGCCGGGGCGAAGCCGGCGCCGATGCCCTGGATCTTGTGCGGGCCGGGCTGGCCGCCGGACAGCACCGGCGAGGCTTCCGGCTCGACAGCGACGATCCGGATATCCGGATTGCGGCTCTTCAGCACTTGGCCGGCGCCGGTGATAGTGCCGCCGGTGCCGATGCCGGAGATGAGGATATCGACTTTGCCCTGGGTGTCGTTCCAGATTTCCTCTGCCGTGGTGCGGCGGTGGATCTCCGGATTTGCCGGATTCTCGAACTGCTGCGGGATGACCGCGTCGGGCAGCGTCGCCACCAGTTCCTCAGCCTTGGCGATGGCGCCCTTCATGCCCTTGGCGCCTTCTGTCAGCACCAGTTCGGCGCCGAGCAGGACCAGCATCTTGCGGCGCTCGGTCGACATCGTCTCCGGCATGGTCAGGATCAGCTTGTAGCCCTTGGCGGCGGCGGCGAAGGCGAGCGCGATGCCGGTGTTGCCGGAGGTCGGCTCGACCAGCGTGGTCTTGCCCGGCTTGATCTTGCCGGAGGCCTCCAGCGCCTCGATCATGGCGACGCCGATGCGGTCCTTGACCGAGGCAATCGGATTGAAGAATTCGAGCTTGGCGAGAAGGTTGGCGACGATGCCCTTTTCCCTGGCAAACTTGTCGAGCCGCACCAGCGGCGTGTCGCCGATCGTTTCGGTGATCGAATTGTAGATGCGCCCGCGACCCGGCGCGTGGCTGGTGGTGACCGGCTTGTTCATGATCTCGCTCCCTTCGACTCCCGAGCGCCTAAGATAGGCAGGCGGGTGAGAAATGCGAGCAGGTTTTCTCCCGCCAACCCGGCAGGTTGGGAAAGTCGTTTCCGGAATCCACGATTTGCGGAAACGGATTCCCGAAAGCCGCTACTGCCTGGCCGCGATTGCCGCCGCGGCTCCCATCATGAAGACGGCGGCGGTGCGGTTCAGCGCCTTCAGCGCGCGTGGTGTCTGAAGGAACCAGCGTGCTTTGGCGGCGAGCGCCAGATAGGGCACCAGCACGATGAGCAGCACGGCGATCGTGCACAGCACCAGAATGCCGAAGTCGATCGCTGTGATCGTGGGCAGGTCGACCAGCGTCGGGGTCAGCGCCAGATAGAAGATCATCGTCTTCGGGTTGCCGAGCGTCACGGTGAGGCCGGCGAGGAAGCTGGAAATCGCGCCGCCCTTGCCTTTGCGCGCCTCGACCTTTTCGGCACTGATGCCGGAGGTCCAGAAGCTCCAGGCGAGCCAGACGAGATAGGCGACGCCCAGCCATTTGATGACGAGGAACACCGTTCCGAAGGTCTGTGCGACGAACGCCAGGCCGAGCACGACGGCGGTGAGATATGTCAGGTCGCCGAGGACGAGCCCCAGCGCCATGAACAGCGACGAGCGGAAGCCGGAGCCGAGCGCGCGTGCGACCAGCGCGGTTACGCCCGGCCCGGGAATGGCTGCGGCCAGCGCCAGCGCGCCGCTATAAGTAATGAAACCGGCAAGAGTCATGCATCGAGCCTTTCGAAACGGGCGGAACCATTGCCATATTCCGCCTGGTTGCGGAAGGCGCCAACGCGAAGGTGCCTAGCGGTCCAGTTGGTTCAGCGCGTCAATTCTCTAGGGTCGAAACTGATCGTGATCTTGCGCCATTCCTCGTAACTTTCAGAAAGACTGGCGACACTTTTGAACGGCGCGCAGCGCACGACCGATCGAACAGCGCTGGCGGCCAGAACCTTGAAATTCTTGTTTTTCGATGAGTTGGTCACCACAGGGTCCCTCGCCAGCGATCCGTCGCGATTGAGGTTCACCTCGACGACGACCGATTCATAATCGTTGTCCTTGAGTATCGGGATATTCCAGCAAGCCTGGATTTCGCTTCGAACAGCCTCAAGCTGAGCCCCGCTCAACTCCTTTGCGGACGTGCCCGCGGAAGCAAGGGTGAACGCCAGTATCGCCGTCAGGCCAGACATCCGTTTCATCGGAGCAGGAACCCTTTCCCCAACACATCATCGTCCTCGAGGGCAAATTCCGCCTTGCCGGAATAGAAGGCGCGGCCGCCGACGCGGGCAAGTATGGCCGGTCTGCCGTCCGCGAGGGTGGTCTGTCGCGCCACTTCCCCGGTGAACTGCGAACCGGCAATGCTTTCGAAAATCCGTGTCTCGCCTGCGGCGACTAGGCCCTTGGCGTGCATGACAGCCAGCCGGGCGGTGACGCCGGAGCCGGTCGGCGAGCGGTCGACCTCCGCGTCGGCGAAGACGCAGACATTTTTGGTGGCGACACCGCCCGCACCGTCGCCGCCGTCGGTCAGGATGGTGCCGTAGAGAAAAGCGAGATCGACGGAATTGGGGTGGGATAGCGGAAATTCCACCTTGAGCCTTTCGGTAAGCGCGGTCGCCGCGTCGACAAAGTCGCGAACCCGGTCGCGGCCGAACTCGAGGCGGAACTGGCGGCAGTCGGCCAGCGCATAGAAGGCGCCGCCATAAGCGATATCGAAAGCGATAGGACCATATCCCGACAGGTTTATTTCTTCGTTGCGGGCGAAAAGGAACGTCGGCACGCTTTCGAACGATACCGCACCAGCCTTGCCGTCCTTCACCTCGACCGAGGCGACGACCATGCCGCACGGGCATTCGATGTTGACCGTCGTCACCGGCTCCTTCGCGGCGACCAGACCTTGATCGACGGCATAACGGCCGAGTGCAATGACCGCGTGGCCGCACATGGTCGAATAGCCTTCATTGTGCATGAACAGCACGGCGAGATCGGCGCCCGGCAGGTCCGGCTCCACGAGCAGCGCGCCATACATGTCGTAATGGCCGCGCGGTTCGAATATCAGGATCTTGCGCAGGTGATCGAGATTGTCGCGCACCCAGGCTCGCTTCTGGAGGATGGTGCCTTTCGGGATCGGGGGGTAGCCGCCGGTGACGATCCTGACCGGCTCGCCGCCGGTGTGCATGTCGATGACGGTAAGCGGATCCATTCCGGCAGCCTTCGGTTCGTGCGCGAATGCACAAGGGCAACCTCAAATTGTCAAGCGAAAAGCGGCGCGGCAGCTTTTGACAAGCGCCTGCGCCGCCTTGCCGGCCGCGCGGATCCGCTGCTCGTGCGGCCGAACGCTGTCGCCCTACGGAAACGTCGCCGCGGCGTTTTCGTTCAAACAAATCGCGACGCGTCAGAATTTCGTGAACATGCCTTGCAGCTTGGCGAAGGGCATGCCGTCGCGGGCAAAGTCGAAGGTTCCTTCCTCCTGCATTTCGCGCGACGCCTTCTGTAGCATGCCGAAGGCGTAGGTGGTGAGCTTGGAGCCGAGCGAAATGCGCTTGGCGCCTGCCTCGGCAAGGTTTGCCACCGTGAAACCCGGCACGACCAGGACGTTGACGGGTTTCGAGACCGCCGAGCAAACCGCGCGGACCGTTTCGATGTCGCCGAGTCCCGGCGCGTAGAGCACGTCGGCGCCGGCTTTTTCGAAAGCCTGCAGCCGCTTGATGGTGTCGTCGAGATCGGGCCGGTTCCACAGGAAGTTTTCGGCGCGCGCGGTAAAGACGAAATCGCGCTTCAGGGCGCGGGCGGCTTCGACCGCCGCAGCGACGCGCTCGACCGCATGCTGGAATTCGTAAATCGGATTTTCGGGATCGCCGGTATGGTCCTCGATCGAGCAGCCGGAAAGGCCGGCGGCCTCGGCAGCGAAGATCGTCTCGGCCGCGCTTTCCGGGCTGTCGCCCTTGCCTTTTTCGAGATCGGCCGAGACCGGAACGCCGACAGCGCCGGCCATTTCGCGGCAGTGATGGATCATCGCCTCGAAGCCGACGCCGCCATCCGGCAGGCCGCGCGAGAACGCATAACCGGCGCTGGTTGTGGCGAGCGCCTTGAAGCCGGTCGATTCCAGCAGCCTGGCGGTGCCGATGTCCCACGGATTGGGAATGACGAAAGTTGAGGCGTGGAGGTTGCGGAAGATCTTGCCCTTGTCCATAGGAGGTGGTCCTTGCCCGGAGAGAATGATGATTGGGTGGAAGTCTATCGGCGGGCTCTCGAGGCTGCAAATCCCAGCCGCTGGTCCAGGCGATCACTGCTGACAAATCGCCGCGGAACCGAGGCCTCAGGCATTGCCTATCAGCACACCGGCGCCGAACACCAGCGCGCCGCCGAGCACCACCTGGAAGGCTGCCCGCCAGAACGGCGTTTCCATGTAGCGGTTCTGGATCCACGCGATCGCCCACAATTCGACGAAGACGATGGCCGCGGCGAGGCTCGTCGCCGTCCAGAAATGCGGGATAAGGTAAGGCAAGGCGTGGCCAAGCCCTCCCACCGCGGTCATGATGCCGGTGGCGAGACCACGTTTGATCGGCGATCCGCGCCCGGAGAGCTTGCCGTCATCGGAAGCGACTTCGGTAAAGCCCATCGAGATGCCTGCGCCGATTGAGGCGGCAAGGCCGACAAGAAAGGTCTGCCAGGTATCGTGCGTGGCGAACGCCGCTGCGAAGATCGGCGCCAGCGTCGACACCGACCCGTCCATCAGCCCGGCCAGCCCCGGTTGTACATAGGTCAGTATGAATTGCCGCCGCTCGCCCTGCCGTTCCCGTTGCCGTACACTTTCCGGCACATATTTCTGCTCCAGCCGGTGAGCGAGCGATTCGTGCGATTGCTCGGCGGCGGCGAGGTCGCCGAGCAGCTTACGCGTTGAGGCATCGCTGGTTTGCTTGGCGGCTTCCTCGTAAAAGCGCTGCGCCTGCCTCTCCATGTCTTCGGCCTGGCTGCGCACGTGGTCGATGCCGAGCGGCTTGACCAGCCAGTCCGGCTTGCGGTCGTAGTAGCCCCGCACGTGCTCGCGACGGATCAGCGGGATGCGCTCGCCGAAACGCTTCCTGTGCAGTTCGATCAGCGCTGCGCGGTGCCCGTCCTCCTCGTCCGCCATGCCGTCGAAGACCTTGGCGGATTGCGGGAAATCCTCGCGCAGTCCTTCGGCATAGGCACGGTAGATGCGGCCGTCATCCTCTTCGGATGAAATAGCCAGGGCGAGAATTTCCTGCTCGGAGAGCGAATCGAAAGCGCGGCGGCCGCCGAAAAAAGCGAGAAAGCATGGTCGAAATCCAGTTTAGAATTGTTCTAAACTATGCGCTCGATACGGGGGCGTCAATTCCGTCCGACCGCATCTCGATCTTTGTCCCTGAAACAAAATAGCGCTTGCTCGCGGCAGGCAGGCGCGCCTAACCAGAAAGCGAACAGCTTTTACGAGGTCTCGCCATGCTTAACGCCAACCTGACGCTTCCCAGAATTGATGACGTCCGCGCCGCCGCCGCGCGGTTGCGAGGCCTGATCGTCGACACGAAACTGGTCGAGTTGGCCGCGCTCAACGAAAAATTCGGCGGCCGCATACTGTTCAAGCCGGAGATCCTGCAGCGTACCGGTTCGTTCAAGTTCCGCGGCGCCTACAACAAGATTTCGTCCATCCCCACCGAAGATCGCAGCCGTGGCGTCGTGGCCTACTCGTCCGGCAATCATGCGCAGGGTGTCGCCGCCTCCGCCGCGATATTCGGCGTCAAGGCAGTCATCGCTATGCCGTCCGATGCGCCGGCGATCAAGGTGGAGAATGTTCGCCAAATGGGCGCCGAAGTCGTTTCCTACGACCGCTTCGGCGAAGACCGCGCGACAGTCGTGAGGCCCTATCAGGAACGCGGCATGGTGCTGGTGCCGCCCTTCGACGATCCCGCCATCATTGCCGGCCAGGGCACCATCGGCCTCGAGCTTGTCGCCGAAGCGCA
Source organism: uncultured Alphaproteobacteria bacterium (assembly GCA_963763895.1). Taxonomy (GTDB): domain Bacteria; phylum Pseudomonadota; class Alphaproteobacteria; order Rhizobiales; family Rhizobiaceae; genus Neomesorhizobium. Next base: position 501,212 of record CAVXQC010000008.1, on the reverse strand, counting down.
AAGCCTCGGCGTGCATCTAGACGCAGTGATCATTCCTTGTGGCGGCGGCGGTCTTTCCAGCGGCATTTCACTGGCCGTGAAGGCCGGCTCGCCGGATACAGAGGTGTGGGTCGCCGAGCCCGAGCATTTCGACGACACCCGCCGTTCGTTGGCGAGTGGCGCCCGCGTCTCCAACGAAACGGGCCACCGCTCGATCTGCGACGCCATCCTGACGCCCGAACCGGGTGCGCTCACCTTCGAGATCAACCGCAGGACGCTGGCCGGAGGTATCGCGGTCTCCGATCGGTCGACCGCCGCGGCGATGCGCGATGCCGCGCGCTACCTGAAGCTGGTAGTGGAACCGGGTGGAGCGGTAGCTTTCGCTGCGCTGAGTTCCGGCGAGATCGATCTCGCCGGAAAATGCGTCGCCGTGGTGCTGTCCGGCGGCAACGCCGATCTCGGCACCTACGCCGAAATCATCTCCTCGCACTGAGTTGCGTCAGTAGACGGGGCAGCCACGCTCGCGGCCAAACGTCAGGTAGACGCGGTCGCCGTCGCGCGACCGGCCGCGAACCTCGATGGTACGGCGGCCCGCCGAGACGATGCGTGCCCGCCGGACACCCATCCGTTCGGCCTTGTCGAGCGCTCGGCCCTCCGTGCACCCACGACGAACGACACGCTCCTCGACATAGCGGTCTTCGTAGCAATCTTCGTAGTCGGGATCGCAGCGCTCGCGTGTACGGACCCGCGGCCCTTCGCGGCCGATACTGAACTCGAATTCCTGCGCTGACGCCTGGCTCATCGCCAGTGGCATGCCGGTGGCGCCTACGGCCAGCGCAAGAGCGGCATTGATCAAGAATCTGCGCATATTCGGTCCTCCGTTTCGGGAACATAACGATTTGGGAGGGCTGGGGTTTCAGGGGACCGTGGCCTTTCTGGGGCGTAAGGCCGTTTGATCCGGCAACCTTCCTCGCTCGTATCATCGCAATTTGCGGAAAAGGCCAATGAAAACATCGGCACACCGAGCTCATCGGCGACGGCGGTAAATCTTTGTCTCCCGCACGAAATTTTGGAGGGAATTACAACCGGAGGACTGGCGGTGCTACCCTGGCTGGCGTTGCCGGACAGGATTTGCGCGGTGCCGCGCATGCCCGGCGCGCGTCAGCTCTTTTCAAAGTTTGGGATTGCGCTCAATCCAGCGTCCGTCTGAACCGCACCAGCGCGAGGCCTGCAAACAATGCCACGAACAGCACCAGCCAGCCGACCTCGACGGCGATAGCCGGAAACTCCGCGCCTTTCAGCATCACGGCGCGGGTGATGCGCAAAAAATGCGTTAGCGGGAAGATTTCGCCAAAAACCTGCGCCCAGCCGGGCATGCCGCGATAGGGGAACATGAAGCCCGACAGCAGGATCGACGGCAGGAAGAAGAAGAAAGTGAGCTGCAGCGCCTGCATCTGCGTGCGCGCGACGGTCGAGATCGTGTAGCCGAGCAGCACCAGCGCCAGCACGAAGACGAGGATCGCCGACAGAAGCAGCGGCAGCGAGCCCTGGAAGGGAATTGCGAAGAGGAGCTTCGAGGCGACCAGCACCACGACCACCTGTACCGCGCCGACCACCAGGTAGGGCAACACCTTGCCTAGCATGATCTCAAGCGGGCTGGCCGGCATGGCGAGCAGGTTCTCCATCGTGCCGCGTTCGGTTTCCCGGGTCAGCGCGATCGACGTCATCATCACCATTGTCATCTGCAGGATGACGCCGAGCAGACCGGGCACGATGTTGTATTGCGAAATGCCTTCCGGATTGTAGCGGCGGTGCACGACCACCTCCAATTGACCATCTGCATCTTCGGCGGAGGTCTGCGTCATGCCCTGTTCGCGCAGCAACGCGGTGCTTGCCACGGTGCTCAGCGTCGAGACCGCGCCGCTCGCGACCGCGGGATCAGTGGCGTCGGCCTCGATCAGGATCTGCGGATTTTGGCGCCGCTCGACGCGACGTGCGAAGTCTGAGGGAATGGTGACCACGAAGGAGACCGTGCCGTTGGCCATCAGCGCCTCGGCCTCCTCAGCGGTCGCCACCACATGGCCGAAACGGTAATAGCCGGTCCCCTGCAGGGCCGAGACCATGGCGCGCGTGTAATGGTCGTTGCTGGTGGCGACGAGTGCCGCCGGCAGGCTTTTCGGGTCGTTGTTGATGGCGTAGCCGAACAGTACGAGCTGCATCAGCGGCACGCCGAGCATCATGGCGAAGGTGATGCGGTCGCGCCGCATCTGGATGAACTCCTTCATCAAAAGTGCACCGAGCCGCGCGAAGGCGAAGATCGCTGTCATCCTGCGTCTCATGACATGTTGTCCTTCGATCCGGCCATGAACTGGATGAAGACGTCCTCGAGGCTGGTTTCGCCCGGTTCGACCGTGACGTCCTTTCGCTTCTTTATGTCTTGAAGGGACGCTTCGAGGGCCTTCGCGTCGGAACCGACGACATGAAGCGTGGCGCCGAAAGGCGCGACCTGCTCGACGCCCGGCCTGCCTTCGAGCATGTCGGCCACTTCGTTGAGCCTCGGCCCGCCGATGATGAAGGTCGTCAGGCCGGCATTCCTGACCACTTCCTCGACCGTGCCGGAAGCCAGCATCTTGCCATAGGAAATGTAGCTGATGCGGTGGCAGCGCTCGGCCTCGTCCATATAGTGGGTGGAGACGAGCACCGTCAGTCCGCCGCGGGCGAGCTTGTGGATCTCGTCCCAGAATTCCCGCCTGGCCTTGGGGTCGACGCCGGCCGTCGGCTCGTCGAGCAGCAAAAGCTTCGGCTCGTGCATGATGCAGGCCGCGAGCGCCAGGCGCTGCTTCCAGCCGCCCGAGAGCGTTCCCGCCAGCTGATTCTTGCGTGAGGTGAGGCCGAGATCCTCCAGCGTCTTCGCGACATAATCGTCGACCGGCTTCAGCCGGTAGAGCCGCGCCACGAATTCGAGATTCTCCGCGATCGTCAGGTCCTCGTAGAATGAGAATTTCTGCGTCATGTAGCCGACGTTGTTCTTGATCTTCAGGCTCTCGGTGCGGAGGTTGTAGCCGAGCACGCTGCCTTCGCCCTCGTCGGGCGTCAAAAGCCCGCACATGATGCGGATCGTCGTCGTCTTGCCCGACCCGTTCGGCCCCAGGAAGCCGACGATCTCGCCCTGGGCGACCGTCATCGTCACATGATCGACGACGGTTTTGGTGCCGAACCGCTTGACTAGCCCGTTGACCTCGATGGCGTTCATGACGCTGCGCCTTCGGCTTGCGCGCGAATAGCGAATAGCAAGTAGCGAATAGGGAAAAAGGCTGTTGTCATCGCTGTCGCTCCGGTAGTCATACTCGCTACTCGCTACTCGCTACTCGCTACTCGCTACTCGCTACTCCGCTACTCGCTACTCGCTACTCGCTACTCGCTACCTCGCTACTCGCTACTCGCCAGATCCACATCCACGATCTGTCCCGGCTGCAGCGGCGTCGCATCGCCTTCCGGCCGCGCCTCGACGAGATAGACAAGCTTCTGCCGCGTCTCCAGCGAGTAGATCACCGGCGGCGTGAATTCCGGATCTGGCGATACATAGCTGACGCGTGCGGTCAGCCCCGGCGGGCAGCCGTCGCAGCGGACATTGAGCAATGCGCCGACTTTCACCGACGAGAAGCTGGCTTCCGGCACGTAGACCTTCAGCTTGACCGCGCCGTCCGGCAGCATCGAGATCACCGGCGCCGTCGGCCCGGCAATGTCGCCGGGGTCGCGGATAACGTCGTCGATGCGGCCGGGCGAGGGCGCCGAAAGCACCCGCTTGGAGAGCCGCCAGTCGGCTTGTTCAAGCGCGGCTTTCGCCTGTTCCACCTGCTTCTCCGCCGCCTTGATCGTTTCGGTGCGGGCCGGCAGCTTGGCGACCGCCAGATTGGCTTCCGCCTGGCCGACCATGGCAGCGGCGGTTTCCACCGCCGTCGAGGCCCTGTCGTATTCGGCTTGCGTGGAGGTGCCTCGCCTCAAGAGGTCCTTCGCGCGCTGGAACACGCGCTCCGCCTCGGCCTGCTCCGCCATCGCGGATCGCAGCGTGGCCTCCAGCACCGCGATTTCTTCCGGGCGCTTGCCGATCCTCAGGTCGGCGAGCTGCGCTTCGGCCTGCGCCACCGCCGATCTGGCCTGGGCGACTGCGATCTTGGCGTCGCCTGCTTCCAGCAGCACGACCGGCTTGCCGGGTTCGACGCGGTCGCCGCGCCGCACCGAAACGGTCTCGACCTGCGCCACTTCGATCGGCGCCAGAAGCACATATTCGCCTTCGACGTAGCCGACCGCCAACGGCGCGTCGGGCCTGCAGGCCGAAAACAGGGAGACAGCGAACGGAATGGAGCAGAATATACTCATGACGGCTGGCCTTTCCGGCCTTCGAGGATTGCGGAGAGGTTGCTTCTGGCGACGTCGAGGATTTCGGCAGCCTGTTTCGGGCCGATCTCCGTCCACCCCATCCGCCGCCGCACGGCTTCGCGGCCGATGCGGAAGTAGACGACCTGTCCGACCAGCGTGAACACGGTGAGCTTGGTGCGGTCGCTTTCGGCGCTTTCGCCGGTTGCCTGCTCCCAGAGCAGGCAGAGCCTTTTGTGGACCGGCTCGAAGACGCCGCTGTAGATGCGGTCGAGCGCGGCTGTCGGATGGGAAAGCTCGCGCAGCAGGAACTGGACGACCTCGCCGGCCTCCGGCGACGCCACGATGAAGGTGACCATTCGCTCCAGCGCGCCGAAAAGCTGGGAGCGGGCCGTCTCAGGGTCGAGCTTGGCGGCCATCGTCGCTTCGAGATCACCCATCGCCTGGCCGGCGACCGCCTGGATCGTCTGGACAATGTGATCGGCGGCGGCCAGCCTCAACCCGTCCTTGCTGCCGAAATGATAGGCAATGCTGCCGATATTGGCGTTGGCGAGGGCCGCGATGTCCCGCGTCGACGTGCCGTCGAATCCCTTGGAACCGAACAGCTTCAACGCCGCGAGGATCAGTGCTTTGCGCGTCAGGTCAGCGGAAGACGTCGGCGTCTGCGCGGGCGGCTTGGAGTGAGATGTCTTGCTCATGGGGTATATTTAATCAATCGACTGATTAAAGTCAACAGCATCTTGCCCTGCCGGCCAGCCTGCGCTTTATTCACGACCCATGGCCAAGGAAGTTGAACGTAAGTTTCTGGTAGACGGAGATGGCTGGCGCGGTCTTTCCGAGGCGGCGGTTCCAATCTTGCAGTTCTACCTCGCCGCGAACACCGGCCGCTCGGTCAGGGTGCGCATCAGTGGCGGCACCTCAGCCATGTTGACGCTGAAGTTCGGCAGCCACGGGCGTGAGCGTGATGAGTTCGAGTATCCGATCCCGCTTGAGGACGCCGAAGAACTGACTGCATTCGCTGTCGGGCATGTCATCGAAAAGACCCGTCATCATGTCCGGCATTGCGGTTATCTCTACGAGGTCGATGTGTTCGGCGGTTCGCTGGCCGGTCTGGTCATAGCCGAGCTCGAGACGCCCGATCTGGTGCCCGAAGCGTCGTTGCCGGCCTGGCTCGGCCGCGAGGTGACGGGCGATGCCGCTTACTATAACGCCTCGCTCGCCCGCAATGGCATGCCGGTGGTCACGGCATGAATTACCGCATCGATCCCCGGCTGCCGCTGACCGGCGAGGTCCGCCGCATCGCAGGGGGCCGCATCGGCAAGGCGGTGGAAAGTCTCCAAGCATCGCGAAAAACACCGGAAAAGGGCCTGCACAATGCGCGCAAGCGCTTCAAGGAACTACGCGCCCTGTTTCGGCTCGTGCGCTCCGGCGACCGTGCCTTCTCCCGCAAGGAGGGTATCCGCTACCGCGACATCGCCCGCACCATTGCCGGCGCCCGCGAAGCGACCGCTCTGATCGAAACAGTTGACCGGTTGGCAAAGGAGTTTCCCGAGGATTGCGCCGCCGGTGGGCTCGACGGCATTCGTGCGGCGCTGGATGCGCGGCGCGAGCGCATCGCGCATGATCGTGCCGATCTCGGCCCGGCCATCGACGCCGCCGTGGCCGCCTGCGGACAGGGCCGCGTTGCGCTAGCCGGTCTTGCCTTGCCCGACGACCCGCTGCTTGCCGCTGACGTGCTTGCCGAAGGCGCCCGCAAGACCATGCGTCATGCCGCACGGGGCTTCGAAGCCGCGTCGAAACGCGGCAAACCGGAGGATTTCCACAATCTGCGCAAGGCGGTTAAGGCGCACTGGATGCATCTGTCGCTGCTGCGCGGCGTCTGGCCACGCCCGCTGAAGTCGCGCCGTAAGGCGGTCGAGGAACTCGGCGAGCGGCTGGGCGATCTGAACGACATCTTCGTTATGTTCGGGCGGATCGGGGCCGACGGCAAGGCATTGGGAAAGAAGAAGGAGATCGCCCTGCTGCGGCGCCTCCTGAAGCGCAGCGAGAAGCCGCTCCGTAAAGCCTGCCTCAAACAGGCGAAAGATCTGTTCGGCGGCAAGCTCAAGCCGAAGGTCCGCAAGATTGTTGATAAGTACCGGGCTGGTGCCGGCAGTGCGCCACAGGCCGCGCAAAAGTCCGATGTCTCAGCCTGACACGCCGCTCGACCGCTTCGGCCGATGGCTTGCCGGCCGGCTGAAAACCGAATCCTCCGGCTACGAACCCTACACGCCGTCCGATCCGGTCATCTTGCGCCGCACGCTGGAACCAGGCGACATCCTTTTGATCGAGGGCAACCAGCGTGTTTCCGCAGTCATCAAATACCTGACCCAATCGACCTGGTCGCACGCCGCCGTCTATGTCGGCGATGCCTTGCCGGACGACGGCGTCGAGCGCCCGCGCCTCATCGAGGTCAATCTCGGTGAGGGCTGCATTGCCGTGCCGCTGTCGAAATACCGCACCTACAACACCCGCATCTGCCGTGCCCGCGGCCTCACGCCCGAGGACCGGTCGGCAGTGGTGAGCTTCATGGTCGGCCGGCTCGGCCTGAAATACGACATGAAGAACATCTTCGACATGCTGCGCTATTTCCTGCCGGCGCCACCGATCCCGGTGCGCTGGCGCCGCCGCCTGATCGCCTTCGGCTCGGGCGACCCGACGCGCTCGATCTGCTCGACGCTGATTGCCGAAGCCTACGAAGGCATTCGCTATCCGATCCTGCCGGAAATTACCCGCGCGCCGGGCCGCACGTCGGCGCAATCCACCTATTCGCGGCAGGAGATCCTGCATATCCGCCATCATTCGCTCTACACGCCGCGCGACTTCGACCTCTCCCCCTATTTCGAGATCGTGAAGCCGACGCTCGAATACGGCTTCGACTACAAGAGCCTGGTTTGGAGCGGCGGCGTCGATGAACCGGATGAACCGGTGAAAGCACCGGCGCCGGAGCCCGTGCCGATCACGTTGGAAGAGCCGCGCGCCGGCTGAGAGGCCCATCGCCTGCACGATCTCGCCGGCGCGGCCTTGCGGCGCTAGTCTATGCGCCGTCTCAGGCCTCCTTGCGGAGCTGCCCCAGCGCATCCGTGACCGAGGCTGCGTAGGTGACCAGCGGGCGCTTCACGCCGTGATTGATCAGCGTGCGCCGGATCTGCGGCGAGGCTCCGGCGACAATGAAGCGGACGGCACCGCGTCGCGCCTTCCGCGCGGCGCCTTCCAGCACATTCGCCGCGGTCGAATCGAGGAACGGCACGCCGGAGCAATCGAGTACGAAATTCTTGCGCTGGTCGGCTATGCGGTCGAGCACTGTTCCGACCGTCGAGGCGGCGCCGAAGAAAAAGGCGCCCGATATGCGGTAGACGATCGTTTCCGTGTCGCTCGCCTGGCTGGCATCGTAGGCTGTGCGGCCACCGTTTGTCTGGTCGGCCACGTCCTCGCCGATCATCGGCGTATCGGTTTCGACAGCGATCGATTTCGCCATCCGGTCGATGAACAGCACCGAACCCAGCGCGAAGCCGACGACGATGCCTTCGGTCAGGTCGCGGAAAATCACCAGCCCGAAGGTGACGAGCAGCACTACCGCGTCGCCGCGCGACGATCTGAGCAGCGATGCGAAGGCCGGTTTTTCCACCATGTTCCAGGCGACGACCGCCAGCACCCCGGCAAGAGCGGCCAGCGGGATGTAGCTCGCCAGCGGCGCCGCGATCAGCATGAACGAAAGCAGGAACAATGAGTGCAGCACGCCGGACACCGGGCCGTGTGCGCCGGCCCTGACATTGGTCGCGGTGCGGGCGATCGTTCCGGTGACGCAGATGCCGCCGAACAGCGCAGAGCCGATATTGGCGAAGCCTTGCGCCACCAGTTCGCAATTGGAACGGTGGCGGCGTCCGGTCATGCCGTCGGCAACCACCGCCGAGAGCAGCGATTCGATCGCGCCAAGCAGCGCGAAGGCAACAGCGTCGGGCAGCACCGCCTCGGCCATGTCGAGGCTGAAAACCGGCAACGACGGCGCCGGCAACGTGCGCGGTATGCCGCCATAGCGCGTGCCGATCGTGTCAACCGGCAACGCCAGCAGCGCCGTCGCCAGCGCCGCCACGCCGACCGCGATCAGCATGCCTGGCCAGCCAGGCCGCCAGCGCTTCAGCCCGATGATGACCGCGACCGTCAGTGCCGCCACCAGGGCCGCGGACGGGTTTGTCGTGCCTGCTGCTTCGGCCAGCGCCGAAAGCTTGGGCAGCAGTTCGCCTGGTTCCCTGCCGGCCAGCGTCAGCCCGAAAAGCTCCTTGATCTGGCTGGCGAAGATGATGACGGCGATGCCGGCGGTGAAACCGACAGTTACCGGATAGGGAATGAATTTGATGTAGGTGCCGATCCTGAGATAGCCCATCGCGACCAGGAAAACGCCGGCCATCATGGTGGCGAGCAACAACCCGCTGACGCCGTGCCGTTCGACCGTCGCCGCAACCAGCACGATGAAGGCGCCGGCCGGCCCGCCGATCTGGAAACGGCTGCCGCCGAGCGCCGAGACCAGGAAGCCGCCGATGACCGCGGTGAACAGTCCGCGGTCGGGAGAGACGCCGGAAGAGATCGCGATCGCCATCGACAGCGGCAGCGCCACGATCGCCACCGTCAGTCCGGCCACAAGATCGGCCTGGAATTGCGGCAGCCGGTAGCCCTCGCGCAGCACGGTCACGAGTTTAGGCGTGAACAGTTCGGCGAACGTCGGCTCTGCGTGTCTCCGGCCTCTACGTGTAACGGCTTTCATGCTGCCCGACCTTCATCCCTGGCACGCGCCAAGGGCGCGCGACGCTTCTCCCGCGGCGGGATCGTCGGCAGAACTGTCGGCGGTCGCCGTCGCGACTTTCTCTGCAGCTTGGTCGGGCTCAGCCGCGCGGCGCGGTCTGCCTGAGGCGTACGCCCCTGCCGCCGCGTTCACTTGCCTGGTTTTCCCCGATCAGTTCCACGCCGGCTTCATCGAGTGCCTGGATGACCTTCATCAGCGTGTCGACCACGCCCCGGACCACGCCGTCGCTGGCCTCCATGCGCTGGATTGTCGGCAGCGAGACGCCGGCTCTTTCGGCGAGCGTCTTCTGGTCGATTCCTGCCAGTGCCCTGGCGGCGCGCATTTGTGCGGCTGTTATGATCGGAAAACCCCATTTCCAGTCTGCGGAATGAATGTATCATCCACGCAGAGTGATGTTTCAAGCATGAATAGTTAGGCCGGGAACGTTAGCTGTCCGCTTGCGTCGCTTTCGCCGGCGGCAGCATCCAGCGCGAGATCAGCCAGCACAGCATCGCCCAGGCTGAACCGGCGCACCATCCGGCCAGCACGTCGGATGGCCAGTGCACACCGAGATAGACGCGGCTGATGCCGACCAGCAGGGTGGCGATAACCGCCACCGCCAGCACATAGGTTTTCAGCATTCGTCCCGGCAGCACCCTTGCCAGCAGCGAGCCGAGCGTCAGGTAGGTCACCGCCGAAAGCATCGCGTGGCCGCTTGGAAAGCTCAGCGTATAGACTTCGGCCAGATGCGAGACGAGATCAGGCCGAGGCCGTTCTACGCCGAGCTTCAACAGGCTGGAAAGCACCTGCCCGCCGGCGACCGACGCGAAGATGAAGAGCGCCGCCTTCGCCTTGCCGGCCAGAAGCAGGTAGAAGATCACCGACACAACGATGAACACCAGCACGCTGGTCGAGCCGAGCGCGGTGAGGTCCCGCATCGCTTCCTCGGCCCACAGCGGCCCGATCGGGTCGCCGGTGTTGCCGGGTGTGCGGAAGGCGAGCAGGATATCTGTGTCGAAACTATGCGGTGTCGTCGCGCGCGCCACTTCCAGCAGTTCGACGAAGCCCCATAGGCCACCGGCGACGACCAGCCCGGCCAGAAGCACGTTGAACTCGATCCGGCGCCAGATCGGCAGGTTGTTGGCGGTCTCTGGAGTGCGGGTGCTTTGCGCGGTCATCGGGCCGTGAAATAGGGCCCCATGGTGATCAGCGCAACCGCCACGACCGCAAGCGTCAGCCCGGCGCCCTGGATGGCGCTCACCTTTTCGCCGAATACCGAAAAGGCGATCAAATTCACCGCAAGCAGTTGGATGACGCCGGAAAGGCTGAGCGCCACGCCCATGCCGACATCGCGTATGAGGCGCAGCATGATCAGGTTGCCCAGCGAATAGAGTGCCAGTACCAGCGCCAGACGCCAGAAATTCGGCGTCAGCGTCCACGCCTTGGCGGCACTCGCCGCTGCGAGAAACACCACCGTCGAGATGCCGAGATAAACCACGCCCGCTGCGTTCATGTTTTTAGCCCCTCAAGCCACTGACGTGGCTCCGGGCGAGTTCTCCGGCAAAGCCGGTCGGGCGTCAAGAGAGTGTTGGCTGGGCCAGCCCTCGGCGAGGAGCCGTCGTCGCCGCTCTTCGCTTGGTCAGCCCCTGGCGCGGGATGAGGCGCCTTCCTGGCGGCCGATTTCCGCGAGATGCTGCGTCATTGCCATGCGGTCGATGCTTTCGAAGGGCAGTGCCGTGAAGGCAGAGATACGGTTTTTCAGGAAGCGGAACGCCTCGACGAAAGCGGCTTCCTTTTCGATCTCGGTTCCTTCCACCGCCTTGGGGTCCTCGATGCCCCAATGGCCCGTTGCCGGATGCCCCGGCCATACCGGACAGGCTTCGCCGGCGGCGTCGTCGCAGACGGTGAAGACGAAATCCATCCGCGGCGCACCCGGTTTGGCGAACTCGTCCCAGGTCTTCGAATAGAAGCCGTCGGTCGGATAGCCGTAGCTTTCGAGCACTTTCAGTGCGATCGGGCTGACATCGCCGCTGGGCTGGCTCCCTGCTGAAAAGGCGTTGAACCGCCCGGCGCCGTCATGCCGGAGAATGCCTTCGGCCATTATAGAGCGCGCGGAATTGCCGGTGCAGAGAAACAGGACGTTGTAGACAGGATTGCTCATGACAAGACCTCCTGCGGTTTATGGCATGACGAGAATTCTGCGATGTGCGCGACAGCGTCCAAGACTAGCGATCTTTGTGACAGCCGCATGACGACAACACGCCGCGAGGCAGCCGGATGCGTGCTCCCGACCGCCTTGCGGCGCCGACCGACCGCCTCACGCCAGCGGCTTCAGGCCCGCCTCGATCTGCGCCCGCTTCGGCTCGAGGAAAGGCGGCAGCGCCAGTTTTTCACCGAGGCTTTCCAGCGGCTCGTCGGCGGTGAAGCCCGGCCCGTCGGTAGCGATCTCGAACAGGATGCCGTTCGGCTCGCGGAAATAGAGTGAGCGGAAATAATAGCGCTCGACCTTGCCGCTTGACGGCACCCGGAACTTCGCCAGCCTTTCGGTCCATTCATGCATCTGCTCGACATCCGGCGTGCGGAACGCCACGTGATGGACACCGCCCGCGCCCTGCCGGGCCGGCTGCAGGCCGGGCTGCATCGGGACATGCAGTTCGGCGGCCGGGCCGCCGACGCCCATCTCGAAAACATGCAGATGGCCGTTGCCGTCGGGCGAGGCGTGGTCGCGAATCTTCCGCATGTTCATAACCTGCGTCAGCACCGTTTCCGTTGGTGCGAGGTCCGGCACGCTGAGGGTGATCGGGCCGAGCCCGCGGATCTGGTGTTCCGCGGGCACCGGGCTTTTCGCCCAATTGTGCGCCACGCCCTTGCCGCCGTCGTCGACCAGCCGGAAGCGCTGGCCTTCCGCGTCCTCGAAGTCGAGCGAACGGTAGCCGGCGATCTCGGCGATCTCGCCCGCGGTCACCTTCGCCGTCTTCAGATGGTCCTGCCACCAGGCCAGCGTCTTTTCGCCGGAAACCCTCAAGCCGGTGCGCGCGATGCTGTGCGTGCCCCGTCCCTCCCGCGGCATCGGCCAGTCGAAGAAGGTGAGGTCGCTGCCCGGCGTCGCTTCGCCGTCGGCATAAAAGAGATGGTAGGCGCTGGTGTCGTCCTGGTTGACGGTCTTCTTGACCAGCCGCAGCCCGAGCGTCTTCGTGTAGAATGCCACATTTCCCGGAGCGTCGGCGGTGATTGCGGTGAGGTGGTGAATGCCCGTGAGTTTCAAGGTCATGGTCGGCTCCTGCCTTTAAGGGTGTTCGGCCACATATCGGTGTGCACCTGCGGCTGCCGAAGGCCCGAAACGGCGACTGTATGTTCAATGAAACGCCGTGGCAAAGCCGGCTTCGGTTAACCATGCCCTGCGACACTGCGCCCGCGCGGCGCTCCGCCGCTTTGACCCTTTCGGATCATGGTTCTATGTTGGGTTGAGAGTGAAGCCGGAGCAGCCGTCCCATGGACCCACTCATTCTGTCGCGCGTTCAGTTCGGGGCGAACATCTCGTTTCACATCCTGTTCCCAGCCATCACCATTGCGCTCGGCTGGGTGCTGCTTTTCTTCAAATGGCGCTACAACCGCACCGGCGACACCGCCTGGATGCGCGCCTACTTCACCTGGGTGAAGGTGTTCGCGCTGTCGTTTGCCATGGGCGTCGTCTCCGGCGTCACCATGAGCTTCCAGTTCGGCACCAACTGGCCGGGCTACATGGAAACCGTCGGCAACATCGCTGGCCCGCTGCTCGCCTATGAGGTGCTGACCGCTTTCTTCCTCGAGGCCGTCTTTCTCGGCATCATGCTGTTCGGCTTCAGCCGGGTATCCAACGGGGTCCATACGCTGGCCACTTTCCTTGTTGCTTTCGGCACCACGCTGTCGGCCTTCTGGATACTGGCGCTGAATTCCTGGATGCAGACCCCTGCCGGCTTCGAGATGCGCGACGGCGTCGCCCACGCGGTCGACTGGTGGGCGATCGTCTTCAACCCGTCCTTCCCCTGGCGCCTCGTCCACATGCTTCTGGCGTCGGGGCTCACCGTCTCCTTCCTCATCGCCGGCTTCTCGGCGCTGCGCTTTCTCGCCGGCGACCGCTCCGAATTCGATGTGGAAGGCCTTGCGCACCGGCATCTTCACCGCTGCTGTCCTCATCCCGATACAGATACTCGCCGGCGACCAGCATGGCCTGAACACGCTCGAACACCAGCCGCAGAAGGTCGCGGCCATGGAGGCCAATTGGGAAACGCGGGCGAACGTGCCGCTGGTTCTTTTTGCCATTCCGGACGAGGCAGCGCGCGAGAACAGGTTCGAGCTAACCATCCCCAACGGCGCCAGCCTCATCCTGCGCCACAGCACCGACGGCGTCGTGCCGGGCCTCAACGACTATCCCGGCAACCACCCGCCGGTTTTCCCGGTCTTCTGGGCCTTCCGCATCATGGTCGGCACCGGGCTGCTGATGCTCGCCGTGTCGTGGGCGGCGACCTTCTTCCTCTGGCGACGCCAGACGTTGCCGCGGCCGCTCGCCTACCTCATGGTGCCGATGGCGCTGTCCGGCTGGGTCGCCGTGCTCGCCGGCTGGTACACAACCGAGATCGGCCGCCAGCCCTGGCTGGTCACCGGCATCCTGAAGACCGTCGACGCGGTCGGCCCGGTCGCCGGCAGCCATGTCGCGCTGACACTCGCCGTTTATCTGGTGCTCTATGTGGTGCTGATGGCAGCCTATCTCGGCGTTCTCTACTACCTGGCGATGAAGGCGGCAAAGGACGGCGACACCTCGCCGCTGCCCGCGGTGCTCGATACGCCGCTGTCGCAGCCGGCGGCGGGAGAATGATGATGCCGATGGTAGGTACCCTGGTCAGAGGGAGGCAACGTAGGGCAGAAGCCTTCCCGATCGTTGCGAGGAGGAAAGTATGACCCTCGACTGGCCGACTCTTCTTCCGTTGATCTTCGCCGGCCTGATGGGCCTCGCCATCCTGATCTACGTCGTGCTCGACGGTTTCGATCTCGGCATCGGCATCCTTTTCGCCGCCGCCGACGATCACGAGAAGGACGTGATGATCGCCGCCATCGGACCGTTCTGGGATGCCAACGAAACCTGGCTGGTGCTTGCCGTCGGGCTGTTGCTGGTGGCATTTCCGGCCGCCCACGGGGTCATCTTGACCGCGCTCTATCTGCCGGTTTTCCTGCTGCTTGTCGGCCTCATCCTGCGCGGTGTCGCATTCGACTTCCGCGCCAAGGTGCCGGCCGGCCACAAGGCGCGCTGGAACGGTGTCTTCCTCGCCGGCTCGGCCGTGGCGGCCCTTGCCCAGGGTTATATGCTCGGCGTCTATGTACTCGGCCTGGAGACCGGATTTGGCGCGTTCGCCTTCGGCGTGCTGGTGGCGCTCTGCCTTGCCGCCTCCTATGCCGCGATGGGTGCGGCCTGGCTGATCTACAAGACGGAAGGCGAATTGCAGGAGAAGGCGGTCGGCTGGCTGCGCACCATGATCGTCTTCACTGCGCTCGGCATGGCCGTCATCTCGATCGCCACGCCGCTCGCCTCGCCGCGCATCTTCGACCGCTGGTTCGGCCTGCCTGAATTCATTCTGCTGGCACCGCTGCCGTTGATGACGCTGGCGCTGTTCGCCGGCCTCTGGTGGGTGGCCGGGCACATGCCGGACGAAAAGGACCGCTTCCGGCTCGTACCGTTCCTCACGCTGACCGCCATCTTCGCGCTGGGTTTCGCCGGCCTCGCCTGGTCGTTCTACCCCTTTGTCGTGCCGGAAAAGCTGACCATCTGGCAGGCCGCCGCGGCACCCGAAAGCCTCGGCATCATCCTGTTCGGCGTCGCCTTCGTGCTGCCGGTCATCATCGGCGCCACGATCTATTCCTACCGTGTCTTCGGCGGCAAGGCTTCGGATCTGCGGTATGATTGAGGCCGGTTTCGGAACGGGATGCCCGGCGCACCCAATGGCGCGCCGGGCCCAAGTTCAGCAGACGAGCTGATCGCAGGCGATGTGGCACGCTTGCTTGCCGACCGGATCGCCGATCGCCTCGCAGGCAAGGTGGCAAAGAGAGCATTCGAGGCCGCCGGAGGCCACAACTCCGGCGATACCTGGCGAATGAGATGCGCCCCTGATGACGGGCGTCATGCTCCGCATGCTGTTCAGTTCTGATCTTTGGTAGAAGTGCCATGCTGATCTCCTTATTTTGCTTGCGCGAGAACCGGACCTGTTTTGACAGAATGCTCTCGCCGGCATTCTGCATGGATGGATACGTTAATTGGTTACGCGGGCCGCTCGCTCCAGGCCGAAACCTCGCCGATATGCACCGGTATCGTGTCACTGACGTCGACCGTGAACTGGAGGATCCTGAGCGACGCCCTGACGTCGGAAGGAATGAACATTCGCAGGCGCACGTCCTAGCATTCCGACCCGGACCTGCAGGCCGCGCTTTTTCGTGACCTCGATGTCATCCAGCATGAACTCGGTTCCGGCGATGCGGTTGACGGCTTCGAACACCCGGAAGATCGATGTGGCTGAGTAGTTCAGTGAGCGGTCGCGGCCGGTGATGCCGAGGTTCCTGTATTTCCGGGTGGCGAGGTTGCGGAAGTCTTCGAGAAATTCACGAAGCCGGCCTTCGCCGCTGGTGAGTGGTTCGAGCTGCGCCCTTATCTCCGGGTCCGTTTCCGCACGCCTCCTGGCCTCGTCGAAGAAACCGTCGATCGCCGCTTTGATATTCCATGGCATGATGCCGCGTGGAATCGGAACCGGGATTGGAACAGTCTCTCCCGAGATCAGCTGAACACTTCCGGCGATGTAGCCGGGTACTGCGGTGAGCAGAACGTTTTCGAGTTTTTTCCGCTTTTCGGCTTTTTTTGGCGCCGGTTCTTCCGCTGGCGGCATGCCGATCTGCCCTGCAAAGGCGTCCACGATGCGAGCGTAGGCGTGAGAAGCAAACGCGCCGACCGGCCTCAGGGCATAGATCGGCGTGTTGTCCAGCTTCAGCACCCAGACCAGCCGTTCGACATCCTATTGGCCGGCGCCCCGCAGATATTCAATCAGCGCTTCGTCGTTTTCCGGCCACACCCCCCTGTTGAACTGGGCGATTGAATCGCCGCGGGCGACCGAGCCGAAATCGTAACCGATCCGGCCAAGTGCGTAGACCAGTTGCGGGGCGCTGGCCGCCGCCTTCTTTGCGCCACCGCATCCGCATCCGCAGTCCTTGGGCGCTCCGCCGCAGCCGCATTGTTCGCCCGCGCAAGAGGCGGTTACGTCGCTTGCGGAGACTTCCGACGGGCCGATGGCGCGGCCTCGTTCGTCATTCGGTGGCAATGGAATGCTCTGCGTATTGTCGGAAATTCCTGATGAATGTTCGTTGTCTGACAAGGTCATGATTGCTCTCCCTCTGTTGCCTGTCTGGTTGGGATGAACGGATGAACGCCACGTGACCGGTGTCCGGGGTTGCGAATCGCGCCTGTCGCCCCCGATCATAGTGCCGGCGAGCGCGGCGCGCACGGCGAGCGGGTCGGACGCGCCGTTACTGGTTCTTCGCTCGGCGAGCATTCGCGCGGCGGTGCCGCTGGCGATCGCCGTGGCGAAGCTGGTGCCTGTGCGCGCTGCAATGCCGCCGCCAGGCTCGGCGCCGATGATCGCCTCGCCCGGCGCGATCACCCCATGCGTCGCGGAGGCCGGCCCCCAGTTGGCCGCAGCGAGCGGACGCCCATCGCGGCCCACGGCGCCGACGGCGAGCACCGTCCGCACACAGGCCGGCACATGGCTGCAGTCGCAGCCGTCATTGCCCGCCGCGGCGATCACCAGGACGCGCTTTTCCTCGCAGGCGGCGAGCGCTGCGGCGAGGTCTGCCTCGGCAGCGCATTCGCCAACGAACTGACCGCCGCTTATATTGATGACATGGGCGCCATTCTCGACCGCCGAGAGGATCGCCCGCGCCAGGTCGAGCTGCGAAGAGGCCAGGTTGCTGCCGGTATCGGAGAAGATCGGCACGACCAGCCCCCGGCAGGCAGGCGCGATGCCGCGAACCGGGTTGCCCGGTTGTCCGAAGATGATGCTCGCTACGTGCGTCCCATGCGCCAGGGCCCGCCCCTCGCGGACATCCTGCGCCGCCAGTGTCGGCATGACCGTCAGATCGGCTCCCTCGAAGCAGGGGTGCGTGAGGTCGACCGGCCCGTCGAGAACCGCAATGCACACCCGGCGATCGCCGCCGCCGGGTAGCAATGTCTCGATGGTGGGCAGCAACTATCGATTGTATAAAAATTGATAAGTACAACCTGAAAGAGAAGATCAGAAATTGTGTGCTCTGGAAATCAAGCCCGGCGACGCTGGATAATTCCGCTGGCACGGCAACGTCCGCCGCGCGGGTCCGGCATTTCCCGATGCGGCATTCAAGGGCTGCCGTTCGACTTCGCCGGGGGTGAGAGATGGCGCCTGAAAAAAAGAGGACCGTCAGCCGCCGCGGCCGGCGCCATCAGCGGCCGGCGGCTCTCAGAATTTCGTCCGGCAGATCGGCGATCTGCGGATAGACGTGCCGCTGGTTGAGAATATCGTAATCTGTCATTCCCGCCGGCCTTGCGAAAGCGATGTCGTAACCGTCGCTGCGCAACTCGAGCATCGCGGTTCCGGTAACCTTGTCGCCGATGCTTTCCTGCATGGCGTCGGGGATGATGAAGGCGGAGGAGGGCAGCCACACATTGTCGATGCCGCCGACGCTGATCCGCCGCTGCTGATGCACATGGCCCGAAACCACAAATCGCAGGTCCCGGTCCTTCATGATCTGCAAAAGCCGCTGCCTTTCGGCCACCGGCACATAGCGGCGATGCGCTTCGGTGTCGCCGGGTCCGTCGCGGAAAAGCGGCTTGTGCAGGAACAGGCCGACCGGACCGCGTACCGACTTCATCTCTGCTTCGAGCCACGCGAACTGTTCGGCCTCTTCGGCGGTGTCCGTCCCGAAAAGCTGGGCGTTGAGGCCGGCAAGGCGCCAGCCTTCGGCGTTGAATGCCCACCGGTCGGCGCCGAACGCCGCCAGATAGTCTGCCAGCCGATCGAGCGAAAAGAGAGGCTCATCATCAAAGACGATGCCCGGAGCAGGCGGATTTTCGCCTATGTCATGGTTTCCGGGCAAGAAGCGTATCTTGACAGCACTGGCGCTGAGCAGGCTCCGCGCCTCCGCAAATTCAGCTGGATCGCTGGCGCCGTCCGCGGTGATGTCGCCGAGGTGAACCACGAGATCGAACTTCTCGCGAACAATCCACCGCGCTGCCGCTTCGAAATTGGCGGCAAATTCTTTCGCCCGTGCCGCCAGATGCGTGTCTGAAATCAATGCGATCCGCAACGGTCCACTCCTCTGTCCGCCACCTTGCTAGCAGGCGTCGACGTCGCCGGTGCGACAGAATCGGGACAGCGTGGGCATTATAGGCGGAGGCAGCAACGCTCAACTGCCGACGAGGCCCGTCACAGCGGGATTAAGGGGCCGGTCGGCAAACAGCGTCCGCATCGTCTTTTCGGGGTCGAAACCGAATGTCTCGGCGGCTGTCGCCGCGATCAGCATGTCGAGGTCGAGTGTCGGCGCCAGGTCGCGGCCATCGTAAAGCGCGTTCGGCGCCAGCCCCGGCCAGTCGGCCAACACCCGCCCGCCTTTCACGGCGCCGCCGGCCAGCAGTGCCGCCGAAGCGGTACCGTGATCGGTGCCGCCGGTACCGTTTGCCGCGGCGGTGCGGCCGAATTCCGTCGCCACCAGCACTGTCGTCTCCTTCCAGACGTCGCCCAGTCCGGAACGCAGCGCGCCGATCATCGCATCCAGAGCCTTGAGCTGATTGGCAAGCCGCCCCTGCTGGGCGCTGTGCGTGTCCCAGCCGCTGGTTTCGATCATCGCGACGCGCGGCCCGTCCGGTTCGGCGAGGAAGGAGGCCGCCGTCCGTCCGACGCTTGCCGGATCCTGTCTGGCCTCCGTGGCCGCCCCCAGTGCTCTCGCTTCCATCGCCGTGCTCCACAGCGCGTGCAATTGCTCGTCAGCCTCGTAGAGTTGCGAAACCCGCGCCATCAGGTCGTCCGGCGCCTCGGGCAGGGCCGACGGCGCATAAGATCCGACTTCCGCTGCGCCGCGCAGCGCAAGCGGTATTGTCGGCGCGAAGGCGATCGCCTCGCTGCGCGACTTCGGCAGCATGCCGACCAGCCGGTTCAGCCAGCCGTCCTTGCGTTCGTAGGGTGCTGAGCCGCCGCTCTCCAGCACGTTCTGGCCGTCGAAGTGCGACCGTTCCCGATAGGGCGAGGCAACCGCGTGCACGAACAGCGCCTGCTTGTCCCGATGCAGCTTCCCCAGGCCCGACGAGCGACGGGTGCAGCCCGAACGTGCCGTCGAGCTTGGTCGGGTCGGTCACCGCGAGCTTGCCGCGCAGCGCGGCATAGGCGGGGTCGGCGTGGGGTACGATCGTGTTCAGTCCGTCGGCGGCGCCGCGCTGGATCACGAAGACGAAGCGCCGGTCGGTCTCGACGTTGGCGAACACGATACGCGGCGCGACCAGCATGGAGCCGAGCCCGGCGCCGGCGATGCGAAGGAACTGGCGGCGGTGGATCATGGTCATCTCCTTTGAAAGTCCGGCGATACGATCAGCAGCGCCGCCGCCGTCCGCGGACTTTCGGCGCGCGCCACCTCGGTTGCGGTCATCTCGCTGAGCTTCGTGCCCAGAAGCTTCGGGCCGAGCGCGCGAGCGTCGATCATGTCGCCGGCAAGCGCGGCGAGGCGCTGCGCCATCTCCACCCGCCGCACCAGCGCGTCGGGAGCCGCCCAGCTGCCGGCGATATCGTCGTAGCCCGCGGGCGATCTCGGCCGCCACACCGGCTGGCCGAGCTGGGTCATCACCTGCGCGGGCTGCGGGCGCTCGATCGTCTCCTGCCCCAGTCCGCGCAGCGACGAAATCATCCATTCCCATGGCGTCTTGAATTTCCGCGGCTGCGGCGCCCAGGCCTCGGGAGCCTCCACCAGCGCCCGATAGACGTCAGGCAGGTTGCCGGTCGATTGCAGGAATGCTGCTTTCATCCGTTCAACCGCCGGGGCAGGCGGATCGTCGGCGATGAAATGGCGGGCGAGCTTGGTGGCGATGTGGGTGGCGGTCGCTTCCGCCCCGGCAAGGTCGGCGAGCACGGCAAGCGCCTGCTTTTCGCCTCGCTGCCCGTATGTCTTGCCCATGATCGTTCGCGCGCCGGGCTCGTGCAGTCCGGGGCGGAAGACGAAACCGCCGCCCTGTACTTCGCGCATCTGGCCGCGCGCGCCTCCCGAGCTCCAGCCGGTCAACGCCAGCGCGAATTCCGTCACGTCGTTCTGCGTGTAGCCGGAGCGGACGCCGAGCGTATGCAGCTCCATGATCTCGCGCGCGAGATTCTCGTTGATGCCGGGCTTGCGTTTGGCATTGCGCCGCGCCGCGCGTCCGGCGAACTTGCTGTTCGGGCCGATCGACCGCACCTGGTCCAGATAGAATTGCATGGCGGCATGCCGCTCGACCGCGATCAGCATCTCCTCGAAACGGCCGAGCACATGCGGTCGGATTGCTTCGCGCTCGAAGGCGCCGGCCAACAACGTCACCTGCGGCTTGTTGGCCGACACGGCGAAATGGTTCGACCAGAAATGCACCAGCCTCTCGACGAAGGGCGCTGGCGTCGTCAGCGCCGCCTTCACCCGCATGTCCACTTCGTTGCGACAGAGCTTTTGCCCCTCCTGGCGCGCCGCCTTGCGGGCTGCCATTTTGCCGGCCTGATCCTGGTCCCTGGCCTGCAGCATGGCTTCTGCGTAACCTTCGCCAAGCGCCGCCGAGTCTCGCGCATCGGCAAAATCATCGGGGTTGGGCTGGTAGCGTTCGAACTGGTCGAGCAGCCAGGCTTTCGGTTCGTCGGGCGGCGCCTCGTCGGGACGGGCGCCGAGCCCGAACCGGTTGAGCGCGATCGCCGCTTCGCTGGACACTGTCACCGTGGTCTCCGTCGCTTTCCGCGTCATCGTCGGAAAGTTGAACGGACAAGCTGCGCCGATCCGTCGCTCGGACGGTCAGTTTTTTGGCGCGGGACCTTGCCGCAGCATAGCACCGCGTCCGCGCAACCCATCCACCAGCCGCTCGCGGTCGGCGGGCGAAAGCGTGGCTGCGTAGCCGACGATCGCCTGTTCGAGCCGGGAGCGCAGCGCCATGTCGGCAGCCCGTACCCTGGCAAGTTCCGTTTCCACTGCCGCCGCATTCAACGGTTCGGCAGCAAGCAGCCTCGCCGCGGCCTCGCGGCTTGTGCGCGCTGTTGCGGTGTCGTCCGCCGCCTGCCGCCGCGCTTCGGCCAGCGCCTGCCGGAATGCCCTGCGCTGCTCAGGCGACAGTTCCGCCGCCGCGAAACGCAAGCCGCGCTGCGCCTCGGCCTGCGGGCGTTCGCGCGCCTGCCACATATATCCGGCGCCTGCCGCCGCCCCGAGTATGAAGAAGTTGAGCGCCAGAGAAGCGGCCAGCAGCATTTTGATGGCGCGGGGGCTCATTGCACGTCTCCCTCGTCGGAAAAATCGCCGAAAGCAGTCAGGCTGTAGGCGCCGTTGTCATCCTGCCGATCGAGCGGCGGCAGCATCGCCACCGCCAGCGCTCCGGCCAATGCGCCGGCAAGCCCGACGCCGGCCAGTCCTGCGCCCTGCCACAGGAGGTGCGCCTGGCGCCACACCGGAACTCGCGGCGCCGAGGCGGCGATCCGCTCTGCCAGTCCTGGCGTTGCCGCCGCGACGCGGTGGCGGCTGAGCAGCCGGTCGAGCGCCGCTGCTTCTGCGTATGCCTCGCGCGCATCCGCCCCGCCGGCGTCCATGAAGGCGACCGCCTCGGCGCGTTCCGCTTCCGGCCAGCGTTTGGGATCGGCGCCGTAGGCTTCCGTCAATTCCTTGAATTGCTCGGGTGTCATCTCAATTCGTCCTTGTGTTTCGCGAACTCGGAGCGCAGTGCGCGCCGGGCCCGCGACAACAGGCTCTCCAGCGCCTCGACGCTGATGCCCATCGCTTCGGCTGCATCGATGTTGGAGAGTTCCTGATAGTAGTGCAGCACGATTGCCTCGCGCTGCCGGTCGGGCAGTGTCGCGAGTGCGGCGCCGACCAGCCGCTGACTGTCCTCGTCATGCAGGTTCCGGTCGGGTGCAGGTCCCCTGTCGATCTGCTCGGGCGGTTCGGCCATGGTCGTCTCGCGTCGCCGGCGCAGCCGGTCGGTGCAGAGATTGAGCGCCACGCGATGCAGCCAGGTGTCGAACTTCGCCTCGCCGGAACGCCAGCGCGGTGCCGCTCGCCAGATGCGCACGAATGTCTCCTGCGCGACGTCTTCCGCATCGCCCCTGTCTCCCAGCATGCGTCCTGCGAGCGCCAGCAGCGGCGGCAGCTTGCGCGCCACCATAGCCCTCACGGCGTCCTGATCGCCGCGCGCGATCCGCGCCAGAAGTTCCTCGTCGCTTGCGCGGCTCACGATCCGCTTGCTCGTTTCGATCCCATTACAGCGCCGCGCGTCCTTTTGGACGCGCAAAAGGACGCTGTATCACTCTGAACCGACGCATGATCCCTTCCGAAAACCGTTCCGGTTTTCGGCGTCATGCGTCAGCCGCCCGCGCCTGAAGCTGTTCGCAGTCGGCGCCCGCACCTCTTCAACGCGACCGCCGCTAAAATCCGTCGCGGGAAGAATGAACAACGGGTGCTGCGGTTCCGCCTTCGCCGCCGCAGTATTGGTTCGGGTACGGAATTGTTCCTGCCTTGGCGGCGAAGCCCTGATCGAATGGCCCGGAGTCGCTGCTCAGTCCGCAGGCCTCAGCTTTTGCCTGCCTTCACCAGCACCGGCGTCTGCCGGTAGAGCTCCGGGAACAGCCGCTTCAGGTTCTCGATCTTCGGCAGATCGTTATAGACGATGTACGGATAGGTCGGGTTCAGCGTCAGGAAATCCTGGTGATAATCCTCAGCCGGGTAGAACGGTTTTGTCCCTTCCAGCGTCGTGATGATCTCGCCGGAATAGAGTTTTGCCTTGTCGAGCTGCGCGATGTAGCTCTGGGCAATCTTCTCCTGTTCCGCATTCGTCGCGAAGATCGCCGAGCGGTACTGGGTGCCGTGGTCCGGCCCCTGGAAGTTGAGCTGCGTCGGGTTGTGTGCCACCGAGAAAAACACCTGCAGGAGCTTGCCGTAGCTGATCTCTTGCGGGTCGTAGGTGATCTCCACCGTTTCGGCATGGCCGGTGACCCCGGTGCCGACCGTCTCGTAGAGTGCGGTCTCCTTCGGCCCGCCGGCATAGCCCGACACGGCGTTCTTGACGCCCTTGACGTGCTGGAACACGCCTTGCACGCCCCAGAAGCAGCCGCCGGCGAAGACGGCCTTCTGCATGGTGCCGGCCGCCTTCTCGTCGAGCGCCGGAGGCGGTATCTTCACCGCCTCCTCCCCGGCAAGTGCCGGCGCCTGCCATAGCGCCAGCGCGGTGATGCCGAGCATCAACCCGGCCGCGACCCGGCCGCCGATCGTCGCCATCAGTTGGCCGTTCCCCATGTGCATCGCCTGTCCTCCCGTTTCGTTGCCGTGATCGTGGCGGATTATGCCCGAACCGCCGCCGGCCCGAGAGTAACTTTAGCGTGCGTTCCCAGTGTCCGCCGCACGAGCTTGCCGCGGCCCTCATCCTGAGCTTGTCGAAGGGTGAGCTTGTCGAAGGAGGGCCTGCCTGCTAAAGGCCGCCCACCATGACAACACCACTTTCCCACATCCGCAATTTCTCCATCGTCGCCCATATCGACCATGGCAAATCGACGCTTGCCGACCGCCTCATCCAGATGACCGGCGGGCTGGCCGAGCGCGACATGAAGGAGCAGGTGCTGGACTCGATGGACATCGAGCGCGAACGCGGCATCACCATCAAGGCGCAGACCGTGCGCCTCGCCTACCGCGCCAAAAACGGCGAGGACTACATCCTCAACCTCATCGACACGCCCGGCCATGTCGACTTCGCCTACGAGGTGTCGCGTTCGCTCGCCGCCTGCGAGGGCTCGCTGCTGGTCGTCGATGCCTCGCAGGGCGTCGAGGCGCAGACACTCGCCAACGTCTACCAGGCGATCGACAACAACCACGAGATCGTCGTGGTGCTGAACAAGATAGACCTGCCCGCCGCCGAGCCCGAGCGCATCAAGGAGCAGGTCGAGGAAGTCATCGGCCTCGATGCCTCGCAGGCCGTCCACATCTCCGCCAAGACCGGCCTCGGCATTCCCGATGTGCTGGAGGCAATCGTCCACCAGCTCCCGCCGCCCAGGGAAGGCGATGCATCGGCCCCGCTCAAGGCCATGCTGGTCGACAGCTGGTACGACGCCTATCTCGGCGTCATCGTTCTGGTGCGCGTCATCGACGGCGTCCTGAAGAAGGGCCAGACCATCCGCATGATGGGCACCGGCGCCAAATATTCGGTCGAGCGCACCGGCGTCTTCACCCCCAACAAGCTCGCTGTCGACGAGCTCGGCCCCGGCGAGCTCGGCTTCTTCACCGGCTCGATCAAGGAAGTGGCCGACACCCGCGTCGGCGACACCATCACCGAGGACCGCCGCCCGACCGCCGCCGCTCTCCCCGGCTTCAAGCCGGCGCAGCCGGTAGTGTTCTGCGGCCTGTTCCCGGTCGATGCCGCCGACTTCGAGGATTTGCGCGCCGCCATGGGCAAGCTGCGCCTCAACGACGCCAGCTTTTCCTTCGAGATGGAGACTTCGGCCGCCCTCGGCTTCGGCTTCCGCTGCGGCTTCCTCGGCCTTTTGCATCTCGAGATCGTGCAGGAGCGGCTGGAGCGCGAGTTCGACCTCGACCTGATCGCCACCGCGCCCAGCGTCGTCTACAAGCTCAACATGCTCGACGGCACTCAGCGCGAGCTGCACAACCCGGCCGACATGCCCGACGTGATGAAGATCGTCACCATCGAGGAGCCGTGGATCCGCGCCACCATCCTCACCCCCGACGATTACCTCGGCTCGATCCTGAAGCTCTGCCAGGACCGCCGCGGCGTCCAGGTCGACCTCTCCTATGTCGGCAAGCGCGCCATGCTCATCTACGACCTGCCGCTCAACGAGGTGGTGTTCGATTTCTACGACCGGCTGAAGTCGCTCTCCAAGGGCTACGCCTCCTTCGACTACCAGCTCACCGACTACCGCGAGGGCAACCTCGTCAAGATGAGCGTGCTGGTCAATGGCGAGCCGGTCGACGCGCTCTCCATGATGGTGCACCGCGCCGCCGCCGAAAAGCGCGGCCGCGAGCTGGTCGAGAAGCTCAAGGAGCTGATCCCCAAGCACATGTTCAAGATCCCGATCCAGGCGGCGATCGGCGGCACGGTGATCGCCCGCGAGACGATTTCGGCGCTGCGCAAGGACGTGACGGCGAAGTGCTACGGCGGCGACGTCACCCGCAAGCGCAAGCTTCTGGAGAAGCAGAAAGAGGGCAAGAAGCGCATGCGGCAGTTCGGCAAGGTCGACATCCCGCAGCAGGCCTTCATCGAGGCGCTGAAGATGGGGGATAGCTGACCGGCAGCGCTGGGGCGCCTTTCCTCGCCCCCATGAAATGGGGAGAGGTGGCTCGGGCGGAGCCCGAGACGGTGAGGGGGTCTTTTCAGCCCAAGCTCCTCCGTTGCCACACTCCGGTTTTACCCGGCCTGGCCGTGGGCAGGGTGTGGACAAAGGTATTTCGCAACAATCGTGCAAGCCATTGAAATCGCAGCGAAGAATCTTCAATGAGGGCGGAACAACCACACTACACGACTCTGGGTGATTTGAGGTTATTTGGCAGCCGTTTCCAGATGGTGTCCCAGTTTTGCTGTGCGCTGGTTGGGTGTGTTGCGATCCAGTGTCGGAGGGTGTCGAAGCCGGTTCGGAACCAGGATTTTCGCCTGTAACCATGTTTTGCGCGTGGAATGTCGCGGTGGCCTTTGATGAGCATGGCGCAGGCCAGGCTCCAGGCCATTGCCAGGGCGACGAGCGCGAGCAGCAGGGAAAGCTTGGCCGGCTGTGTGAGCCTGGTATCCTCCATGTTGAAGCCGCGCGTCTTGGTGTGGGCGAACAGGCATTCGATCTGCCAACGGCTTTTGTAGGCATTGAGCGCCTTGCGGGGGTTCCGGTTGGTGGCGACGATCAGCACGGCGCCATCGCGCACTCTGATGGCGCCGAAGCAGAGTGCCGCGGCGAAGCGCTCCTGCATTCCGGCGAAACATCCCCGGGCCTTCATCAGCCGATGCCGGGCGCCTTTGGTTGTGGCCAGCCGTTCGAGCGGGCCGTCATAACCATCGTCGAGGCGCACGAACAAGCGGCCGCTGACGCGAATGGCGAAGGGGATGTCATTTTCGACAAGGAATTCAAACCATTGGTTGCCGATGAACTCGCGATCGGCGAGCAGCAGCTTGATCGCGCCCTTGCCGAACAGCGCCATGAAGCGTGCCAGCAATGCCTGGCGCTGGGCCATGGTGGAACTGCCGCCATGGTCCAGCATGTCCCACAGGACGGGAATGCGTCGCGCTGCGTGGCAATGCACAGCACCAGCAGATTGATGTCCTTGGCTCCGACCTTCCAGTTCGTTCGGTCCAGACACAGCCGGTAGGGCGGCGCAAGCCGCAGCAGCGCCACAAGCGCCTTGGCCAGCCAGTCGCCATCCAGCCGCACATGCTGGAAGAAGCGCTGCAGCCGCCGATAATTGGACGAAAGCTTGGCCGGTCCGCAAAACGCCCCGGCAAGGTGGCAAAGGTTCACCGTGCGGGCGCTGATCAGCCCCACGATCAGCACAACCAGCGTCCGCCGGCGGTCATTGCTCAAGTCAATATGGCGCGATAACGTCGCGGCGAGAGCGTCGGGAGACATGGACATCGAAGGATCCTTCTTTGGCGAGATGCAATACTTCATTCCAACTGATTCCCGGCCTCTCACCACAAATCACTGTCGTGTAGTGTGCGGACAACACGAACAACGGAAAACGAGGCGATTTTATTCACACCTTCGCGGGTTATCTTTGCAAAGTGAGAGAAGCGACGTAGCGCCCTTCCCCTTGAGCGAACGATATCGCGGGTATTAAATTAGAACTCCGTGACCTGAGCCCCGACTTCCCTCCAGCGGTTCGGAGAGTCCTGGGTTTCATTGGTCGGATCCCAATGTTTGGACCGCCGGGCTTTGGAGTTTTCCGGCTTTGATCAGGGTGACGGGCTGGCTACGTCACCCGATTTCATGAGCGTGATCGGGACCTTATTGCCGATCGCGCCATGAGGACGTTGCTCGTTGTAATATCGACGCCAATCCTCCATCTTTTCGGCCGCATCCGCAAGGCTGAGGAACCAGTGCTGGTTCAGGCATTCGGCGCGGAATCGACCATTGAACGCCTCGATGAAGGCGTTGTCGGTTGGCTTGCCCGGGCGCGAGAAGTCGAGAATGACGCCCTTGGTATAGGCCCATAGGTCGAGGTCGCGAGAGACGAATTCGCTGCCTTGATCCACCCGGATGGTCTTCGGATAGCCGATCGTACTGCATACCCGCTCAAGTGTCGCCACGACATCTTCACCGCGATAGCTGAGCCGCGGATCGAGCACCGGCACGTAGCGGGAATAGGTGTCCACGATCGTCAGGACGCGCAGCTTCTTGCCTGTTGCAAGCTGGTCGTGCACGAAGTCCATCGCCCAGACATCGTTCGGCCCGACGGCGATTTGACGGTCCTCACGCAGCTTGGCTTTCACCCGCCGCTTCGGCGTCTTGTTGCGCAATTGCATGCCTAAATCCCTATAGATCCGGTAGGTTCGCTTGATGTTGATGTCCCAGCCCTCGCGGGTCAGGAGTACATGGACGCGACGGTATCCGTAGCGAACCCGCGTTTCGCAGATTTCGCGGATGAGTACATACGCTCGCTCGATCGGCAGATTGCGGCTGACCGACGAAGAGGGGAGCAAGAAATCGCTCTGCGGAAACTTGACGATGATCTAGATGACGAAGGTGAGCCATAGTCGTGGCTCACCTCGGCCACTGCTCTTCGACCAAGAGGGAGCGAAGGAAGCCCCCCCGCCCTTCTCCCGCCGCAAACGCTGCGCTATTCCTTCCGCCCAATGGCACGCCTTCTTCCGCTGATTCTCATCCTTCTCCTCTCCGCTTGCGCACTACCGCGGCCGGTGCCGCAGGGCGACATTGAGCCCATGGTCGAACCGCTCGATCCGTCGATCAAGCCGCTCGTCCAAGAGCAGGAAGAGCAAGCGGAGCAGCGCCGGTTATCTCCCCCCGGGGGAGATAATGCCCGAGCGCCTTTCGCGGCGCGCATCGATGGTCTAAGGGCAGGCGAAGGAAATCCGGAACGCCTGTAGAATGAAATCCAAGACCACGCCGCCGCTGTTTCCCGGCCCGCTCTTTCTCGGCATCGACACCGGCGGCACCTATACCGACGCGGTTCTGTGGTCGGAGGCTGGCGGCGAGCGCGGCGCCGTGCTCGCCAAGGCCAAGGCGCTGACCACCCGCCACGATCTGGCGGAGGGCATTTCCGGTGCCGTCGACGCGGTGCTGGAGAAGGCCGGCGTCGACCCGGCGGCGATCAAGCTCGCCTCGATGTCGACCACGCTCGCCACCAATGCGCTGGTCGAGGGGCAGGGCGGCCGCGTGGCGCTGGTGATGATGGGCTTCTCCGAGGCCGATCTTGCCCGCGACGGCCTGCGCGCGGCGCTCGGCACCGACCCGGTGGTTTTTTGTCCGGGCGGCCACGATGTCCACGGCAACGCCCACCCGCTCATGCTGGACGCGCTGGAGGCGGCGCTGCCGGAACTGCAAAAATCCGTTTCCGGCTTCGCGGTCTGCGCCTATTTCGCCGTGCGCAATCCGGCCCACGAGATCGCCGCCCGCGACCTGATCCGCGAAAAGACCGGCCTGCCGGTCACCGCCAGCCACGAACTTTCGGCAAAACTCGGCGGCCCGCGCCGGGCGCTCACCACGCTGCTCAACGCAAGACTGATCTCGATGATCGACCGCCTCGTCACGGCGACCGAAGGCTTTCTGGAGAAACGGAAGATCGCGGCGCCCCTGATGGTGGTGCGCGGCGACGGCGCGCTGGTCTCGGCCGCTTTCGCCCGCGCAAGGCCGATCGAAACCATCCTGTCAGGCCCCGCCGCGAGCCTCGTCGGCGCCCGCCACATGACCGGCCTCGACAACGCCATCGTCTCCGACATCGGCGGCACCACCACCGACGTCGCCGTACTGGATGGTGGCCGGCCGCGCCTCGATCCGGAAGGCGCCACCGTCGGGGGTTATCGCACCATGGTCGAGGCAGTCGCCATGCGCACCTTCGGCCTCGGCGGCGATTCCGAGGTGGCGCTGGAGGATGGCGGGCTCAAGCCGCGCATCCTGCTCGGCCCGCGCCGCCTGGTGCCGCTGGCGCTTGCCGGCGTCGCCCACCGCGCCGCGGTCGTCG
The DNA here is from genome assembly GCA_963763895.1 of uncultured Alphaproteobacteria bacterium. Lineage (GTDB taxonomy): Bacteria > Pseudomonadota > Alphaproteobacteria > Rhizobiales > Rhizobiaceae > Neomesorhizobium. The sequence goes on along the minus strand of CAVXQC010000008.1, from coordinate 471,607 downwards.
AGCATCTGGAACGCCAGCTCCGCGCGCCCAACACCGGCCGCATGGATGGCCGCTTCGCGCTGCGCACCGGGGTTCCGGAGCGTCTTGCCGCCGGCCTCACCGGTCCGGAAGCGAAGCTCTACGATCTCATCGGCCCAGTGCCGCTGCCGCTCGACACGCTGCTCACCTCCACCGCGCAGAACGCCACCCTCAACAGGCTGGTCGCGCGCGGGCTGGTTCACATCTCAGGCTTCACGCCCTCCGACGCCGCCCATACGCTCGGCAGGCAGGCGAACTGGGATGCCGGCACCGCCCGCCTCGGCGCCGAACTGTTCGCCCGCAGGCGCGACGGCCGCGGCCAGCCGATCGCGGCAAGCCCGGCAGCGACTGTCGGAGCGGGTGCTTGCAGCGCTCACGCGGTGGTCTGCGGAAGTCATCCTCGAGACCGCCTTCGCCGAGGATGGCCTCGATGGCGCCGCCACCGTCGCCCATGCGCTGGTCCAGCGCGCCGTCGACGCGCATGCCGGCATCGCCCGCCTCAGCGTGGCGCTCGACCGGCCGGTGATCGGGCTTGGCGCCTCCGCGCCGCTGCATTATGCCGGCCTGCCGCCGCTTGTCGGCAACGCCTGCATCGTCCCCGGCGATACCGATGTGGCCAACGCGCTGGGCGCGGTCGTCGGCCAGGTGCGGGTCACTGCCGAAGCGCAGGTCGCCCAACCCAAGCAAGGGCTGTTCCGGGTGTCGGTCGGAGAGAACGTCCGCGATTTCCTCGACGAGGCGGCAGCACTTGCCTATGCGGAGAAGGATGTCCGCGACATCGCATCCGGCCGGGCGCTCGCCGCCGGCACCGATGCCGCGGAGATCGAGGTGACGCGCGATCTGAGCACCGCGACCGTCGAGGGCCAGCGCACCTTCGTCGAGGCGCATGTGGTGGCGATAGCGACGGGCCGCCCGCGCATCGCGGTCTGAGGTGGATGCCAAGCGTTGCCGCCGTTCCTCTCCCCCGTCGATCGGGAGAGGTGGTCCGCGCAGCGGACCGGAGTGGGGGTCGACAAGGTTCGTGACGCCGGGTTCGAAGCCTGTCTGAAACTTGTGGTGAATTGACCCTTGCTGCACCGCATGCCAAAGGCCCGGAGAAATTTATGTCCTTGGCTGGATTTCTGGAGACGAACGGATGACGGATCGCATCGAGCTTGCTGGTTTGAAGGTGGCGCGGCAGCTCGCCGATTTCGTGTCGAAGGAAGCGCTTCCCGGCACCGGCGTCGACGAAAAGGCCTTCTGGGAGGCGTTTTCATCGATTGTCGACGCCCTCACACCGAAAAACCGCGCATTGCTGGCGAAACGCAATGAATTGCAGGAAAAAATCGACGCCTGGCACCGCGCCAACGGCGCGCCCTCCGATTTGGCGGTCTACAAGGATTTTCTCAAGGAAATCGGCTACTTGCTGGACGAAGGCCCGGATTTCAAGGTGACAACCGAAAACGTCGATCCGGAGATCGCGGTGGTGGCGGGTCCGCAGCTCGTCGTGCCTGTCATGAATGCCCGTTATGCGCTGAATGCCGCCAATGCGCGCTGGGGCTCGCTCTACGATGCGCTCTACGGCACCGACGCGATTTCCGAGGCCGACGGCGCCGCGAAGGGCAACGACTACAACCCGAAACGCGGCGCAAAGGTCATCAGCTGGGCGAAGAGCTTCCTTGACGAAGCGGCACCGCTCGACGGGGCGAATTGGCGGACGCCAGGAGGTTTTCGGTCAACGATGGACGCCTCGTCGTTGCACTCGACGGCGGACGGGCGACAAGGCCTGAAACGCCCGGAGCAGTTCGCCGGCTATCTGGAGAACACGGCGTCGCCCTCGCAATTCCTGCTGGAGAACAACGGTCTGCACATCGAAGTCCTGATCGATCCAGCTTCCGACGATCGGCAAAAACGATCCCGCGCACATCTCGGATGTCTGGCTGGAATCCGCTCTGACGACGATCCAGGACTGCGAGGATTCCGTCGCCGCCGTCGACGCCGAGGACAAGGTCGCCGTCTACCGCAACTGGCTCGGCCTGATGAAAGGCGACCTGGAGGAGGAGGTTTCGAAGGGCGGCAAGACCTTTGTCCGCAAGCTCAATCCCGATCGCGCCTATACTGCGCCCGATGGAGGCAAGCTGACCTTGCCCGGCCGCTCGCTGATGCTGGTGCGTAATGTCGGCCACCTGATGACCAACCCGGCGATCCTCGACCGTGACGGTGACGAGGTGCCGGAAGGCATCATGGATGCCATGATCACCAGCCTGATCGCGCTGCACGATGTCGGGCCGAACGGGCGGCGGAAAAATTCCCGCACCGGCTCGGTCTATATAGTCAAGCCGAAGATGCACGGGCCGGAGGAGGTGGCTTTCACGGTCGAGCTGTTCAGCCGCGTCGAGGCCGCGCTCGGCATGGCGCCGAACACGCTGAAGATGGGCATCATGGACGAGGAGCGCCGCACCACGGTCAATCTCAAGGAGTGCATCCGCGCGGCAAAAGAGCGGGTCGTCTTCATCAACACCGGCTTCCTCGACCGCACCGGCGACGAGATCCACACCTCGATCGAGGCCGGCCCGATGATCCGCAAGGGCGACATGAAGCAGGCCGCCTGGATTTCGGCCTATGAAGCATGGAACGTCGACATCGGCCTTGAATGTGGGCTGGAAGGCCGCGCCCAGATCGGCAAGGGCATGTGGGCGATGCCCGACCTGATGGCGGCGATGCTGGAACAGAAGATCGCGCATCCCAAGGCTGGCGCCAACACCGCCTGGGTGCCGTCGCCGACCGCCGCGACGCTACACGCCACGCACTACCACAAGGTCGACGTGCATGCCGTGCAGGAGCAGCTGAAGAACCAGGCCGAAGGCGAAGCTCGACGATATCCTTTCGGTGCCGGTCGCTGTGCGTCCCAACTGGACGCCGGAAGAGATCCAGAAGGAACTCGACAACAATGCCCAAGGCATTCTGGGCTATGTGGTGCGCTGGATCGACCAGGGCGTCGGCTGCTCCAAAGTGCCCGACATCAACGATATCGGCCTGATGGAGGATCGCGCCACGCTGCGCATTTCCTCGCAGCATATAGCGAACTGGCTGCATCATGGCGTCTGTACACGCGACCAGGTAATGGAGACGATGAAAAGCATGGCGGCGATCGTCGACCGGCAGAATGAAGGCGACCCGCTCTATCGGCCGATGGCGCCGGATTTCGAGAACTCGGTAGCGTTCCAGGCGGCTTGCGACCTGGTGTTCCAGGGCCGCATCCAGCCGAACGGCTATACAGAACCGGTGCTGCACAAACGGCGGCTGGAGCTGAAGGCGGCTGGATAGGATCGCGACGGGAACCGCGAGGGATTGTTCGATAGATGGCGCTTACGTTGCCCCCCTCTGGCCTGCCGGACATCTCCCCCCTGCAGGGGGCGAGATTGGCCGTCCGACCTGTTCTCGCCGACTATCAACCTGGCAAACTACGAAGCGTCGCCGGAGCTCGCCAATCCCCCCCCTTGGGGGGGAGATGTCCGGCAGGACAGAGGGGGGCAACGTAAAGCGCCAAATTTGGCAGAACGAACCTCGTTCGCCACGTCGCCGCGCGCATGAACCTCCTCGCCATCGACACCGCCGCCAACCTTTGCGCCGCCTGCGTGTTCGATACCGGCTTCGGGCGGCGAACTCGGGAGGGTCGTGCGCGACATCGGCAAAGGCCACGCCGAGCTCTTGATGGGAGTGATCGAGGAAACGCTGAAGGTCTCGAACGTCGATTATCCAAGGCCTTGGCGGCATCGCCGTCGCCACGGGCCCGGGCTCGTTCACCGGCGTCCGCGTCGGCGTCGCTACGGCGCGCGGACTGGCGCTGGCGCTCAAAATTCCGGCGATCGGCATCACGACGCTGGAGGCGATTGCCGCGGAAACGCAATCGGACTTTCCCAACCGTCCGCTCATGGTCGCGATCGACGCTCGACGGGACGAGCTCTATTCCGTTGTTTACGACGAATTCGGGAAAATCCTGTACGCTCCGGCGGTGATCGGATTGCAGGACGCGGCCATCCTGGCCAGGAAACATCATCCGGTGCTTGCCGGGTCCGCCGCGGCCATGGTCGCCGAGGCCGCGGCGCCGGATGCTTTCGACGTCGGGCCGTTGGCAGCGACCGCCGATATCGGCGCTTACGCCAGATTGGCAGCCGCGAGAGATTTGAACGGCGAAAAGCCCAAGCCGGTCTATCTGCGCGAACCGGACGCGAAACCCCAGGCGGGCCTCATCCTGCCGAGGAGCGGGGGCTGATGCGCGTTCCCTTCCTTCAGGCGCGGACGCGGGATTATTCCATCCTGCCATTGGCGCGCAGCCACGGCGCGGCACTTGCCATGCTGCATCGCGAGGATTTCATTCGACCCTGGACGGGTGACGAGTTTTCCGACCTGCTGGCGCAGAAAACGGTTTTCGGGTTTGCCGCCTTCGAGACCGGCAAGGGCAGGGCAGGTCCGGTCGGCTTCGTGCTGGCGCGGCTGGCTGCGGGCGAGGCCGAGATCCTTACCGTTGCCGTTTCGAGAGCGCATCGCCGCCAGGGCCTTGGCCGGCAGCTGATGGATGCTGTCCTGCGCCGGTTGCATGCCCAGCGCGCCGAAGCGCTGTTTCTGGAGGTCGACGAGACCAATGCGCCGGCGATCGCACTCTATCGCCGGCTGGGCTTTCGCGAGGTCGGCAAACGGCCAGCCTACTATCAGGCAGGCGATAACCGGAAGGCCAGCGCGCTTGTCATGCGGCGCGATCTTCTTTAGCGACGTCCCCGGACGGTGGAGTTTGGCTGCGGGATGATCGGTTCGATCCGGATAGGGTTTACCCTGCTGCTGGTCTGCTGCGCCACGCTGGTCATGGCGCCGTTCCAGATATTTGCATTGAAGACAGGGCTTTTCATCCCAGGACGCATCCCCCGCCTCTGGCATAGGATAGCTGTCAAGGCGCTCGGTCTTCGCGTCCATGTTCGCGGCGCGATCGCCCCGCAGCGCCCGCTGCTCATCGCCTCCAACCACATTTCCTGGACCGATATCATGGTCATAGGCTCGCTGGCCGACGTTGCCTTCATTGCTAAATCGGATGTCGCCGGCTGGCCGGTCTTCGGCTCGTTGGCGCGTCTCCAGCGCACGGTCTTCGTCGAGCGTGACCGCAAGGGCAGGTCGGGCGACCAAGCCGGCGAAATCGCCGGACGGCTGGCCGGCAACGATGCGGTGGTGCTGTTCGCGGAAGGCAGTACCGGCGACGGCAACCATCTTCTGCCGTTCAAGAGCACGCTGTTCGGCGCCGCCCGTATGGTGCTCGGAGAGGGCAACGCCGAAACGGTCTATATCCAGCCGGTGGCGATCGCCTATACCAAGCTGCACGGCATGCCGATGGGGCGCCAGCACCGGGTCGTGGCTTCCTGGATCGGCGATGCCGACCTGGTGCCGCATCTGGCGATGCTGTTGCGGGAAGGCGCCATGGACGTCGAGATAGAGTTCGGCGAACCGATGGAATTCAAGGCCGGCAGCGACCGCAAGCAGATCGCACGGCGTGTCGAGGCACAGGTGCGCGCCATGATGATCGAGGCACTGCGAACCCGTCAGCGCGCGCAATGAAACCCGAAATGGCGAAACCGTCTGTTTTTTGTCATCGTAAGGCGTTAAAAGCCGCCGCATGGAATTGAACGAAATCGCTGAACAGACGGCGCCGGCCGCGCCGCTGGCCACCGTGGAAAAGCCCGTCGCGCCGAAAAAGGTCTTCCTGAAGACCTATGGCTGCCAGATGAACATCTATGACTCCCAGCGCATGAGCGATGCGCTGACGGCTGACGGCTATGTGGCGACGGAAGCGGTCGAAGACGCCGACCTGGTTCTGATCAACACTTGCCACATTCGCGAGAAGGCCGCCGAAAAGGTCTACTCGCAGCTTGGACGGCTGCGGAAAATCAAGGCCGAGCGCGTCGAAAACGGTCGCGAGATGATGATCGGCGTCGCCGGTTGCGTGGCACAGGCGGAAGGCCAGGAAATCCTGCAGGCGCGCCCCGGTGGTCGACCTCGTCATCGGGCCGCAGACCTACCATCGTTTGCCCGACGCGCTGAGAAAGGCGCGTGGCGGCGAAAAAGTCGTCGAAACCGAATATGCCATCGAGGACAAGTTCGAACATCTGCCGCAGCCGGCGCGAAACGAGATCATAGGCCGCGGCGTGACCGCTTTTCTCACCGTTCAGGAAGGCTGCGACAAATTCTGCACCTTCTGCGTTGTGCCATATACGCGTGGTTCGGAGGTTTCCCGACCGGTGGTGCAGATCGTCGCCGAAGCGGAGAAGCTGGCTGAGGCCGGCGTGCGCGAACTGACGTTGCTCGGCCAGAATGTCAATGCCTGGCACGGCGAGGGACCGGACGGGAGCGAGTGGGGCCTCGGGCGCCTGCTGTTTCGCCTGGCGGAAATCCCCGGCCTCGCCCGGCTTCGTTATACGACAAGCCACCCGCGCGACATGGACGACGAGTTGATCGCCGCGCACCGCGACCTTGCGGCAGTGATGCCTTATCTGCATCTGCCGGTGCAGTCCGGCTCCGACCGCATACTGAAGGTGATGAACCGGCGGCATACCGGAGCCGACTACCTTCGCCTTATCGATCGCATCCGGGCCGCGAAGCCCGACATCGCCATGTCGGGCGATTTCATCGTCGGCTTCCCCGGTGAGACGGAGGAGGATTTCGAAGAGACGCTCTCGATGGTGCGGCAGATCCGCTACGCGCAGGCCTTCTCTTTCAAATATTCGCCGCGCCCAGGCACGCCGGGAGCGGAGATGCCTGACCACGTGCCCGAGGACGTGAAGGACGAACGCCTGCAGCGCCTGCAGGCCCTGCTTGCGGAACATCAGCGCGATTTCACCGTTGGTTCGGTCGGCAAGACCATGGATTTGCTGATCGAGAAGCCGGGCCGCCAGCCCGGCCAGCGGGTCGGAAGGTCGCCGTGGCTTCAGCCGGTGATTGTTGATGAAAAAGCCGGTGAAATCGGTGACATTATCCAGGTGCGAATCACCAAAGCAGGCCCCGCCAGCCTGTTCGCCGAACCGGCCTGATTGAACGCCGGCGGCAGATCAAGGAGAGACGGTTGAGCGCCACGACGGAATTGAAGAACGTGCCCTCCGGGGCATCGGACATGGCGCACATCGTTCTCACCTTCGACAACAACAAGCTGGCGAGTTCGCTCTACGGCCAGTTCGACGAGAACCTGGCGCGGCTGGAGCAGAAGCTCGGTGTCGATATCCGCTCCCGCGGCAACCAGCTCACTATCAAGGGCAGTGCGACCGCCGCCGAACAGGCGCGACGCGCGCTCGACCATCTCTACGGCATCCTGCAGAAAGGCGCCGAGATAGCGCAGTCGGACGTCGACGGCGCGGTGCGCATGGCGATTGCCGCCGACGATCAGCTGACGCTGCCGACGCTGGAGCGCAAGGGCAAGATGGCCGCCGCGCAGATCGCGACGCGCAAGCGCACCATCTATGCGCGCTCGCTGAACCAGGATGCCTACATGCGAGCGCTGGAGCGCTCGGAACTGGTGTTCGGCATCGGCCCGGCCGGCACCGGCAAGACCTATCTCGCTGTCGCCTATGCCTGCATGCTGCTCGAACGCGGGCTGGTCGAGCGCATCGTGCTGTCGAGGCCGGCGGTCGAAGCCGGCGAGCGGCTGGGTTTCCTGCCCGGCGACATGAAAGAGAAGGTCGATCCTTACCTTCGTCCGCTCTACGACGCGCTCTACGACATGATGCCGGCCGACAAGGTCGAGCGGGCGATCGCCGCGGAGGTGATCGAGATCGCGCCGCTGGCGTTCATGCGCGGCCGCACGCTGGCCCATGCCGCTGTCATTCTCGACGAGGCGCAGAACACCACGCCGATGCAGATGAAGATGTTCCTGACCCGGCTTGGCGAGAATGCTCGCATGATCGTCACCGGCGATCCGACGCAGATCGACCTGCCGCCCAACACGAAATCCGGGTCTGGTCGAGGCGCTGCGGATCCTGGAGGGCGTGCCGGGCATCGTCACCGTGCGCTTCAACGAGACCGACGTCGTCCGTCATCCGCTCGTCGCCGAAATCGTTCAGGCTTACGACCGCGATGGCAAGAAGGCACGCGGAGCTGGATGAGCGAGGGCTGACCGGCAAAACGCCATGAAGGACGCCGTTGGCCGGCAAACCGGCGCCGAATGCCGACTTGCCGGCAATTCGAGCCGTTGAAATCGATATCCTGATCGAAGCTGGAGACTGGCCCGGCGAAGGCGATCTCCGCGCGTTGGCACGGCGCGCGCTTGCTGCCGTTTTCTCCGAAACGGGCATTGAAGCTCCGGTGACGGAATTGAGCCTCGTCTTCACCGATGACGCCCATATCCGCTCGCTCAATGCCGGCTGGCGGGACAAGGACAAGCCGACCAACGTGCTGTCTTTCCCGGCGTTTCCAACCGGAGCTTGGAGGTCCGCTGCCGCCGATGCTGGGCGATATTATCCTTGCATCCGAGACGATTTCACGCGAGGCGGCACTGGAAGAGAAGCCGTTCGAGCACCATCTGATACATCTTATTATTCATGGCCTTCTGCATCTTCTCGGATATGATCACGAGACGGAGGCTGAAGCGGAGGAGATGGAAGCGGTCGAGCGACGGGCTCTCGCGCGGCTTGCTATCCCCGACCCCTACGCGTAACAGGAAATGGCAATTCACCGGACCACGATGAACGACACCATCAAATCAGCCCCCGAAACCGAAACGGGCGGCGAATCCAGGGCCACAGGCCAGTCGGACGACGGTCCGAGTCCGCGCCGACCCCTTCCTCCGAGCGCCCTTCCCTATTCGAGCGGCTGGCAGGCCTTTTCCGGCAACGCAACGGCTCCAATCTGCGCGAGGATCTGGCCGATGCGCTTGCCGAGAGCGCCGCTGACGAGGCGGCGTTCTCGCCTGGCGAGCGCGCCATGCTCAACAACATCCTGCGCCTGCGCGAGGTCCGCGTCGAGGACGTCATGATACCGCGCGCCGACGTCGAGGCGGTGGAGATAACGACGACGCTCGGCGCGCGTGCTCAATCTCTTCGAGCAATCGGGACATTCTCGCATGCCGGTCTATGCCGAAACGCTGGATGATCCGCGCGGCATGATCCATATCCGCGACATCATGGGCCATGTCACGCGTCTGGCCCGGGTGAAGAAGGGCCGTGTTTCCAAGGCTGCCGCGGCTCGCCCCCCCGTACTCGATCTTTCCAATGTCGACCTTACCAAGTCGATCGGCGAGTTGAACCTGATCCGCAGCGTGCTTTTTGTGCCGCCGTCGATGCTGGCCTCGGATCTGATGGCGCGCATGCAGGCGGCACGGACGCAGATGGCGCTGGTGATCGACGAATATGGCGGCACCGACGGACTGGTCTCGCTCGAGGATATCGTCGAGATGGTGGTTGGCGACATCGAAGACGAGCATGATACCGACGAGCCGCTGATCACCCAGACCGGCGAGGGCGTGTTCATCGTCGACGCCAAGGCCGAGATCGACGACGTTGCGGCCAAGATCGGCGAAGACTTCAAGCCGGGCGAGCATGGGGAATATGTCGACACGATCGGCGGCATGATCTTCAACACCCTGGGCCGGGTGCCGGCGCGAGGCGAAGTGGTGCAGGCCATCCCCGGCTTCGAGTTCCACGTTCTGGACGCCGATCCGCGCCGGGTGAAGCGCGTTCGTATCGTCCACGATCCCAAGGGCGAGCGCAAACGCCGGGTCAGGGAACAGCAGGCCTGAGCGCTCAGCCGGCCATCATCCGTTTGGAGCGTTGGCCCCATCCTGATACACCTTTCGTGGGTGATTCTCGGGAAGTGGGCATGGCACGCCTTGCCGGCAGGATAATATTGCTGTGGGGCTGGCGCAGGGCGCTGGTCGCGTTTGCTGGCGGGCGGCCTGGCGGTTCTCGCGCAAGCACCTTATGATTTTTTTGCCGTCGGTTTCATCTCGTTTCCAGTCCTTGTGTGGCTGCTCGACGGCGCTACCGTCGAGCCTCCCGCCCGCTGCTGAGCCGCCTCACTCCGGCTTTCGCGATCGGTTGGTGGTTCGGCTTTGGCTATTTCGTCACGGGTCTGTGGTGGGTAGGCAGTGCGTTGCTCGTCGAGGCGGAGGAATTTGCCTGGGCGCTGCCGCTTGCCGTTCTGGCATTGCCGGCGCTACTCGCTGTTTTTTATGGATTGGCGACTGTTTTCGCGCGGCTGTTCTGGACCGGCGACCTTGGCCGCATCGCATCGCTGGCGTTCGGATTCGGCCTCGCTGAATGGCTGCGAACCGTCCTATTCACAGGCTTTCCGTGGAATCCCGTCGGCTACGCCGCAATGCCGATCCCGCTCCTGATGCAGTCGGTCTCGGTCGTCGGTGTGATCGGCATGAACGCGCTGACCGTTCTGGTGTTTGCGATGCCGGCGCTGCTCGCGTCGAACAGGCATGTGCGGATCGGCTTCGTTCTGGCAGTGTCGCTGGTGGTTGCCCATGCCGGATACGGCTTTTGGCGCCTTTCCAGGGAGCAGGAGCCGTCGGGGCGGTCCTTGACAGTCAGAATCGTCCAGCCCTCCATCCTTCAGACTGAAAAGTGGGACGGCAATATTCGCGATCGCATTTTCCGGACGATGCTTGACCTCTCGGCCCAACCGGCGACGGGAGGCGACAAGAAGCCGCAACTGATCCTGTGGCCGGAAACATCGGTGCCCTTCCTTTTCACCGAGCGCCCCGACGCGTTGGTGGCGATCGGGGAATTGCTCGGGGACGGCCAGATGTTGATGGCCGGCGTCGTGCGGGCCGAGGACGGCTCGGGTTCCAGCCGGCGGGTGCGCTACTACAACTCCGTTGTAGCAATCAACGACGCTGGCGAAATCGTCGACGCGGTCGATAAGGTGCACCTTGTTCCTTTCGGGGAGTACCTGCCGTTCGAGGATATGCTCGCGAGCATCGGCATCGAGAAGATCGTGCAATTCCCGATGGATTTTTCGGCGGGGAATCAGCGCCATGCCGTATCGCTTGTCGGCGGCATCCGCGCCGTGCCGTTCATCTGTTACGAGATCATCTTCCCCGGCCTGGTGGCGCGCGACACCGAAACGTCGGATCTCATCGTCAACGTCACTAATGACGCCTGGTTCGGGAATACGCCGGGTCCCTACCAGCATTTCCGCCAGGCGCAGATCAGGGCGGTCGAAACCGGTCAGCCGCTGGTCCGCGCCGCAAACACCGGTATCTCCGGTTTCATCGACAACCGGGGTCGTGTCGTGGATGCGCTGGCCGTTAACACAGCCGGCGTGGTGGACGTTACCGTGCCATCTTCGGGACAGCGCGCGACCGGCTTTTTACGCCAAAGGCTCGTTGGTCCACTCATTCTGGCCGCGCTGGCTACGTTTGCGTGTGGGATGCGTATGCGGCAACGCCTGCGAGTGAATTGACAGAGTGTATATTAGAAACTCATATTGTATCATTCCCTGATTTTCGATTTTGGAATCCATTTAAAACATCGGGGCTTTGGACCAATCAGAGCCTGAATAGGGGAATAAGTACACAAGAAGCCGCCAAAACGGCGAGGAAAAAATGGTAGAAAACAAGAAAAAGCCTAATCCGATCGATATTCACGTAGGCAGCCGAATACGGCTTCGCCGAAACATGCTGGGAATGAGCCAGGAAAAGCTTGGCGAAAGTCTTGGCATCACGTTCCAGCAAATCCAGAAATACGAGAAGGGAACCAACCGGGTTGGAGCCAGTCGATTGCAAGCGATCGCTTCCATCCTCAACGTGCCGGTTGCATTCTTTTTCGAGGATGCGCCGGGACATGAAACGGGCAGCCCTGGCGGTTTGGCCGAAGATAATTCAACGACTTACGTCGTCGATTTTCTCAATAGTCCAGAGGGCCTCCAGCTCAACAGGGCTTTTGTGCGGATCAGCGATCCCAAGGTTCGACGAAAGGTTGTTGATCTGGTCAAGGCGCTGGCTGCTGACGACGAAGAGTGATCAGAAACCGTCGGGCGCCGAAGGCTCTCGACCGTCAGACGTGATTCCCGCCGGTTGGTGCCGGCGGAGCAGAAATGTTTCCCCAAAGATAGCTTGACGAGTTCGATCTGCGTTCGCTACACGGTCTCCGCCTGATCCGACGCTACTGCCGGTCATTTCAAGAGGGGACACCCGTGGCACGCCAAAACTATCTTTTCACCAGCGAATCCGTTTCCGAAGGTCACCCCGATAAGGTCTGTGACCGGATTTCCGACGAAATCGTCGATCTGGTCTACCGGGAAGCCAAGAAAACCGGCATGGACCCATGGAAGGTCCGTGTGGCCTGCGAAACACTGGCGACCACCAACCGCGTCATCATCGCTGGCGAGGTGCGGGTTCCCGAAACGCTGCTGAAGAAGGACAAGGCGGGCAACATCCTGACGGACGCCGCCGGCCATCCGATCGTCAATCCGGCAAAGTTCAAGTCCGTGGCGCGCAAGGCGATCCGCGACATTGGCTACGAGCAGAACGGCTTCCACTGGAAGACGGCCAAGATCGACGTGCTCCTGCACGGTCAATCGCCCGACATCGGCCAGGGCGTCGATAACGCCGCCGACCGGCAGGGCGAAGAGGGTGCCGGCGACCAGGGTATCATGTTCGGTTATGCTTGCCGCGAAACGCCGGATCTGATGCCGGCGCCGATCTACTACAGCCACAAGATCCTGGAATTGCTTGCGGCCGCCCGTCACGAGGGTACCGGTGACGCCGGCCTGCTCGGACCTGACGCCAAGAGCCAGGTCACGGTAAAATACATCGACGGGAAGGCGGCGGAAGCCACGCAGATCGTTCTCTCCACCCAGCATCTGGATGGCAGCTGGGATTCCAAGAAGGTGCGCAAAGTCGTCGAACCCTACATCCGCGAAGCGCTGGGCGACCTGCAAGATCGCCGAAAACTGCAACTGGTTCATCAACCCGACCGGCAAATTCGTCATTGGCGGACCGGACGGCGACGCCGGGCTGACCGGCCGCAAGATCATCGTCGACACCTACGGCGGGGCGGCCCCGCATGGTGGCGGGGCATTCTCCGGCAAGGACACCACCAAGGTCGACCGCTCGGCCGCCTATGCCGCACGCTATCTTGCCAAGAATGTCGTTGCCGCCAAACTTGCCGACCGCTGCACGATCCAGCTTTCTTACGCGATCGGTGTCGCGCAGCCGCTGTCGGTCTATGTCGACCTGCACGGCACGGGCAAGGTCGATGAGGGCAACGCTCGAGGAGGCGTTGCGCGAGGTGATGGATCTTTCTCCTTCGGGCATCCGCCGCCACCTCGATCTCAACAAGCCGATCTATGCCAAAACCACCGCTTACGGTCATTTTGGCCGCAAGGCGGGGCGTGACGGCTCCTTCTCCTGGGAGAAGACCGATCTGGTCAAGGCCCTGAAGGAAGCCGTTGCCAGCAGGGAAAAGGCCGCGGCCTAATCTGCCCAAACCATGAGCGGCGAGCGGCGCAGCCGATCAACGGAGGCGTTTTACGGTCGCCGGCATGGCAAGACGCTTCGGTCGCTGCAGGCCGAGGCGCTCGAAAAGGGCTTGCCGCTCTACCGGATCGAATTGACGACGACCGCGCCGGCCGACTTGCGGGAGTTGTTTTCGAGGCCCGTATCGGGGGTGCGCCTCGAAATTGGCTTCGGCGGCGGCGAGCATCTGCTGCACGACGCCGCCGTTCACCCCGAAACCGGGCTGATCGGCGTCGAGCCGTTCGTCAATGGCATGGCCAAGCTGATGATCGCGCTAGTCGATCACCCGCGCGCGAATATCCGGGTATTCGACGATGACGCGACGCGGTTGCTCGATTGGTTGCCGGACGCTTCGCTCGACGGGATAACGCTGCTTTATCCCGATCCCTGGCCCAAGAAAAAACACTGGAAGCGGCGGTTCGTCAGCGCCACCAACCTCGATCGCTTCGCACGCGTGCTGAAACCTGGTGCGGTCTTTCGCTTCACTTCGGACGTCGATACGTATGTGAATTGGACGCTGCTGCACTGCCGGGCCCACGACGCTTTCGACTGGCGCGCGGCGGATGCGGGCGACTGGCACCAGGCCTACCCGGATTGGCCGGGAACCCGCTACGAGGCGAAGGCGCTGCGCGAGGGGCGGAAACCCGCCTATCTTACTTTTGTCAGGAAATAATCGGCCCGCGGTCTGTACCCCCGCAGCCGAATTACGTCGTTAAAAGCGTTTGATGCCGTGGAACTGTTCCGGATCGATGCCGAGGATCCGCAGGTCGCGGTTGCGAGGCTTGCGGCCGTTGTTGGTCGCCGCCGCTGCCGCGATAGCACTGCCGATAATATCGAAAAAGCCGGACGTCACCGGTTTGCGGTTGGTCATGATGATTTCCTTTCGCATTGTGCGATGCAACATAGATAGTAAATCATCATTCTCCTGGTCAGGTGCTTTTGTGCATGTAAGCCATGTGCAGGGCGCAACAGTGTGCCTGCCGACCATTCGTTGCCTCGGGCTGACGGGAGTTCCGGGGTGGCGGGGCTTGAAACTGCGGCGCCGATCGTTTATCTGTCATCTAAATTCTTGGTCGGTATGACGAAGAGTGGGTCCACCCGGTCCCGCTCTTTTTTGTTACCTGCCGCAGGCTTGGAGACAGAATGGCCGCAACGACGACAGCCGACGAAATCGGTGACGACCGCATCATCCGCGAGAGCGGTATCGATGCGCGTGTCGCCATGATCGTCGAACCTGTGCTTCGTGCGATCGGCTTCAGGCTGGTTCGGGTCAGGCTCTCGGGTCAGAACGGGCTGACGCTGCAGATCATGGCCGAGCGCGAAGACGGCATCATGACCGTCGAGGATTGCGAAGAAGTGAGCCGCGCGGTGTCGCCCGCTCTCGATGTCGAAGATCCGATCGAAAAGGCGTATCATCTCGAAGTATCGTCGCCCGGCATCGACCGCCCGCTGGTCCGCAAATCGGATTTCGCGAACTGGATCGGCCATCTGGTGAAGATCGAGACATCGATTCTCGTCGCCGAACGCAAGCGGTTCAAGGGCAAGATAGCCGAGGCCGGTGAACACGATGTGCTGATCGAGCGCGACGTGGCGGCCTATGGCGAGGAGCCGACCGTGCGGGTGCCGTTCGAGGCTATCTCGGAAGCACGGCTGATCCTCACCGATGACCTCATCCGCGACGCGCTGAGCAAGGACAACCGGGCGCGCAAGGAAGCCAAGAAACGCCGCGGCGAACATGAAGAAGACGACGCGGAAGACAAAACCGAAACAGAAGATTGATTGAGCAGCCGGTTCGCCGGCTTTGTTCAAGGGAGACGAAAATGGCAGTCAGTGCAAACAGGCTGGAACTCTTGCAGATCGCAGATGCGGTCGCTCGCGAAAAGGCGATCGACAAGTCCATCGTGATCGCGGCCATGGCTGATGCGATCCAGAAGGCCGCGCGCTCGCGCTACGGCCAGGAAACCAACATCCGCGCCGACATCAACCCGAACACCGGCGAGATGAAGCTGCAGCGGCTGATGGAAGTGGTGGAAGAGGTCGAGGACTATGCGCGCCAGATCGCGCTGTCGTCGGCACGCGAGCGCAATCCCGATGCGCAGGTCGGCGATTTCATTGCCGAACAGCTGCCGCCGATGGATTTCGGCCGCATCGCCGCCCAGTCGGCCAAGCAGGTCATCGTGCAGAAGGTGCGCGAAGCCGAACGCGACCGCCAGTACGACGAGTACAAGGACCGCATCGGCGAGATCGTCAACGGTACGGTGAAGCGCGTCGAGTACGGCAATGTGATCGTCGATCTCGGCCGCGGCGAGGCGATCATCCGACGTGACGAACTGATCCCGCGCGAGAACTACAAGTACGGCGACCGCGTCCGCGCCTATGTTTACGACGTGCGCCGCGAGCAGCGCGGTCCGCAGATTTTCCTGTCGCGCACCCATCCGCAATTCATGGCGAAGCTCTTCACCATGGAAGTACCGGAGATCTATGACGGCATCATCGAGATCAAGTCGGTAGCCCGTGATCCGGGTTCGCGCGCCAAGATTGCGGTCATTTCGCGGGATTCCTCGATCGATCCTGTCGGCGCCTGCGTCGGTATGCGCGGCACCAGCGTCCAGGCTGTCGTCGGCGAATTGCAGGGCGAGAAGATCGACATCATTCCGTGGTCGCAGGATGCGGCGTCCTTCATCGTCAACGCATTGCAGCCGGCTGAAGTCGCCAAGGTGGTGCTCGACGAAGATGCGGAACGTATCGAGGTTGTCGTTCCCGACGACCAGCTTTCGCTGGCGATCGGTCGCCGTGGCCAGAACGTCCGCCTTGCTTCGCAGCTGACCGGCTGGGACATCGATATCCTGACCGAGCAGGAAGAGTCCGAGCGCCGCCAGAAAGAATTCGTCGAACGCTCGACGCTGTTCATGGAAGCGCTGAATGTCGACGAAATGGTCGGCCAGGTGCTCGCCTCCGAAGGTTTCACCAGCGTCGAGGAAGTGGCATTCGTCGATGCCGACGAGATCGCCTCGATCGATGGTTTCGACGAGGATACCGCGTCCGAGATCCAGGCGCGTGCGCGTGAATATCTCGACCGCATCGAGGCCGAGCACGATGCCCGGCGCAAGGAACTCGGCGTTGCCGACGAATTGCGCGAAATTCCCGGCGTCACCACCGCGATGATGGTCACGCTCGGCGAGGACGGCGTGAAGACGATCGAGGACTTTGCCGGCTATGCCGTCGACGATCTCGTCGGCTGGAAGGAACGCAAGGACGGCGAGACCAAGGTTTTCCCGGGTGTTGTGGCAAATCATGCCGTGTCGCGCGCCGATGCCGAGCAGATGGTCATGGCGGCGCGCCTCAAGGCGGGCTGGATCACCGAAGAAGACCTCGCGACCGAGGAAGAACCCGCTGAGGAGGCGGCCGGTGCGTGACGTGAGCACGCATCGGACCGGAGACGCTCTTGAAAGACATGAACGAGCGCACATGTATTGTTACGCGCAAGGCGGCTTCGCCGGATGAACTGATCCGGTTCGTTGTCGGGCCGGATTCGGCCGTCGTTCCTGACCTGAAGAGAAGTCTTCCCGGCCGCGGCTGCTGGGTGTTGGCGGATCGGGCGCATGTCGACCGCGCCGCTTCGAAGAACCACTTCGAGCGGGCATTCAAGACGAAAGTCAACGTTCCCCCGGCACTTGGCGTACTTGTCGATGGGCTTCTCGCCAAATCGGCGCTTGGCGCGCTGGGGCTAGCACGGAAAGCCGGCGCCATTGCCCTTGGTGCGGCCAAGGTCGAGGCTTCGGTGCGCAGCGGCAAGGCTGCGGCAGTGCTGCATGCCGACGAAGCATCCGAGGATGGTGTTCGCAAGATCGCCCAGGCGCGTCGGGCCGTACTGCTTGCGGACGGCCCTGAAATACCTGCCTACAAACTTTTTTCGGAAGCCGAATTGGGTTTGGCATTGGGCGGTACAAATGTGATACATGCTGCCGTTCTCGCGGGAGACGCGGGTAAGGCGGCGCTGAAGCGCATGGTTGCGCTTGACCGATACCGGGGCGGTACCCCGGAGAACCGGTTGACGGTTGCGGCGACCGCCGCAGAGGATACGGAATGAGCGATACGAAATCTGGCGACGACAAGACGCTGAGCGTCAATACGAAGAAGACCTTGAGCCTGAAGCCGGCCGGCGTGACGCAGGGCACGGTGCGGCAGAACTTCTCGCATGGCCGCACGAAGGCCGTCGTCGTCGAAACCAAGAAGCGGAAGTTTTCGGTACCTGGCGAGAAGCCGGACGCCGCTCCGGCTGTGTCTGTTTTCAAGCCGAAGCCCCAGGTGGCGGCACCGGCACCGGTAGTCCAGGAAGCGCCGAAGCCGCAACCCGCTCCCACGGAGCGCTCGGGCATGGTTCTCAACGAGCTCTCCAGCGAGGAGATGGAAGCCCGCCGCCGCGCCCTCGAGGGCTCGAAGGTGCGCGAGGTCGAGGAGCGCAAAAGGGCGGCCGACGACGCCAAGCGCCGTGCCGAGGAAGACGAGCGCCGCCGGCGCGAGCGTGAAGAATCCGCCCGCCGCCAGGCCGAGGAAGAGGCGCGCCTGCAGGCTGAGGCCGAAGCACGCCGCCGCGCCGAGGAAGAAGCGCGTCGCCGCGCGCCGTTGGCTGCCGATCTGGCGGTTGCGGATGAAGAGGAGAGCCCCAAGCCAAAGAGAAACATCGCCGGTGCGCCGGTGCGCCGCATCGCCACGCCGGAAGTGGCGCGTCCCGCCAAGACCAAGGGCGAGGAAGACCGCCGCCGCGGTAAGCTGACGCTCAACAGTGCACTGTCATCGGAAGATGGCGACGCCCGTGCGCGGTCGCTTTCGGCCATGCGCCGTCGTCAGGAGAAATTCAAGCGCGCGATGCACAACGAGCCGCGCGAAAAGGTGATGCGCGAAGTGATCTTGCCGGAGACGATTACCATCCAGGAACTCGCGGGCCGCATGTCGGAACGCGCGGTCGATGTCGTCAAGTTCTTCATGAAGCAGGGGCAGATCCTGAAGCCCGGCGACGTGATAGACGCCGATACCGCTGAACTGGTCGCATCCGAGTTCGGTCATACGGTTCGCCGTGTTGCCGAATCCGACATCGAGGAGGGTCTGTTCAACATCGCCGACCGCCCCGAGGACCTCGTTTCGCGTCCGCCCGTGGTCACCATCATGGGCCACGTCGACCACGGCAAGACGTCGCTGCTCGATGCGATCCGCAACGCCAACGTCGTTTCAGGCGAGGCCGGCGGCATCACCCAGCACATCGGTGCCTATCAGGTCGAAAAGAACGGTCAGAAGATCACCTTCATCGATACGCCCGGCCACGCGGCATTTACCGCGATGCGCGCCCGTGGCGCGCAAGCGACCGACATCGCCATCCTGGTGGTGGCGGCCGACGACAGCGTGATGCCGCAGACGGTTGAATCTATCAGCCACGCGAAAGCGGCTGGCGTCCCGATCATCGTTGCCATCAACAAGATCGACAAGCCGCAGGCCGATCCGCAGAAAGTGCGCACGCAGCTCCTGCAGCACGAGGTCTTCGTCGAATCGATGGGTGGTGAAGTTCTGGACGTCGAGGTTTCGGCGACCAAGGGCACCAATCTCGACAAGCTGCTCGAAGCGATCCTGCTGCAGGCGGAATTGCTCGACCTCAAGGCCAATCCGGATCGTACCGCCGAGGGCGTGGTTATCGAAGCCAAGCTCGACAAGGGGCGTGGACCGGTCGCTACCGTACTTGTGCAGACCGGCACGCTTATGCCGGGCGACATTCTCGTTGCCGGCAACGAGTGGGGCCGCGTTCGCGCTCTGGTCACCGATCGCGGCGAGCAGATCAAGGAAGCGCCGCCTGCCATGCCGATCGAGGTTCTGGGCCTGCAAGGCACGCCGCAAGCTGGCGATCGCTTTGCCGTCGTCAACAACGAGGCTCGTGCCCGCGAGATCACCGAGTATCGTCAGCGCCTGTCGCATGACAAGGCGGTGGCGAAGCATGCCGGCCAGCGCGGCTCGCTCGAGCAGATGATGTCCCAGTTGCAGACCAGCGGTCTTAAGGAATTCCCGCTGGTCATCAAGGGCGATGTCCAGGGTTCGGTCGAGGCCATCATTTCGGCGCTCGACAAGCTCGGCACCGACGAGGTGCGCGCCCGCATCGTCCATTCGGGGGCCGGCGGCATCACCGAGAGCGACGTGTCGCTCGCCGAGACGTCGGGTGCGGCCATGATCGGCTTCAACGTGCGCGCCAATCCGCAGGCACGCGCCGCTGCGGAAGCCGCGGGCGTCGAGATCCGCTACTACAACATCATCTACAACCTGGTGGATGACGTTAAGGCAGCGATGTCGGGGCTGCTTTCGCCGGAACGCCGCGAGACCTTCATCGGCAATGCCGAAATTCTGGAAGTCTTCAACATCACCAAGACCGGCAAGGTTGCCGGTTGCCGTGTTACGGAAGGCAAGGTCGAACGTGGCGCTGGCGTCCGCCTGATCCGCGACAACGTGGTCATCCACGAAGGCACACTGAAGACGCTGAAGCGCTTCAAGGACGAAGTCTCGGAGGTTCCAGCCGGCCAGGAATGCGGCATGGCCTTCCAGAACTATGAAGACATGCGTGTTGGCGACATCATCGAGTGCTTCCGCGTCGAGATGGTGACGCGGACGCTCTAGTCAGCCGAAGCGCACACGATCAGGGGCGGCGATCCGCATCGCCGCCCGCAACCACGAAACATGGAGTGCGGTCCTATCCCGCGCTCCACGATTTCAGGATTTTTACCAAATGTCCCGAACGTCATCTTCCGGTCCTTCCCAACGCCAGTTGCGCGTTGGCGAGCAGGTGCGCCATGCACTGTCCGACGTGCTTGCGCGCGGCGAGGTACGTGATGATGTGATCGAGACGACGGTCATCTCGGTCTCGGAAGTGCGCATGTCGCCGGACCTGAAGATCGCCACCGCCTTTGTCTCGCCGCTCGGCGCCAGGGATAATGATGCGGTGATAAAGGCTCTGGCGAACAACGCGAAATTCATCCGTGGCCGGGTTTCCGGAGCCTTGCGGCAAATGAAATACATGCCGGAATTCAGGTTCAGGCTGGATACCAGCTACGACAACATGTCCAGGATCGACGAATTGCTGCGCTCTCCCGAAGTCGCGCGCGACCTCGATGCCGACAACGACAAGGATGCCGAATAATGGCGCGCCGCGGCAAGAAGAAGGGCCGGCCGGTTTCCGGCTGGCTGGTGCTGGACAAGCCGGTCGGCATGGGTTCGACCGAAGCTGTTTCCAAAATCAAATGGCTGTTCAACGCCGAGAAAGCGGGCCACGCCGGTACGCTCGATCCGCTCGCTTCAGGCATGCTGCCGATCGCGCTTGGCGAGGCGACGAAGACGGTTCCCTATGTGATGGACGGCACCAAGGTCTATCGTTTCACGGTGGCGTGGGGAGAAGAACGCTCGACCGACGACCTCGAAGGCCCGGTGACGAAGAGTTCGGACAAGCGGCCGGACGAGGCCGCGATTCGCGCGCTGTTGCCAAAATATACCGGCGTGATCATGCAGACGCCGCCGCAGTTTTCGGCGATCAAGATAGCTGGCGAACGCGCCTACGATCTCGCCCGCGAGGGCGAGACGGTGGAGATTCCACCGCGTGAGGTAGAGATCGACCGGCTCGACCTTGTCGGCATTACACCTGAGGGCAATGCAATCCTCGAGGTCGAGTGCGGGAAGGGCACCTATGTCCGCTCACTGGCCCGCGACATGGGCCGCGATCTCGGCTGCTACGGACATATCGCCGAATTGCGCCGCATGGAGGTCGAACCCTTCACCGCCGAAGACTTCGTAACGATCGGCGAACTGGAAGCCGTCGCGCCGGCTCGGGTCGCAAGGGGCGAGGAGGGCGATTCCGAAGCCCCGGTAATACATGACATGAAGGCTCGTTATGCCGATCTTGATGCATTGCTGGTCGATACCAGCGCGGCACTGGAATGTTTGCCGCAAGTGGCGTTGACCGACGATGCCGCAGCGAAGATCAGGCTCGGCAATCCGGTGATCATCCGCGGCCGCGATGCACCGGTGGAAGCCGACGAGGCTTGCGCCACGGCGCGCGGCAAACTGGTGGCTATCGGCGCGATCGAGGCCGGCATGTTCAAGCCGAAACGTGTTTTCGCGGGCTGAGGCTTGTCGCCGCGCGCGCGTTTCCGGTTGGATCGGCGCGATGATTCAGCAGGCGAAAAGCGATGGCAGAGGCTGAAACCAAGGGCAATCGTGCCAGGCCGCACCGCAAGCGCTCGCCTGTCGGCTCGTCGCCCGGCACTTTGGTCGCCGATCCGGCGGCGCGCCAGTCGGCGCTCAACCTGACGCTGATTTCGCCCGACGACCTGCAAGTTTGTCGACGATGCCAGCCTCGACGATGTGTCCGCGGCCTCCGAGAAATGGCCGCTGATCTGGCTCGATTGTGTCGGTCTCGCCAATATCGGCCTGATTGAAGAGATCGGCAAGATTTTCGGACTTCATCCTCTGGCGCTCGAAGATGCCGTCAATACCGGCCAGCGGTCGAAGACCGACTTCTTCGACGATCATGCCTTCTTCGTGCTGAGCATGATCGATGACGTCAAAACCGGGCGCTACGAACAGATTTCCTTTTTCTTCGGCGAGAATTTCGTCGTCACATTCCAGGAACGCGAAGGCGATCCGTTCGAGCCCGTGCGGCGGCGTATCCGCGAATCCAATCCAAGCCGCTTGCGCCATCGCAAGGCCGATTACCTCGCCTACGCCCTGATCGATGCGGTGGTGGACAGCTATTTCCCGGTCGTCGATGCGACCGGCGACACGGTGGACCGCATTGAAGACGAATTGCTGGCTTCGCCGCAAAAGCACCAGATCGGCCAGCTTCACGGCCTGAGGCGCGCGACGAACCTTCTGAAGCGCACCTTGTGGCCGCTGCGCGACGCGCTGGCCACGCTGATCCGCTCGGATGCGTCTTTCATCTCGGCCGAAACCAAGGTCTATTTCAACGATACGCTCGACCATTCGATCCGATTGACCGAAACGGTGGAGTCGCAGCGCGAGACGATGATCGGCCTGATCGAGATGCATCTGTCGTTTGCGCAGTCGCGCACCAATG
Source organism: uncultured Alphaproteobacteria bacterium (assembly GCA_963763895.1). Classification (GTDB taxonomy): domain Bacteria; phylum Pseudomonadota; class Alphaproteobacteria; order Rhizobiales; family Rhizobiaceae; genus Neomesorhizobium. The sequence continues at coordinate 449,009 of CAVXQC010000008.1, read as the reverse complement.
AAATCATCGGGGTGCTTGACCATCGTATCGGCGATCTTCATTCCGCTGACCTTCCTGGCCGGCATATGGGGCATGAATTTCGACCCCTCGGCCTCGCCGTGGAACATGCCGGAATTGCTGTCTTACTACGGCTATCCGATCGCTCTGGGCTTCATGGCTTTCGTTGCGCTGATGATGATTTTGTTCTTCCGCTGGAAGAAGTGGCTATGACGAAACCATCGCCCGGACGTCGAATAAAGCGATCGGAAAGAAGCTGATGAAGGATCCGATGTTCATCCTTGTTGCCGGGCCATATCGTTCCGGGACGAACGACGATCCAGCACTTATAGCGCAAAACATGCACAGGATGACTGAAGTGAGCCTGGCGCTTTTCCGCCGGGGACACATGCCGATAACAGGCGAGGCGTTGGCGTTGCCGATGATCGAGATGGCAGGTTCAACCAAGATCGGGGATGGCCCGTTCAACGAGATATTCCACCCGATCGCCCGCCGGCTCTTCCACAAGCTGGATGCTGTGCTGCGGATTGGAGGTCCGTCGGCCGGTGCCGATGAAATGGCAGCGCTCGCGAGCGAACGGGGTCTGCCTGTTTACTTCGATCTTTCGGAAGTGCCCGAACCATGACTTTGGTGTGAATCTCGGAATAGTTTGCCGGTTTCGATTAGCACTAGCCTTTCGTGTGGTTTTCCACTATATGCGCCGCAGCATCGCGCAAGCTGCGCATGTTCATCGGCCCCCGCTGGACGACATCCTGGCCGTGGGCGTCCCGTTTCCTATAAAGCAGAAAGGAAAAGCACGATGTCGATTACTGCAGAGCGTAAACAGGCCCTGATGACCGAATTTGCAACCGCCAAAGGCGATACCGGATCTCCGGAAGTCCAGGTTGCCATTCTTTCCGAGCGCATCAAGAACCTGACAGAGCACTTCAAGGACCACAAGAAAGACAACCATTCCCGTCGTGGTCTGCTCGCTCTCGTTTCGCAGCGCCGCCGTCTCCTCGACTACCTCAAGGGTAAGGATGAAGGCCGCTACTCGACGCTGATCGAAAAGCTCGGCCTGCGCCGCTAAAAGAACTTGATCGGCGGGTTTCCTCGGGAAGCCCGCCGATCGCACTTCCGGACTTGCTCGCTCGAGCGGTCCACATGGCATGATCCCGAAACGCGGGAATCCTTCCGCAGATCATGCCGAGACAAGGTTCCGAATGCTCACGGGAGTGTCCGGAACCGCCCATGGACAGGTCATGGGGCAGGATTGCAGGATACTTGGGCGTCGCAATCGCACCAGTCCACCAAGTTTCCCGCTGTCTTGCCCGTGGCTCGTCCAACAACGAAGCCGAGGGAAGGTATCCGCGCGGTGCATCACGGCGCGGCCTCCCCGCATATGAAGGACAAGACATGTTCAATCACCACAAAGTGGAAATCGAATGGGGCGGCCGCCCGCTCATCCTGGAAACCGGTAAGATCGCCCGTCAGGCCGATGGTGCCGTACTTGCGACCTACGGCGAGACCGTCGTGCTCGCAACCGTTGTTTCCGCCAAGGAGCCGAAGCCCGGCTTCGACTTCTTTCCGCTGACCGTCAACTACCAGGAAAAGACTTACGCCGCCGGCAAGATCCCGGGCGGCTATTTCAAGCGCGAGGGCCGTCCGAGCGAAAAGGAAACCCTGGTTTCCCGTCTGATCGACCGCCCGATCCGCCCGCTCTTTGCCGACGGCTACAAGAACGACACCCAGGTTGTCGTCACCGTCGTGCAGCATGACCTCGAGAACGATCCGGACATCTTGTCGATCGTTGCCACGTCGGCCGCGCTGACGCTGTCGGGTGTGCCGTTCATGGGTCCGATCGGCGGCGCCCGTGTCGGTTATATCAACGGCGAATATGTGCTGAACCCGCATATCGACGAAATGCAGGAATCGAAGCTCGACCTCGTCGTAGCCGGTACGGGCGATGCTGTCCTGATGGTCGAGTCGGAAGCCAAGGAACTGGCCGAGGACATCATGCTCGGCGCCGTCATGTTCGGCCACAAGAACTTCCAGCCGGTCATCGAGGCCATCATCAAGCTCGCCGAAGTCGCCGCCAAGGATCCGCGCGACTTCACTCCGCCGAGCTATGGCGAGCTCGAAGCCAACATGCTGAAGCTGGTCGAAAGCGACCTGCGGGATGCCTACAAGATCACCGACAAGCAGAAGCGCTACGCCGCCGTCGACGCCGTCAAGGCCAAGGTCAAGGAGACCTTCTCGCCGAAGGATGACGAGACGCCGCTGTGGACCAGCGAGCAGGTCGCCACCGTGTTCAAGGACCTCCAGGCCAAGATCGTGCGCTGGAACATCCTCGACACCTCTTCGCGCATCGACGGCCGCGATCTCTCGACGGTTCGGCCGATCGTGTCAGAAGTCGGCATCCTGCCGCGCACGCATGGCTCGGCGCTGTTCACCCGCGGTGAGACGCAGGCGATCGTGGTTGCGACACTCGGCACCGGCGAGGACGAGCAGTATGTCGACGCGCTGACCGGCATGTACAAGGAGACGTTCCTCCTCCACTACAACTTCCCGCCCTACTCGGTCGGCGAGACCGGCCGCATGGGTTCGCCCGGCCGCCGCGAGATCGGCCACGGCAAGCTCGCCTGGCGCGCCGTCCATCCGATGCTGCCTGCCCCGGAGCAGTTTCCGTACACGCTGCGCGTCGTCTCGGAGATCACCGAATCCAACGGTTCGTCGTCGATGGCGACGGTTTGCGGTACCTCGCTGGCGCTGATGGATGCGGGCGTTCCGCTGCAGAAGCCGGTCGCGGGTATTGCCATGGGCCTGATCAAGGAAGGCGAGCGCTTTGCTGTGCTCTCCGACATCCTGGGCGACGAGGATCACCTCGGCGACATGGATTTCAAGGTGGCGGGTACCGTCAACGGCATCACCGCACTGCAGATGGACATCAAGATCGACGGCATAACCGAAGAGATCATGAAGGTGGCGCTTGGCCAGGCCAAGGACGGCCGCCTGCATATCCTCGGTGAGATGGGCAAGGCGCTCTCCGGCGCACGCGCCGAGCTCGGCGAGTTCGCGCCGCGCATTGAGGTCATGCACATCCCGACCGACAAGATCCGCGACGTCATAGGCTCGGGCGGCAAGGTCATTCGCGAGATCGTGGAAAAGACCGGCGCCAAGATCAACATCGAAGACGACGGCACGGTGAAGATCGCGTCCTCCAATGCCAAGGAAATCGAGGCGGCGAAGAAGTGGATCCACACCATCGTGGCCGAGCCGGAAGTCGGCGAGATCTACGAAGGCACGGTCGTCAAGACCGCCGACTTCGGCGCTTTCGTCAATTTCTTCGGCCCGAAGGACGGCCTCGTCCATATCTCCCAGCTTTCCAACGAGCGCGTCGGCAAGACCACCGACGTGGTCAAGGAAGGCCAGAAGGTCTTCGTCAAGCTGATGGGCTTCGACGAGCGCGGCAAGGTTCGCTTGTCGATGAAGGTCGTCGACCAGGAGAGCGGCAAAGAAATCGTCCGCGAGAAGAAGCAGGAAGGCGAAGAAGACGCCGCCTGATCTCGGCTGAAATAAGAAAGAGACGGGCGCTGCCGCGAGGCGGCGCCCGTTTTGTTTAACCCGCTCCCTCCGACAATTCCGACCTGATACGATTTCTGCGATGACCCAGGACGCACAAAAGACTCTGTTTCACCCGTTCGAGACCGGCGATATCGTCCTGCCGGAGCGTGGCGAACCCGCTCTGTTCCTGGGTGCCGAGCCGGGGTTTCATTTGCCTGCCGGGTTCGGCGCAGACCTTTCTCTCGTTCAGGGTTTCAAACCGGATTACCGCTCGCTTCTGGCGTCCGGTCATCATGTCACGCCTTCTCCCGAGGGAGAGGCGTTCGCCGCTGCCCTGGTGCTGGCCGGCCGTCATCGCGGCCAGAACGAAAACCGCATCGCCGATGCCATCGAGCGGGTGAAGGTAGGTGGCCTGATCGTGGTTGCGGGCGGCAAGGATGACGGCGTCGCATCGTTGCGCAAACGAGTGGCGCAATCGATCGAACTCAACGGCCATATGCCGAAATATCACGGCATCGCGTTCTGGTTCCGGCGTCCGCGAGATGCAGCCGGCATTCTGGCCGCATTGCGCGAGGACAATGGGGAGACGGTCGTCGACGGCCGCTTCCGGACTGCCCCGGGCATGTTCTCGCATGATCGGATCGATGCGGGGTCCAGGCTGCTTGCTGAAAATCTGCCTTCGGATCTGTCGGGGGCGGTCGCTGATTTTTGCGCCGGTTGGGGATACCTTTCGGCGGAAATTCTGGAACGGCTCCCGGCGGTCTGGAAGCTCGATCTCTATGAAGCCGACTTCGCTTCGCTGGAAGCAGCGAAGAGCAATTTGGCTGAGACGAGGCCGGCGGTCGAAAAGCGCTTCTTCTGGCACGACCTTCTCGGCGAACCGGTGACGGAACGCTACGACGCCATCGTCATGAACCCGCCGTTCCACAAGGACCGTACCACCGATCCGCTGATCGGCCAGGGCGTGATCAAGGCCGCCGCCGCGGCGTTGAGGCGTGGCGGGAGGCTGCTGATGGTGGCCAACAAGCAACTGCCCTACGAGGCGACACTCGACGCCCAGTTCGGCGGGCATCGCGAAATCGCCCGCGACGGCGGTTTCAAAATTCTGTCGGCAACACGCTGACCGCTTTCCGCTGGCGGAAGTTATTCCTTGCCTTCGTCGGTGCGCTTCAACTCTTTAAGCGTCGGCATCGAGACGATGTGATAGCCAGAATCGACGTAGTGGATTTCGCCGGTGACGCCGCCCGAAAGCTCCGACAGCAGATAAAGCGCCGATCCTCCGACGTCGTCGAGCGAGATGGTCTTCCTGAGCGGCGCATTGCGCTGCTGGTAGGAGAACATATAGCGCGCGTCGGAAATGCCGGCGCCGGCCAGCGTCCTCACTGGACCCGCCGAAATGGCGTTCACACGGATGCCGCGCGGACCGTAGTCGTTGGCGAGATAACGCACGCTGGCCTCCAGCCCGGCCTTGGCGATGCCCATGACGTTGTAATTGGGCATAACTCGCACTGACCCGGCATAGGTCAGCGTCAACATGGAGCCGCCTTCGTTCATCATCTCGGCCGCCTTGCGGGCGATTTCGGTGAACGAATAGCAGGAGATCACCATCGTGCGGATGAAGTTCTCGCGCGTGGTGTCGGCGTAGAGGCCCTTCAGCTCGTTCTTGTCCGAAAAGCCAATGGCATGGACGACGAAGTCGAGCTTGCCCCATTCGGCGGCGAGCGTATCGAAGACCGAATTGATCGACGCGCTGTCCTCGACGTCGCAAGGCAGCACCAGTGAAGCGCCGACCTTTTCGGCCAAAGGCTTCACGCGTCGGCCGAAGGCATCGCCCTGATAGGTGAATGCAAGCTCAGCGCCGTGCTCGGCAAGTTTTCGGGCGATACCCCAGGCGATCGAATGATCGTTGGCGACCCCCATTACGAGGCCGCGCTTGCCTTTCATCAATCCATCCATGCCGGAATGTCCTAGGCGTTGTATCGCTGGAAAACCAGCGTCGCGTTGGTGCCGCCAAATCCGAATGAGTTCGAGAGCACGGTGTCGATCTTGGCGTTGTCGATGCGCTTGCGCACGACAGGCATGCCTTCGAATTCGGGATCCAGTTCTTTGATATGTGCGCTTTCGCCGATAAATCCACCCTGCATCATCAGGATCGAATAGATCGATTCCTGCACACCGGCGCCGCCGAGCGAATGGCCGGTAAGCGATTTCGTCGAGGTGATGTTCGGCATCTTTTCGCCGAAAACCTCGCGGATCGCAGCCATTTCCCTGGAATCGCCAACCGGCGTCGAGGTGCCGTGGGTGTTGATGTAGTCGACGGGTGCGGAGACGGTGGCAAGAGCCTGCCGCATGCAGCGCACCGCGCCTTCGCCGGATGGCGCGACCATGTCGTAGCCGTCGGATGTCGCGCCGTAGCCCACGACCTCGGCGTGGATCTTGGCACCACGAGCCTTGGCATGTTCCAGTTCTTCCAGAACGAGGACGCCGGCGCCGCCTGCGATCACGAAGCCATCGCGGTTCACATCGTACGCGCGTGAGGCGACGGATGCCCGGTCGTTGAATTTCGACGACATCGCGCCCATCGCGTCGAACAGGTTGGACATCGTCCAGTCGAGATCTTCATGCCCGCCGGCGAAGATCATGTCCTGCTTGCCCCACTGGATGAGCTCATAGGCGTTGCCGATACAATGCGCCGAGGTGGAGCAGGCGGACGAAATCGAGTAGTTGACGCCGTGGATCTTGAACCAGGTGGCAAGCGTCGCCGAGGCGGTCGAAGACATCGCCTTCGGCACGGCGAACGGCCCGATGCGCTTCGGGCTGTTGTTTTTCAACGTGATCTCGGAGGCTTCAACGATGGTGCGGGTCGACGGCCCGCCGGAGCCCATGATGATGCCTGTGCGTTCGTTGGTGATCTCGCCTTCGCCGAGGCCGGCGTCGGCGATCGCCTGATCCATGGCGACGTGGTTCCAGGCGGCGCCCTTGGACAGGAAACGCGCGGCGCGCCGGTCGATCAGTTCGGTCGGGTCGAGCGTCGGTGCCCCCCAGACCTGGCAGCGGAATCCGTGCTCGGCGAACTGATCGGAAAAGCTAATGCCCGACTTCGCATCGCGAAGCGAAGCTTGCACTTCAGCCGCGTTATTGCCGATCGATGATACAATTCCGAGGCCCGTGACAACGACGCGTCTCATAGGTACTCCTTCGTGACTGCGTGCCTGCGGTCAGGCTGTTTCCTGCTTGGCGAGGCCGACCCGGAGGTCCGTGGCCTTGTATATGGTCTCGCCGTCGGCCTTAAGCCAACCGTCTGCGATGCCCAGAACCAGCCGGCCGCGCATCACCCGCTTGAAATCGACGCCGTATTCGACCTTCTTGGTCTTCGGCGTGACCATGCCCTTGAATTTCACTTCGCCGGTTGACAGTGCCATCCCCTTGCCGGGCTCGCCGAGCCAACCGAGGAAGAAACCGGTCATCTGCCACATTGCATCGAGGCCGAGGCAGCCGGGCATCACCGGATTGCCGATGAAATGACAGGGGAAGAACCACAGGTCCGGCTTGATATCCAGCTCGGCACGGATGAAACCCTTGTCGAATTCGCCGCCAGTTTCCGAGATTTCAGTGATGCGGTCGAACATCAGCATAGGCGGCGCGGGCAACTGCGCATTTCCAGGGCCGAACAATTCGCCGCGGCCACAGGCCAGCAAATCGTCATAGTCGTAGCTGGACTTCTGTTCCACGATCAAAGTTTCCCATCCCGTCGGTGCTCGAAACGGCACCCTTGTCGTTAGTTCACTATCACAGTCTGTTTCCCGCCGGAAACCGCAGTCTGCGCTTATCGCGCCCGCCTGCTCGGGTCAATGTGCCGCTATTGATCGCTGGACGGCGACCGAATATATGTCAGGATGCAAATAAGCCTATTTCGCCCATGTTTGGTGCGCTTGGCGCAAGAATCGGAAAAGAACAGTCCAATATATGGTGTCGGTCAACCCACGGGACAGAATTGCCGTAGATAAGCGGGTTCGCGACGCGGGCTTGCGCCCTACCCGCCAGCGCATAGCGCTCGCAGACCTGCTGTTTGCCAAGGGCGATCGTCATTTGTCGGCCGAGGAACTGCATGAGGAAGCGCAGGCAGCGGGTGTTCCCGTCTCGCTGGCAACCGTCTACAACGCGCTCCATCAGTTCACCGACGCGGGCATGCTGCGCATTCTGGCTGTCGAAGGGTCCAAGACCTATTTCGATACCAACACCAGCGATCATCACCATTTCTTCATCGAGGGCGAGAACAAGATATTCGACATCGCCTCCGGACCGGTCAAGGTGACGAACCTTCCCGAACCGCCGGAAGGGATGGAGATCGCCAATGTGGATATCATCGTACGGCTTCGGCCGAAGAGGTAACCGCGTCCTTCCGGGGCCTGCTTGATACCGGTCATTCTGCTTAGAGCCGAGGGTGCTGCGCTGTTTGTGGCCGCGACCGTGGCATACGCCATCAGCGGACAAAGCTGGCTGCTGTTTGCCCTGTTGATTCTCGCTCCTGATCTTTCGATGTTGGGCTATCTCGCAGGGCCGCGGATCGGTGCCTACTGCTACAATGCAGGCCACTTGACGCTGTGGCCGCTTGCCCTTGTCGTCGCCGGGTACTTTTCAACGCTGCCGATCTTGATGGGCGTCGGGCTGATCTGGCTGGCGCATATCGGGATCGATCGTGCGTTGGGGTACGGGCTGAAGCATGTGTCGGATTTCCGGGACACGCATCTGGGCCGAATCGGACGAGATTGATCGGGCGCGTCAGTCCTTGACCGTCTCGCCGGGATAGGCGCCCCATACCAGGGACTGGCTGACCCAGCCCGTGTACCCGTCGAAGGTCATTTCGCACCAGTCTCCGTTGCAAGTCTTGATGCTGCCGACCACACCCGGCTCGAGCGTCGCCACGCTTCCAGAACCCTTGTTCGGTTCTGCCATCAGGGAGATCTGCGTCTGCTTGCCCCTTTGCCATGGCGCGACGATGCCTGTCCGGCGACCGGACAGCAGCGACTGGTTGATCCAGCCTTCGTTACCGTCCGAATCGCGCACGCGGCGCCAGGTGTCATATTCCTGGATGATCTCCATGGGCAGGCCGGGCTTCATGTACATCCAGTCGACGGCGTAGCTCAGTCCGGGCCCGATACGCGAATTGACGCGGCCGGATTTCAGGCTGACGAATCGGGGCAACGGCAGCCCGCTCGGTCCGCGCGTGATGTCCGGAGGTGCCGGTGCTGTAGCCGCAGCGGTTGCGGGCGACGCTGAAGAGATAAAAACCAAACCGAACAAAGCCGCGCTGACAGCCCGGAAAAGCGACGCGAAACCAGACACCTTTCGTTCCTCTACTCACACCGACCGATCATGTGCGGTCCGGCCCGGAAGCCCTTTTTCTTTGTCATCGGCCGCACCGCTTGTTACATGAGAGAAGGGGAAGCCGGAGACGGTTTCAAGTTTCGCCTGTCTTGGTTAAAGAGGTCTCAACAAGACCCGGATTCGAGGAAACAATGGCCGGCAGGAAAAAGCCCCTCGTCGTCATCACACGCAAACTGCCCGACCAGGTGGAAACGCGGATGCGCGAGCTTTTCGATGCCCGTCTCGTTGTCGAAGATCGCCCCATGAGCCAGCCGGAATTGGTGGCAGCGGTGAAAGAAGCCGATGTCCTCGTGCCGACGATCACCGATCGCATTGACGCCGCCCTGATCGCGCAGGCAGGACCAATCTGAAGCTGATCGCCAATTTCGGCAACGGGGTCGACCATATCGACGTTGTCGCTGCGTCGAAGCAGGGCATTACCGTCACCAACACGCCGAATGTGCTGACTGAAGACACGGCCGACATGACCATGGGTTTGCTGCTGACCGTGCCGCGCCGCCTCACTGAGGGCGCCAATGTGCTTAAATCGGACGGTAAATGGGTTGGCTGGTCGCCGACCTGGATGCTTGGCCACCGCATCTGGGGCAAGCGCCTCGGCATAGTCGGCATGGGCCGGATCGGCACAGCGGTGGCGCGCAGGGCCAAGGCATTCGGCCTGTCGATTCATTACCACAACCGCCATCGCGTGGCGCCTGTCATCGAAGACGAGCTTGAGGCGACCTATTGGGAAAGCCTCGATCAAATGCTGGCCCGCATGGACATCATCTCGGTCAACTGCCCTTCGACGCCGGCGACGTTCCATCTCCTTTCGGCGCGGCGGCTCGCGCTGATGCAGCCTTCGGCCTACATCGTCAACACCGCCCGGGGCGACATCATCGACGAGGATGCGCTCATACACATGTTGCAGAACGGCAAGCTCGCAGGCGCCGGCCTCGATGTCTTCGAGCACGAACCTGCCGTCAATCCGAAGCTGGTCAAGCTGGTAGGCAAGGGCAAGGTCGTGCTGTTGCCGCACATGGGTTCGGCAACGATTGAAGGCCGCATCGACATGGGCGAGAAGGTCATCATCAACATCCGCACCCTTTTCGACGGCCACCGGCCGCCTGACCGGGTCTTGCCGAACCGGATTTGAGCGGCGGTTAGTTTTCCGCCACCGCTGAAACGGCGCCCTCGTCCGAAATCGTGACATCCAGTCCGGAAAACTCCGGATGCCGGACGCGGTCGAGCCGCAGAGCGGGTGGCGTCGGCCAACCCATTTCGACGGCGACGATCAGACCGAGCAGCAGGATCGCATCCGGCTCGTGCAGTATGATTGCCGCCGGGGCGTGGCCGTTGTGGACCAGTTCCATCAGCACCGCAGACGCCGACGACGAACCGATCGTTCCGGAAACGAACAGAACCTTGCCGTCTATGGATTCTCCGTGCTGCGGGTGGCGCACGTCGACGATGCATCCGGATTGCGGGTCGACCCCGCCCCAGAAGCTGATTGGCGCGTCGAGCACCAGCGCCCTCCCGCGGGCGGGTCCGCCAGGAACCAGGATTTCAGCCTGCAACGAGATCATGACGCCAGATCAGTCACCACCGGCTTGCCGGACACCGCGCTCTCGACGCAGTCCGCCAGCGAGCCGTAGACGACCCCGTAGCTCGTATTGCCGGGTGCATATTGGGCAAACTTGCCGGAGTTGGTCATCAACACACCGCCGGTTTTCGCCGGCAGGATAGGCGTGACCACCACGCAGGTATCGGCAACGATCACGACGCCCAGAGCCTCAAGCGCCTTGCGCCGGCTGGCGCGGTCGAGTTCGGCGAGCACATGGCGTCCGGTGCAGGCATGAATCGGCACGCTCAATCTACGTCCGGCGATCAGCCGCTCGAGTTGCAGGAATTCGTCGGAGGATAAATGCGGGCTGCCGATGGCGACCGCGTCGATCGCAGCCGGTTTCGCTGCGGTCGACAGCCGCGTTCTGGCGTCTCTGACCATTTCGGCCGTGACCTTGATGATTGTCTCGGGCGTTTCGCCGCCCAGCGCGGTTTCGAGGTCGGGCGCCTCCGGCGTGACGCCGGCGATGTGGAACAAGCCAACGGCACCCGACGATGCGGCTGCCGCGCCGAACGCCTTCAGGCTGTCTTCGCCCGGATGTCCGGCGATACCCTTTACGACGCCGACGGTGCTGCCCGTCTCTCGTCCGTAAAGTGTTCCCAGGATCGGCCAGGCTATCTCGGATTCGAGGAAAGCCTTCGAAAGTCCGCCGACGTCGATCACCAGGCGTGCGCGACGGTTGTCCGGCCGATGCAGTCCGGTATCCGGAGCCCGGCCGCTGATTGCACAGGCGATATCGAGAAAATCGCCGTAGCGGTTGGTGCGAGCGCCAAGCACCGAATTACAGAAGACGACGGCGTTGGATTCGCCCCACGCGACATCGGTACCTTTTTGCGGGCGATGGCCGGCCTGATAGGGCGCGCAGGTCCATGTCGGCTCGCAGCCCAGCTTTCGATAGGCATCCATCATGCGGTGCGCCATCGTTCGCTGCGGTTCTTCCAAGCGGACCCGTGAGCAGCCCATCAGATCGAGCGCTCCGACATTCAGCGTCGAGCGGATGGCGACGCGCGCGCCGCCATCGACCAGCTTCTCGGCGAAAAGCGTTCCGGAATCGCCGTGATAGAGCGCGCCGTCTATATGTGCGGACTGTACTGGAATGAGACGCGAAGCGCCAAGCAGCCAGCCGGCCTCGGCGACAATGCGCATCGCCATCGCGGCACCGTCGCCGTCGCGTCCGGCGGCGATGGCGTGCTCGTCCGCGGACAATTCGAGGGTCAAGAGAGGATCTTTCGCATGGTTACGGAGGTTGGCCGATCATAGCCGTCATGTGCCGTTCGCATGACTTCCCTGAAGCCGAAATGCTGAAAAGTGCCCTGATTAGCGGTAAGTTCGACGCGGGTTTGGAGTTCGATCGCCGCCTTTCCGGATTTTCGCACCTGGAACTCAGCGGTTTCCAGAAGTTTCCGGCCAATTCCCGAGCCTTGGGCTTCTGGGGCGACCGCCAGCTTTCCGAGGTAGAAGTCGTTTGAACGCTCGATAATGAAAACGCATCCCAGCAAGGTGGTCTCTCTTATGGCGACAAAGCCGATTTCTTGCGATGCCTTTTCTTTCAGTGTCGGCACAGTGAGGCGATGGGCGGAGGAGGGTGGATCGATCACGCCGTCCATATAGGCGAACGACCGCAGGATGAGGGACAGCAATTCCTCCCACCGGTCGAAGCGGCTGTCGATGCGGTCGATCCGGATGTCTGCATCAGCGGTCTGGTTCATTTCCGTCTCTTGTAACGCACGGTATCGAACCGCGCGGCGAGACCGTCGTACAGCAGCAACCGCCCGACCAGCGGCTCGCCGATGCCGGTTATGAGCTTGATGACCTCCATTGCCTGCAAGGTTCCCATGACCCCGGTCAGCGCGCCGACAATTCCAGCTTCCGCGCAAGACGGCACCAATCCTTCCGGCGGTGCATCGGGGAAGAGATCGCGATAGGAGGGGTTGGGCTGACCGTCCCTCCCGTTCTCGAATGGCTTCAGCACGGTGAGTGAGCCATCGAAGCGTCCGACTGCCGCATGCACGAGCGGACGCCGTTCCGCCTCGCAGGAATCGGCAACCACGTACCGGGTTTCGAAATTGTCCGAACCGTCGACAACGATGTCGAATTCCGCAACGAGTTTCCGGGCATTTCCGGCATCGAGGCGGGTCTCGTGGGTTTCCACATGTACGTTTGGGTTCAGCCGCCTGATGGCATCCGCCGCGCTTCCTGTCTTGGCGATACCAACCGCAGAAGTGTTGTGAATGATCTGTCGCTGCAGGTTGGAGAGCGAAACGATGTCGTCGTCGACGATGCCGATCGTGCCGACGCCTGCCGCCGCCAGGTATTGCAGCAACGGCGCACCAAGCCCGCCTGCACCGACGACCAGCACGCGCGCGCGTTTCAATTTCTGCTGACCGCTTCCGCCGATTTCCGGCAGGATGATGTGCCGGGCGTAACGTTCCAGTTCTTCGGTTGAAAGCGTAACGAGTTCGTGGCGGTTCATTGCCGGAACATAGTGGCCCGGACCATTTTTGTCAGGCACCTTCAGCGGCAAAAACCCGCCCGTGATCGACTGTCAGAAATTGCGCCCGGCCACGCAATGCCGAAAACAGTGCCGGTTCGGTTCCCGTCATGAAGGCCTGGCAGCCGAGTTCCTCCAGGATCGAGAATAAGGCAGCCCGGCGCCGGCATCGAGATGAGCCGCGATTTCGTCCAGCAAAAGGATCGGAACAGATCCGGAAATCTCTCCGCAAAGTCTGGCATGAGAAAGGATGATCCCGACCAACAGCGCCTTCTGTTCGCCGGTCGAGCATTGTTCGGCCGACATGTCCTTCGGCCGATGGCGGACCAGCAGATCGGATCGATGGGGGCCGTCAAGGGTGCGCCCAGCCGCGCGGTCGCGCTCGCGCCCTTCCGCCAGCTGCTGGCGGAACTCTTCCTCGATATCGACAGCTGCCTTGCGACCGACCGCTTCTTCGAGCTCTCCCGACAACGTTACCTCGGCCTTGGGAAACGGCGTGCCTTCCGGAAGCCGGGCAATCATGGCGCTGAGCAGCCGGATAAGCTCGGCGCGTGCGGCAGCGATTGCGGTTCCGGTTTCGGCCATTTGCGTTTCGATGGCGTCGAACCACGCGCTGTCCCGGGAATATTCGGCCAGCAGCCGGTTGCGGCCGCGCATAGCCTTTTCATAGTCGAGTGTGCGCTGGCCGTGGCTGGGATCGATGGCAAGCACGAGACGATCGAGAAAACGCCGGCGATCGCCGGCAGGTCCGGTAAAAAGCGCATCCATGGATGGCGTGATCCAGGTCACGCGCAGCCATTCGAGCAGGTCCTCAGCCGATTTTGCCGGGGCTCCGTTGATCCGGACACGGCGCCCGGCGTCGGCCTCTCCAGGGGAGCCAGCCGTTCCAGTGCCGATACTGCATTCGCCGGATGGCCCAACGACTTCGGCGTGGACGGCAAATCCACCGCCGCTGCCTTCGCGTGCCACTTCGCCGTACGTCGCGCGGCGCAGCCCACGCCCCGGCGTCAGGAAGGATAAGGCTTCCAGAAGATTTGTCTTTCCCGCCCCATTCTCCCCGGTGAACACCACCGCGCCGGGTTCAAGATCGAGGGAAAGGGCAGCGTAATTGCGGAAATCCGTAAGCACGAGCCGGCGCACATGAGGCGATGCCTCGCCGCCGGCCTGCGCTGAAACTGGCATTGCGATGCGATCGTCTAGACACGCATCGGCATGAGCACGTAGAGCGCGTGTTCGTCCGTCGTGTCATGGATCAGGGTAGGCGATCCTGCGTCCGCCAGCATGAATTCGGCTTCGCTGCCGGAGAGCTGCGCGGCGACGTCCAGCAGATATTTCGCGTTGAAGCCGATCTCGATCGGATCGGAGGAGTAGTCGGCCGGAAGCTCTTCGGTTGCACTGCCGGAATCCGGGTTGTTGACGGCGAGCGTCACCTGGCCATCGGCAATCGACATTTTCACCGCACGCCCCCGCTCCGACGAGATCGTCGAAACGCGGTCGACGGCGGCTGCAAAACTCTGCCGATCGATGACGAGCTTCTTGTCGTTGCCGGTCGGGATGACCCGCTGATAGTCCGGAAAAGTGCCGTCGATCAGTTTCGAGGTCAGGACGACGCTGCCGATTGTGAAGCGGATCTTGGTGTCGGAGAGTTCGATCGTCACCGCGACATCCGGGTCGTCGACGAGCTTCTGCAATTCGCTCACTGTCTTGCGCGGCACGATGATGCCGGGCATCCCTTCCGAGCCGGCAGGCGCGTCGACCTCGGCGCGGGCCAGCCGATGGCCATCAGTCGCCACGGAGCGCAGCTTCAGCTTTCCGGCCGTTTCATGCGCGTGCAGGAAAATGCCGTTCAGGTAGTAGCGGGTCTCTTCGGTCGAGATGGCGAATTGCGTCTTTTCGATGAGCCCCTTGATTACCGCCGACTTCGACGCGGAAAATATGGGAGAACGAGCCAGCCGTCAGTTCCGGAAAGTCCGACTGCGGCAAGCATTGCAAGCGAAAACTCGACCGGCCGGAGATCACCGACATCGAGTGACCTTCCTCGTCGGTCTTCAACATCACCTCGGCGCCGTCCGGCAGCTTGCGGACAATGTCGTAGAGAAGATGCGCCGGAACGGTGGTCGCGCCGGCGTGTTCGATCTTTGCCGCCGTGGCTTCCGTCACCTCCAGGTCGAGATCGGTCGCTTTCATCTCCAGGCTGGCTCCTGTTGCCGAGAGCAACACGTTGGAGAGGATCGGGATGGTGTTCCGGCGCTCCACGACGCGATGGACATGGTTCAGCGACTTCAGGAGATTGGAGCGTTCGATGACTACACGCATGACGAGTTTTTCTCGCTTCAATGAAGGAACGGCATTCCGCGAGCTGGTGCGTCGCGAAGGACCGCAAAAGGGTCAGAATCGAAGCAAACTGACAGGAAAACAGCAGCAAAGGCAAGCCCGCGGAAGGCTACAGCAGCGCTTCCGCGGGCTTTCTGGGGATAATGCCTGCATTGCAGGCGGGAGGTTCGCCGCATCCCCATTTCCAAGCGGTTTTCAGGCCTGATCGGAGATCAGTCTCCTCAGCAGTTCGAGTTCCTGCGCCAGTGTGTTGTCGGATCCGGAAAGGTCCTCGATCTTCCGCACGGCGTGCAGCACGGTCGTGTGGTCGCGGCCGCCGAATCGCCGTCCGATTTCCGGAAGCGAGCGCGGCGTCATCACCTTCGCACAGGTACATGGCGACTTGCCGCGGCTTGACGATCGTGCGGGTGCGCCGGTTGGACAGAAGTTCTGTCTTCGAGACGTTGTAGTGGCGGGCGACGATGCGCTGGATGTCCTCGATGCGCACGCGCTTGGGCTCGCCGGAGCGATAGATATGCCCGAGAATCTCGTCGATGCGGTCGATCGTGATCTGCGGCTCGAAAGAATGCCGAAACAGCAGCTGGTTGAAGGCGCCCTCGAGTTCGCGGCCGCTGCCGGTCACCGTGCGAGCCACATGGGTCAGTATCTCGTCTGGAATGTTGAGCGACTGGTCCTCGGCTTTGGCGCTTGCCAGCCGAAGTTTCAGCATGCCGAGGCGCATGCCGAAATCGGGCGCAGACATCTCAAGCGCGACGCCGCCATTCAAGCGGGAGCGCACACGTGGCTCAAGGGATTCCAGCTCCGCCGGCGGCCTGTCTGCTGCAACGACGACCTGCTTGGCGCTATCGAGCAGCATGTTGATCAGGTGGCAGAACTCGTGCTGGATCGACTTGCCTTGCAGAAACTGCATGTCATCGATGATCAGAAGGTCGATGTCGCGCAACTGCTCCTTGAGCGTCAACGCGTTGTTGTCGCGGATGGCTGTTGCGAACCGCCACATGAAATACTCGGCGGTGAGATAGACCACCCGCGAATGCGGATTCTGCTTGAGCGATTCAGCGGCGATAGCCTGCAGAAGATGGGTTTTGCCAAGTCCAACCGTGGCGTGCAGGAAAAGCGGGTTGAAGCGGACAGCAGTCGACTGGGATTCGGCTACTGCCTTGGCGGCAGCAAAGGCGACGCGGTTCGACGGCCCGTCGATGAAGGACTGGAACGTGTAACGCGCATCCAGCGGCGAACCGAGCACTGTCTGACGGGCATCGGTTTCCAACACGGCGCCGTTCCGCTGCATAGGGGACCGGTCGGGACGTTGAGAGGTCAGCGTGCCCGACCCGAGAGCGGTCTGTGCAGGTCGTGGCGTCTTCCGGACGAGCTGCTGTTCCTGTTCCGGGGCGACGCGCCCGTGCCGGGTCGCGCTACGGACAACGATCTCGATCTTGAGGACGTCCGGTTCCTCGTGTTTCCAGAGTTCATTGATCAGATCCAGATAGTGCCCGTTAATCCAGGATCGCAAGAAAGCGGTCGGAACCGAGAGACGCGCCACCCCCTTGGAGGTCTCCGCCAGTTTCATCCGCCCAAACCAGCTGGAATATACGTCGCTGCCCAACCGTGCCTTCAATTGCGCCTTTACGCGCTCGAAGGTCTTGTCTTCACCTAGTGAGATAGTCGCCCCCATGCTCTGCCCCTCGACAATGTTGTGAGAAGGAAAGTTAACCCCGGCTTCCCTTTCGATTGAACTCTGCATGACTTTGTCCCTGCTTTCATTTTCGCTGCCGTTCTGCCTCCGCCAGGCAGAAACCGGCAACATCCTCGTCAACGGGCGTGCCGTAACCGACCCCGCCCGTCCTTCACCCCAATTGCCACATTTGGCTTTGATCGGGGTTGTCTTCGCTTACCGCGGCGGTTCGAACAGACAAAACAGCGCACACCCGGCGAGACGCCGGAGTGAAGTGTCCAACTCCGATCCAGAAAACCGCACCACTCGGTCGCGTCGAAAAGGGCAAAACTTCGCCGTCCGCGGAATTGATCCACGCTGCAACTTCTGCCATTTTAGCTGGGTCTTCAGGCCCGTGGGCCCGTCCCTCTCGATGACTGGACACTACAAAAATCGCTGTGGAAAGGGCAAGGCCACGGCTAACGGATTTTTAACGAATCTGCTCAGTAAAGACGGCTGGTTGATCGCTTCGAAGTTGGCCAAAATCGAATAAACCGTTTTGATTCAAAACCTTTTCGCAGTGCGATTTTTGGGGCGGTCAGAGGCGAAATAAATTTAAAAAAAGTTCTTGACACCGCCGCGACCCCCGCGCCCGGTGGATGACATGAACAACGTGTGGACAACCGCCCGCAAGTTTTTGAAAATATTAGATAAATGGTGCCAGGTGCCGTTTCGCTAGGCAGTCCCGTGTGACACCAGCAAACATCAGAAACGGTGCATATGCCGGCAAAGAATTTTTCGGGATGAACGGGCTGCCGTAGCGTCACTTTCGCAAGTGTTGTCCGGCAAACGAAAAAACCCGGCGCGCTGCGCCGGGTTTTTTCGAAAACGGAGATCCAGAAGGGCGTCAGACAGCCAGTGTCTTCAACCGCTGTGCAAGGCGCGAAACTTTGCGCGACGCTGTGTTCTTGTGGATGACACCCTTGGTAGCCGCACGCATCAATTCGGGCTGCGCTACCTGGAACGCAGCCTCGGCTGCCGCCTTGTCACCGGCTGCGAGAGCTTCCTCAACCTTGCGGACATATGTCCGTACACGCGAACGGCGGGTCTTGTTGACTGCCGCACGGCGAGCGATCTTGCGCGTTGCCTTTTTGGCCGATGAGGTATTGGCCATGATGCCTCTCTTCTGTCTGTGAGCCGCGCCTGCGGTGCAGGCACAAAAAATAAATGGGCAGCCGGAGGCCGCCTCAGTTGTCGCGGCTTATAGTGTAGCTTTCACGAGGCGTCAACGCCGTTTCGCCTTCTTTTTCGACCCTGCTTGGGTCAGCGGTTTCGGAAACTCGCCGGGCGCTTTTCGGTGAACGCGGTCATGCCTTCTTTCTGGTCTTCCAGTGCGAACATGGAATGGAAAACACGGCGCTCGAAACGCAGGCCCTCGGCGAGGGTTGTCTCGTACGATCGATTGACTGCTTCCTTGGTCATCATCACTGCGGGCAACGAGAAATCGGCTATTTTCGATGCCGCCTTGAGCGCCTCCTCGACCAGTTCGGCCGTCGGCACCACGCGCGAAACGAGGCCGGAGCGCTCAGCCTCCGCCGCATCCATCATCCGCCCGGTAAGGCACATGTCCATCGCCTTCGACTTGCCGACAAAGCGTGTCAGACGCTGCGAGCCGCCCATGCCGGGCATGACGCCGAGTGTGATCTCGGGCTGGCCGAATTTTGCATTGTCGCCGGCGATGATGAAATCGCACATCATTGCCAGTTCGCAGCCGCCGCCAAGCGCGTAACCTGCAACCGCCGCAATGATCGGCTTGCGGGTGCGCGTCAATCCCTCCCAGCCGGCGAAGAAGTCCTCCATGTAGGCCTCGATGTAGGACTTGGCCTGCATTTCCCTGATATCGGCGCCTGCCGCGAAGGCCTTCTCGGATCCTGTGATGACGACAGCGCCGATCCCCGTGTCAGCGTCGAACGCCTGCAAGGCGGCGACAACTTCTCCAAGTACCTGGGAATTGAGGGCGTTGAGTGCTTTCGGTCGGTTGAGCGTGACCAGACCAACCTTGCCGCGCGTTTCGACGATGATCGTTTCGTAGGTCGTCATGGCTATTCTCCGATGGGAGCAGGATGGAAGCCAGTCGCTTAGCTTACCGTTGGCAGGTCGGGCAATAGAAAGTGGAGCGGCCGCTCTGTACGATGCGGTGGATCGTCCCGTTACAGCCTTGCTTCCGGCAAGATTGGCCCTCGCGGTCGTAGACGGAGAACGAGTGTTGGAAATAACCCAGCGACCCATCCGTTCTTATATGATCGCGGAGCGACGATCCTCCGGCTACGATCGCATCTGCAATCACGTTACGAACCGCCTCGGCTAACCGGGTGCTGCGTTCCGTCGGCTTGCCAGGCTCGGCAGCCGCGATGGTTCCAGCGGCCCGTCGCGGCGACAGTCCAGCGCGCCAGAGCGCTTCGGCGACGTAGATGTTGCCAAGACCGGCGATCAGGGTCTGGTCGAGAAGGGCCGCCTTCAACGGTGCCTTTCGGCCGCGCAGCAAATCGGAAAGCAAAGCGCCATCGAGCGCATTCCCCGTGGGTTCGATGCCGAGATTTGCAAGCATCGGGTGGCGGTCGAGTTCGCCGTCCTCGGCAAAGAGCATGAACCCGAACCGTCTCGGATCGTTGAAGATGACACGCGATTTCTCCCCCGATCGCGAGCGCAGATGGAAAACGACATGGTCGTGCGCCGCATCTTTCGATCGCTCGTGATGGAAGACGCCCGGTGTATCCGACGTATCGCCGTTCTCCACCCGGAAGGATCCGGACATACCGAGATGGCAGATAAGGATAGGACCTCCGTCAACATGGGCGGTCAGGTATTTTGCCCGTCGCCCAAGAGCTGTGACGGTGCGGCCGGCCAGCCGTTCTGTAAACCGCTGGGGAAACGGAAAACGCAGGTCCGGACGCCGCGTCTCGACACGCTGGATGAACGCATCTTCGAAAACCGGCTGCAGGCCGCGCCGAACGGTTTCTACTTCGGGGAGTTCAGGCATGAGCGGCGATGGTTGCGTAGAAGGATTTGCCGTACGATCCGGGGGCAAGGCCGAGATGTTCGGCAATGGTTTCGCCGATATCGGCGAAGGTTGATCTCACCCCGATGTCGCCGCCACGCAGACCCGGTCCGGTACCGATGACTGGAACCCGCTCGCGGGTGTGATCCGTACCCCTCCACGAGGGATCGCATCCGTGGTCGGCGGTCAGCAGCAGAATGTCGCCGGAACGCAACCTGGAAAGGGCCTCGGGCAACCGCCGGTCGAATGCCTCAAGCGCTGCCGCGTAGCCTGCGATGTCCCGGCGATGGCCGAAAAGCGTATCGAAATCGATGAAGTTCGCAAAGACAAGGTCACCATCGCCGGCATCATCCATGCCAGAGAGCGCCGCATCGAACAATGCCATGTTGCCGGCAGCCTTCCTCACCTCCGAGACGCCGCGATGGGCGAAGATGTCGCCGATCTTGCCGATGCCGATGACCCGGCTGCCGCGTGCAACAATCCGGTCGAGCAGCGTCGGCTCCGGCGGAGGCACAGCAAAATCGCGCCGATTGGCGGTGCGTTCGAACGTCTCTTGCGTTTCGCCGACGAACGGCCTTGCGATCACCCGGCCGATATTCAGCGGATCGACCAGTTTGCGAACGATCCTGCAAAGCTCGTAGAGCCGGTCGAGCCCGAAATGGGTTTCATGCGCGGCGATCTGAAAGACGGAGTCCGCAGACGTATAGCAGATCGGTTTGCCTGTCTGGATGTGGGCTTCGCCGAAACGCGCGATGATATCCGTGCCGGAAGCATGACAATTGCCGAGAATTCCCGGTAGTCCGGCCTCGGCCACGATGGCGGATGTGAGGGCAGCCGGAAATGCAGGCTCCGTCTGCGGAAAATAACCCCAGTCGAAACGGACCGGAAAGGCGGCGATCTCCCAGTGACCGGACGGCGTATCCTTGCCGCTCGAGATTTCGTCCGCGGCTCCGTAAAAAGCGCTCTGGGCGAGGGGAACCGCATCCGGGCTCCCATGCGTAACCCCGACCGCGAGAGCGGCCGCCTTGGCAAGGCCTAGCGCTGCCATGTTGGGAATATGCAAGGGGCCGGCTCTGATGCCTTCGCGGTCGGCCTGGCCAGTCGCGCAGGCCGTGGCGATGTGACCGAATGTATTCGAACCTTCGTCGCCGAAACGCGCTGAGTCAGCAGCGCCGCCAATGCCGAATGAGTCAAGAACGAAGACGAAAGCGCGTGTCATGAATCCCGGCTGGAGCCCGCACCAGGGCAGGATGGCTTTCTTTAAATCGCCCTCCCGCTCTAATTCTTTGTTTGAGCATGATCTTTTCCGAAATCCGGTTTCCACTTTTCGGTATCATGCTCTAGAGGCCGCAGACATAGGATCGATCAGCATGATTGGCAATGCAAAAGCCGGCGGGCGGTAATGACAGCTGACAACCCGCCACGACCGGAGCGAGGGTATTCGAGCCTCATCCGTCGCAGTCGTCGCACGGAATCGATTGGCTGACGCGTGGCCGGAGGAAATAGGTCTCTGCCATCTCATACACCGGACGGGAAGCACCCAGGCCGATTGCGCCCTTGTTGCCGCCCTCCCAGGTGATGACCGGCAGGTAATCCAGGGTGCTGTCGACACGAATAAGGAAGCTGCCGGGGGTTCGGAGTTGTTCAGGAATATCTGTCGGGTCTTTTCCCAAGGTGCCCGAACCATATTTGTAGGACCAGACAACTTGGGTTTGCGGTTCCCCTTCCTCCTCGGCGATCTCGATCGCTGTGACAACGATTGTCGGATCCGATCTGTTGTATGGCTGAATGATCCCGCCGGCGATCGTCAGGATGCCCTCGAGTTCCGATTTGGTCATCTTTGATTGCTGGGCGACCAGGTCGCCGATGGTGCTTCCGGCGCGACCGACTTTTCTGCTGGTTTCAATTGCCAGCGCCAACTCCCAGGTCACCAGACACATTCCGAGCATCAATGGCGCTATCAGCGCGAATTCGATGGCCGCAACGCCTCGCCGGTCGGAAACGAGCCCTCCGAGACTGTTCCGACGGAAAGCTTCACGATGGGCGCCAAAAAATTTGGCGGCTGCTTCGATGATATTTGACATCATACCGAACTCGCCCTTCGTTCAGCCGTCAAAACGGTTCATTTTGCCAAGTCGCCGCGGCGAACAGCAGTATTTTGTCGTCCTTAAGGGTCGACAGGTTTTTTTGCATGAGGTTGGTCATGATCGGCCACGGATAGAGCACCCGGAGCATGCTCTTCTCCATGGATGCGGCCTTCTTGAAATCCGTTTTCCCCTTATCGATAATTCTCTCCCGGCCAGTGCCGGTAAGGGGCATCTCGAATTGCGAAAGAGCGTCGAAGGTGGGTTCCGAGCGTAGGTCGATAACAAGATCGGGACAGCCACTCGGCACCATTATCTCCAACTGACCACAGATGAAGTCATGAACCTTGGTCGCGGTGAGGTCGTCGGGCCTGATCCGCCCGGTCCGGATTTGTCTGGCAAGGTCATCGGTGGCATTCGCCATCAATTGTCCCGCCGCGAAGGATATGCAGGTTTCCAGAATGGCGAAGAGAAGAAGCACGAAGGGAAGCGCCAGCATACCGAATTCGATGACCGTACTGCCGCTTTTGTCGCGGCAAAAGCGCGAAAAAATCCGGAACCGCCGTGTTACAGCACGTGGTTGCTCCGATCCGCCCCTGCATTCAATACCCATTTCGAGCCCCAGCCAATCTCATGCGGTATTGGCCAGGACGTTACCGCATACCCGTTGAGTTCCGGTGTTCATCATCCCTAAAAGATGCGCTGCCGGATTTACTGGCGGCTAACCATGAATTGGCGATACGCGCGTAGTAAATTTGCGCGGATCACTGGGAAAGTTCGGCTTCCGAAATTCGTTCGGCGTCGCTTTTGTAGGAACCTTCGCAATAGGGCGTGCAGGACAAGGTCTGGATATTTGCGCGCCTGTAGATGCGCACGGACCCTGCCGTCTGCCGGACAACCGTCACTTGTTCGTCGACGATAGCAGTCCCATCCCGATCCAGAACGACAATATTGGTAATCCCGAAACCCTTGCCGGTAAGAACGAGCGTATTGGCGTCCTGGACCGCGGCGTCGGCGATCGCCGGGTTGCCGATCACGATCGTATCGGCTGCGCCCGCGAGCTTCACAATTTTCGCCTGGTTCATAGTCACTTCGATGCCAGGTTCTGCCTGGGCACATGTGATTGGCGCCAACATCACAGCGGTCAGCCCGGTGCGCAGCAAGAAAATTCTGAAAGATGGGTTCAGGCGCATAGTTCACTTCTCCCCGCAGAAAGTGTTCAGCGAAAATGAACGATATTGGTGAACCAACAGTTAAGTGCTGAACTGCCGCCTGGCGTCATCCGTATCCGCCACCGGAAAACACACATATCTGAATCGCGAGCTGGGGATGCTGACGGATTTAGGGCCTGGTTAACCAAACAGTACGGTATCTCGCGGAAAGAATTCGGTAAGGCTGTTTCTTAAGCCGAATGAAAGAGCTCGCTAATGGATTGGCTGCATCCGATCGACGCATCCAGAACAGTTGACGGAAGTGCTGTTAACACGTGGAGTAGGAGCTCTCGAATGTCTAAGTTTTTTGCACGTTTTCTGAAGGACGAATCCGGCGCCACCGCTATCGAATACGGCCTGATCGCCGCTCTCATCGCACTTGCGATCATGGCAGGCGCGACCACCATTGGTGACGAGCTCAACGCCACCTTCGACAAGGTCGGCGACAAGCTGAACGCCGCAAATCAGTAAGCATCGCAGTTTCCGGTTTGCTCCGGAACGAAAAGGCCGCTCGAACGAGCGGCCTTTTTTGCTTGCAGGCGACTGATGCCTGCAGCAACGGCGAAAGTTTCACCGTTGCTTAAAGTTCGACAGCTTAGGATGTGGCTTTCTCGTTCTCCACAGAGCCAATAATGCTCGAAGCTTTTATTCTTGTCGTTTTCCCATTCTGCATGATCTATGCGGCGCTCTCCGACATTTTGTCGATGACGATCGCAAACCGCGTTTCGGTTATTTTGCTGCTTGCATTCGCGCTCGTGGCTCCGCTTACCGGGATGGAATGGTCGATCTTTGCCTGGCATTTCGCTGCGGGCGGCATTGTGCTTGCGGGCGCCTTCGCACTTTTCGCCTTGGGCGGCATGGGCGGCGGAGATGCGAAACTGCTCACCGCCACAGCAGTCTGGATGGGCTTCGATCATCAACTTCTAAGCTATTTGCTCAATTCGGCCTTCTTGGGTGGGGTGCTTACCCTTTGCGTACTGGCTTACCGCAAATCGCCGCTGTCGGCCTACACTGGCGGAAACATGTTTCTTCGACACTTCGCCGATGAAAAGGCTGGCGTCCCTTATGGTGTCGCACTTGGCGTCGGTGGATTGATCGCCTTTCCGAGTTCGCCGCTGATGCTCTGGGCAATCGAGCGCCTGACCAACTGAACTTCGCCAAATCTTCGGCCGAATTTTTCACCGACGGCGATGCCGGCGTGTTGTGCAGCGTGTCGGAAGCATTTGAATAAACTTTAAATTAATCACGATCGTAAGGATTGCATTAACCGTAATTTGACGATTGGCGCTGCAATGTTCGCCTGGGTTTGGGTGGTTTCGGAGCAAGGATCCGGAAGATGGCGGCGTCTCGACTGATAATTTTGAGCGTTGCGGTGGCCGCGGCGGGTGGTGCCGGCTACATCGCAAAAAACATGGCGGGCGCCCCGCAGGAAGTGAGCGTTACCGCTGCTCCGCAGCCGGCGATCGCTCTTGCGGAAGTCCTTGTTCTATCCGGCGACGTGCCGATGGGTGCCGCCGTTGACGGCAATCTCGCCTGGCAGGCCTGGCCCGCTGACGCGATCGACGCGAATTTCATAACCCGCGACGCGGAAGCAGACGCGATCGAGAAACTCAAGGGATCCCTGGCGCGGATCGCCATGTTCAAGGGCGAACCGCTGCGCCGCTCGAAGCTGATCGGCGAAGGCCAGAGCTTCATGTCGTCCATCCTGCCATCGGGCAAGCGCGCCATCGCCACGCAGATTGCAGCGGATACTTCAGCCGGCGGTTTCATCCTTCCTAATGACTACGTCGATGTGATCATGACCAGGCGTGGACAAGCCACGGGCGGCGGTGAAAACTTCATCACCGAAACAATCCTGAAGAACATCCGGGTGCTGGCGATCGACCAGGCGATCCAGGAAGACGAAGAGGGGCGCAAGGTCAAAGTAGGCCAAACGGCCACGCTCGAACTTACGCCGCAGCAGTCCGAGATCATCACGGTGGCGCAGCAGATGGCCGACCGGCTGACCTTGGCACTCCGCTCCACCGCCGACGCACAGGAAAAGCCTGACGGTGAGGCCGACTATCTTGTCTCGGGCAACGGTCGTCGCGGCACTGTTCGGCTTATCAAATCAGGCGAAGTTTCCGAAGTGGGGGCAAGGAAATGACTTTGAAGACCGGCCGAGCCCTGTTCGCGCAATACACACCGGCCGCCCGCTGGGGCGCCGCTCTCGCTACCGCGGTTTGTCTCGCCTGGCCACAGCGATCGTCGCCAGCAATGCTGCATGCGCGCCGGCATCACACAGGTTGGGAGAACAACAGGTGCGCAGCGGATCAAGCTCGGCCTCAACAAATCCATCGTGATCGACCTTCCGAGCGATGCCTACGATGTCCTGGTGGCGAACCCGGGAGTGGCCGACGCGGTGACCCGCTCGGCGCGCCGCATCTATCTTTTCGGCAAGCAAGTCGGTGAAACCAACATCTTTGTCTTCGGCCCAAATGGCGAGCAGATCGCCAGTCTCGATCTTGCCATCGAGCGCGATGTCGCCGGGCTGGAGGACTATCTGAAGCGGTTTATTCCCAATTCCGACATTACGGTCGAATTGCTGAACGACAACGTAGTCCTGACCGGCACGGTTGAAACGCCCTCTCGATGCGTCGCGCGCCGCGCAATTGGCAACGGCTTTTGTGACCGGCGGTGAAGCGACCACCGGCCAGTATTCGCAGACGGCGGCCGGCGGCTCGGTCAATGGCGGCGTCGATATCGACAATCCGGACCCGACCCGGCAGCAAAGCGCGATCATCAACCTGATTCAAGATCATCGGGGAGGATCAGGTGACGCTGAAGGTGACGGTGGCGGAAATCAGCCGCAATGTCATGAAGCAGCTTGGCGTAAACATGATCGGTTAGGGCAACAGCAATGGCATTAGCTGGGGCTGCGCATCGGCGACAACTCCATTTGGCCTCGGCAAGCCGATTTCGGCATTAGCGGTTCTCGCTCGGAACGTCGGCGCTCGACGCGATATCTAAACGCGATGGAACAGGCTGGCGTCATGAAAACGCTGGCCGAGCCGACGCTGACGGCAGTTTCGGGCGAGAAGGCAACATTCAAGGTTGGCGGCGAATTCAATCTAGCTCACGCGAACGAAGCGTGACGCAACGGTGACTCGCATCAACGGGACAGGTCGATCCACGTGACCTACGAGATCGAAAAACTTGAATATGGCATAGGGCTGGAATTTCAGCCGGTCGTGCTTTCGCCAGGGCGTATCAGTCTGAAAGTGCGCACTTCCGTTTCCGAACCGACCACCGAAGGATCGATGCCGTCTCAGTGCCTGCCTCGCTAACGACCGTCCCGGGATCGAACTGCTCTCGATCCGCAAGCGGCTGGCAGACACCACTGTGGAACTGCCTTCCGGCGGTTCCATGATGATCGCAGGCCTTGTCCGCGACGATGTCAGGCAGGCGGTCAACGGACTTCCCGGCCTGTCGAAGATACCGGTGCTCGGCACGCTTTTCCGCAGCCGCGACTTCGTGCGCAACGAGACGGAACTGGTCATCATCGTGACGCCCTATCTGGCCCGGCCTGTTGCGCGTACCGCGCTCGCCAAGCCCGACGACAATTTCAACGCGGCCAGCGATGGCGCCGGCATGTTCCTCGGCCGCGTCAATCGCGTCTACGGCACCATGCAGACCGACAAACCAAACGGCCGCTACCACGGTGTGGTCGGCTACATCTACAAATGATCGAGGGTGGTGGGCATGTTCGACACTTTGAACAACAGTGCAAGAGCCGGCACCTCCGGTGGCTTCCCACGTTGGCGCGCAGCCTCCACGCTGGCGATTGTAGCTGCGGCCCTGCTGGCGGGATGCGCAAAACGCGACAGCATTACCGTTGGCTCCATCCCGGATGACTACCGCACCAACCATCCGATCGTCATCGCCGAGAAAGAGGAAGTACTCGATCTGCCGGTAAGTGCCAGCGATCGCGGGATGACCAAGCAGCAGCAGGAGACACTCGAGGGCTTTCTTTCTGGTTACGACAGGAGCGCGGCGCCTGTGCTCAAGATCATGACCCCGATTGGGGCCGCAAACGAAGCAGCAGCGTCTTACGCCGCCAACGATTTCGCCCGTGTGGCGAAGCGAGCGGCATCCCTGCGTCCAGGATGATGATCACGTCGTATAATGCGGACTCGCCTGAGGTGTCGGCACCGATAAGGGTGTCGTTCACGGCCATGAAGGCGCAGACCGGGAAATGCGGCCGCTGGCCTGAAGACATTCTCAAGGAAAACGCCAACAACAAGCACTACGCCAATTTCGGCTGCTCCTATCAGAACAATCTCGCCGCCCAGATCGCCAATCCGGCCGATCTCCTGGGGCCGCGCAAGGAGACGACTATCGACGCCGAACGGCGCGGGAATGTCATCGATGGATATCAGGAACGCTCCGGTCTTTGTGCCGGTTCCGAGCCAAGAAGTTGAATACTAGCCGCCTCGCGGGGGGTAAACGACATGACCAACCTGGCTTACGATTCCGATCCGGAAGACGGCGAGGCCGCGCGGCAGCAGGACGTTGCCGCCATGAACGCATTGCGGCCGATCCCGCGGATCTCGATTCAGGCGTTCTGCGAAACCGAGAGTGTCGCCAACCCGATCGAAGCGCGCCGGCGAAGACCGGCGTATGGCAAAGGCCCATCTCAAGGTCCATATGGGAGGCATCGCAACCGCGATAGAGTTTTATCAGACCGCTCCGACGCCCAACCTGATCATTCTGGAGTCGCGCCGCGAGCCGAACGAACTGATCGAAGCACTTCGGCAGTTGGCGGAATATTGCGATCCAAGCACCAAAGTCGTGGTCATCGGCCATTACAACGATGTCTGGCTTTACCGCGAGCTGATCAGGTCGGGTATTTCGGAGTATGTCGTCGCGCCGATATCGATGGCCGACATCGTGGGTGTCATCTCTTCCATCTTCGTCGATCCCGAGGCCGATCCGATCGGCCGTTCCATCGCTTTCATTGGCGCAAAAGGTGGCGTCGGCTCCTCTACCATCGCCCACAATCTGGCATGGAGCATGTCGACGCTGTTCGGATCGGAAGTGGTGGTTGCCGATCTCGATCTGCCGTTCGGCACGGCAAATATCAATTTCGACCAGGACCCGGCGCAAGGCATTGCCGAGGCGGTGTTCGCGCCTGAACGCATCGACGAGGTCTATCTCGACCGGCTGCTCGCGCAATGCGCCCAGCATCTGTCGCTGCTTGCCGCGCCTTCGACACTCGATCGCGTTTATGATTTCGATGCAGACGCATTTGCCCATCTGATCGATACGGCACAACGCAGCGCGCCGCTTCTGGTTCTCGATGTTCCCCATGCCTGGAACGGCTGGACCAAGAACACGCTGACACGGCGGACGAAGTCGTCATCACGGCCACCCCAGAACTTGCCAATCTCCGCAACACGAAGAATTTGGTCGACATGCTCAAGAAGCTGCGGCCGAACGACGGCCCGCCGAAGCTTGTCATCAACCAGGCGGGATTCCGAAGCGTCCCGAGATCGCCGCCGCCGACTTTGCCGAGCCACTCGGCATCCAGCCGATGGCCGTCATTCCCTTCGACCCTCAGCTGTTCGGCAATTCGGCGAACAACGGCCGCATGCTGGGTGAAATGGATGCCAAGCATGCCATCGTCCAGACGGTCAACGAGATGGCGCATGTGCTGACGGGACGCAGCGAGATCAAGAGCCAGGAAGAAAGCCGGCCTGGAAGTCTTCTCGGCAAGCTGAAGCTGAAAAAGAAATAAACGGTACTCGGGCGGTAATCGAGCATGTTTGGCAAACGAGGCAACGACAGCGGAAGCCGGGGAGTGCCGGAGTTCCGGCGCCGCCGCCATCGGCGCCGGTTCCGACGGTTGCCGCGGAGGCGGCGGCGCCGCCGCGACCAGCGACACCGCAACCGGCCCAGCCGCCCGCACAAGCTCGCAAGACGGTGGCGGCGCCCCCGCTGGCGCCTGCGCCGCGCAACACGCAGCGAGAGCGCAGCGAGACCTACTACGACACCAAATCCCAGGTGTTCTCCGCGCTCATCGACACGATCGACCTTTCGCAGCTCGCCAAGCTCGAGCCGGAGGCGGCTCGCGAGGAAATCCGCGACATCGTCAACGACATCATCGCTATCAAGAACTTCGCGATGTCGATCGCCGAGCAGGAAGAACTTCTCGAGGATATCTGCAACGACGTTCTCGGCTATGGACCGTTGGAGCCGCTGCTGGCGCGCGATGACATCGCCGACATCATGGTGAATGGAGCGCGGCAGGTTTTTATCGAGGTCAACGGCAAGGTCGAACAGACGGGAATTCGCTTCCGTGACAATCAGCAGCTCCTGAACATCTGTCAGCGCATCGTCAGCCAGGTCGGCCGCCGCGTCGATGAATTGAGCCCGATCTGCGATGCCCGCCTGCCCGATGGCTCTCGCGTCAACGTGATTGCGCCGCCGCTGGCAATCGACGGAACGGCCCTGACAATTCGAAAATTCAAGAAGGACAAGCTGACGCTCGATCAGATTGTCAAATTCGGTGCGATCTCCCCTGAAGGCGCCGAAATATTGAAGATCATGGGCCGCGTCCGCTGCAACATTGTCATCTCGGGCGGCACGGGTTCGGGCAAGACGACACTGCTGAACTGCCTGACCAACTACATCGATCGCGACGAGCGCGTCATCACCTGCGAAGATTCCGCTGAGCTGCAGTTGCAGCAGCCGCATGTGGTGCGTCTCGAAACCCGCCCGCCGAACCTGGAAGGCGAAGGCGAGGTGACGATGCGCGATCTGGTCAAGAACTGCCTGCGCATGCGTCCCGAGCGCATCATCGTCGGCGAAGTCCGTGGGCCGGAGGTTTTCGATCTGCTGCAGGCGATGAACACCGGCCACGACGGCTCGATGGGAACGATCCACTCGAACTCGCCGCGCGAATGCCTGAACCGTATCGAATCGATGATCGCCATGGGCGGCTATTCGCCTGCCCCAGAAAACCGTTCGCGAAATCGTGGTCGGTTCCGTCGACGTCATTATCCAGGCCGCACGTCTTCGCGACGGCTCGCGCCGCATCACCCACATAACCGAGGTGATCGGCATGGAAGGCGACGTGGTCATCACCCAGGATCTGGTTCTCTACAACATCAAGGGCGAAGACGCTGTCGGGCCGGCTGATCGGCGAGCACGTCTCGACAGGCATCGGGCGTCCGCAGTTCTGGGATCGCGCCCGCTACTATGGCGAAGAGCAGCGGCTCGCCGCCGCGCTCGAAGCCATGGAGAAGCGCGCACAGTAGAAGCGAACGGCTTAGGGGCTTTCGGGCATGTTCGGCATTGATACAGTTCGATTTTGGCGTTCATCGTCCTTGCCGGCTGCAGCGCCGGCGCCGTAGCCTATGCCTTCCTGTTCAATTCGATCGCCGACCAGAAGAATGTCGGCAAGCGGCTGGAAACAATCAAAAGGTCGGAAACCGATCGCGCCGTGGTTAAGGCCTCGCGCGACAGGGTCGCGGAAGTCGCCAAAGCGCCGCAAATCGGTCCAGGACACGCTGAAGGAACTCGACGAGAAGCAGAAGTCCAAGGACCGCAATATCAAGAGACCACCGCTCAGGATGCAGATCCGGCAGGCGGGCCTGCAGCTTTCCGTCGAGCGGTTCTACATCTACTCGGTGGTTTGCGGGATAGCTGTGACGGTGCTCGCCTATCTTCGGCGGCGCGCCGCTGATCGTGCTTCCCGGAGCGTTGGTCGCGGGCACGGTAGGTCTGCCGCGCTGGATCATCGGCTTCATGCGTTCGCGCCGGGTAAAGGCATTTCTCAACGAATTTCCCAATGCGCTCGACGTCATCGTTCGTGCTGTAAAGTCCGGCCTTCCATTGAATGACGGAATCCGGCTGATCGCGACAGAATCCGCCGAGCCCGTGCGCACCGAGTTCCGCCGCATCGTCGAGGCTCAACAGGTCGGCCTGTCGATACCGGAGGCTGCCATGCGCATGGGCGAAACAATGCCGTGCCCGGAGGCGAGTTTTTTCGGCATCGTCATCCAGATTCAACAACAGGCCGGCGGCAATCTTTCCGAAGCGCTCGGCAACCTTTCGCGCGTGATCCGGGATCGCAAGAAGATGAAGGCGAGGGTGCAGGCGCTGTCCATGGAAGCGAAGGCATCGGCTATAATCATCGGTGCGTTGCCGTTCGTTGTGGCGTTCCTCGTCTATCTGACGAGCCCGACCTACATCATGCCGCTCTTCACCACGAGCACCGGCAACCTGATCCTTGGCTGCTTGCGGAGTGTGGATGTCGATCGGCGTCCTGGTGATGCGCAAGATGATGAACTTCGAAGTGTAGGATCGGGCCATGACCGACCAAGTCGTAAAAGCACTGCTCGATCCGTCCTTCCTTATCGCCATGCTTGTCGCCATTGCGGTTTTCGCGACTGTTTTCACCGTATTGCCCGCGCTGAGCGGGGACCCTATGAAGGCCCGCATGAAGGCGGTCGCGCTCGAGCGCGACGAACTGCGCGCCAAGCAGCGGATGCGGCTGGCTGCCGAATCCGATCGCCGGCGCAAGGGATTGCGGGAGGAAGAGTCGCTCGGCATGCGCAATATCGTCGACAGGCTCGACTTGCGCCGCGCCCTGGTTGACGAAGGCACGCTCACCAAGCTGAAGACGGCCGGCTTCCGCGGCCAGAACCCGCTGACCAAATTCCTTTTCTTTCGCCTTGTGCTGCCATTCGTCGGTTTTGCGCTGGCGTTGCGTCTACCTCTTCGTGTTGGGCGGATTGCCGGAGCAGCCGCTTTTCGTGAAAATCCTCGTCTGCATCTTTGCTGCCTATGGCGGTTTCTACGCACCGATCCTCTATGTCACCAACCGCGCGGCGAAGCGGAAGAAGTCGATCCAGCTGGCCTGGCCGGATGCGCTCGACCTGCTGCTGATCTGCGTGGAATCCGGCATGTCCGTGGAAGCGGCGTTTCGCAAGGTTTCGGAAGAGATAGGCTCGCAGTCGGCGGAACTGGCCGAAGAGTTCGTGCTGACCAATGCCGAACTGTCCTTCCTGCAGGAGCGCAAGGCCGCTTACGAAAACCTCGCCAGCCGCACCGGACTTGAAACGGTAAAGTCGATCGCACAGGCCCTGATCCAGGCCGAGCGGTATGGAACGCCGGTCGCTATGGCGTTGCGGGTGCTCGCCAACGAAAGCCGCGAGATGCGCATGAACGAGGCCGAGAAGAAGGCAGCAGCGTTGCCGCCGAAGCTTACCGTTCCGATGATCCTGTTTTTCCTGCCGGTGCTCTTCGCAGTCATTCTCGGACCAGCGATCATGCAGGCGATGGCGCTCAAGAACGGCTAGGCTAGTGCCCGTCCACAAACGCCAAACTGTTGATTTTATTGAATGAATCGTAGCTTTGCGCAAGCAAGGCCCGGCGGTTTCAGGTATCTTGGATCATGCCACTGATTCCAAGCCCTGCCACCGCCGGAGCCGACAATGCGCCAAGAACGCACCGTCCAACCCAGCATATTCGATCTTTTCGCCACGCACGAGATCGGTTGCGAGCTGAAAGCGATGTCGCAATGGCTGGATGAGCATTGCGATCTGCTTGGCCGGGTGGCGCGAGACCTGTGTCGGGGCTGCATCAAGGCGACCGGACGGCAAGGCCTGCCCGCCGAAGCGGTGCTGCGCTGCGCGCTGCTCAAACAATATCGGCAGCTGAGCTATCAGGAGTTGGCGTTCCACCTTGAGGACTCCGCCTCGTTTCGTGCCTTTGCCCGCCTGCCATGGTCGTGGAGTCCACAGAAGTCGGCGCTGCAAAAGACGATCAGCGCGATCCGGCCCGAGACCTGGGAAAAGATCAACCGGACCCTGCTTTTGGGCGCCCGCCAAGCGAAGCTCGAAGACGGCGCGGTCGTGCGGCTGGACAGCACCGTGACCTCGGCGCTCATGCATGAGCCGAGCGACAGCAGCCTCTTGTGGGACGCCGTGCGGGTCATGGTGCGTCTGCTGAAGCGAGCTGACACCTTGACTGGTGGCGCCGGCCTGGAATGGCGCGATCATTGCCGCGCGGCCAAGAAGCGGGCCCGCAAGATCCAGTTCACGCGCGGTCGACCCAATCGGGTCCAACTTTACCGCGAGCTGATCGCGATTGCCCGCGCGACCTTGACCTACCTGGAGCAGGCGAGCGCATGCCTTGCCAGTGCTCCCGATCCGTTCGTCGACCTGTGGCAAAGCCAAGTCCGGCACTATCGGCCGCTGATCGAACGCATCATCGGACAGAGTGAGCGGCGCGTGTTGGCCGGCGAACCGGTGCCCGCCGGCGAGAAGTTGGTCAGCCTGTTCGAACCGCATGCCGATATCATCGTCAAAGGCAGCCGTGACACCGAGTACGGCCACAAACTAAACCTGACCACCGGCAGGAGCGGCATGATCCTCGATCTGGTGATCGAAGCCGGCAACCCGGCCGACAGCGACCGCTTGCTGCCGATGCTGGCGCGCCACGCCGCCTTCTATGGCCAAGCGCCGCGGCAAGCGGCGGCCGATGGTGGCTTCGCCACGCGCGACAACCTGGCCACAGCGAAGACGTGGGGCGTCTCCGACATGGCCTTCCACAAGAAAGCCGGCCTCAGGATCGAGGACATGGTCAGAAGCAAGTGGGTCTATCGCAAGCTCCGCAACTTCCGCGCCGGCATCGAAGCTGGCATCTCTTGCCTCAAGCGCGCTTACGGCTTGGCGCGTTGCACCTGGCGCGGCCTCGATCACTTCAAGGGCTACGTCTGGTCCTCGGTCGTGGCCTACAACCTCGTCCTCTTCACCCGCCTCAAACCAAGCTGACGCCGGTCCGCCGTTTGGAATGCGTGGCACCGGTCCAACGCCGCTCGCGGCGTGCGCCACCGCGCCCGTGACACCGTTTTCGCCAAAAACCGGCGCGCTCTTCGCAGTCCATGCCACTGCAATCGCTTCTCGACAAGCGTAAGTGTCTGTAAACGCAGCAAAATGCGCGCGTTTATGGACGGAAACTAGGCTAGGCGGAAAATCCGACTGGCTTCCACGCGCCGGTCGATCGCAATAAATCCGCAACTCCCGAAATCGGCGGGGCCGCTGCTGGAGTTGTTCACGCCAACTGCTGGTTTTCCGCACGATCGAAGCCCGAAAATTTGTAGCGTTTCGGGATCGTGCCTCAGTTGGTCTCGGGCTTTTTCTTGTCGTCGTCCTTGAGCTGGTTCCATGCATTCTGTTGGGAAAGCATGGAACGCAGATAGGCGACATTGGCCTCGGCCTGTTCCGGCGCGAGTTCCTGGCTGGCGATCTGTTCGGCTTCCTGGAAGCGCCCCTGGAGCCCGACGACTAACGCCAGGTTCTGCCGAACGCGGCTGTCGGCGTTGGGCGATTGCGCCGCCGACTGCATGTAGGTTTCGGCAGTCTTCAAATCCCCCTCCAGCACGTAGGACATGCCGAGATTGGAGAGTATCGAGGGTTCGTTGGGCTTGAGGTCCAAAGCCTTGCGATAGAGCTCGCGGGCCTGCTGTGCCTGACCGGTCTGGTCGAGGATGGCGGCTTCGGCGGAAAGCAGTTTCCAATCCGGATATTCCGGCGTCTGCGCGCGGCGGATCGCATCGAGCGCAGGCTCGAACTGGCCGGCGCCGGCGAGCGCCTTGCCGTAGGCTGCGAGCACGGTGCGGTCCTTCGGCAATTCGATCGCCAGCTTGCGCATGACGGCAAGCGACTGTTCGGATTTGCCGTTCATCTGAAGGACATTGGCGTAGCGAAGCGCCGTCAGCTTGTCCTTCGAGTTGCGCGTATAGGCTTCGCCGAGCGAATTCGCAGCATCTTGCAGTTCGCCGGTCGACATCTGGTCGATCCGCTTGCCCTTGCGAACGCGACAACGATCCGGTGGTCATGCGGTCTTTCGCGCAACCTGCGACGCCGGCGGTAAGAGCGAGCGCCACCGAAATCAGGAGGAGTCGCTTCCCGGTTGCCGTTGCGTTGCGATTGATCAACATCGGAATCAGGCTCCCATTCCCCCGCGGCCGTTTGCCAGCCTTCTACCCATCGGAAGGAATATTCTGTTAACCCTAATGGATGGTTAAGAACTGATTCTTGACGCCTGTTTCAGTACCGAAGGAACGACCTCGCATGCCCGTCGAATTCACCGGGAAGAAGTCCCGGAATGCCAAGCCTGTTTACCTGATCGCCAAGGACAGGCTGAACGAAGCCGGCCTTGATTCCGCTGCGTCGGCATGGGCCAGGGCCAACGATTTCAACGGGCAGGCCGACAGCGTGCTGGTGCTGCCGGGAGAGGGCGGCGCGATTGCCGGCGCCTTGCTTGGAACCGGCGCGGGCGATGAAGGCTACGGCTCGTTGGCGACCGGCACGCTGGCCCGCAAATTGCCCGAGGGCGACTGGTTTTTCGCAACCGAACCGGGCGACGCAAACCAGGCGGCGATCGGACTGGCGCTCGGCGGCTACGATTTCACCCGCTACGGCAAGAAGCCCGGCAGGAAATTGCGTTTCGCGCTTCCCGACGGCGCCGATGGGGCGCATGTGGAGCGGATCGCCGAGGGCGTCTTCCTGACCCGGGATCTCGTCAACACGCCAACCAACGACATGGGGCCGGAGGCATTGGAAGCCGCGGCGCGCACGCTTGGCAAGCGGCACAATGCGGACATCTCCGTGACCAAGGGCGACGAACTTCTCGCCCAGAACTTCCCGATGATCCATGCTGTCGGGCGTGCTTCGGCGGAGGCACCGCGGCTGATCGATCTCGTCTGGGGGCCGAAGGAAGCGCCCAAGATCACGCTTGTCGGCAAGGGCGTCTGCTTCGACACCGGCGGGCTGGATATCAAGCCGGCATCCAGCATGCTTCTCATGAAGAAGGACATGGGTGGAGCGGCCAATGTTCTCGGCCTCGCCTCGATGGTCATGGCGGCGAAATTGCCGGTCAGGCTGCGGGTGCTGATCCCCGCCGTCGAGAATTCCATCTCGGCGAATGCCTTCCGGCCGGGCGACGTGCTGCAAAGCCGCAAGGGCATCACCGTGGAGATCGGCAACACCGACGCCGAGGGCCGGCTGGTGCTGGCCGATGCGCTGGCGCTGGCCGATGAGGAGCAGCCTGAACTCTTGATCGACATGGCGACGCTGACTGGCGCGGCGCGTGTGGCGCTTGGCCCGGACCTGCCGCCCTTTTACACCGACGACGACGCGCTCGCGGCCGAACTCGCCGATGCAGCACTTGCGACCGCCGATCCGCTGTGGCGGATGCCGCTCTGGAAACCTTACGATTCCAAGCTGTCTTCCAAGATCGCCGATATGAATAACGTCACCACCGACGGATTTGCCGGGTCGATCACGGCGGCGCTGTTCCTGAAGCGTTTCGTGGAAAAGACGCCCGGCTGGGCGCATTTCGACATTTTTGCCTGGAGCCCGAACGAGCGGCCTCACTGCCCGGTCGGCGGCGAAGCCCAGGCGATCCGGGCGATCGACCGGGTTCTCTCCAAGCGTTACGCCTAGGAGGCAGCAGTGTTTTACCATTCCATCGTGGATGAAACGGAACCGAAACAATTTTCGGAGATTCTGGGGCCTATGGCAGTTCATCTACGTCCCAGCCAGGCCTTGCGGTTGTGGCAACAGGTAGCGTTGGCGGAAGTGCGCAGCGATGTGCCCGACCTGACCATGCGCCAGATGGCGATCCTGTTGACCATCTACCTGGACCCGCCGCCGCACACGGTGCGCGGCCTTGCAGCAAAGCTCGGGGTGACGAAGCCGGTGATCACCCGGGCGCTGGACACGATGGGCGCGCTGAAGCTGGTTTCGCGGCATCGCGACGAGCGCGACAAGCGCAACGTTCTGGTCAAGCGCACGGTCGAAGGCGCCCTGTTTGTCGAGCGTTTTGGCGATGTTATCATCGCCAAAAGCGGAGAACTGCCGATATGAGCGCCCATGACAGCCGGCTGCATGCCTTCCGCGCCGATCTTGCGGACGAGCGGCTGCGCGGCGTGGTGGAGGCCGAACGCTTCGTAGGTGGCCGTCTCGCGCGGATAGCGGTTCCGGTGGCCGATCTCCGCAAGGCGGCGCGTCCCGACGCGGGGCTGGATTCGCAGATACTGCTTGGCGACGACGTTCGTGTCTTCGAGGAGAGCGAAGGCTGGGCGTGGGTGCAGGCCGAGCGGGACGGCTATGTCGGCTATGTCGCCGACACCGTGTTTGCGCCGATCGCCGGGGAGACGACGCATCTGGTCAACGTGCCGCGGACCTTCCTTTATCCCGGCCCGGACATGAAGCTGCCGCGCAGCGGCGCAATTGTCGATGGGCTCGCAGATCAGCGTAACCGGTTATGCCGAAACGCGCGGCACGAACTATGCGGTGCTGCCGTCCGGCGAGGCGATCGTCGCGGGCCATCTGGTTCCGAAGGACGCTGTCGCCAACGACTACGTCACTGTCGCCGAGACCTTGCTGAACACGCCCTATCTGTGGGGCGGCAGCAGCGGCTTCGGCATCGACTGTTCCGGGCTGGTGCAACTCTCCTTGCGCATGACCGGACGCAATGTCTTGCGCGATACCGACATGCAGGCCGAGACGGTGGGCAGCGCGATCGAGGCCGGCGCTGCCTATGAAAATCTGCGGCGTGGCGACCTGGTGTTCTGGAAGGGCCATGTCGCGATCATGACCGATGCCGAAAACATGATCCATGCAAACGGCCACACGATGCTGGTTTCGCGCGAGCCGCTCGAAGCCGCGCTCGAGCGCATCGGCTATCTTTATGGCAAGCCGACGGGGTTTCGCAGGCCCTAGCAGTTTATGCACAAGCCTCTCCGTTGCCACGCCCGGCTTTCGCGTCTGGCCTTTGAGAGAAAAGTCGGGAAGCGGACACGCTGGATCGGCACCTCGCTCAATAATTGAAATACGGCGCGTCTTCCCAGCGCCCGCCGGTGTTTTCACCTTCGGCTGGGTGGGCTGGGCTCGGCGTTTTTTGCGCCTACCAGCCTGACCGTCGCCGAGGCCCGGGTCTTGGCGATCGCCTCGCTAAACCGCGCTACCGTTGCGCGGCCGGCCCGGACACCGCCGCCCTCCCGAAGCCCCGGTTCCAGACCCGGTTCCCGTGAGGGCGGTGACACGGATTATGCGGGAGGGCCGGAAGGGTGGGGACAGAAGTATTTTGGCCGAAATCGTACAAGTGATTGAAATCGCTGGAAAGAATCTTTCGTGGCGAGCCGAAATCGGCGGCAAAGCGGATGAATCTGTCCACGCCTCCAGATGTGCATGGCCATTTTCGCGTCGTCTCTGCCGAAAGCTTGCGTAGACGCTACAGATCATAGACATACATGACGAAATTTTCCGCTTCACTGCCGCAGATTTTCGTAAAGACGGCGCGCCGGGACGTTGTCCGGCTCGGTGCCGACCCATGCCTCGCCGCATCCGAGCGATTTTCCGAGTGCAAACATCCGGTCGAGCATTTTTCGGGCGCTGCCCTGGCGTTGCCATTCGGGAGAGACGCCGACCTCGTCGATGTAGAGTTCGGTGACCTTGTCGGGGTGCCGGTGGACGACCGCAGCACACTGGGCGACGATCAGGCCGTCATCGATGGCGACGAGCATCAGGTGCCCGGGTTCGGCGAGATAGGCGGCGAGACGCTGCGGATCGACAGGTTCGTCGAATACCTCTTCCGCGACGCGGTCGAAAAGCGCCTCGTCGTCCGGCTTAACTTGCTTGATCTGGACGGCCATCGCGTTTCCTTCTTTCACCGCCCTCGTGGTTCGAGGCTCGCCCGTTACCGGTCTCAAACAGGCTCGGCTCGTCGTGCGGGCTCGCACCTCACCATGAGGGCCCGCTCGCCAACCTTTCGGCGCCAGCGTCTGCGGTTTGGGATGGACGGTCCTCATCCTGAGGTGCGAGCACCCGCGGACTGTCAAAGCTTGTGCTGCTGTATGAGTGCGGCCTCGAAGGACGCACTCCTTCAATACCCTGCCGTCTTGTCGACCAGGTTTTGCAGCGGCTCGCCGCGTTCGAAGGCATTCATCTGGTCAAGCATGGGCTGCACCAGATGCGCGGGGTCGGAGGTCGCCGCCGCATGCGGGGTGACGAACACCTTGGGATGCTTCCACAGCGGGCTTGTTTCCGGAAGCGGTTCGGTCTCGAAGACGTCGAGGCTGGCCTCCTTCAGCGTGCCATCGTCCAGCGCCCGCAGAATATCGGCGTCGCGCTGCAGCTTGCCGCGGCCGGCATTGATCAGCACCGAACCGCCGAGGCCGTTTCGGCGGCGCAATTCGCGCAGAAGGTCGTAGTTGACGATGCCTTGCGTGTCGGGCGTCAGCGGCAAAAGCACGACGAGGATATCGGTGGCGTTGAGGAACGGGACAAGGCCCTTCTCACCGTGGAAGGTGGCCACCCCTTCGGCGCTGGTTTCGCGGCGGGTCCAGCCGTTGACGCAAAAGCCGAGCCCCAGCAATGCCCCGGCGGCGGCGCGGCCGAGCTGTCCGAGACCCATGATGCCGACTGCAATGTCGCCAGCTACGCGTTGCGGCGGTTCGTGCCAGACTTTCCGCGCCTGCTGGGCCCGATAGAGCGCGCCCTGGCGGTGGTGGTCGAGCACACGCCAGACGACATATTCGGTCATGTGCCTGGCGAGGTTCTCGGCGACCACGCGAACGATCGGCACGTTGGGCACGCTCGGATCCTGGAACAGATGATCGACGCCGGCGCCGATCGAGAAGATGGCGCGCAGGTTGGGCAGGCTGGACAAAAGATTGGGGCGCTGCTTCCAGACCACAGCATAGGTGATGGACGGGTCTTCAGGCCCGTCGGGTTCGAGCACCACCTCGCGCTCGGCCGACAGAAGTTCATGCCAGCGCTGCGGATGGAATCCGGTCACCGCGAGAAGGATACGGCCTTTGTCCATGATGGGTTCCCGGACTATTGGCTGACGACGTTTGCCGGCGCCGTCTCGATGCGGAAGGCGGCGGAGATGAGCGCCTTGGTATAGTCGCTCTGGGGCCGTTCGAAAATCTGTTCCGACGGGCCGTATTCGACGATCCTGCCGTTGCGCATGACGATAACGTCGTTGGCGAGCGCACGGATGACCTTCAGATCGTGGCTGATGAAGAGATAGGCGAGGTTGTGCTTGGCCT
The DNA here is from genome assembly GCA_963763895.1 of uncultured Alphaproteobacteria bacterium. Lineage (GTDB taxonomy): Bacteria > Pseudomonadota > Alphaproteobacteria > Rhizobiales > Rhizobiaceae > Neomesorhizobium. The sequence goes on along the minus strand of CAVXQC010000008.1, from coordinate 408,539 downwards.
GCAGGTTGCGCAAGAGGTCGACGACCTGTGCCTGCACGCTCATGTCGAGCGCCGAGGTCGGCTCGTCCAGCATGACGAAGCGGGGGTTGAGCACCATGGCGCGGGCGATCGCGATGCGCTGGCGCTGGCCGCCGGAGAATTCGTGCGGATAGCGGTGGCGCGTCTCCGGATCCAGCCCGACCTCCTTCAGCACGTCGACGACCTTGGCGTCGCGCTCGTCCGCGGAAAGTTTGGGCTCGTGGATGCCAAGGCCTTCCTCGATGATCTCGGTGACCGACATGCGCGGGCTGAGGGAACCGAACGGATCCTGGAAGACGATCTGCAACTCGCGCCTGAGCGGCCGCATCTCGTTGAAGGAGAAGCGGTCGATGTCGCGCCCGTTGAAATGGATTTTTCCCTCCGACGAGATCATGCGCGACAGCGCCAGGCCGAGCGTCGTCTTGCCCGAACCGGACTCGCCGACGACGCCCAATGTCTGGCCCGCGCGCACGACGACATCGATGCCGTCGACAGCCTTCACATGGTCGACGGTGGTACGGAAGAAGCCCTGCTTGATCGGAAACCAGACCTTGATGTCGTCGCCCTGCATGACGGTGTCGGCGGACGGATCGGCCTTGGGCGGCTTGCCCTTCGGTTCGGCGGCGAGCAGGTGGCGCGTGTATTCGTGCTGCGGGTTGGCGAAGATCTCCTTCGTCGGGCCGGTTTCGACGATCTTGCCCTTGGTCATCACGCAGACACGGTCGGCGATCTTTCTAACGATGCCGAGGTCGTGCGTGATGAACAGCATCGACATGTCGTTCCTGGTCTTAAGATTGGCCAGTAGTTCGAGGATCTGCGCCTGCACCGTCACGTCGAGGGCGGTGGTCGGCTCGTCCGCGATCAAAAGTTCCGGCTCGTTGGCAAGCGCCATGGCGATCATGACGCGTTGGCGCTGGCCTCCAGACAGTTGGTGGGGATAGGCGTCCAGACGTTTCTCCGGCTCGCGAATGCCGACTTCATGCAGGAGTTCCAGCGTGCGCTTGCGGGCCGCGGCGTCGCGCATGCCCTGGTGCAGCTTCAGCACCTCGCCGACCTGCTGCTCGATGGTGTGCAGCGGGTTGAGCGAGGTCATAGGCTCCTGGAAGATCATGGTGATCTTGTTGCCGCGCACCTTGCGCAGCTCCTTCTCGCCCCTGGCCAGGAGATCGTTGCCCATGAATAGGATCTGGCCGGACGGGTGGCTGGCGGGCGGATAGGGTAGGAGCTTGAGCACCGACAACGCCGAAACCGACTTGCCGGAACCGGACTCGCCGACTAGCGCCACCGTCTCGCCCTTGGCGATGTCGAAGGAGATGTGGTCAACGGCCATCGAGAGCTTGCCGCCTTGCTCGAAGGCGACGGCGAGGTCGCGAACGGAGAGGAGGGGGGTCATGGGCGACGCTCCGCCACAAGCTCACGCACCATGTCCACACTCAGTCTGAGCACGCTAAGGTGGCGAGGCCCACGGACCATACCCCATCGCTCGTGCCACAACTCGATTTCGCTGGGCAATCGCTTATCCCCCGTAAGGAAATGAGTGCACTCAAACCCGATTGCGGTGGAAAGGTGGATGGCGTCTGGAAGTTTGACCGAATTGTATTGAACCCGAACCTGCGCAGCGTACCAGAGGACTGAACGATCGAAGGGACCTACAGTCAGCCAACTGCCCGGCCTAATCCAATTGTCATAGAGGCTGATAAGTTCGTCGTTCTTCTGACAATACGGCTGCACGAGCAGTTCCGCGAGGCTCAACTCGCTTGTAAAGAGAAAGCCTTCTTCGGGCTCCTGCTGCCCGACAAGTTCGTACAGCGCTGTCGAGATGTCATCCGGACCCTCGCCAAGTGCAACAAAGATATTCGTGTCGAGGTAGAGACGACCGACAGCGGGCATCAATCGTCCCATTCGTCCCGCAAACGTCTGATTCGATCGACCGCTTCCTGTATCGTCACTGGTTTGGGGTTAGTCTTGCGGTACTCCTGTAGCTGCCTCGCCAAATCCGCCGGTGAGAATGGTTTTCTGGCTTCCTCTTCGATTGTCACTCTAACAGAGGAATCCCGCGCAATCTTCCCCCGAAGCTCATCAGGGAGTTTCGATGCTGGGTAGTGTTCTTTCACGATTCTGTTCATGTTGTCGCTCAACAGGCTCATGGAAATTTCATACCTACCATGCCCCGCCGCTCATTTGAACGTCTTGCGCGGGTCGAAGGCGTCGCGGGTCGCCTCGCCGATGAAGATCAGCAGCGACAGCATGATCGACAGCGTGAAGAAGCCGGTCATGGCGAGCCACGGCGCGTTGAGGTTGCGCTGGCCCTGCTTCAACAATTCACCGAGCGAAGCGGAGCCGGGCGGCAGGCCGAAGCCGAGGAAATCGAGCGAGGTCAGCGTCGAGATCGAGCCGTTGAGGATGAAGGGCAGGAAGGTGAGTGTTGCCACCATCGCGTTGGGCAACAGATGGCGGAACATGATGGTGCGGTTGGGGACGCCCAGCGCGCGCGCCGCGTTGACGTATTCGAAATTGCGGGCGCGGAGGAACTCGGCCCGCACCACGCCGACCAGCGCGACCCAGGAGAAGGCCAGCATGATGCCGAGCAGGATGAAGAATCCGGGCGGCAGCACGGCCGAGATGATCAGGATCAGGTAGAGCACGGGGATGGCCGACCAGATCTCGATGAAACGCTGGAACAGGAGGTCGGTCCAGCCGCCGAAATAACCCTGTACGGCGCCGGCCGAGACGCCGATGACGGTCGAGGCGAGGGTCAGGACGAGCCCGAACAATACCGAGACGCGGAAGCCGTAGATGACGCGCGCGAGCACGTCGCGGGCCTGGTCGTCGGTACCGAGCCAGTTCCAGTTGCCGATATTGCAGTTTCGGTCGTTGACCCCCTCGGGATAGCGCTCGCAGCGCTTCGCCTTGTCGTAGAGCCAGGAGGGCTTGGCGGGCGCGGCCTCCGGGATCTCGTTGTTGGTGGTGCGGTAGGAATAGCGGATCGGCGGCCAGATCAGCCAGCCATTGGCGGCGATCGCATCCTGGATGATCGGCATCCGGTAGTCCGCGACCGGCAGAAACCCCTCGTCGCCGAGAAACGTGGCTTCGTCGTAATCGGTGACGATCGGCGAATAGAACTCGCCCTTGAAGCGGATCAAAAGCGGCCTGTCGTTGGCGATGAACTCGGAGCCGAGCGACAGGACGAACAGGACGAGGAAAATCCACAGCGACCAGTAGCCGCGCCGGTTGGCCTTGAAATTCTGCCAGCGGCGCTGGTTGATCGGCGACAGCCACGGCCTCGCGGTCCGGCTGCGCACCCTTTCGCCTTCCGTCTGGACAGCCATCAGACGTCCCTCCGCTCGAAATCGATGCGGGGGTCGATCCAGGTGTAGATGAGATCGGAGATGAGGGTCACGACCAGACCCATCAGCGAGAAGATATAGAGCGTCGCGAAGACGACCGGGTAGTCGCGGTCGAGGACGGATTTGTAACCGAGCAGGCCAAGCCCATCGAGCGAGAAGATGTTCTCGATCAGAAGCGAGCCGGTGAAGAAGGCGGAGATGAAGGCGCCCGGGAAGCCGGCGATCACGATGAGCATGGCGTTGCGGAAGACGTGGCCGTAGAGCACCCTGCGCTCGGACAGGCCCTTGGCGCGGGCGGTAACCACGTATTGCTTGCGGATTTCGTCCAGGAATGAGTTCTTGGTGAGCAGCGTAGTGGTGGCGAAAGCCGACAGCACCATCGCCGTCAGCGGCAGCGTCAGATGCCAGAAGTAGTCGATGATCTTTTCGTACCAGGAAAGCTGATCGAAATTCTCCGAGAAGAGGCCGCGCAGCGGAAACCAGTCGTAGAAGGAGCCGCCTGCGAACAGCACCATGAGCATGATGGCGAACAGGAAGCCGGGGATGGCGTAGCCGACGACGACGACACCGCTGGTCCAGACGTCGAAGGTCGAGCCATCCTTGACCGCTTTGCGGATGCCTAGCGGTATCGATATGAGGTAGGAGAGCAGCGTGATCCACAGGCCAATCGATATCGATACGGGCATTTTTTCCGCGATCAGGTCGAGCACCGAGATCTTGCGGAAGAAACTTTCGCCGAAGTCGAAGCGGATATAGTTCCAGAGCATGCTGAAAAAGCGCTCGAGCGGCGGCTTGTCGAAGCCGAACTGCTTCTCGAGCTTGGCGATGAATTCGGGATCGAGGCCTTGCGCGCCGCGGTATCTGGACGAGGCGCCGCCACCGGCATCGAAATTCGCACCGCTGACGTCGCCGCCACCACCGGAGAGAGCGTCGCCGCCGCCGCCCGGGTTCTGGAGCCGGGAGATGACCTGCTCGACAGGGCCGCCGGGAGCGAACTGGATCACCGCGAAGGAGACCGCCATGATGCCGAACAGCGTTGGGATCATCAAAAGGATGCGGCGCAGGATATAGGCGCCCATCAGCTCAGTGCCTCCGCGACCCGGCAATTTCCGTAAATGTCAGCCTTTGCCAATCGCCTTCGCCTTGTCTTCGTCGAACCACCAGAGCGCCTCGACCGGGAAGCCGTAATCGGGTTTCGGCTCCTTGAAGCCGAACATGTCCCAATAGGCTACCCGGTGATTTGCCAGATGGTATGTTGGAATCCAGTCGAGCCGCGCGCGCAAGACCCGGTCGAGCGCCTTGAGGGCTACAGCAAGCTCGGCGCGGCTCTGCGCCTTGCCTGCCGCCGCGATGAGCGCGTCGACGGCGGGGCTTTCGGTGCCGGGATAGTTGCGCATGCCCGGCCGCTTGGCGGAGCGGGAATGATAAGCGATTTCAAGCCCGTCCTCTGTCGGTGTCGCTCCGATGATCCACGCGAAAAGGATGAAGTCGAAATCGTAGTCGTTCTGCCGCTGCTCATATTGAGTGGAATTGACCTGCCGGATCGAGGCGTCGATACCGACCAGCTTCATGTTTTCCGCCCAGGGCGTGAACAGCCGGACGATGCCGTCCTCTTCGGCCAGCATCTCGACCTTCAGCCGCTCGCCGTTGTCGTTGACGACGAAATTGCCGGACCGCTTCCAGCCGGCTTCGGTCAAAAGCTTCGATGCCTGGCCGAGCAGCTTGCGGTCGCGCCCCGAGCCATCGGACACCTGTTGCATGACCGCTTCGCCGAAGGTTTCCGGCGGAAGTTCGGCGCGGAAGGGTTCCAGCAGCGCCAGTTCTTCCGGGGAAGGCAGTCCCTCGGCCTTGAAGTCGGACTGCTCGAAGTTCGATTGCGAGCGCTCGTAGGAGCCGAAGAAAAGGGTTCGCCTTATGCCCTCGAAATCGAAGCAAAGGTCGATGGCGCGCCGGACCCGGACGTCGCGGAACTGCGGACGGCGCTGGTTCAGCGCCACCGCCTGCATTGTGGGCCATTTCTCGTCGGGAAACTCCCGCTTGACGACCTTGCCTTGCTTGAGCGCCGGAAAATCGTAGTCGTTCGCCCAGACGCGCGAGGTGAACTCCTCGCGGAAATGCGTATCGCCTTTCTTGAACGCCTCGAAACTGGCGTTCCGGTCCTGGTAGAAGTCGATGCGGATGCGGTCGAAATTGTAGAGGCCGCGATTGACCGGCAGATCGCGGCCCCAGTAGTCGGGCACGCGCTCATATTCGACAACCTGCCCCGCAGCGACGCGGCCTATCTTGTATGGCCCGGAGCCGAGCGGCGGCGTCATCGTCGCGGCGTCGAACTGGTTTGCGGTGTAGTAGGCCTTTGAGACGATGGGCATGACGACAATCGTCAGGATGTTCTGCGCCGATTGCTTGCCGTCGAAAGTCAGGCGGACGGTGGCAGGATCGACCACCACGGCGTCGGTCATCCACCGCAGCGACTCGGAAAGGTTCGGATGGCCTTTTTCCCTGTAAAGCTTCAGGGCAAAGGCGACGTCTTCAGCTGTCAGTGGCGAGCCGTCATGAAAGCGCGCTTCCGGCCGCAAGCGGAAGTCGAAGCTGTTGCGGTCGTCGGATATCGTCACGGATTCCGCAAGCAGACCGTACACCGCATCGGGTTCATCAATGGCGCTCACCATCAGCGAATCGAAACAGTGCTCGGTACGCGGCGGCGAATCGCCCTGCAGCACCAGCGAGTTCAGCGTGTTGAAGGTCAGAAAACTCTGATTGAACGTGGCGTTCGGCGGCGCGAAATTCATCTGGCCGCCTTTCGGCGCGTCGGGGTTCACGTAGTCGAAATGCTTGAAATCGGCGGGGTATTTCAGGTCGCCGAAAGCCGACAGGCCGTGCAACGCCTCGCCTGTCGGGCTGGCAGCGAAGGCGGGGAACAATGGAACCGCGGCTGCGGCGCCGGCAAGGGCGAGAAAGTCGCGGCGGGGAAGGCGGGGGCCGATACTCAATTGACGCTCTTGTATTTGGCGGCCAGCGCTTTTTCCTTTTCGACGTCGATCCACCAGGACTTGACGTCGGCGCCGATATAGGTGGGTTGCTTCTCGGGAATGCCGAACTTGTTCCAGTAGGCGAGCCATTCTACATCGCGCGTGAATTGGGGAACGACATAGAAATTCCACAACAGAACACGGTCGAGCGCGCGCGTTGCAGCCACGAGATCCTCGCGGTCGCTCGTGAAGATGACGCGGTCCACCAACGCATCGACGACCGGGTTCTTGATCCCGGCATAGTTGCGGGAGCCGGGCGAATCGGCGGCCTTCGAACTCCAGAAATCCCGCTGTTCGTTGCCGGGCGATTCCGTCTGAGGCAGCCCGATCATGATCATGTCGTAATCGAAGTTGTTGACGCGCTGCACATACTGGCTGGGATCGACGATGCGCAGCCGCGCTGTCACGCCGATCTTGCGCAGCGAGTTGATGTAGGAATTCGACATCATCTCGATTGTGTCGCTGTTACTCGAGAATCTCGAACTCCAGGGGCTGACCTGTCTTGTCGTTGGTCATCTTGCCGTCCTTGATGTGCCAGCCGGCTTCTCCAAACAGTTTCACGGCCTCGCGCAGATGCACACGCTCGTCGTGCGGCGTTGCGTAGACCGGCAGCTTGAACTCCTGCGTGAACAGTTCGGGCGGCAACTGGTCCTTGAATGGCGTCAGGATTTCCAATTCCTTGCCTTCCGGCAGGCCGTGTGAGGCAAGACCGCCGCCCACGAAATAACTGTCGACCCTTTTGTTCAGGCCAAACGACATAGTGCGATTTATGGTTTCGAAATCGTAGGCGAGAGTCAGCGCACGGCGGACGTTACGGTCCGCAAAGATCGGACGCCGTCCGTTCATGATCCAACCCTGAAAGTTGGCGCGGGCGGTCGCCTTGAATTCCTTCTTGATGACATCTCCGGCATCCAGCGCCGGAAACTTGTATTTGGTCATCCAGTCGCGGGCACTGGCCTCCGTTTCGATGTCCTGGAACCCGCCTTTGGTGAAGGCCTGCCAGGCGGCGTTAGTGTCGAGGAAATAGAGATAGCGCCGTGTATCGACGTTCTCGCGACCGATCTTCACAGGAAGCTTGGCGCCCCAGTAATCGGGCACGCGTTCCCAGACGATTTCGGAGCCAGGCTTGAAGCTCTTGATCTTGTAAGCGGCCGAGCCCAGCGGCGGCTCCAGCGTCGGCTGGGTGATATCGCGCTTCTTGCCCGAGGCGTCGGTGCCTTCCCACCAATGTTTCGGTAGCACGACCATGTCGCCGATGATCTGCGGCAGTTCGCGGTTGCCCTTCTGGTTGAAACGAAATTCCACTTCGCGGTCGTTGATGGCGACCGCCTCGGTGACATTGGCATAATAACGCCCGTACTGCGGACTGTTGGCCTTGAGGGCATTGAACGTCCAGATCACGTCCTCCGCCGTGATCGGCTTGCCGTCATGCCACCTGGCGCTGGGATTGAGCCGGTAGGTGGCGGAGGAATAGTCGTCCGGATATTTGTAGGCGTCGGCGATAAGCGGATGGCTGACGCTCGACTCGTCGAACGCCTGCTCCATCAGCGTGTCGTAGAGGTGGCCACCTCCGAGCCCCACTAGGCCGGCTGCCGGCGTGCCGCGGACGATATAGGGGTTGAAGCTGTCGAAAGTGCCGACGACCGTCGAATTCAGCGTGCCGCCCTTGGGCGCATTGGGATTCACGTAGTCGTAGTGCTTGAAGTCTTCGCCGTATTTGGATTCGCCGACCAGTGAGGATGTGGTGTGCCATTTGTCTTCGGCGCCGGAGGAGAAAGTCGCTGCCCCGACCAAGGCCGCGGCGATGCCGGCAATTCCCAAAATCCTGCTGAAGCGCACTGTCATCCAAACCTCGCTGCTATCTGGCGTTTCAATGTAGTCCATTCACCGGACATGAAAACCGGGCCGGGTCGATTTCCATGTCTCATATGCACGATTCCTAACAGAAAAGCCGGGCAGAACCCGGCTTTTTCGTGATCGTTTCGATTACAATTTCGTTAGGACGGCGCGCGGCCTCAGTGGGCGGTGGCAGGCGCCGGTTCGGCGGGCTTTGCCTCGCCTGCCGGAGCGGCGGGGGCTGCCCCTTCCGCCGGCTTGGCGGCGCCATCCGCGGGAGCCGAAGCGCCTTCCGCCGCCGGGGCCGGCGCTTCCGGCAACGGGGCGGGGCTGTCCGAAAGGGTGCGCAGGTAGGCGATCAGATTGGCGCGTTCGTCGTCCTTCTTGACGCCGGCGAAACCCATTGCGGTGCCCTTGATGTAAGCCTTCGGGCCGGCGAGGAAGTGGTTGAGGTGCTCGAAGTCCCAGAGCGTCTTGCCGCCCTGGGAAAACTCCTTCATCGGCGCCGAATAAGAGAAGCCTTCATGCGAGGCAATCGGGCGGTTGACGATGTTCCAGAGATTCGGACCGGTCTTGTTGGCGCCGCCATTGTCGGCGGTGTGGCAGGTGGCGCACTTCTTGAAGACTGCCTCACCCTTTGCCGGATCGGCGCCGGCGAGAAGCGTCGCGATCGGTACCGCAGCTGCCGCCTCGCCGCCGCCTTCGGCGCCCTCTTCCTCTTCCGGCGCCTCGATGATGAAGCCGGGCTTTTCCGGGACAGGGGCTGCAAATATCGCATCGGCGATCAGGTTGACCGAAAAGACGACGAAAACCACGCCGAGCAGAGCGCCGATCAACTTGTTGAATTCAAAAGAGTCCATACGCCAAAGGCTCCCTTAACGGCAGACTTGGAAAAGCGATGCTTCGCCAACCCGCAGCCACTGTCCCATCCCCGGACAGCGCCGGTCAAATCGCGCGGAAACTAGGTCTTTTGCTATCTGGTTGCAACACATATAAGGGCGGTTCCAGTGAGACCTTTTGACACTTTCCACCCGCCCTTTTCAGCCTGTTTTTCATCGCCGATGTCGACACTTGTCCTGATCCCCGCCCGCATGGCCTCGACCCGTCTCCCGGGCAAGCCGCTCGCCGACATCGCCGGCAGGCCGATGATCGTCCACGTCGCCCAACGTGCAGCGGAGAGCGGGCTCGGCCGCGTCGTCGTTGCCACCGACACGGACGCGGTAGCGGAAGCAGTCCGCGCGCACGGCCTGGAGGCGGTGATGACCCGCGCCGACCATGAATCGGGCTCGGACAGGATCTTCGAGGCGCTGACCGCACTCGATCCGGCCGGGAATGTGGATGTCGTGGTCAATGTGCAGGGCGACCTGCCGACGATCGACCCCGAGACGATCCGTGCCGCGCTGCGCCCGCTGGATGAAGCCTCCGTCGATATCGGCACGCTTGGGGTGGAGATCGTCCGCGAGGACGAGAAGACAAACCCCAACGTCACCAAAATCGTCGGTTCGCCCCTGTCGCCGAACCGGCTGCGCGCGCTCTATTTCACAAGGGCGACGGCGCCTTGGGGCGAGGGGCCGCTTTATCATCACATCGGGCTATACGCGTTCCGGCGGGCAGCCCTTGAACGTTTCGTCGCGCTGAAGCCGTCACCGCTGGAAACGCGCGAACGGCTGGAACAGCTGCGGGCGCTGGAAGCCGGCATGCGCATCGACATCGAGATCGTGACGGCCGTGCCGCTCGGCGTCGATACGCCGGGCGACCTCGAGCGCGCCCGCGAATTTCTTTCCAAATAAGGCAAATCGCAAGATGGCATCGAAGACCAATAGGATTTCCTACCAGGGCGAACCGGGCGCCAATTCGGACACCGCCTGCCGCAACATGTTTCCCGACATGGAGCCGTTGCCTTGCGCGACCTTCGAGGACGCCTTCAACGCGGTGGAAACCGGCAAGGCCGATCTCGCCATGATACCGATCGAGAACACCATTGCCGGCCGCGTCGCCGACATCCACCATCTGCTGCCGGAATCGAAGCTGCACATCATCGGCGAATATTTCCTGCCGATCCATTTCCACCTGATGGTGCTGCCGGGCGTCGAGCGGCGCGAGGTAAAGACGATCCACAGCCACATCCACGCGCTCGGCCAGTGCCGCAAATACATCCGCAAGAACGGCTGGAAGCCGATTGTTGCCGGTGACACCGCGGGCGCGGCGAAACTCGTCGCCGATCTGAAAGACCGGACGATGGCGGCACTGGCGCCCAAGCTCGCCGCCTCGCTCTACGGGCTCGACGTGCTGGAGGAGAATGTCGAGGACACCGACACCAACGTCACCCGCTTCGTCGTTTTGACCAAGAACAAGGAATGGATCGCCCGCCCGAGTGCCGAGGCGAAGATGATGACCACCTTCATCTTCCGCGTCCGCAACGTGCCGGCGGCGCTCTACAAGGCGATGGGCGGTTTCGCCACCAATGGCGTCAACATGACCAAGCTGGAGAGCTACCAGCTCGGCGCCTTCACTGCGACGCTGTTCTATGCCGACATCGAGGGCCATCCGGACGACCCGGGCGTCAGGAACGCGTTGGAGGAATTGCGCTTCTTTTCAAGGGAAGTGCGCATCCTCGGCGTCTACCAGGCAAGCGACTCGCGCGACGAATGGAAAGTCGCCGACTGAAGCGCGTCGCGCCGAATAGGATTCGGCGGCCGCGCTTCAGATTCCTTGATTTGATGCATGTCGTTATCCCGAAACCGAGGACACTTTCGGGCGACATGCATTAAACGTTGCATCGGTTCGTTGCCGGCCGATCACGCCAGCGGCGCGTAGTCGATCTCCATGAAGGCTTCGACTTCGGGCACCCAGCGGTCGCGCACGAAGGCAACATGGTCGGGGTGGTCGTTGTAGCCGGCGTAGGCGGCCTTGTCGGCGAACTCCATCGAGAAGCCGAAACGGTAATCGTTCTTCGGGCTGACCTGGCGCAGCTGCTCGAATTTTTCGACGCCGGGGATAGCGGCGAGCACTTTCGCGGCCGACAGGAAGGCCGTTTCCTCGGGCGATCGTTGCGGGTGCTTCAGCCGGAATGCGACGGTGTGGCGGATCATGGTTTTTCTCTCTGGAAAAATGGGGCGAAGTCTTAGGCCTCAGGCGCTTCGCCTTCCGCCCAGGCGCGGATGAGGGTGTGGGCGATAGCGCCTTTAGGCGGAGTGAAGATGCCGTCGGGATGCCTGCCTTCGAGCGCGGCAAGAACCTCGTCGCGCGAAAACCAGCGGCAGGCCTCGAGCTCGGCGTCGATGGTGATGTCTTCGTTGAGCGCCTCGCCGAAGCAGCCGATCATCAGCGAATAGGGAAATGGCCATGGCTGGCTGGCGTGATAGACGACGCGGCCGAGGCGGATGCCTGCCTCCTCGAAGGTCTCGCGCCGCACCGCATTCTCGATCGTCTCGCCGGGCTCGATGAAACCGGCAAGTGCCGAATACATGCCGGGGCCGAAATGCGGGCCGCGGCCGAGCAGGCATTTGTCTTTGGTTACGCTCAGCATGATGGCGACCGGATCGGTGCGCGGAAAATGCAAGGTCTCGCAGGCGGGGCAGAAACGCTTGTAGCCGCCGGCGCGCATTTCGGATTGCCGGCCGCATTTGCTGCAGAAGCGGTGCGAACTGTGCCAGGCAAGCAGCGACGCGCCTTGCGCCAGCGCGCCGAGGTCCGACGTGTCGAGCAGGCCCTGAATGTAGACCGAGCGGTAGTCGATCGCCTTGATACCCTCCGGCAGCTGTTCGGGCTCCAGCCCGGCAGGGGCGGCAAGCACCGGACCTTCTGGAGTAAAACCAAGCAGGACCGCATGCTCCAGTCTGGCGCCCATATCGGAGGTTGCCCCGACGGAGTAATAGGGGTCGAAGCCGGCACCGTTCATCTTCAGATAAATGCGGCCGCCGCGCATCAGAAGCACGCGGGCCGCGGGATCGACGAGCGCCTTCTCGACCGAATCGTCGGACCGCTGCTCGGATTGCCGGTCGATCAGGTTGCCGGCGAAACCGACGAACTGGCTGGGCTCGTGTGGCGGCGCGTCGAAGAGCGAAAAACTCATGCAATCCTCTTTGTTGGAAGATATCGTCTACAGCGCGGAGCGAACCTGGTCGATCAGGCGGTGCAACTCCTCGCGGCGATAGGGTTCGCGCATGCCGTAGCCCCAGACCGGACCTGGCCAGCCCGCGTCGTTCTCGCTGCGCGCGATGACATGAACGTGGAGTTGGCGCACGATGTTGCCAAGCGCGGCCGAATTGATCTTGGTGCAACCGGTCACTTTCTTAAGGCCCTGGGCGACCATGTTGGTCTCGAAGGTGAGCATGGCCTGGTCGAGCGGGGTGAGGTCGTGGATTTCCTCGACGCCTGGCCGCTGCGGGACGAGCAGGAGCCACGGCCAGCGGCGGTCGTTCATGATGCGCAGTTCGCACAGGCCAAGCCACATGACCTGCACGCTGTCTGCTTCCAACCTGCGGTCGAGCTCGAATCCGGCCTTTTGGCCCGGCAACATGGCGTTTCCCCACGGTTTTGAGCGAAGGCTAGAGCGCCGGCCCTTTGCCTGCAAGGGAATCTATCGGCCAATACGGGCTGGACGGCAGTTTACCGTCCGGGCTTGCAATTTGTGGCGCAATTGCCGATATGAAACCCGGGAGGTTGGTGGTGGACGATCCACTCGCCAACCGGGTCAGGTCCGGAAGGAAGCAGCCCTAACGAGCCCGGAACGGGTCATTGTTCCAGCCTCCCACCTCTTCCCATTCGCCCCGAACAGCCTGCAGCGACATTGACGGCGCCAGACGATGCGGGCGAAACTCTTTTCGAGGAATCGGCCACCGGACCCTGGCCACTGGAGCAGACGGGCGGATGAACGAAGCCGGAAATCTTGAGAAGGGCAAAGCCGGCGGCGCCTACCGGGTGCTCGCCCGCAAGTATAGGCCTTCTGACTTTTCCGGCCTGATCGGCCAGGAGCCGATGGTCCGCACGCTGACCAACGCTTTCGCTGCCGGACGCATCGCCCAAGCCTGGATGCTGACCGGCGTGCGCGGTGTCGGCAAGACGACGACGGCGCGAATTCTTGCCCGTGCGCTCAACTACAGGACCGCAGACGTGAACCAGCCCTCCGTCGATCTGCCGGTCGAAGGCGAGCATTGCCGCGCCATTATGGAAGGCCGCCACCCCGATGTGATCGAGATGGACGCCGCCTCGCATACCGGCATCGACGACATCCGCGACATCATCGAGCAGGTGCGTTACGCGCCCGTGTCGGCCCGTTACAAGGTCTACATCATCGACGAAGTTCACATGCTCTCCACGCAGGCCTTCAACGGGCTACTGAAGACGCTCGAGGAACCACCGCCGCATGTGAAGTTCATCTTCGCCACCACCGAAATCCGCAAGGTGCCGATCACCGTCTTGTCGCGCTGCCAGCGCTTCGACCTGCGCCGCATCGACGCTTCGGTGATCAAGGCCGATCTGAAACGCATCGCAGGGCTGGAAGGCATCGAAGTCGAGGACGAGGCGCTGGCGATGATCGCGCGCGCCGCCGAAGGCTCGCTGCGCGACGCCCAGTCGATCTTCGACCAGTCGATCGCCCACGGCGCCGGAACGGTGACGGCCGAAGCCGTGCGCGCCATGCTAGGCCTCGCTGATCGCGCCCGCATCATCGACCTGTTCGAGAACCTGATGAAGGGCGAGGTGGGCGCTGCGCTCGATGAATTCCGCGCGCAGTACGACACCGGCGCCGACCCGGCCACGGTGCTGACCGATCTCGCCGAGTTCAACCATCTGGTGACCAGGCTGCGCTTCGTTCCTTCAGCCGCCGACGATGCGTCGCTGTCGGAAGACGAGCGCCGCCGGGGGCTGGAATTTGCGCAGTCATTGTCGGTCAGGGTGCTGTCGCGCACCTGGCAGATGCTGCTGAAAGGTATTCCCGAGGTACAGGCGTCGAACCGGCCGGTCAGTGCCGGCGAAATGGTGCTGATCCGCATCGCGCACGCCGCCGACCTGCCGACGCTGGACGAGGCGCTGAAATCACTCGACCAGGCGGGTAACGGGCAGAGCCAGCGGCCGTCGCCGCGGGCTCCAGCCGCCTCCGCTCCCGTTGGTGGCGGCAACGGCGCGAGCGCCGTGGCGCAGACCCGTATTGCCGCGGGTTCCGCCGGCAGCGCCCAGACGATGCGGCTGGTGGAGACGCCGCCAGCAGCCGAACCGGTCGCGCCGCCGGAGCCGGAACCGGCCGCCGAGGCGCCGGCGATCCAGATACGCTCTCTGGCCGATATCGCGGCCCTTGCCGACACGCATCGCGACATGGCCTTCAAGGTGCTCCTGAAGCGCTGCGTGCGTCCGGTGAAGATCGAAAGCGGCCGCATCGACATCAGCCTGACGGCGGAAGCGCCGAAGACGCTGATCACCGACCTCAACGCCAATCTGCAGAAATGGACCGGGCGACGCTGGATCGTTTCGGTGTCGCGCGAAGAGGGCGGTCAGACGCTGGCCGAACAGGAGACGAGCCGCCGCGAGACGGCCTTCACCGATGCGCGCAACGATCCGACCGTTGCGGCGATCATGGCGCGGTTCCCAGGCGCCAAGGTCATCGACGTGCGCATCCCGGACGCGCCGGAAGCGGTCGAAGAAGATCAGCAAGTGCCGGTCGAGCCGCCCGCCGACGATGACGAAATTTGAGTTTGTTCCTACAGCGCCACGCGTCTGCCAGACGCGCAAAGGACGCTGTAGAATTTTAATTTGCGCATGATCCTTTCCGGACCGTTTCCGGTTTCGGGGTCATGCGCTGGCATAGGAGACGACCATGAAGGATCTGCTCGGACTGATGGGCAAGGCGAAGGAGATGCAGGCCAAATTCCAGGCCATGCAGGAAGAGATCGCCATGCTCGAAGCGACCGGGCAGGCCGGCGGCGGCCTGGTGCGGGTGACGCTCACCGGCAAGTTCGAGATGAAGTCGCTGAAGATCGACCCGTCGCTGTTCAAGGAAGACGAGATCGAGATCCTGGAGGATCTGCTGCTCGCGGCCCACAACGACGCCAAGGTAAAGGTCGAGACGATGATGCAGGAGAAGACCAAGGCGCTGACCGCCGGCCTGCCGATCCCGCCCGGAATGAAGTTGCCGTTCTAAGTGAGCGAATGGCGAATAGGGAGTAGCGAATAGGGAAGGAGCGGGTTGCTTATCGGCGGCTTCCGAATTGGCCATACTCGCTACTCGCTACTCGCTACTCGCTACTCGCTACTCGCTAGTAAAACCGCGTCACAACACTGATTCCGACGCCTTCGAACGTATCCATCGCCATCAGGGCGCCGGGTGCTTCGTCAAGGCTCAGCCGCTTGCCGACGAGTTTTTCCGGCGCGAGTTTCCCAGCCGCGATCATGTCCATCATTGCGCTGTAGCGGAACGCCTGCATGCCGTGGCTGCCGAGGATCTCCAACTCCCAGGCGATCACCCTGTCCATCGGAATTTGCGGCCGGCTGTGATCGCCGAGCATCAACCCGACCTGCACATGACGGCCGCGGCGGCGCAGATTGGCGATGGAGTTGAAGCATGTCGAAGGGTGGCCGAGCGCGTCGATCGAAACGTGAGCGCCGCCTCGGGTGATCTCCCTGTACCGCGCCGACGACATCCTTGCGGCCTGAGGCGTTGACCGTTGCGACGGCGCCGATCTGCCTGGCGAAACCGAGCTTGTCTTCGGCGATGTCGACCGCCACGACATTGGCGCCCATCGCCGAGGCTATCATCGTCGCCGAAAGCCCGACCCCGCCGCAACCGTGGACGGCCACCCATTCGCCCGGCCGCACGCGGGCCTGGTCGACGATGGCCCTGAACGAGGTGACGAACCGGCAGCCGAGGCTGGCTGCCGTGGCGAAATCGAGCGTTTCGGGCAGCCGCACGAGATTGGTGTCGGCGAAGTCGATCGCGACATATTCGGCGAACGAGCCCCAGGCGGTGAAGCCGGGCTGGAACTGATGCTCGCAGACCTGATGATTGCCGGAGTTGCACTCGGAGCAACTGCCGCAGCCGGCGACGAACGGCACCGTGACGCGGTCGCCGGCGCGCCAGCGTGTGACCTGGCTGCCGACCGCCTGGACGGTGCCTGCGAGTTCATGGCCGGGCACATGCGGAAGCTGGATGTCTGCATCGTGCCCCATCCAGCCGTGCCAGTCGCTCCGGCACAGACCCGTCGCTTCGACCTTGATGACGACGCCGCCCGGCGAGGGCGTCGGATCGGCGACGTTTTGCAGAGTTGGCGGCTTTTGGAATTGCTCGAAGACAACGGCTTTCACGGAGATTTCCTGATGCGGATGCTGGGTGACGGTTCGCCTCAACCCATAACACATCCGCCGCGGAAGGCAGCCACCAGTAGACGGGTTTCGTTGGTCGCTCCGCCTCCCGGGTGACCCGGACTTCAGGCGCCGGCTGCGGCTCCGGGAGATGAACGGCTCTCAGCCTCCAGCAGCCTATCGAGCTGGACAAAGCTCGCCTCGACGCCATCGGCCATGCCTGTGGCAAGCGCGCCGTCGCGCGCCTCTCGCGAGGCATAAAGCATGGTCTGCGTCAGCGTGGTGCGGCCAGCCTGTTCGGTGAATACGACCGTGCCGATCGCTTCGCCGCCCGTCCAGTCTTCGTCGAACAGTTCGGCGGCGACGATGCGTTCGGGTCGCACGATCTCGCGGTAGGTGCTGGTCATGCCCATCGAGCGGCCGTCGACATTGCGCCAGACATAACGCGCCGAGCCGCCCACCCGAAGATCCACGGTGCATTCGGCGAGCGTCCACCCTTCCGGGCCGTGCAGCCAGCGCTTCAAAAGATCGGGGATTGTCCAGGCGTCGAAGACAAGGTTGCGCGGCGCCTGGAAGAGGCGCGTCATCCTGATCTCGCGGTCGCTGGGCGTAGTTACTTGCAATTGAGCCAGGGTGTTCATTGGGTCCTCCCTTTGATTGACTTGCGGTTGCGGGGGAGAGCCGGCACGGGGCCGCTTCCATCAATCCTATCGCAGCTACCCTGCGTAGGCCCTTTCCAGTGCGGCGATGTCGATCTTGGACATCTTCAGCATCGCTTGCGTGACCCGGCCGGCCTTTTCGCGATCCGGATCGCTCATCAGTTCGATCAGCACGGTTGGCGTGATCTGCCAGGAGAGACCGAACTTGTCCTTGAGCCAGCCGCATTGGCTCTTTTCGCCGCCTTCGGAAAGTTTGTCCCAGAAATAGTCGACTTCATCCTGGTCCTTGCAGTCGACAACGAACGAAATGGCTTCATTGAATTTGAAATGCGGTCCGGCGTTCAACGCGGTGAATTCGAGGCCTTCGAGCTCGAACGATGCCGTGAGCACGCTGCCGGCCGGGCCTGGGCCGCCTTCGACGTTGCGCAGCATCTTGCCCTTCCTCGCGTTCTTGAAAACTGAGGTGTAAAAGTTGACGGCCTCTTCGGCCTGGGTGTCGAACCAGAGGAAGGGAGTGATCTTCTGCATAATTGTCTCCATTGGTAATTAAAGTTGATATTGCGGGATTTTCGCCCTGATACCTGAAGCACGAACGGCGGCGATGCGATCCGACAGCGGCTTCATTTCTTTGCGCGCCGTGCCGGTTTGGTCTGTCCGGCGGGCGCCGGCGCGGCCTGCAACTCGTCGAGCAAGGCATCGAGGCGCAGGAAATTGCGCTCCCAGATTTCGCGGTAGCGCTCCAGCCAGGCGTTGGCCTCGGCGAGCGGCTTGGCCTCGAGCCGGCACGGGCGCCGCTGCGCATCGCGGCTGCGTGAGATCAGTCCGGCACCTTCCAAAACCTTCAAATGCTTGGAAATCGACGGTTGGCTCATCGCAAACGGCTCGGCCAGTTCCATCACCGTCGCCTCGCCGTCGATGAGCCGGGCGAGGATCGCGCGGCGGGTCGGATCGGCGAGCGCCGCGAAGGTCGTGTCGAGTTGGTGGGTATTCACTTCATAACTCCGGAGGTATATAGCTAAATGGCTATATAATCAGTTTTCAGCTTGTCGTCAACGGCATGCCGCCCCAAGTTTCCGGACCCGTTGCTGCAATCCAGAGGGGTAAAGTTTGGTAAACCCTTTCTATCTAGGATTGGCAGAGGGATTGTTCCGGCCATTTTTTTGCCTGAAAGTGTCCCATTCTCGCCGCAACTGAAATTGCCGCTGGAGAGACGATGAGGGGAATCTCGTGATCGCCGGGAGATGGAAGACGCCGCTTTTGCTCGTCGTCGTTGCCTCCCCGTTCATTTTGGCCGGCTGCACGCAGAGCACCGGCAAGCTGACGGACGCGATTTCTCTTTCCACGACCACCACCAAACCCTACGCCGCCTCGGCGAAGGACAAGGAGTGCCTGGCGCGGGCGATGTTCTTCGAATCCAACCGCTCCAGCCGCGATGGCCTGGTCGCGGTCGGCTCGGTGGTGATGAACCGGCTGAAATCCGGCAAATACGGCGAGACGGTGTGTCAGGTCGTCGGCGCCAAGGGCCAGTTCGCGCCCGGCGTGATGACCCGCAAGATGAATTCCAAGGCGCTGCCGGACGTGACGGCCGCCGCCGAAGCGGTGCTGAAGGGCGAGCGGCATCCGAAGGTCAAGGAAGACGTCATGTTCTTCCACACCGCCGGCATGAAGTTTCCCTACAAGAATATGCACTACGTGACGGTTGCCGGCGGCAATGCTTTCTACGAAAAGCGCAGCCGGCGCAGGGCGCCACAGCCTGCCCCGCAGGCAACAGAGACGATGATCGCTTCCGCCGCGCCGGTTCCGCAGAAGGTACCGCTGCCTCAGGCATCGCCGGCAAAGCAACAGATGGTCGCCATGACCGAGCATCCAGCACCGGCGCCCAACAGCGATCGTTTCGCCGGTACGCCGATGCGGGCAACATTGCCCGCTGACTTTGAAACGGCCAGCCAGTCTGCCCCGCAGGAGCCGGTGATGTCGTTCGATGCGAGCCCGGACGCAGCCGACGCGATCGGCGCCATGATCCTGACCCAGGATCGGCCGTTCGAGTAGATTCGCGCAGATCGGCTGGCTCCGATCTGGGGCGAACCAATCTCAAAAATAGTCCTGCCACCGCCGTCGTTCCGGCTTGCGTGCCAGGCCGAGATCGTCGCGCAGGAAAACCGGTGGCGCCTGGAGCCGCTCGCCGATGCGAAAGCCGAGACCTCGTCGGGCGTGCCTGCCTATTGCAGCAAGTTTCTTCATGGATTTTAACCAGCGTCCTTTCATGGGAGCCAGTTTGATGGCAGGTTGAGCCGGCGTAAAACGAACAATCGTCAGCCCGTGCATGAGGAAATGTCATGCAAATCTTGCCTGCCGCGTTGCCGCCGTTGCAGACGCTGCGCGCCTTTGCGGCGGTCGCGCGCTTGAAAAGTTTCACCGTCGCCGCCGATGAGCTGGCCGTCACCCAGACCGCGGTCAGCCATCAGATCGCGCAACTGGAAGACTGGATCGGCGGGCGGCTGTTCGTGCGCGACCGCCGCGGTGTCGAATTGACGGCGCTTGGCACGACACTGCTCCCCGACGTTGTGCAGGCGCTGGAAAATCTGGAGCAGGCGCTTGGCCGCGCCCGCCGGTCGGTAGGCAATCCGAGGCTCCGCATTTCGACGACCCCGGAGTTCGCGGCGCAGTGGCTGACGCCGCGCTTGACCGGATTTTGCGATTCACATCCCGAGATCGACGTCAGTGTGACGGTGCAGTACCGGCGGGTCCGGTTCGTCGACGACGATGTCGATGTGGCGATCTGGCTCGGTGGCGGCGCGGAAGAGAAAGCCGAGCAGTTGACGAGCGACGAGGAGTTCGCCGTCTGTGCGCCTGAGGTCGCCCGCGATCTGCCGGAACGGGAAGGGATGCGTGCGGCGCCATTGTTGCGTTACGATGGCGCGCGCCACACCGTGCTGGACTGGCGCCGCTGGCATGGCCTGCTTTACGGAGAAGGAAACGGGAAAGCCGCCGGCCATATCGATTTCGATGGCGGGCCCTCCTACCGGACTTTCGCCGAAATGCTGGAGGCTTGCCGCCGGGGACTCGGTTTCGCGCTCGTCCGCAGCTCGCTGGTTGCGGACGATCTCGCCTCGGGAAGGCTGGTGCGCTGCTTCACGGAAAGCGTGGTCTCCGATCTGCAATATCAACTGGTGACAGCGCCCGGGCGCCGCGGGCAGCCGGAGGTCCTGGCTTTTCGCCGGTGGATATTCGGCCAGGCAAACCCTTGAGCAGGATGGCTTTTCTTCGAATTCGCCCTTCTGCTCCAATTCTCTGTTTGAGGGTGATCTTTTCCGAAAACCGGTTTCCGCTTTTCGGGATCATGCTCTAAAGCGCGGCCGCCGAATAGGATTCGGCGGCCGCGCTTCAGATCCCTTGATTTGATGCATGTCGTTCCCCCGAAACCGAGGACACTTTCGGGCGACGTGCATTAATCCTTGACCTCCCAGGCGGGATTCCAGGCGATTTCCCAGAGATGGCCGTCGGGGTCGTGGAAATAGCCTGAATAGCCGCCCCAGAAGCGGTCATGCGCCGGGTCGGTGACTTGCGCGCCGGCCCGCACGGCCTGCGCCATCACCGCGTCCACTTCTTCTTTCGACTTGACGATATGGCCGATCGAAACAGCGCCGAGGCGGTTCTCGGTCGCGACGATTTTGGCATCCTTGGCGAGCGAGGCGACCGGATAGAGGGCAAATATGAGATCGTCGTTGAAATTGAAGAAGGCGACGGCGCCGTCCTCGAACTCCTCGCCGGTGATGCCCTCCGTCGGCAGGCCGAGCCCGTCGCGGTAGAAGGCCAGTGATTTTTCGAGGTCGCGGACGCCGAGCGTGAGAACCTTGATGCGTGGTTTCATTTTTGTGCTCCTTGTTACGCTGTTGTGGGGATCGCGTGCTGGAGCAGAATGGAGCGGAGGCGGAGACGGGTCTTGAACGAAACGGCCAATCAGGCGCGGAGTTGCTGCAAGATCGACGAAGGCGTCAGCGCCGCCATCCGCTGCGCGTCGCGGGTAAGATGCGCCTGGTCGGCATAACCGGCGGCGGCAGCAAGATCCGCCAGCGTCGCCGGGCCGCCGCGTGCCAGCCCCAGGAACCTCTGGAAGCGGAAGACGCGGTCGAGCGTCTTCGGCCCGTAGCCGAAGACGTCGTGGCAGCGCCGGCGCAGTGTCCGTTCGCTCATTCCCACTGCTTCGCCGAGCCACGAAATATTGCGGCTTTCCGAAAGCCTGTGGCGCCGCAGAAGCAAAAAGATTGCCCGCGAGGCTTTGTCTGACCGGGCAGCCGCCGGCACGCGGGCGGCAAGTGCCGTCTCCAGGCGCTCAGCCGCTTCTTCCACCGTCGCAGCGTCGCCGACGAAGTCGCCGAGCCGGTCGGCGGCACTTCCCCAAAAGCCGTCGAGAGGCAGTCTTGTGTCGGCGATCGCGGAAGCATCGACACGAAGCCAATTGCGAGCCGCACCCACCCGGAACCGAAGGCCGATGACGGTGGCGCCGGGTTGGAGATGTTCGACATTGACCTGCCGGTCAGGGCCAGCGATCCGCAGGACGCCGTCGATCCATTGCAGGTCGATGTTGCCGTCGGGCACCACCGCGGTCGGTGCGGCATCTCTTGCAACACGGTGGAACCAGACGCGCGAAAAATGCGCCCGCAAGGCGGGGGTGGGCGGTCTTTCACGATAGGTGCCTGACACCTGCGCAAGGACATGAGCCGCAGCCTCCGGGTCAAAAGCCATGGATACTTTCTCCGGGCTGACTTCCAATCAGATAGTAGCATATGCGTGGACGACAACGCGGTATGCTTCAAACGCGTGGAGAGGAGGTGCGACGATGGATATGGCGACACTCGTGCAGCAATACTGGGATCGCATGAACGACAATGACTGGGCAGCGGCAGCCCAACTGTTTTCAAGCGGCTTTGTGCTGGACTGGCCGCAGACTCGCGAAAAGATCTGTTCGAAAGACGGTTTCGTCGCCATCAACACCAACCTCCCAGCCAAGGGCCGCTGGCGCTTCACGATCAGAAAATTTGTGGCAACCGGCTCGAGTGCCGTGACCGAGGTCGGGGTCACCGATGGCGAGATCGACCGCGATCACCTTCTTCGAGTTGGATGGCGTCGGCTTGTCGCGGATGACCGAATATTGGCCGGAACCGTCTCCCGCTCCCGAATGGCGCAGGCAGTGGGTGGAGATCGCTGAGGGCTGAAGACGCCTGTGTTCCAAAAGCAGCGGAAAAACTTTAAACCCATGCCATGTCGAAGCGAGTCGCCGGTCCCGAAATCGAACGTCTGATCCAGTTGCTGGCCAAGGTGCCGGGGCTCGGACCGCGCTCGGCCAGACGCGCTGCGCTGCATATGATCAAGAAGAAGGAACAGCTCATGGTGCCGCTGGCTGGCGCCATGGCGGAGGCGGTCGACAAGGTGCGGATCTGCGGCAATTGCGGCAATGTCGACACGGTCGATCCCTGCACGATCTGCACCGATCCGCGTCGCGACGGCCGACCATTCTGATCGTGGTGGAGGATGTCGCCGATCTCTGGGCGCTGGAGCGGGCCGGCACGATGAACGCCCGCTATCATGTGCTCGGCGGCACGCTGTCGCCGCTCGACGGCATCGGGCCCGACCAGCTCAATATCAAGCAGCTGGTGGCACGCGTCGCCGAAGGTGGCGTCGCCGAAGTTATCCTCGCGGTCAACGCCACGGTCGAGGGCCAGACCACCGCGCATTACCTGACCGACCAGCTGGAGGGCTTCGAGGTGAAGGTTACGCGGCTGGCGCACGGCGTGCCGGTAGGCGGCGAACTCGACTATCTCGACGAGGGAACGCTTGCCGCGGCGCTCAGGTCGCGGACGGCGTTTTGAGCATCTTTATGATGCACTCGCTCTCGCGTTGCCCCCCTCTGTCCTGCCGGACATCTCCCCCGCAAGGGGGGAGATCGGCAGCGTCAATTTCAGTGCCTCTCCGGCGACGTTGGCGATTGGCGAAACAAAAGCGGATGCCGATCTCCCCCCTTGCGGGGGAGATGTCCGGCAGGACAGAGGGGGGGCAAGGATAGAGCATTGCTGACTGCATCGCGCTTTTCTCGCGGTCCTGGCAGCTTTTCGCAGCCCCCGCATCCGCGGCGAAAATCGACGACCAGTTCCGCGCCTGGCTGGAAAACGACTTGTGGCCGGAAGCCAAGGCGAACGGCATTTCGCAAAAGACCTTCGAGGCGGCGTTTGCCGGGGTGAAGCCGAACCTGAAACTGCCCGACCTGGTGATGCCGGGCGCCAAGGCGACGACGCCGAAGAAGCAGCATCAGGCGGAATTCGGTTCGCCGGGCAGCTATTTCGGGCCGATCGGCGCCGTCACCGGCGGCGGTCGGGCGCGGGCAGGGCAGACGCAAAGACGCTTGCCGCCATCGAAAAACGCTACGGCGTGCCAGGCGGCGTGGTGCTGGCGATATGGGGCCGCGAATCCGGTTTCGGCACGGCAAAAATTCCCTACGATGCGTTCGAAGTGCTTGCCACCAAGGCGTTTCTCGCTACGCGCAAGGATATGTTCCGGATGGAAGTGCTGGCGGCGCTGGAGATGGTGGAACGTGGGCTGGCGAGGCCGCAGTCGATGAAATCTTCGTGGGCCGGCGCGCTCGGCCAGCCGCAGTTCCTGCCGACTTCGTTCCTGAAACATGCGGTCGATTTCGATGGCGACGGGCAGCCGGACATCTGGAACTCGACGCCGGACACGCTGGCTTCGATCGCCAACTATCTGGTCGACTATGGCTGGGTGAAAGGCCGCGACTGGGGCTTCGAAGTGACGGTGCCGGAGAGTGTTTCCTGCGCGCTCGAAGGACCCGACCAGGGCAAGCGCATTTCGGAGTGGGCTGCGATGGGGATTGCGCGCGTCAACGGCAAGCCGTTTCCGGCGAACGAAATGCGCGCCGAAGGTTTCCTGCTGATGCCGGCCGGGCGCAGCGGACCGGCCTTCATCGTGACGCCGAACTTCTATGTGCTGAAGGAATACAACGAGAGCGATCTCTACGCGCTGTTCATCGGACACGGCGCCGACCGCATCGCGCATGGTGACAAGAATTTTGCCGGCACATGGGGCAAGGTCGGAGGACTTTACCGGTCGGATGTCGCGGCGTTGCAGCGAGGGCTGGAGAAGCTCGGCTATGATGTCGGCGGCGCCGACGGCCTGCCCGGTTTCAAGACGCGCCGCTCGATCGGCGCGTGGCAGGCGAAGAATGGCCGCAAGGCGACATGTTTTCCGGACAAGGGTCTGGTGGAGGCGGTGAAGTAGGGTGCGTCCTTCGAGGCTCGCCCGCAGAAGTTTGTGCTGAACTTCCGATCGCCCGTGCGGGCTCGCGCCTCAGGATGAGGGAGGTTGGTGCCGGCTGCCAACTTTGACACCCCGAAAATTTGATTGCGTTGTTGCCGGATGAAGCCGCGCCGTCGTTCGGAAGTTGGCGACGATGCACCAACCTTCCCTCATCCTGAGGTGCGAGCCCGCATTCACGATTGAAGGTTGATGCAGGTTTTCGAGGGGCGAGCCTCGAAGGATGCACCTCACGCCGCTTCTGCGAGCTCCCGGTGCACATCTGCCAGAATCTCGAACGACCGTAACCGCGCCGCGTGGTCGTGGATCTGTGCCGTGACCATCAATTCGTCGGCGCCGGTGCGGCGGATGAAGGCGTCGAGCCCGCTGCGTACCGTCTCCGGCGAACCGACGATGGCGCAGGACAGCGCGTGCTCCAGCATCACCTTGGCCGCGGTATCGATCTGCGTGTCGTAGCCGGCGACCGGCGGCGGCAGCTTGCCGGGGCGGCCGGTGCGCAGATTGACGAAGGCCTGCTGCAGCGAGGTGAACAAAAGCTTCGCCTCGGCATCGCTCTCCGCCGCGAAGACATTCAAGCCGAGCATCACATACGGTTTGTCGAGCTGTTCCGACGGCTGGAAGCACGAGCGGTAGATGTCGAGCGCATGTTCCAGTTCCGCCGGCGCGAAATGCGACGCGAAGGCGTAAGGCAGGCCAAGCATGGCAGCGAGCTGGGCGCCATAGGTCGAGGAGCCGAGGATCCAGACCGGCACGTTCTGGCCCTCTCCGGGAACCGCGCGCAGCCGCTGGCCGGGCTCGGCGGGACGAAAATAGTCGATCAGTTCGACGACGTCCTGCGGGAAGCTGTCGACGCCGGCGTCCATGTTGCGGCGAAGCGCCCGCGCTGTGCCCATGTCGGTGCCGGGTGCGCGGCCGAGGCCAAGGTCGATGCGGCCGGGATGAAGCGCCGCCAGCGTGCCGAACTGCTCGGCGATCACCAGCGGCGCGTGGTTGGGCAACATGATGCCGCCGGCGCCGACGCGAATGGTCGAGGTGCCGCCGGCGACATGAGCGATGACAACGGAGGTTGCAGCACTCGCGATGCCCGGCATGTTGTGATGCTCGGCAAGCCAGTAGCGCTTGTAGCCGAGTCGCTCGGCATGGCGCGCCAGGTCCAGTGTGTTCTTCAGCGATTGCGAGACATCGCTGCCTTCGATAACCGGCGACAGGTCGAGCACGGAAAGCGGGATCATTCTCAAGCCTCCACGATGTTGATTGCCCGGACTTTCGCCTCGAAGGCGGCTCGGTCCGGGATGTCGATGTCGAACAGGTTTTCCAGCGTGTCGGCGAGTTCGGCCGCTGTCTCGATCTCGCGCTGTTCCGAGCGGCTGCCGGTGTGATGGATCGACAGCCGGTTGTTGCGCAGCGCATAGCGCCGGCCGGGCCCGGCGCGGGCGGCGGCGAGTGACGAGAGGAAGTGCGAGGTCGGAGAAGTGGAGAGGAAATAGTTGCTCACCGCGTAGTCGACTTCGTATTGCCGCTGACAGGTCGAAGCGGTAGAGCGTGCCGCCATTCATCGCCGGTGCTGGCCTGCATACGGAAATGGTCGCCGGTTTCGAGAATGCGGAATGGCTCGTGCGGCGTTTCCTGCTCGAGGCCGGGTACCAGAAGCAGCGGACCTGTCTGCGTCAGCCCGCCGAAGCCGACATCGGCGAGATAGGTTTTGCCGTCGAGTTCGATGCGCAAAAGCATATGGCTGCGCGGCGTGATGGCGTCCTCCGGCTGGCCCCACAGCACGCGGGCGGCAAGGCCGGTGACTGAGAAGCCGAGCGCCTTCAAGGCGTGCATGAATAAAAGATTGTGCTCGAAGCAGTAGCCGCCGCGCCGGCTCGTCGATCATTTTTGCCTGCAGCGAAGCGATATCGAGTTTGACCGGCACGCCCGAGAAGCGGATCGAGGTTTTCGAAGCTGATCGATTGCGGATGGAGCAGGTGCAGCGCCTGCAGCGCTTCCAGCGATGGCTCGCGCGGACCGCCGTAGCCGATGCGGGCGAGATAGGCGTCGAGGTCGAGGGAGGCGTCAGGCATGAATGGGCGATCCGAGGTGTGACCCGTCCGATATAGGAACGGGCCACCGCCTCCGCAAACGGAAGCCGGGTGCAATGCGCCCGGCTGGCCAGGCTATTGCGCGGCGACGGCTGGAGCGGCCGCCGTCTCCTTGCGGACGATCGGCGCGACCCTGGTGCCGTAAAGCTCGATCGCCTTCATGATCTTGTCGTGCGGCATCGTCCCGATCGCCATCTGCAGCAGGAAGCGGTCGTTCCTGAAGATCTTGTGCTGCGCGACGATCTTTTCGGCGACCGTTTCCGGATCGCCGACGAACAGCGCGCCGCGCGGCGACCGCGACTGATCGAAATGCGCGCGGTTGGTCGGACCCCAGCCGCGCTCGCGGCCGATGCGGTTCATCACCTCCGCCTGCGGCCCATAAAAATCGTCGGCCGCCTTGTCGGTGGTTTCGGCGACGAAGCCGTGCACGTTGATGCTGGTTGCGAGCTTGGCGGGATCGTGGCCGGCTGCGCCTGGCGGCCTCGCGGTAGAGATCGAACAGCGGCGCGAAACGCGCCGGTTCGCCGCCGATGATGGCGAGCGCCAGCGGCAGGCCGAGCGCGCCGGCGCGGGCAACGGATTGCGGCGTGCCGCCGACGGCGATCCAGATCGGCAGCTTCTCCTGGTAAGGGCGCGGATAGACGCCGCGGTCGTTGATCGCCGCGCGGTGCGTGCCCGACCAGGTGACGCGCTCGCTTTCGTTCAGCGCCAGAAGCAGGTCGAGCTTCTCGGCGAAGAGTTCGTCATAGTCTTCGAGGTTGTAGCCGAACAGCGGGAAGGATTCGATGAACGAGCCGCGTCCGGCCATGATCTCGGCGCGGCCGCCCGACAGAAGATCGAGCGTCGCGAACTGCTGGAAGACGCGCACCGGATCGTCGGAAGAAAGCACGGTGACGGCGCTGGTGAGCTTGATGCGGCTGGTGCGCTCGGCCGCCGCGGCGAGCGCCACGACCGGCGCCGAGGCGGCATAGTCCGGCCGGTGGTGCTCGCCGAGGCCGAACACGTCGAGCCCGACCTGGTCGGCCAGTTCGATCTCCTCGATGAGGTTGCGCAGGCGCTGGTGCGGACCGATCGCGCCGGGCCGGGCACCGGACTGACGTCGGCGAAGGTGTAGAGG
Source organism: uncultured Alphaproteobacteria bacterium (assembly GCA_963763895.1). Taxonomy (GTDB): domain Bacteria; phylum Pseudomonadota; class Alphaproteobacteria; order Rhizobiales; family Rhizobiaceae; genus Neomesorhizobium. The sequence goes on along the minus strand of CAVXQC010000008.1, from coordinate 380,828 downwards.
CCGAGTTCCATGGGATCATCCTGAATGGTTGTTGCCGCTACAGGTAGCGACGGCGAGAGCAAGCTGCCAGATGGCAGGCCGGTGAACAGTCCATTTCGATTTCAGGCATGCTGCACCGCCGGCAGCGTTTCCTTACGGCAACACGGCCGGATTTCATGGCAGCTGTGCTGATTTGGCGCTTGAACTCTCGGCTTCCGCGCGTATGTAAGCGTCGCGACATGACTCCAGGGAAGTGAGATTTGGCTATCTACAGAGAAAAAGACATTTTCGAGCGCCGCGGCGCGGCGAACGAAGCAAAAAGGGCAATGCTCGAAAAATTCAAGGCCAAGCCGGCAGCCGGACGATCCGGCGGTGCTGGCCAAGCAGGCCGAGCGCAAGGCGATCCTCGAGGCACGCGAGATCCGCGAAGCCGAGAAGGAAAAGCTGAAGCAGGAGCGGCTGGCCCGCGAGGCGAAGGAACGTGCCGAGCGCGAAGCTGCGGCCGAAGCCGCGCGCCTTGCCGCCGAAGAGGCCGCCCAGGCCGAGGCCAAGCAGCGCGAAGCCGAGGAGAACGAGCGCATCGCTCGCCTTCTGGCCGACGAGGCCGAACGCAAGGCCAAGCGCGACGCGCGTTATGCGGCGCGCAAGCAGCGTGTCGGCCGCACGCCTCCAGGTTTTTCAGGCAAGTAAAATTTGTCCGGCACGACCGGACTCTCCATTAGCGAATGAAACGCCGCGACCCATGGATCGCGGCGTTTTCGTATCAGGCGACGAGCTTCAGTCCGACGATGCCCGAAACGATGAGCGCGATGCAGGCGAGGCGCGCGGCGGTGGCCGGTTCGCCGAGCAGCCAGATGCCGAGCAATGCCGTGCCGACCGTGCCGATGCCGGTCCAGATCGCGTAGGCGGTGCCGACCGGCAACGTCTTCAGCGCCAGGCCGAGCAGGCCGAGGCTGACGATCATGCTGGCGACGGTGAGCAGCGTCGGGACGAGGCGGGTGAAGCCGGCCGTGTATTTCAGGCCGATCGCCCAGCCGATTTCGAAGACGCCTGCGAAGAAAAGATAAATCCAGGCCATGATGGGACCTCGCTTTCTTGGCGGGTCGTCCCGGCCGGATTGTTGGGAACCGCAAGGCCGTCCTTGCGCGCCTAAATATGGAAGACTTGCCAGGCCGTTCAAACTGAAAGTCCGGTCGCAAGTCTCGCGACCGGACGAGACTGCTTTGTTTGCGATGACTAGCTCTATTTCGCCTTCTTGGCTGCCGCCGCAGGCGCCGCCTTGGCCGCTGCCGGCTTCTTGGCGTCCTTTTTCGGCTTTTTGGCTTCCTTGTTGGTTTCATCTGCACCCTTTGCCATGATTCGTCCTCCGATTGGCGAAACGAATCATGCCGAAACTCTTCGCCGGATCAAGAGGTTTCACCTGCCGTCCCCAACGGACCGTCATTGCCGCTCTGCTTCGTGCGTAAGGCCTGGCGCGGCAAGGAGGCAGCGGATGCGCAAGCTCGATCGCGTCGCGACGGTCAGGCTTCGTCTCCCTCGACCACCCGCAGCCGCAACTGTCCGGTCTTGGAATCTGCGGCACGCACGTTCTCGATTTTCGCGGCTGCGCTCGTACCGCTTCGCGAGCTTCGGTTTTTTCGCCGGCCTCCTGGATGCGCGGCGCCGAACTCCAGCGCCTCGATCTTCTGGCCGCGCTTGGTGACCTTCGACGACGAGACGAGGATGTCGTCGATGTCCTTCGTGGCCTGGCCGAAATGGTTCTGCAGTTTGCGCACCCGTTCGTCGAGGCGCGAGACATCTTCCATCAGGCGGACGACCTCGCCCTGGATCAGATGCGCCTGCTCGCGCATGCGGGCATCCTTCAGGATCGCCTGGATGACCTGGATCGACAGCATCAGCAGCGACGGCGAGACGATGACGACGCGGGCGCGGTGCGCGCGCTGGACGAGCGCTTCGAAATTCTCGTGGATCTCGGCGAACACCGATTCCGACGGCACGAACATGAAGGCGGTGTCCTGCGTCTCGCCGGAGATCAGGTATTTTTCGGCGATGTCGCGGATGTGGACTTCGACGTCGCGCCGGAAGGATTGCGCGGCGAATTTCTGCGCGGCCGTCGCCTTCCGGCCGCGCGGATGGCGTTCCATGCCTCCAGCGGGAATTTCGCGTCGATCACCAGCGACGGCGTGTCGTTCGGCATCTTGACCAGGCAGTCCGGGCCGGCTGCCGTTGGACAGCGTCGCCTGGAATTCGTAGGCGCCGTGCGGCAGGCCGTCGGCGACGATCGCCTCCATGCGCGACTGGCCGAAGGCGCCGCGCGTCTGCTTGTTGGAGAGGATCGCCTGTAGCTGCACCACCTGGCCGGCGAGCGACTGGATGTTGGTCTGCGCCGTGTCGATGACGGCCAGCCGCTCCTGCAGCTTCGCCAGGCTCTCATGGGTCGAGCGCGTCTGTTCGGTCATCGTCTGGCCGATGCGGCCGGTCATCGCGTCGAGGCGCTGGCCGATCGACTGCGTGAGTTCGGCCTGCCGCGCGCCGAACACCTCGGCGACCGCGCCGAGCCGTCCCTGCATCTCGGCCTGCGACTGCAGGATGCCGGCCATGCGAGCTTCGGTGTCGCGGGCATGGTCGGCGGCTTCGGCAGCGGCGATCGCGCGCGCCTTGGCGGCGCGCCACAGCGCGACAACCAGTGCTACGAGCAGCGCAAGGAACAGCAGCGCGATGAAACCCAGCACCTGGCCGAGCGTGATGGTCGTGGCGCCGAGCTGTGCAACGGGTTCGGCGAGGATCGAGAAAAGATCGTTCATCGCGCGAGCATAGCCGATTCGGCCCGCCGCGACAGATCAAAACGTGAACGGTGAGACATCCGTTCCAGTTGACGCTTTTGCCGGGAAACCTTAGGTGAGCACTATGTCCATCAAGCCGCTCATCATTCTTCCCGATCCTATCCTGCGCCAGGTTTCCAAGCCGGTGGAGCGGGTTGACGCTGCAGTTGCGCAAATTCGCCGGCGACATGCTGGACACGATGTACGACGCGCCGGGCATCGGGCTTGCCGCGATCCAGGTCGGCGAACCGCTGCGCATGCTGGTGATCGACCTTGCCAAGGAAGGCGAGGAGCCGGCGCCGCAGGTTTTCATCAATCCGGAAATCCTCGAAAGCTCGGAAGAACGCTCGGTCTACGAGGAAGGCTGCCTGTCGATCCCGGATTATTATGCCGAGGTCGAGCGGCCGGCGTCGGTGCGCGTGAAATATCTCGACCGTGACGGCAAGGCGCAGGAGATCGTGGCCGAAGGCCTGCTGGCGACCTGCCTGCAGCATGAGATCGACCATCTGAACGGCGTGCTGTTCATCGACCACATTTCGAAGCTGAAGCGCGACATGGTGGTGAAGAAGTTCAAGAAGCTCGCCAGGGACAAACCGCCGACCCGCATGGTGGGATAGGGGAAAATGCCCCTGCGCATTATCTTCATGGGAACGCCGGATTTTTCGGTGCCGACGCTTCGCGCCATTGCCGAGGCAGGACACGAAATCGCCGCCGTCTATACGCAACCGCCACGGCCGGCAGGCCGGCGCGGGCTGGAACTGACGCCGTCGCCGGTGCAGCGCGAGGCGGAGCGGCTCGGCATCGAGGTGCGGACGCCGGTTTCGCTGAAGGGCGAAGCAGAGCAGGCGGCATTCCGGACGCTGAACGCTGACGTCGCCGTTGTGGTCGCTTACGGGCTTCTACTGCCGAGGGCCATTCTCGAAGGCACCAGGCTCGGCTGCTACAATGGCCACGCATCGCTTCTGCCGCGCTGGCGAGGTGCAGCACCCATCCAGCGGGCGATCATGGCCGGCGATACCGAGACCGGCGTGATGATCATGAAGATGGAGGAGGGGCTCGACACCGGACCGGTGGCGCTAACCCACCGCGTGGCGATCGGGCCCGATATGACAGCAGGCGAATTGCACGACATCTTGATGGAGACAGGCGCCGGTTTGATGGTCCAGGCCCTGAAAGAACTGGAGCGCGGCGAGATGACGCTGGTACCGCAGGCGCCCGACGGCCTTACCTATGCCAAAAAGATCGACAAAGCGGAGACGCGGATCGATTGGAATAATCCATCAAAGGATGTGCATAACCACATTCGCGGCCTGTCGCCCTTTCCTGGCGCATGGTCTGAAGTAGAGGCTCGGCGGCAAAATGGAGCGCCTGAAGCTCCTGCGCTCGACGTTGGCCGCGGGGAATGGAAATCCCGGGGAGATACTCGATGGCTGGCTGACGGTCGCCTGTGAAGATGGCGCGGTCAGACTGGTCGAAGTTCAACGGGCGGGCGGAAGGCCTGCAAGCGTGCAGGAATTCCTGCGCGGCACGAAGCTGGAAAAAGGAATGAGACTGTCATGAGCATGATGTCGATAAGGGCGGCCACGCCCAGGGATCGCGAGGCGATCCGCCTCGTCGAAGAGCATGCGTTCGGGCAAAAGTCGGAAGCAGGGCTGGTCGATGCGTTGATTGCCGACGGCGATGCGATCGTCGAACTGGTTGCGGAAGACGAAGGCCAGGTGGTTGGCCACATCCTGTTTTCGCGTCTTTACGTGACGCAGGGCCGCAAGAAGTTCGCTGCGGTCGCGCTGGCGCCGCTGGCGGTGGAGCCTTCGTTCCACGGCACCGGCATCGGCGGCGCGCTGATCCGCGAGGCGCATCTGAAGCTGAAGGCCGCCGGCGAAACGCTGTCGGTGGTGCTGGGCGATCCGGCCTACTACGGCCGCTTCGGTTATACGCATCAGCGCGCAGCAGGGTTCGACAGCGGCTATCAGGGCGAGGCGCTGCAGGCGCTGGCCTGGGGCGAAGCACCGGAAACCGGGCGGCTGGACTACGCCTCTGCGTTCAACGCCGCGCTCGCCGCCTAGTCGCTTCAACGACGCCAATGCCGCGCTATCGTCTCGACATCGAATATGACGGCAGCGCCTATGCCGGCTGGCAGTGGCAGGCCGGCCAGCCTTCGGTGCAGGCGGCGATCGAGCAGGCGTTCAAGAGCTTTTGCGGCGAGGAAGTTTCGCTGCGAGGTGCAGGCCGCACCGATGCCGGCGTGCATGCGACAGGCCAGGTCGCGCATGTCGACCTTGAAAAGCCGTGGCCGGTCCAGAAGGTGCGCGACGCCGTCAACGCGCATCTGCAGATGGCGAAGGAGACGGTGGCGCTGCTGGACGTTTCGCTTGCGCCCGACGATTTCGATGCTCGGTTTTCGGCGACCGGCCGCCACTATCTCTATCGCATCGTCAATCGCCGGGCGCCGCTGACGCTGGAGCGAAAGAAGGCATGGTGGGTGCCGAAGCGCCTCGACGCGAAAGCCATGCAGGACGCCGCCCGGCAACTGATCGGCAAACACGATTTCACCACCTTCCGCTCGACCCAGTGCCAGGCGCAAAGTCCGGTCAGAACGCTGGACAGGCTCGACGTGACACGCTCGGGCGAGGCAATCGAGATACACGCCTCGGCGCGTTCCTTCCTGCACAATCAGGTCCGTTCGATGGTTGGCTCGCTGAAACGCGTCGGCGAAGGCGGCTGGACGGCCGCCGATCTGAAGACGGCGCTGGAGGCACGCGACCGCGCGGCGTGCGGCCAGGTCGCCCCGCCCGACGGGCTCTATCTCATCAAGGTCGACTACCCGTCCTAGGGCGTGCTGAGATTCAGGTGATGCCGGCCTGCAAATGGCGGTTTCCTGCGCTTCCGGTGCTTACGCATCCGAATGTACGCTGCGCTCCGGCTCTCGAAACCCGCCTGTTTGGTCGCTTACACGCCCGTCTTCGACTCCCGGCTCGGCCTGACCTGAATCTCAAGACGCCCTAATAAATCGGCTCGGCCATGTGGCGCGGCGCCGGCCACTCCTTCGTCGCGGCGGGCTGCACCGGTCGTTCCAGATAGGTCGACAGCACCACATAGCTGCGCGTTGTCACCACGCCGGGCACCTCATAGATACGCGCAAGCAGGCCTTCGAGCGCGCGCGTATCCTCCGTGCGCACCTTGAGAAGCATGCAGGTGTCGCCGGCAACCGAATGGATCTCCTCGACTTCCGGATATTTCGAGATCGCCATCAGTTCCGGCGTCTTGCCCCAACCCCGGTATCGACATGGACGAAGGCGAGCAGTGATTTGCGCACCGCCTTGGGATCTATGATCGCCGCCGTCTGACGGATCGCGCCGGACCGCCGCAAGCCGCTTCACCCGCTCATGTGCAGCAGGCGCCGAGAGCCCGGCCCGTTCGCCGAGTTCTGCATAGCTGACGGTGGCGTCGTCGACCAGCACGCCTAACAGTCTTCGGTCGGCGGCGTCGAGGTCGCGGGCGGGAAGCCTGTTCGGCCGAATGACATCTGTTTCTTGATCCATGGTCGGGATTTCTCCTTGTTGCCGAATGTCATTCTGTCATCATGCCAATATGACGAAGATAGATCAACCATTCGAAAATTATGTTTCCGAACAAGCCGGCATCCCGCGTGCCGCCTATGTGCTGACCGGCTGCATCGGCGTGATCGGTTCGAACTCGCTGGTGCTCGGGCCGATAGCGCCGGAAGTGTCGCAGTCGCTGGACGCCGCGGTGCCGACGGTGATGATGGCGTCGGCGGCGTTCGGCCTCGGCACGGCGGCAAGCGCCCTGTTTCTTGCCCGCCACATCGATCGCCTCGGCGCGCGCCGCATCCTGCGGCTCGCCATGGCGGTGCTTGCCGCGGCAATGCTTCTCAGCGCCGCCGCTCCGGTTGTCCTCGGGCTGATTGCCGCCCAGCTCGTCGCGGGCATTGCCTCCGGCGTTGCCCTGCCGGCGATCTATGCGAGTGCGGCGGCGGTCGCGCCGCCCGGGCCGCGAGAGCCGGACCATCGGCGTTGTGCTGACCGGCTGGACGCTTGAGCATGGTCGCTGGCGTATCGCTGTCGGCCGTGCTCGCCGATTTCATCCACTGGCGCGCCGTTTACGCAGCGGTCGCAATGCTGGCGCTGGCAGCGATGGCTGGGCTGTCGCTGATGCCGCGCCACGCCTCGCAGGCAACCGGGCCGGCGCCGATGCCGCTGGCGGCGCTGCGCATTGCCGGCGTCAAGCCGCTGCTGCTTGCCTGCGGCGCCTTCATGACCGCGTTCTACGGCGTTTACGGCTATCTGGGCGACCACCTTCACAACGGCCTCGGCGAACCGGTGAGCGCCAACGGACTGGCGGCGCTGATCTATGGCATCGGCTTCGGTGGGGCGGCGTTTCTCGACGGCATCGCCGACAGGGTGGGTGCGCGCCGCCTGATGCCGATCGCCTTTCTGGCGGTCGCGGCCGTCTATCTGCTCCTGGCGCTGACTGGCGGCAGCTTCGCCTCCGTGCTGGTTGCGGTGTTCCTGTGGGGCCTGTTCAACCATTTCGGCCTCAACCTGCTGATCATGCGGCTGACGGCAATCGATCCGGCGCAACGCGGCACCATCATGGGGCTGAACAGCGCGGTCACCTACCTTGCGGTCTTCGTCGGCACCAGCGGCTTCGGCCCGTTGTATTCGAGCTACGGTTTCGCCGCGGCCGCGTTCGCGGCCATGGCTCTGACGCTGGTTGCGGCGCTGGCGGGTGCGTTCCGCTAGCTTACAGGTCCCGAGGCCGAACAACGCCTGAAGTCCGAACAGCACGAAAGGGAAACCGCAAACATCCCGGCGAATACGGCCGATGCAATTGCCGGTCCCCTGCCGATGGCGGCATTGGTGAGGCGCCACGAGAACACCATCGAGACCATGAAAAGCACCAACGAAATGACCGACGCCGGATCGGCCGCGCTGGGAAAGAAAAGCCGAAGCAGGGCCGGCGGAAGCATCAGCCAGACGATGAGCGCCGAACCCCAGTTGGTCGCCACCACGTAGTGGACGAAGCGGCCGCTGATGCCCGCCGGTCTTGCCGCCAGGGCCAGCACGGCGAGGGGCAGCACCCACGCGCAGAGATCGACCAGCCCCAGCCGCAGGAAAATCGAAAAGCGGCCGCCTGCAATGTCGGGGTTCTGGCTGAGTTCGTTGGCGACCGCGACCCAGCCGACGACGAGAGCCGGGAGCGAGATGACGATCGCGAAGAAGGAGTTCCAGAAGCCATCGGCCGAAATATCGAGCAGCCGGATACCGTCCGGCTTGCCCATCATCAGCCGCCAGGCGCCGGTGAGAAACTGCTGGATGTCTTCGGCGGGCGGCATCTCGGTTGCTCAACCGAACCAGTCTTCGAGGAAACGCTCGTAGATCTGCGTCAATGTTTCAAGGTCGGCGAGGGCGACCCGCTCGTCGACCATGTGCATCGTCTGCCCGACCAGACCGAATTCCACCACCGGGCAATAATCCTTGATGAAGCGGGCGTCCGACGTGCCGCCGGAAGTGGAGAGGCCTGGCGTCCTGCCGGTGACGGACTTCACCGACCCGCTCAGCGTCTCGATCAGCCGCTCGTCGCGGGTCAGGAAAACATGGCTCGGACGGTCGCGCCAGACGAGATCGTAGTCGATCGGCTCCTTTCGTCCGGGCCGCAGCTTGCGGCGCCGGCGGCGCGGTCGAGGCGATTGTGGATCTCGGCCTGCAACCGTCTCGGCGGTCCAGGTGTCGTTGAAGCGGATATTGAAGGCGGCGGTCGCCTTGGCCGCAATGACGTTGGTGGCCGGATTGCCGATATCGATCGACGTTACTTCGAGATTGGTCGGCTGGAAGTTTTTTGTCCCCTTGTCGAAAGCCGGAGCAAGCAGGGAATCGATCAGTGTGACGATGCCGCGCGCCGGATTGTCGGCCAGATGCGGGTAGGCGGCATGGCCCTGGCGACCGTTGACGGTGACGATGCCTGAGATCGAGCCGCGACGGCCGATCTTGATCATGTCGCCAAGCGCTTCGGGGTTGGTAGGTTCGCCGACGATCGAGGCATCCCATTTTTCGCCCTTGCCGGCGGCCCATTCGAGCAGCTTCACCGTGCCGTTGATCGCCGGGCCTTCCTCGTCGCCGGTGATCAGGAAAGAGATCGAACCCTTCGGGCTACCGCGGTTTTCGACATGCCGTGCGACCGCTGCGACGAAGCAGGCTATGCCGCCCTTCATGTCGACGGCGCCTCTGCCATACATGTCGCCGTTGACGATCTCGGCCCCGAAAGGTGGATGCGTCCAGGCCGCCTCGTCGCCGACCGGCACCACATCGGTATGGCCGGCGAACATCAGATGCGGGCCGTTGCCCGACAGACGCGCATAGAGGTTTTCGATGTCCGGCGTACCGTCTTCGGAAAAGATCGGGCGCTCCACCACGAAACCCAATGGCCGCAGCATGTCTTCCAGCGCGCTCAGCGCACCACCTTCGGCGGGCGTGACCGAGGGGCAGCGGATGAGGGAAGCCAGATTGACGGCAGGATCGGTAGGCAGACTCATGGACGGGAGGATTATCGGAAAGCGGAGGGGCTGTCACCGGGATGCGACACCTGCAGGCAAAGCACTTTTGGTAAACGGATGACAGGCTTAACAGCCTGTTCCCGTTAGACCAGGAGCGAGGTTTCGCTAAATAGTCACCCTGCCCGGTTTCCGTTTCGCCGCGTGATCCTTGCCCGAAAATCTCCAAGTCTTTCGAGATCACGCCTTGGGCTTCGACCGTCCGGACGCTTCGATCATGGTGATCTTCTGCCAGATCTTGCGCGACAGGTTGGAGCCAAGTTCCTCGACGCTGTTGACGGCGTCGATGACGACGGCATCGTTGACCGACTGGGCGAAGAGCGCAGCGAGCTTGCCCGTGATCGACAGCATCTCCGAGCAATAATCGAGATAGCGAGCGAGGTCGGCACTGTTGGTGATGCGCTGCGGTGAGTTTTTCGTCGGTTTGAAATTGGCGGAAAGAGCGGCCGGATCCTTGGTCAGCTGGTGCATGTCGATGACATGGATCAGCGAACGAAGACCGTGCAGTTCCTTGAATACACGCTGGCGCTTGATCCGCTCCTCGGCGCGCACCAAGGCCAGGAAGCCGAGGCTGGCGAGGAGCAGCGTGTTGAGCGAAGCCTCCACGCCCTGCACGAAATCAAAGGCGCCTGTCGAGATACGATCAAACGAGAGAAGGGTGCCGACAAACAAAAACACCGATGCTCCGCAGACGATGACCAGACCGATGACGATGCGCAGCCACCAGATCGGCGCTTCGAGCGCTTTTGCCGATGCCGCGACGTCGTCCGCAAGGCTGACGAGTTCGGTAGCCACCTTGCGCAGGCCAGACGCCGGAAAACGTTCCGCCACCCGCTGCTGGAGCAATTCCGCGGTGGCTAGGATCAGGGCAGGATTCAGCGCCCGATAATGGATCAATCTGTCTTCGGCCGCCGAGCTGTCCATGTCTAACCAGATGCCGGAGCGTTGGTTCTGTTGCCGTATTGGTTCGCACCGGCGTCGCCCGGAAACAGGCACAAGACGAGGAACGCGACGATCGACACCACCGGGATGAAGAGCAGCACCGCCAGGATCCCGGGTTTGCCGAAATCGTGCAGGCGCTTCACCGCGAGCGCAACGTTGCACCACAGCGATGCGAAGAAGATGACGCCGAAAATCACCGCCCACATCTGCCCTTGCGGGCTACCCTCCGGCACCAGCATGACGCGGTAGAGCGGCAACGCCTGAGCGATCGCCAGGAGCAGGCCGGCAAGAAAATAGGCCGCGCGGCTGACGCGGCCCGAAAGACTGAAAAAGAGCCATGCTAATTGCGTACTGTCAGGCAAGAGGATCCGGTCCGTATTGATTGGCACCCTTGGTGCCTTCGAGAATGCCGAGTTCGACGATCAGCCATATGGCGCCGATGATCGGGACGAGGCCGATCAGGCTCCACCAGCCCGACTTGTCGCGGTCGTGCCAGCGTTTTGCGTAGAGTGCGAGGGCGGGATAGATCGATGCGAGCATTACGATTACGCCAATAACGCCAAAACCGCTCTCGCCCATGGTTCCGAGCATCGCATCGATGATCTGGGCCACGATACCAATCGCGAGGAGAACGCCGACGCCGGCCCAGAACTTGCCACGGTTGATGCGGCCGTCAAAGCTCGTGAAGAGATATTTCCAGTCCATGTCACCCCTCCGTTGAATGTCGCGCGATCCCCATCGCGCGGGTGCGGAGCCTGCGACCGTTTCTGCGAAAGATCAATCTCTGAGGAGTTCGTTGATGGAGGTTTTCGACCGGGTTTTCTCGTCGACGCGCTTGACGATGACGGCGCAGTAGAGGCTTGGACCCGGTTCGCCGTTGGGCAACGGTTTGCCCGGCATCGAACCGGCCACGACGACGGAGTGTGGCGGCACCTCGCCATAAAAGACTTCGCCGGTGGCGCGATCTACGATTTTGGTAGATTGTCCGATGAAGACGCCCATGCCAAGCACGGAGCCTTCGCGCACGATACAGCCCTCGACGACTTCGGAACGGGCGCCGATGAAGCAATTGTCCTCGATGATGGTCGGTCCGGCCTGCATCGGCTCCAGTACGCCGCCGATGCCGACGCCGCCGGAAAGGTGCACGTTCTTGCCGATCTGGGCGCAGGAGCCGACCGAGGCCCAGGTGTCGACCATCGTGCCAGCATCGACGTAGGCGCCGACATTGACGAAGGAGGGCATCAGCACGGCACCGGGCGCGACATAGGCCGAGCGGCGCACGATCGCGGACGGCACGGCGCGGAAGCCCGCCTTCTCGAACTCGTTGGCGCTCCAGCCGTCGAATTTGGACGGCACCTTGTCCCACCAGACGGCGTCGCCGGGGCCGCCCTTGATGATCTCCATCGGGTTCAGCCGGAAGGAGAGCAGAACAGCCTTCTTGAGCCACTGGTTGACCTGCCATTTGCCGTCGGCCTGGCGTTCGGCGACGCGCGCCTGGCCGCGATCAAGGAGTCCAAGCGCGGCCTCTATAGCGTCGCGCACTTCGCCGCGGGTCGACGTCGAAATGCCCTCGCGTTCGTCGAATGCCTTCTCGACCGTTCTTTCAAGGCTGGTCAGATCGGTCTTCGGCATGGCAAAGGCTCCGTTACACGTGCTGTTAAGGCGCGAGGCCTTAGGCTGCTGAAAAATCGCGCGGACCCTATGTCAAGGCTTGGTAGGGGTCAATCGCGCCATGCGTCACGGGACGGCGCATGGAGACAAAGGATCGGACGGGTTGCTGAAATGAATCCCATGGAGAAGGCGGGGTGGTCCCCGCTGCCGCATTCGGACGAGGACCTGGAGCGGGCGAAGAAGGCGCCCGACACGCCGCAAACCCGTGCGCCGACCTACCGGCTGGCCTGGACCGACGAAGACTTCATGACCCGGCGCGAGATGCGCGCGGTGCGTCTGCAACTCGAATTGCTGAAGCCGGAGATGATCCTTGCCGAGCGAGGCATCCGCTCGACGGTAGTGATGTTCGGCGGTGCCCGCATTCCCGAACCGGGCGGCGAAGCCTGGGCAGCGAAGGACGAGCGGCAGAAGAAGAACCTCGAGGAGAACAGCAAATATTACGAGGAGGCGCGGAAATTCGCGCGGCTCTGCTCGCAGCAGTCGGCGGCGTCATACTATCGCGAATACGTGGTGGTGACCGGCGGCGGGCCGGGCGTCATGGAGGCGGGGAACCGCGGCGCCGACGATGTCGGCGCGCCCTCGATCGGCCTCAACATCGTGCTGCCGCACGAACAGGCGCCCAACGCCTATGTGACGCCGGAGCTGTGTTTCAATTTCCACTATTTCGCCGATCCGCAAGATGCATTTCGTGATGCGGGCGAAGGCGGTTGCGGTGTTTCCGGGCGGCTTCGGCACGATGGACGAGTTTTTCGAGACGCTGACGCTGATCCAGACCGGCCGCATGGAACGGGTGCCGATCATCCTGTTCGGCAAGGCGTTCTGGGAGCGCGCCATCGACCTCGATTTCCTGGCCGAGCAGGGCACCATATCGCCAGGCGACCAGGACATCATCGACTATGCCGAAACCGCCGACGAGGCCTGGGGTATCATCAGCCGCTTCTACGATCTGTGACCGCGGTCGATGCCAGCCGGGCAGCAGGCAGGCTGACGTCGATGCCGCAGCTTTCGCGGCTGGAAAGCGCGCGCCGTTTAGGCTAACCCGTCCGTCATGGGAAACCGGCGACAAGCATGGGGATGGTTCGCGGCGCTGCGGCGCGATCGCCTGCTGTTTGCGATCGCCGGTACGCTTGTCCTGCTCAGCCATATTTTCCAGCCCTGGGCCGAGGCGCGCGCGGCGAACACCGCCAATGCGTGGGTGATCTGCACCGCCTTCGGCATGGAGATGGGATCGCCGTCGGGCAAGGGCCTGCCGCCTGCCGGCGCGGCCGATGACTGCCCGCAATGTATCGGCGCCTGCGGCGGGATCGCCGCCAAGCCGAAGATCATGGCGGCGAGCGAAATTGCGTTTCCCGCGCCGGCCGCTTTCCGCCACGCACTTACCGCGGTTCGCACTGAAGATTTGCCGCCGGGCCGGCTGAACGAGCCGCCGCCGGCCATCCGCGCCCCGCCTCTCGCCGCCTGAGCCCGAACCGGCTTCCGCATACGTGGAAGCCCGAATTCTGTTTTCGGACGCGGAGAGAAGATATGCGCCGACTTTTTATACCATTTGCCGCAGCGTCACTGCTGACGGCTGCTTCCATCGCCACCGCCTTTGCCCATGCCTCGCTGGAGAGAAGCGAGGCCGCACCTGGTTCCTACAAGGCGGTGCTGAAGATCCCGCATGGCTGCGACGGCAAGGCCACCACCTGGTGCGGATCGATATTCCGGAGGGCTATGTCGGCGTGAAGCCGATGCCCAAGGCAGGCTGGACGCTGGAAACCAAAAAGGGCGACTACGCCAGGAAGTACGACCTTCATGGCGAGGAAGTGACCTCCGGCGTGACTCGGTTACCTGGAGCGGCGGCTCCCTGCCGGACGATTTCTTCGACGAATTCGTGTTGAGCGGCACGCTCGCCGGCGTCGAGGAAGGCCACAAACTGTTCTTCAAGGCGCTGCAGCAATGCGATGGCGCCGAGGTTGCCTGGAACGAGGAACCTGCCGAAGGACAAGATCCGCATTCGCTGGAGCATCCGGCACCGTCGCTGACCGTCCTTGCCGCGGGTGGCGACGAGCATGCCGGCCATAGCATGGCTCCCGCAGTCTGACCGCCGGCGATCTCACATCTCCGGCGCCTGGGCGCGCGCCATGCTTCCGGGCCAGCCGGCCGGCGGCGGTTACCTGACCATCACCAACAAGGGCAAGGCGGCCGACAAGCTCGTTTCGGTGGCTTCGCCGGGCGCCGGCAAGGTCGAAGTCCACACGATGGAAGTCGTCAACGACGTCATGGTCATGCGGCCGGTCGAGGGCGGGCTGGATATCCCGGCGGGAGCCACCGTCGAACTGAAGCCCGGCGGCCTGCACGTGATGTTCATGGCGGTGAAGGAGCCGTTCAAGGAAGGCGGCTCGGTGCCGGTCACGCTCGAGTTCGAGAAGGCCGGCAAGGTCGAGGTGGTGCTGCCGGTGCAAGCCAAGCAAGGCGCCGACGAACACACCGGCCACGGCGGCTGAGCGGAACGACAAGCACGGCATGGGCGCTAAGAATTCACGCCCATGCCGCGCGGGCCGTTCCCCCTGCAGACCTGGATAAGGCCTAAGCGTTCGCCGGTGCCACAAGCGACGTCAGGAAGCCCGCCAGATCGTCGGTGACGAAATCCACATCGTCGTCGAACTTCGGGTCGCGTTCCCAGATTTCCGAAAACGTCGGCTCGAAATTGCGCGGGCACGATCAGCACGGTCGTCATGCCGAGTGCCTTGGGCACGGCTGAGATTGCGCGCGAGGTCCTCGAACATCACCGTGTTCGGCCCGGCGATGCCGTGCGAAGCCACGAACTTGTCGTAGGTCTCGGCGCGCCGGCTTCGGCGTCAGCCCCGCCGCCACGATGTCGAAGATGTCGTCGAAATGGTCGAGGATGCCGAGCTGCCGCGCGGTGCGCTCGGCATGGCCGCGGTCGCCGTTGGTGAAGATGAATTTGCGGCCGGCAACTGGCGGATCGCCACGCCGAGCACCGGGTCGGGCACCAGCCACGAATAGTCGATGTCGTGGACCTTTTGAGAAAATCGTCCGGGTCGATGCCGTGGCGCTCCATCAGGCCGTTCAGCGTCGTGCCGTATTCGAGATAGAGCTCCTTCTGCAGCTTGCGCGCCTCCTCGCGCGGCAGCTGCAGCAGCTCCGACACATATGCCGTCATCTTCACGTCGATCTGCGAGAACAGGTTCGAGTGGTGCGGATAGAGCGTGTTGTCGAGGTCGAACACCCAGTCGGTGACATGGGCGAAACGGGCAGGATCGGCTTCGTGGTCATGCCGCTCTTATCGCACGGAATGCGCCGGATGCGAACCTCCGCCGGCCGTCATTTCGAACGCTCCGGCCGATAAATCGGCGCGACCATTCAAATTTTAGCGGCCAGCGAAAGGGGACTTTCAGCGGTCGCTGCCATGGTCCGCTCGGGGCAAGGGGAGCAGCATATGATTCGGCATAATTTTGAAGTCGACCTTAGTCGCCCTGTTGTCGATCTTCAGCTTACCTTTCGATCGCCGCGACGCATCGTTCCGGCGCTCGGCGGCACCGTCGACGGCAACGCCTGGCTGATCCTGGCGATCTGCCTTGCCGTGCAGCGCCTATACTTCTGGCAGAAGGAAAAGCTGCCAAGGCGCTGAACGAACTGAAGGCGGCGCATGCCGAGCTTGCCGCCGCGCACGCGACCGGAAGCTTGCGCGGAGAAGGCACGCCGCGACGACATGACCGGCATGCTCAACCGCGAGAGTTTTTTTGCCGTACTCGACAGCACGCGCCGCAGGAGCGACCGCGGCGCGCTGCTGATCATCGATGCCGACCACTTCAAGAGCATCAACGACTGCCACGGCCACCTCGACCGGCGACAGCGCGCTGCTGGAGATCGCCGCGCGCGATCCGTCGCGGCGTGCGTTCCGGCGACATACTCGGCCGCATCGGCGGCGAGGAGTTTGCAGCTCTTTTGTGCGGCGCCACCGACGAGGAAGCCGTGCAGGTCGCCGAGCGGATCAGGCGCGAGGTCGAGCAGATCCGTTTCCGGCCGGACGGGCGAACGTGCCGCTCACCGTCAGTATCGGCGGTATCGATTGCGAGCCGGGGGCGAGTGTTTCCGAACTGATGCGCGTGGCGGACAGGCGGCTCTACGAAGCCAAGCGGCGCGGCCGCAACCGCGCCGTCCTCGAACCGTTTCAAGCCGCGGCCTGAGAAAGGCCTGAACTTAAAGCAGCAAGTCGCTGTTTGATTCTTCGCCGAGCACCTGGGCCAAGCTCTCCAGGACGCTCGTCCAGCCGGCTTTGGTGCGGTCTTCGTATTCGGCGTATTCGGGCTTCATCTCATGCGTCAGCACGAGCTTCGAACCATTGCCATCGGGCACAATCTCGACAGTGACGCGGTCCGCATCCTGAGTATATTTTTCCACGGACAGCGTGAAAACGAGCCGGTGCGGCCGGTCGATGACAAGATATTCGCCGACATGCTCGACGTCCTCTCCGTCGCGACGATCTGTGAAGATGTAGCTGCCACCGACGCGGGCGTCTATTTCGGCGCGGACATCGGTGCCGTCTTTGGTGACGAACATGAATCTGCCGGCTTTGGCCGGATCGAGAAATGCGTCGAACACGCGTTGCGGCGAAGCTTTGAAGCGGCGCGTCACCACCGCCCGGACAATTGTTTTCTGGGTCATCGGACAGCTCCTTTCTTTGTTGCTTCCTCAGTCTTGGGAATCGTTGTCGGCAGCTTCGTGGTCCTCTTCCTGCAGGAGATCGTCCAATACATCGAGGCGAGCGGCCCAGAGCGCCTGTTGCTTGGCGATCCAACGGGCCGCCTGGTTGAGCGGCTCGGCGTTGAAGGAGAGAAAGTGCTCGCGGCCGGCACGCCGCCGCCGAACGAGTTCGGCCCTCTCCAGCATCTTGATGTGCTTCGAAACCGAGTTCAGCGAAATCTGGAACGGCTGCGCGAGTTCCGTGACCCGCGCCTCGCCGCGAACCAGGCGGCGAAGGATCGCTCGCCGCGTCGGATCGGCCAGGGCAAGCAGCGTGTGGTCCAGATGCGTTTGAGCTTCACTCATTATATTCACCTATTTGGATGAATATTGGAACCCTGGTCCGATTTGTCAAGGCCGATTGCCATTCACCGACGGGTGGGCTTAAAGGCGGGCGCTGGCCCGGCTCTATCAGGGCGCACTGAGCCGGACATCAGCATTCATGGAACTCTGGATCCCGATCACAATCGCCGCCGCGTTTCTGCAGAATGTCCGCTCGGCGATGCAGAAGCACCTCAAGGGGGTGATGGGTACGACCGGCGCGACCTTCGTCCGATTCGGTTTCGGCTTTCCGTTCCCGTTGTTGTTCGTCTGGATATTGAACCGGGTGGCGGGCTACGAGATACCCACGTTCAACGCCAGCTTCTTCGCCTGGGCGATCATCGGGGGCGTCGGCCAGATCGCCGCGACATTTCTGCTGGTCCATCTGTTCTCGTTCCGCAATTTCGCGGTCGGAACCGCCTATTCGCGCACCGAACCGGCGCAGGCGGCGCTCTTCGGCCTGTTGTTTCTCAGCGAGACGGTGACATTCGGTGTGATTGCGGCGATCGCCGTCTCGATGTTCGGCGTGATGCTGATCTCCGTCGCCCGGACCGAGTTCAGCTGGCGGGCGCTGGTGACGTCGGTAGGCAGCCGCACCTCACTGATCGGGCTCGCCTCCGGCACCCTGTTCGGCATTTCCGCCGTCGCTTACCGGGCAGCGTCGCTGGCGCTCGGCGGGCCGAACTTCATGATGCAGGCTGCGGTAACGCTGGCCTTCGTCATCATCTTCCAGACAATTGTCATGAGCATCTGGATGCTATGGAAGGATCAGGCGGAGTTTGGCCGTATCGCAACGGCATGGAAACCCTCATTGCTGGTCGGCCTTGCCGGCGCCTGCGCTTCCTTCGGCTGGTTCAGCGCAATGACCCTTCAGCAGGCAGCGGTGGTCAAGTCGCTGGCGCAGATCGAGATGATCTTCACCTTTGCCTCGTCGGTATTCTTCTTTCGGGAATGGATTAACTGGCTGGAAACCATCGGTTGCGTCTTGATCGTCGGTGGCATCCTTATCCTGCTTATTGTCCACTGACGGCAACCGACCCGAAACCAATCTTTGCTACTGGCACGGATCTCGCAGCAGCATGACCAGGGAGGACTGCCTGTGCCGAAATTAAACAGGCACGGGTGAAATGTTGAACAGGACCGCGAACATGACGCGCAAAACCGATGCAACCCTTACCCGGCGGGGCTTCATGCAGGCACTGACGACGGTCTCGGCGCTGGCTCTGCTTGCCAAGCACACGCCAGTGCCCGCCGACGAAATCATCGAAATCGACGGCTGGATCCTCAAGCGGAGCGATCTGGCATGATTTTCCAGAATGTACAGGCGTTTCGCAACGCCGGTTTCCGGCCGAAGGTCTGCATCATCGGCTCGGGCCCGGCCGGCACCACGATCGCGCGCAAGCTTGGCGCGGCCGGCATCCCGACGGTGGTTTTCGAGGCCGGCTCCGACGAATGGACGGAAGAATTCGCAGGATTTCTATCGTGGCACCACGATCGGCGATCCTTATTTCGATCTGGACGTCACCCGGTTGAGATTTCTCGGCGGTTCCTCAAACCACTGGGCCGGCTGGTGCCGCATGATGGACGCCCACGACTTCGCCGCAAAACCTTGGGCGCCTGACACCGGCTGGCCGATCGGCCGCAGCGACATCGACCCGTATCTGAAGGAAGTCCACGATATTCTCGATCTCGTCGACTTCCGTCCGGATGTGCCGATTTCGGACGACATCCGCTGGGTCCAGTTGATCAAAAGCCCGGCGGTTCGCTTCGGTGAGAAGTTTCGGGACGAGTTGGAAAAGAGCGCCAATATCGCGGTCGTGCTGAATGCCTATGTAACCGAACTGACGGGTGACGGCACAAGAGTGAGCGGCGCACGGCTCTGGTCCGGAACCGAGGACGCCGGAACGATCGAGGCCGAATATTACGTTCCCTGCACCGGCGGACTTGAGAATTCGCGTCTGCTCTTGTGGTCGAACGAGCGGAACAATGGCGGCATCGTTCCGCAAGCCGCCGCGCTCGGTCGCTACTGGATGGAGCACCCTCAGTTCGAGGGCGGCAATGCCATTCTTGCCGATTACGACGAGTTCGAAGTCGACAGCACCAATGAGGTGTTCTTCTCGCCATCTCCGGAAGCGATGGCCCGCCGCCAGATATTGAATTTCGGCGTGCGCCTGATCGAGATGCCCTATGGCGGCGTAAAGCAGCTGATCGCCAATCTCGCCTGCACCGCACCCGATACTGCCGAATGGGTGGCGGAAAAGCTCAATCAGAATCTCCGTTGCGCGGCCCAGCTTTATGTAGGCTGGGAGCAGGCGCCGGTAGCGTCGAACCACATCCAGCTTTCCGCAACTGAAAAAGATCACGCCGGAGTTCCGCGCATCGAGCTTTACTGGAAAAAGTCGGAGCTGGAACATCGCACCTTGCTTGAAGGATTGCGGCTGTTCGGCGAGACATTCGCCCTGAAAAACCTCGGCCGCGTTCGCATCGCCGACTGGATCACCAACGGCGGCGAGTATCCGATCGACCAGGAACTGGCGGGACATCATCACATGGGCGGCACCCGGATGAGCGATGATCCGCTGAAAGGCGTCGTCGACAGCAACTGCAAGGTCCACGGCATGGCGAACCTCTATATCGGCGGTTCATCCGCCTTCGCCACTTCGGGCCAATGCAACCCCACGACCACGATTACGGCGCTTGCCTGTCGGCTGGGCGATCATCTGAGCCGCAAGATCGCAGTCTGAGATGGGAGCCGCAGGCTGGCGCTGTTGCTTGCTAAGCCTGCGCTCCGGGCTCGAAAAGTTCGACGGCATTGCCCGACGGGTCGTCGATCAGGATCTGCTTGCCGCCACGGCCGAGCACGATCTCGCCGCGGAAATGACAACCCGACCGCTTCAGTTGCTTGGCCCAGTCCGCAAGGTTCTCGACCTCGATCTGTATGCGGTTCCAGCCGCCGGGTTGCGGTTCTTGGCCGGCGACAGCCTGTCCGGCGCCACCGGAACCAGGCTGGTTGAGGAGCAGGCGCAAGCCATCCTTCGACAGCGCGGCAAAACCTGGCGCGGGCCGCATCTCGACCGCGAAGCCGAGCATTTCCGTATAAAAAGCAACCGCCGCGTCTACATCGTTCACGATATAGCGGACATTCATGCGTGCCATCGCCTTGTCCTCCAAAGACCAATGCACTCGCTCGCCGCCGCGTCCCGATCAAAACCCATCAAGCGGAGGATGTCGAGCCTCCGTGTCAGGGAACGATCAGCGTGCCTGCTCCATGCTCGGTGAACAGTTCGAGCAGAACCGAATGCGGCGTCTTGCCGTTGAGGATGACGACGCCTTCGACGCCCCGCTCGATTGCCTCGATACAGGTCTCGACCTTGGGGATCATGCCGCCCGACACCGTGCCGTCGGCGATCAGCGCCTTGGCCTGCGCGACCGTCAGCTCGTCGATCAGCTTCTTGTCCTTGTCGAGCACGCCGGGCACGTCGGTGAGGAACAAGAGGCGCTTTGCCTTGACCGCACCGGCGATCGCGCCCGCGAAGGTGTCGGCGTTGATGTTGTAGGTGTGTCCGTCGCGACCTGGCGCGACCGGCGCCAGCACCGGGATCATCTCCGAGCGGGCCAGGAGGTCTAGCAGAGTGCGGTCCACCTCGACCGGCTCGCCGACGAAACCGAGATCGAGCACGCGCTCGATGTTAGAATCCGGGTCCCTGACAGTCTTGTGCGCTTTCTCGGCGAACACCATGTTGCCGTCCTTGCCGCACAGGCCGATCGCCCATTCGCCCTCGGCGTTGATGAGCGCGACGATCTCCTTGTTGATCGAGCCAGCAAGAACCATCTCGACGATCTCGACGGTCTTCTCGTCGGTGACGCGCAAGCCGCCCTCGAAGCGCAATTCGATTCCCATCTTGGCGAGCATCGCCGCGATCTGCGGGCCGCCGCCATGGACGACGATCGGATTGACGCCGGACTGCTTCAACAGTGCGATGTCGCGGGCGAAGGCCTGGCCGAGCGCCGCGTCGCCCATGGCATGGCCACCGTATTTCACCACGACGGTCTTGTTTTCGTAGCGCTGCATGTAGGGCAGGGCTCTGGAAAGCAGAGCAGCCTGCATTTCGGCGGTGGCGGCTATGTCCGTCGTCGTTGTCATCAATTGTCCCTGGCGCTTGGAATCGGCGGTGTATTAACCGCAAACATCATGACGGGCAAATGATATGCAGCCTATTCCGGCACCTGCAGCAGCGCGCGGCGCTCTTTCCAGCCGGAGAGTTTTTCCATCTGCGCGGCGAAGGAGAGCAGCGTCTCCTCGTCGCCATGACGGCCGGCCGCCTGGATGCCGAGCGGAAGCCCCTCGCGTGTGACGTACACGGGCAGGGCGATCGATGGCTGGCCCGAGACGTTCTGAATCGCCGGCCAGTGGGTGAACCACAGGCTCTTGTCCATCAACTGGCCGAGCAATGGTTTTATCTTGAGCAGGCGGGTGAGGTGCAGTTTGTCCAGCATGTTTTCGATGAAGTCATCGGCCCCCATCGGGTTCATCGCGCCGCACTTCAGCGGCGGATGAGCGATCAAGGGCATCAGCACCGCGTCGTAGGCGGCGGTGTCGGCGAGCAGTTGGTGCGATGCCGCCTGCAAACGTTCCAGCGCGGCGTAGACGGCCCCGCCCGACACGAGTTCGCCGAAGCGGCCGATGACGCGGGTTCCGCGCTCCACCTCGCCGCTGACCGGCCGGCCGGCGGTTACCGCCTCGCGCCGCAGCCCGCCGGCTACCGCCGACGCCACGCAGGTCACGAAATCGATCATGAAGTCGCGACCGATGAACGACAGGTCGATCTCTTCGACCGCATGGCCGCCTTCGCGCGCCAGCGCGACCGCCGCGTCGAGTGCGTTCAGGGTGTCCGTCGAAATCTCCAGGCCGAGCGGCGATTTGCGGTAAACGGCGAGCTTGAGCTTGCCCGGATCACGCGCCGCGGCGGCAGCGAAGCTGCCTTTCGGCGGCCGTGCCGCATAGGGCGCCAGATTGTCGGGGCCGTGGGTCAGGTCAAGCAGCAGTGCCGAATCCCGCACCGAGCGCGTCACCGCGTGGTTTACGACGAAGCCATACCACGGCTCGGAAGCTAGCGGCGTCAATGGGATGCGCCCGCGCGAGGTTTTCAGGCCGACAAGCCCGGTGCAGGCGGCCGGTACGCGGATCGAGCCGCCGCCGTCCGAGGCATGTGCTACCGGCACCACGCCGGCCGCAACCAGCGCCGCGGCGCCACCCGACGAGCCGCCAGTGACGTGTCCGGTGTTCCACGGATTGCGGGTGATGCCGAAGGCGGCGGATTCAGTGACCAGTCGCAACCCATGCTCCGGCGTGGTGCTGGTGGCGATTGGGATGAGCCCGGCAGCGAAATGGCGCTCGATCAGAACCGAGTCGACATCCGGAACGAACACCGGCGCCTTGCTGCCGGAATGGGTGGGCACGCCCTTCATGGCGATGCCCAGATCCTTGATGGCGAAAGGCACGCCAGCCAGCGGTAGCGTCCGGTCGATCGTCCTGGCGCAGGCCTGCGCCCGGTCGAACAGCTTTTCGACGATTGCGTTGATATCGTGGGCGGTTTTCTCGGCGCGCGAGATGGCGGCATCCACCAGTTCCGTGGGCGAGATGTCACCCTTCTTCACGAGAGATGCGAGGCCGGTGGCGTCTTCCTGCCAAAGAACCCTTTCGACCGACATGCGCTTCTCCCCACCTCGCGTAGCGGAGCCTATCCGCGTCGGCGAATACGCGCAACGCAGCCGCCGCTGCTGGCCCTATTCGCCAGTTGCAAATTACCGGTGAAGCACCATAGTTTGGCGGCGATGACGCCGCAGGACATCAGCAAGCTGATCGTAAGGGTCTCGATGAAGGATCGGGGCGCTTTCGACCTGCTCTACCGGCAGACCAGCGCGAAACTCTTTGGCGTCTGTCTTCGTGTCTTGAACGATCGCGCGGAGGCGGAGGAGGCGCTGCAGGAGGTGTTCGTCAAGGTTTGGACGAAGGCCGACCGCTTTGCGGTTTCCGACCTCAGCCCGATTTCCTGGCTAGTGGCGATCGCACGCAATCACTCTATCGATCTCATTCGTGCCCGCCGTCAGCCGGCTGCCGATATCGATGCCGCGCTGGATGTAGCCGATCCTGCACCCGGCCCGGAAACGCTGGCCGTGGCGGGCGGTGAAAACGAGAGGATCTATCGCTGCCTGGACGAACTTGAGCAGGATCGGGCCGCAGCCGTCCGCGGCGCCTATCTCAAGGGTGAAAGCTATGCGGAATTGGCGGAACGCCACGGCGTACCGCTCAACACGATGCGTACCTGGCTGCGCCGCAGCCTGATGAAGCTGAAGGAATGCCTGGAGCGATGAGCCTGGCGGAAGACAACGGACCGGAACGTGGGGGCGACGAGATTCTCGCCGCCGAATACGTTGTCGGTGTGCTGCCGTCGGACGAGCGGCAGGCCGCAAGCCGGCGGATCGACAGCGAGGCTGAGTTCGCGCGCCTTGTCGACCGGTGGGAAGTGCATCTGGCGCCGATGGCAAGCGACTATCGGCCGGTTGAGCCCCCGGCATCCGTGAAACCGGCCATCGACAGGCGGCTGTTCTCGGGCACGGCGGCCGTCGCGGCTCCGTCCGGTGGCGGAGTGTGGGCCAGTCTCGCTTTCTGGCGCGGCCTTGCCGCTGCCGCGGTTGCGGCCCTCGCTATCTATGTCGCGGTTCCCTACGTCATCCCGCCCGCCGAGCAGCCGCAGATGCGACTGGTCGCTTCGCTTGCCGCCGACAACAGCGATGTCAAATATCTGGCGGTGTACGATGCCGCCCAAAGCGCGGTATCCCTGTCGCACGTCTCCGGCGAGAAGGCGGCGGGACGCGATTTCGAGCTCTGGATGATCGAGGGGCAGAACCCGCCGGTCTCCGTAGGCCTTGTCCCTGCCGGACCGACCGTGCAGATCGCCATCACTCCTGAAATTCGCGAGAAACTCGCTTCCGGAGCAGTCCTTGCGATCAGCCTTGAACCCGCCGGCGGTTCACCGACCGGACAGCCGACCGGTCCCGTCGTGGCGGCCGGTGATTTGAAGAATATTTGATAGTGGGGAGTATAAAACGAGCCTTCCGCCGAGAAAGTTTCAAGGAAATAGATTTTCTAAACTTCTTTTGAAGCTTTTGCGGATGAAATAACGTTTTTGTGAGAATGGAAACTTAATAAATACACTTTCGTAACTCCTAGCGCCCACCCAAAGGGAACAATCAAGGAGTTTGACTGATGTATAAATTCGCTTCCTCGCTCTTTGCCGGCGCTCTCGCGCTTTCCGCCTTCGCGACCGCTGCCTACGCGGAAAATCCGATGGTCGGCGGCGCCGCTATGCCGGCCGACAAGAACATCGTCGAGAACGCCGTGAACTCGAAAGACCACACCACGCTGGTTGCCGCCGTCAAGGCCGCCGGTCTGGTCGAGACACTGCAAGGCGCCGGCCCCTTCACGGTCTTCGCACCCACCAACGCGGCTTTCGATGCCCTTCCGGCCGGCACGGTCGACACCTTGCTGAAGCCGGAGAACAAGGACCAGCTCACCAAAATACTGACCTGCCATGTGGTGGGCGCCGAAGCCTTCTCGAAGAACATCATGAAGATGGTCGACGACGACAAGGGCGCGCATCCGGTGAAGACTGTCGGCGGGTGCACCTGGACCGCCAAGTATGACGGCGACAAGATCACCGTCACCGACGAGAATGGCAATGTCGCCAACGTCACCATCGCCGATGTCGACCAGTCGAACGGCGTCATCCACGTGATCGACAAGGTCTTGCTGCCTAAGTCGTGAGCCGTCTCAGGCTCGAAGATTGCGTGGGCGATTTTGCTCCTGTGGGCCCGCGCTATCGACAAGCGCGCCCCGTGCCTGCCACGCCTTCGTGGTACGGTTCGGGGCGTCTGCTCATGGGGCGCTCAATCGGAGTTGATTTCGCCGTGAGCCACGTCCCGGCTAGAGTAGCATGAAGGGAGAACGCCAAATGAAACGACGTCAGTTTCTGCTCGCAAGCGGCGCAGCGGTTGCGGTTCTGGCCGCCTCGATGGCGTTCCGCCGCATGGGTGCTGTCGGCGATGCCAAGGCCGAAACGTTCGAGGTAACGAAGACCGACGCGGAATGGCGCGCCAGCCTTTCGGAGGCGCAGTTCGCAGTGCTCCGTCAGGAAGACACCGAGCGCCCCGGCACAAGCCCGCTGCTCAACGAGAAGCGCAAGGGGACCTTCCATTGCGCCGGTTGCGACCTGCCGGTCTATTCGTCGGAGACGAAATACGAGTCCGGCACCGGTTGGCCGAGTTTCTGGGATTCGCTGCCCAACGCGATCGGCACCAAGGAAGACAATTCACTGTTCATGACGCGCATCGAGTGCCATTGCCGCCGCTGCGGCGGCCATTTTGGCCATATCTTCGACGATGGTCCGCCGCCCACGGGCAAGCGCCACTGCCTCAACGGCCTGGCGCTGACCTTCAAGCCGGCGACGGCCTAGAATCGCGCTTGGCCGCTTAGCCGCCGTGCACCGCAAGCGCGATCGCGTCGCGCAGTTCTTCCATGCCGTCGCCCTTCTCGGATGAAGTCGCGAGGACGAACGGGAATGCGGCCGGCCTCTTCCTGATCTTTGCCAGCGTCTCCTCGATCAACCGGGGCACGTCCGCGGGTTTGATCTTGTCGGTCTTGGTCAGCACGATCTGATAGGAGACGGCAGCCTTGTCGAGCAGGCCAAGCACCTCCTCGTCGTTCTTCTTGATGCCATGGCGGGCGTCGATGAGCACGTAGACACGTTTCAGCGTGACGCGGCCCTTCAGATAGTCGAAGACAAGTTTCGTCCACTGATCGACCTGTTCCTTCGGCGCCTGGGCGTAGCCGTAGCCAGGCATATCGACCAGGGCCATGGGCGGCAGATCGCCTGCATTGCCGGAATAGCCGTCCGGAACGAAATAGTTCAGTTCCTGCGTGCGGCCGGGCGTGTTCGAGGTTCGGGCAAGCCCCTTCTGGCCGACCAGCGCATTGATCAGCGACGACTTGCCGACATTCGAGCGACCGGCGAAAGCAATCTCCGGCGGCCCCTCGGGCGGCAGGAATTTCATCGCCGGGACACCGCGGATAAAAATCCACGGCCGGGTGAACTGCGCGGAGTCCAGCTGCTCCTGGCGTCCCGGTTTCTTTTCGATTTCGCTCACTATGCCTGTCCCAGCCCTGCCGATATCTGTCGCGCCGATGGCATCGGCATTCCGCGGCACCTTGTCAACCGGCGAGTTCGCCATCCGGTTCAGTGAGCCGCCTCCAGGCGAGTGATGTCGGCTCCGCGTATGGCGTCGAGATTGCGGGTGATCTTCTCCACCGGCCAATTCCACCAGGCAACGTCGAGAAGTCGTTTCACCGTGTTCCGGTCAAACCGCAACTTCACCATCTTGCCGGGGTTCCCGGCGAAGATCGCGTAGGGCGGTACATCGTGGGTGACGACGCATTTGGCGCCGATGATGGCGCCGTCGCCGATGGCCACGCCAGGCAGGGTGATGGCCTCCATGCCTATCCACACATCATTGCCGATGACGGTGTCGCCGCGGTTTTCAGCCTCCCATGTCCTGACGTCGAAGCCCTTCTCCCAGCCGTGACCGAAAATATTGAACGGATAGGTGGAAAACCCCGACATCGCGTGATTGGCCCCGTTCATGATGAAGCGTGCGCCTTCGGCTATGGCGCAGAACTTGCCGATGATCAGCTTGTCCCCGATGAAGGGATAGTGATGCAGCACGCATTTTTCGGCGAACCGGTCCGGCCCGTCAGGGTCGTCGTAATAGGTGAAATCACCGATCTCGATGTTGGGCGCGGAGACGAGCGACTTCAGGAAGCCGACACGCGGATGCATCGGAATGGGATGCTTGATCGCGGGATTGGGACCTTGGCTGGTTTCGGTCATGGCAAGTTCCGTTGTGAGAAAGATTCGCAAACTTGGAAATGCGATCCGCTCTGGTGCACCGACACCTGATGGAAACGGACCTTGCTTAGATGACCATCGAAAACCCCTGTCGGATTAAGGGTTTATAGAATCTCGAAGCGCCAACGTCCATGAAAAAAGCCCCGGACTTGCCGGGGCGTTTTTGCTACCATCGCCGCCTATTCGGCCGGTGAGGGCTTTTTCTTGAACAGCCCGGCGAGATTGTCCCAAAGCTCGATCTTGGCGCCCTGGCGCTTCATGATGATGCCTTGCTGCAGGATCGACAGCGAGTTGTTCCAGGCCCAGTAGATCACCAGACCCGCCGGGAAGCTGCCCATCATCACCGTGAACACCACCGGCATCCAGTTGAAGATCATCGCCTGCGTCGGGTCCGGCGGCGCCGGGTTCATGCGCATTTGCAGGAACATGGTGATACCCATTACTAGCGCCCAGACGCCGAGATGCGGCAGGAAAGCAGGCGGCGTAAACGGCAGCAGGCCGAACAGGTTGAACAGCGAGGTCGGGTCGGGGGCGGCGAGATCCTGGATCCAGCCGAAGAACGGCGCGTGCCGCATCTCGATGGTGACGTAGAGCACCTTGTAGAGCGCAAAGAAGACTGGGATCTGGATCAGGATCGGCCAGCAGCCGGCCAGCGGATTGATCTTCTCCTTCTTGTACAGCTCCATCATCGCCTGCTGCTGCTTCATCTTGTCGTCCGCGTATTTTTCGCGGATTTCGAGCATTGCGGGCTGCACCTTCTTCATGTTCGCCATCGACACGTAGGACTTGTTGGCGAGCGGGAAGAAGATGCCCTTGACGATGACGGTGGTCGCCAGGATGGCGAGACCGAAATTGCCGAGGAAACGATAGAGCGTGTCGATCAGCCAGAACATCGGCTTGGTGATGAAATAGAACCAACCCCAGTCGATCAGAAGGTCGAACTGGCGGATTTTGCGGTCCGGTCTCGTATGCCTGGATCTTGGCGACTTCCTTGGCGCCGGCGAAAACCAAAGTCTCGACCGTTGAAGTCTGGCCGGGCGCGACCGTGATCGGGTCGCTCAGGAAGTCGGACTGATAGCGCGGGCGAACGTCCGACAGATAGGAATAGTTCGGCTGGAATTCGCGCTGCGTGGAAGGCACCAGAGCGACCGCCCAGTACTTGTCGGTGATTCCCAACCAGCCATCCTTCGACTTGCCCGGCTTGATCTGCTTGTCTTCTTCGATCGTGGAGTAACTTATTTCTTTCGAGGCCTTCCTCGCCGGTGACGCCGATCAGGCCTTCATGCAGCACATAGATGCTGGCATGTGTGGGTTTGTCGAAGCGGGTGACGCGGCCGTAGTTCGACAGCGCGACGGGCGCGGTCCCGGCGTTCGAGACAGCGTCGGAAATGGTGAACATGTAATTGTCGTCGATGGCGATAGTGCGCTTGAAGGTGAGGCCCTTGTCATTGGTGAAGGCGAGTGTCACCGGGCGTCGACGGGGTCAGGCTCTGATTGCCCTCGACGGTCCAGACCGTATCCGGACCGGGCACGGCGCCGCTCGCGGCGTCGCCGATAAAGCCGATCTCGGCATATTGCCCGTTGGGCAACGCCGAGGGGTTGAGGAGTTCGATGATCGGCGAATCCTTTTCGACAGTCAGTCGGTAGTCCTTCAGCCGCACATCATCGATGCGGGCGCCCTTGAGGTTGATCGAACCTGACAGGCTGGGCGTATCGATCTTGACGCGAGGGGTGGCGGCGATCGCGGCCTCGCGGCTTGCGGCCGTGGCGCCATCGGCGCCCGGAATGCCGGAAGCCTCGGGAACGGCACCTGGCGCCGCAGGCGCCTGCAATGCGGCGCCTTCGCCCTGCGTGGCAGGCGCGGCAGCCTTCTTCTCAGCCTCGACGCGCTCGGCCTCGATGCGCGCGGCTTCGCGCTGCGCCTCGACCCGCGGGCCCATGTAGAAAACCTGCCAGAGAGTCAGGATCAGCACGGAAAGCGCGATGGTGATGAAGAAATTGCGGTTGTTTTCCATCAAGTGGTCCTAACGCGGTCCGCGAATTCGGCGTGAAAGTTCGGACTTCAAGGTTCCGAAAGGGGCGGTGAGGATTTCAGGACGCCCGACGATGACATAGTCATTGCCCGGCGCCATGTCACCTGCGGCATGAAGACGAACGGCTTCCTTGAGCCGCCGGCGGATACGGTTTCGCTGAACCGCGTTGCCGGCCTTCCTGGTGATGGTGAAGCCGACGCGTGGCGCTCCGCCGTCGCCGCGATCCATCACTTCCAGCAGGAAAAGCCGCCCGCGGCGCTTCTCGCCACGCCGGACGGCCAGAAACTCCGCACGCTTACGAAGCCGTTGCGGAGCCATGCTCCCTGGCTTGCCGGTCGCCGGCAAGTTTTTCGCTTCGCTCAGGCGGACAGCCGCTTGCGGCCGCGATTGCGGCGTGCGGCGACCACTCCGCGACCACCTTTGGTGGCCATGCGGGCACGGAAACCGTGCCGGCGCTTGCGGACGAGCTTGGAGGGTTGATAGGTGCGCTTCATTTGTTTTGATACCGCGGCGTGCGGCCCTTCTTGGTACTGTCGCTATGAACAGGAGCTGTGCCGGGCAGGCTGTAGCGCAATAAAAATTGCGCCGGACCGTCGACCCGAGCGTGAGCGGGCTTATAGAAAGAAGGTTTGTGGAAGTCAATCGCCGACCGTGAAGCAGTCGTAAGACCCGTTAAAAGCAACCGCACTGGCGGCCGATCCGCAAATCACGCTTGTTACTGCATCGCAGATTGCTTGGGGCTCACGCAAGGGTGAGCGGATTTGACGGTGGGGTCAAAACCCGGTGAGGCGGCGCGCGAGGAGCTTGCGGCCGTGGTTTCGCTGGATCATTGAGCGGGAAGGCGGATACGCTGTCGATCTCGACGATGTGCGTTCAAACGGAGAAAAAAGTGGCCAAGGGCGCGGTGCCGACCGCAACGATCGATCCCGAACGGAACAGAGCCAGGAAATCTCCTGTCTGGCGCTTTGCGCCGATCACCGTGATCGCCGCGGGTTTCGTGCTCGGCTATATCCTGGGCTGGCACCATTATCTGTCGCTCGGTTATCTCGGCAAAAGCCAGGACGTGCTGAAAGCGTTTGTCGCCGATCATCCGGCGCTGGCCCCGGTCGGTTTCGTGGCCTGCTATGTGCTTGCCGTCGCATTCTCCTTTCCGGCGGCGGCCGTGCTCACGATCTTCGGGGGCTTCCTGTTCGGCTGGGCGCTGGGAGCCGCCCTTGCGGTGGTCGCCGCCACCAGCGGGGCGACGCTCCTATTTCTTGCCGCCCGCACCGCCTTCGGAGATTATCTGAAGCGCCGCCTTGGCGGCGTTTCCGCCCGTCTCGCCGAAGGCTTCGAGAAGGACGCGTTCAGCTTCCTGCTCGTGCTTCGGCTCGCCCCCTTCGTTCCTTTCGTTGTCGTCAACGTTGCCCCGGCGCTGTTCAACGTGCGGCTTCGCACGTTCGTCGCGGCGACTGCGATCGGCATAATTCCGGGCGCCATCGCCTATGCCTGGCTGGGTGAGGGTGTCGACAGCGTGCTGGTCGCCGCCAAGGCAGCAGGCCGCCATGCCAAGGTGACGGACCTGGTGACACCCCAAATCACCATCGCCTTTGCCGCACTCGCGCTTGTGGCGCTGATCGCCGCCGTCGTAAAGAAACGTTGGAAACGCGATCATTGCCCGGATGTCGCGGACAAGGACAGTTCTTCATAACCCTGGCGGGTTCCTTTGTCTCAGGAAGCATTTCGATGGCGAAGCTCCTTACGCCCGACATCTGCGTCATTGGCGCTGGCTCGGGCGGCCTATCCGTCGCTGCGGCGGCCGCCGCATTCGGCGTGCCGGTGGTGCTGATCGAAAAAGGCAAGATGGGCGGCGATTGCCTGAATTATGGCTGCGTGCCGTCGAAGGCGATGATTGCCGCAGCGAAACACGCTGACGCGCTCCGCCATGGCGCGCGGTTCGGCATTGGCGACGTCGAGCCTGACATAGACTTCGGCAAGGTCCACCGGCACATCCGGTCAGTCATTGCTGCGATCGCGCCGAACGATTCCGTTGGCCGCTTCAAGGCGCTTGGCGTGAACGTGATCCAGGAGGAGGCCCGCTTCAAGGACGCTCGCACCGTCGTTGCCGGCGATGTCGAGATCCGCGCCAGACGCTTCGTCGTCGCGACGGGCTCCTCTCCCGCGATACCGCCGATACCGGGGCTCGACGGTGTCGGCTACCTGACCAACGAGACCTTGTTCGAACAGACAGAGAGGCCGGAACATCTGATCATCATCGGCGGTGGCCCGGTCGGCCTCGAGATGGCGCAGGCACATCGGCGGCTCGGTTCCGCCGTCACCGTGATCGAAGCCGTCTCCGCGCTCGGCAAGGATGATCCAGAACTGGCGGCGATCGTCGTGAGGAGGCTCCGGGCCGAGGGCGTGACGATCCATGAAGGCGCGACGGTGACTAGCGTCGGACGTCGTGGCAAGGCTGGCGTTCGGGCGCATTTCGAGGGCCGCGATGGCTCCGACAAGCATCGAGGGGTCCCATCTGCTGGTCGCCACGGGCCGCAGCGCGAATGTCGCCGGTCTCGACCTTGAAAAGGCCGGTATCGCTTTCGACGGCAATGGCATCAAGGTCTCGGACAAACTCAGGACGAGCAACCGCCGCGTCTACGCCATCGGCGACGTGACCGGCTCGCTGCAGTTCACCCACGTCGCAGGTTATCACGCCAGTCTGGTCACCCGTGCGCTGCTGTTCAGGCTGCCGGCACGGGAGAACCGGCAGATCATCCCGCGGGTGACCTTCACCGATCCCGAACTCGCCCATGTCGGCCTGACCGAAGCCGAGGCGACGAAGAAGCACGGTCCCGTTCGCGTGCTGCGCTGGCCCTATGCCGAGAACGACCGCGCCCAGACCGAACTGAGGACGGAAGGCCATGTGAAACTGGTTGCCGGCAAACGCGGAAAGATACTGGGCGTGTCTATTGTCGGCGCCAATGCCGGCGAGATGATCAACATCTGGGCACTGGCGCTGGCCAAGGACATGACGGTGAAGGATGTGACGGCCTATGTGCCGCCTTATCCTACAATGAGCGAAATTGGCAGACGCGCCGCGATCACCTATTTTGTGGGTGCAACGCGGAAACCGCTGGTTCGCCGCATCGTTCGCTGGCTGCGCGTTTTCGGTTGAGCGCGCTGTAGCGGATGGATCGACGACTGGCAAAGAGTTCTCGCCGAGGATGCGTGAAATGAGCGATTCGACAGCGACGGAGACGGTTGTGGCGGGCGAAGGCATCCCGCGCATGGTGCCGCTGTCGCGGGGGCTTTCCACCAAGCTGCTCCTGCTGACGATCCTGTTCGTGCTGCTTGCCGAGGTGCTCATCTTCATCCCGTCGATCGCCAATTTCCGTCTCCGCTGGCTCGAGGAAAAGCTCGGCACCGCAGCCACGGTCAGCGGCGTGCTGATGCAGGGCAATCCCGCCAGCCTGCCGCGCGCCGCTCAGGACGACGTGCTGAAGTCGCTTGGCGCCAAGGCGGTCGCGGTGCGCGACGGTGGTACGTCCCGATTGCTTGTCGTCGCCGACATGCCGCTCAAGGTCGAAGAGCATATCGACCTTGCCAGAACAGGCCCGGTCAAGGCGATGATGGGCGCGCTGGACACCGCGCTGTTTGGCGGCCGCCGCATGCTGCGCGTCTTCGGTACGGTTGGCGACAGCGACAAGGAATTCGAGCTGATCATTCCCGATAAGAAATTGCGCGCCGCCATGCTGATCTATTCGCGCAATGTCGCGCTCCTGTCGCTGCTGATCTCGCTGATAACCGCGACGCTGGTGTTCCTTGCGATCAACTGGATCATGATCCGGCCAGTGCGTGACATGACGCGCTCGATGCTAGCATTTTCCGAAGCACCGGATGATCCGGGCCGCATCATCAGTCCGGAAGATCGTGGCGACGAGATCGGCGTTGCAGAACGCGAGCTCGCCGACATGCAGACCCGCTTGCAGAAGACGCTCGCCGAGCAGAAACATCTCGCCGATCTCGGTCTCGCCGTCTCCAAGATCAATCACGACATGCGCAACATCCTGGCCTCGGCGCAGCTGATGTCGGATCGCCTCGCGATGGTGAAGGATCCGTCGGTGCAGTCCTTCGCACCGAAGCTGGTGCGCACCCTGGACCGTGCGGTCGCCTATACCGAAGGTGTGCTGGCTTACGGCAGGACGCAGGAGGCCGCTCCGGCGCGGCGGCGTCTGCGGCTCCGGCAATTGGTCGATGAGGTGCAAGGGCTGCTCGGCATCGATCCGAGCAAAGGCATCGAATTCGAAAACAGCGTCGACCAGGCGTTCGAGGTGGATGCCGATTCCGACCAGTTGTTCCGGGTACTCACCAATCTGTGCCGCAACGCGGTGGAAGCGATGGCGGCGGATCGCGAGCCTGCGCTCGTTCGTCGGCTTGCGGTGTCTTCCGAGCGGACCGGGAGTGTCTGCCGTATCTTCGTCGTCGACACCGGCCCGGGCCTGCCGCAGAAGGCCCGCGAAAATCTCTTCGCCGCCTTTCGTGGGTCTGCGCGCAGTGGCGGTACCGGGCTCGGCCTGGCGATAGCCCACGAACTGGTGCGTGCGCATGGCGGTTCGCTGGAGCTGGTGGAGAGCATCGGCGGACGGACCGTCTTTGCCATAACCATCCCCGACCAGCCGGTCAGCCTCGACGAGGCGCGTTCGGTACTGCGGCGCCCGGCCTGAGCGATGTAGCCGTCCGGCTTGGCGATCGTCCGAACTGGAGCGTCGTTTCGAATTCGTGGAGCTTCTGCGACTGGAGCCTCCTGCTTTGTTGCCATTCAAGCTTGTGCGCAAGCCTGGTTTGAACGGCGGGCCGATTGGAAATGGTGAGGGGCATGAACGTGCGGATAGCCGACCGCTTCGGTTCGTTCTGGCGGACCATGTTTACCGCTGCGCAGGTGGGCTATTCAGCCGCAGAAAGTTTTCGCTGTGGGCGGCTTGCTTTTCGAACCGCCACTCGCTAGGTAGCACGTCACATTCGCGGCCGGATCGAAAGACCGGCATGCGGGGGCTGTGTCTGTCACCGCCCATTGCGCGCCCGTAGCTCAGCTGGATAGAGCACCAGACTACGAATCTGGGGGTCAGGAGTTCGAATCTCTTCGGGCGCGCCATTCAATTATTATTGTCGTGCGGCAGGTCGGGAACGAGTCAATCCTCGATCTCGAGGCCGGCCTTCTTGAGCGAACCAACGAAAAATTCGGCATCTTCCGCACGGGCTAGCCTCATCGAGGCTTCTTGCCGAACATTTTTCAGCAAAGCCGGTTCATTTTTTTCGAGCCAGGCACGCTCACGCTCGGCGTCGACCCGGTATTCTCCTTCGCCGAAAATTGCCGCCGCGATCAAATGATAAAGCGGACTGTTCGGAACCGTGGTTTTCTTGATCCACATGGCTGCCTGCTGGTAGTCGCCGCCGAAATAGGAGCACAGTGCAAGCGCTGACTCATAGTAGGCCAGAGGCCCCGGATTCCGCGCGCGTGCTTCAGCAACCAAAGGACACCCGCCATCCCAGTCTCCCGACAATGCCAGGCGATAGCCATACTCGCCCATCAGCTCGGTATCGTTCGGGTTGATGGCGAGGGCCTGACTGCCCACCCTTAGAGCCGCATCAATCTCATTGCTCAAATAGAGTGCAAACATCTGGGCCTGCAGACCCCGGATGTTGAGCGGATCCAACTCGACCGCCCGTCTCGCCGCGGTGAGGGCGCGATTGATCGATGCAGGAGACGTCGTGGGATCAAAAGGAAAACGGAATCGAATCTCGTCGATATAAGCTTGCGACAGCAAACCCCAGGCAGTTGCGTAGGTTGGGAAGCGTTCCACAGCCTTCTCAAGGCAGGCACGGACCGATGAGCGCGCCTCCGGATCGAGATTGGCTCGATACGCATAGTACGAAAGCGTGCACGAATAGGCGGCCCAGTCGTCGGGAGGGTTGTCAACCGTGAGCGATGCGTCTGCCTGAAAAATCACGCCGTAGGTCTGAGCGAGGCTTGTCGCGACGTTGCGCGCGATATCGGCCTCTGCCTCAAGAAAATCGGCGACCTCCATTTTGCCGTCGTAGCTGTTCGCCCAAAGGACCGCACCATCAGTGTAGCTGAGAAGGCGAACCCGCAGCCGGAAGGCATCGGCGGAGAGATTGACGCTGCCCGCAAGCGTAAACCTCGGGAGCGGCCGCGACGCATCCGGCGAAGGTCCCGGCGACTCGACGACGGCGATGTCCCTGAACTTGGAAAGCTGGGCGACGACCTGCTGCGTCAATCCACTGGCAATGGCTGCAGAGGCTTGCGTGCCGGTCAAATCGTCGAACGGTTGGACAAGCAGGCGCGGAATTTCGGGCTTGGCCGGACTGACGCTGGCGATGTTCTCCCACCGGGAGAAGATTGCCACGGCTGCCATCGCAAGCAGGACCGCAAGCGCTCCAGACAGCCAATACGACTTCCGCCAGGCAGGAGTCGCCGCGACCGCCGGAGCGGCAAGGCTTGCGGGCAAGTTTACCGCCCGTGGGAACGATCGATGGGAGAAGACCGGGACGTAGCCACCCTTCGGAATCGTGATGAGGATCGGGTCGGCCTGTCCCGCCGTGAAATAATATCGCTCAAGCGAGCGACGAAGATGGCCGGCTTCTATGCGGACGATCGGATCCGTTTGCGGGTCGAACGATGCATCGCGACCGAACACTTCGAGTGCGATCGAATAGGCCTTGATCCTGCCGCCGCGCCCGGACAGCGCTTCTTCGACCACATGGCTGAGGAACCGGTGTTCGCGCGCTGTCGCCTCAAAATCTGCGCTGCTCAAAATCCGGTTAAGTTGGGCACGACAGTCATCCGCAGGGAGGGCAGCCTCCCGTTCCGCAGATTCTTCCTGCTGGATCACAGCCCCTCACTTGTTCAAAGCAAGCGACCTTCTGTTGGTTTTTTCTAAGTAAATTACATGGCCGCCCACGTAATTTACATGCGGCTGCTCGCTCTATCAATGGTCTAAGCCTAATCTGGCGAAATCAACGGATCGCGCAAGGGGCACGCGGAAGCGGACCGATGGACAAGCGAGAAGCGTTTTCGGCGGCATTCCGCCGATTTCCGCAATCTGAACTGGCGATCCGCAGGTTGATGGACCGAAGCGAGGCCTTTCGCGACATGTGCGAGGAACTCGCGGAAGCAGAAGCTGCATTGTCGAAGGTCGACGGGGTTCCGTTGGCCTTGCGTGAGGCCAGAAAGGCGGAATGGCAGGATTTGGTGGACCGGTTGGTCGGGGAAGTCGGAACCGCGCTGCAGGACAAGGACGTCGTTGTGAAAGCTCGGGCTCGGTAGGAGACGCCGGGGAAAGCGGAAAGGATATGACGATCGGGCATTTCGACCAACGGCTTCGATTTCTGGCATGCCCGCTCGCCAGATCGAGAGATGTGCGAAAGGCGCAGGAGACAATGAGGAAGACTATGTTGGCTCGCCTGGTTTACCTGCTGTTTTTTGCCGCTGTCTCGCTGGCAAGCATGCATCCGACCTCGATGGCACGGGCGCAGGCGGCTCCGCCCGCAGCTTCGGCGGAGGCGAAGTTCCAGGAATTCATCAAGATGCTTGATGATCCCGACATCCGCGCGCGGCTGGAAGCCGTGGCAAAGCCGCCGGCGGAGAGCCCGGCTGCGCCGGACGCCGCCTCTGAGATCACCGCGTTGGAAGGCACCGTCCGCAATCATCTCACCACCATGCGCAGCGCATTTCCGCGCATTCCGGGCGAGGCGGCGAACGCCGTCCACGTCGTCAGGACGGAGATCAACAATCGCGGGTTCGCGACCATCCTTCTTCTTTTCGGAGCGCTGCTCGCATTGGGCTTCGGGGCGGAATGGCTGTTCAAGCGCGCGATAGTTGGAGTGAAGCAATCCGGCACGGCAACCGAGCGTGAAGGGCGCGGTGCCGTCAAATGGCTGTCGGAACTTGCGCCGCTTGTTGTGTTTATCCTCGTCAGCGCCGGGATTTTCCTGGCGTTCGAATGGCCGGCGTTGCTGCGCCTTGTCATCATGACCTATCTGGTCGCTTTCATCGTCGTCCGCGTGGTGATGGCCGTCACCAGAATACTGCTCGCCCCGGACAGTGAAGCCGTTCCGGCAGAACAGGGAACATCCCTCAGGCTGATCCCGGCAAGCGATGCCGAAGCACATTTTTGGTACCGGCGGGTGGCGATCTTCGCCGGCTATCTGATGGCCGGCTGGGCGACCGTCAGCCTGCTTCCTGCCCTGGGCTTCTCGCCCGACGTAAAACGCTTGATCGCCTATTTGCTGGGGATCGGACTTCTGATCCTGGCCGTCGAGATGGTCTGGCGTCGCCCGGGCCGTTCGGCCACGACACAGGGCATAAGCACAAGGGAATGGCTGCTGACGGTTTACCTGGTCGTTCTGTGGGGGTTCTGGGTCGCCGGGCTGATTGGCCTTTTGTGGCTCGGCATCTATGCGCTGTTGCTGCCAAGAGTGTTGACCTTCGCCGGTCAGGCCGCGCAGACGATCGCGGAGGGGCGGGATGGTCCGGCCCCAGCCCGTCCGATCCGGACTGTGCTCATCAGCCGTGGCGCCCGCGCAGTGGTCATCCTGCTTGCGGTTTTGTGGCTTGGCGTGATCTGGCGCATGAACCCGAATGCATTGGCAGAAAGCAACACTGCCGTGACCCGGATCATGCGGGGCTTGCTGCACGGCGTCGTTATCCTGCTGGTGGCCGACATGCTTCTGGCATCTGGCGAAGGCCTATATCGGCCGCACGCTGGAAATGGCTGTTGTGGACGACTCGGTCAGCGCCGAAGAGGCGGCACGCCGGGGCCGCCTACGGACCTTGCTGCCGATCTTCCGCAACATGCTGGCCGTGTTCCTTGCCGCGGTGGCTGTCCTTATGGTGCTGTCGGGGCTTGGCGTGCAGATCGGGCCGCTGATCGCCGGCGCGGGCATCTTCGGCGTCGCCATCGGCTTCGGCTCGCAGACGCTGGTCAAGGATGTGCTGAGCGGCGTCTTTTTCATGCTCGACGATGCGTTCCGGGTCGGCGAGTACATCCAGAGCGGCAGCTACAAGGGAACTGTCGAGTCCTTCAGCCTGCGATCGGTCAAGTTGCGACACCACCGCGGCCCGGTGTTCACGGTCCCATTCGGCGACCTCGGCGCGGTGCAGAACATGAGCCGCGACTGGGTGATCGACAAGTTCAGGATCCGCGTTCCGTTCGACACCGATGTCAAGAAGGTGAAGAAGCTCTTGAAGGGGATTGGCGCGGAACTTCTCGCTGACCCGGAACTGGCGCCGCAGATCATCGAGACGGTGAAGATGAAGGGTGTCGAGCAGTTCGGCGACTTTGGCATGGAACTGAGCTTCGCCTTCATGGCCAAGCCCGGCCACCAGTCCGTCGTCAGGCGGCGCGCCTACACCATGATCCAGCAAGCCTTCGCTGAGAACGGCATCCATTTTGCCCAGCCCACGGTCCAGGTCGGAAGTGACGAGAAACAGGCGGCTGCCGCCGCGGCCAACGTGATTTCCATTGCCCAGCAGAAAGCAGCACAGGCTGCTGTGCAGGGTGAATAGAAAGCGACGGTCACAAGACGGCGCCCGTTTTGTCCAGGGAAAGAAGATCGGGCGCGAGATCACGCTCTATTCGGTGTGGTACGAACTCCGTTATGGCATAACCGCCTGCCTGGGGCTCACCATCGTTCTCCTGACGCTGATCCTTTATTACCATCCATCGACAACCAGCGCGGTTTCTTTCTATCGCACTATCCCCATTCTCTCCGAAGACTCCGGCCGCGTTGAAGAGGTCTATGTGGGGCTCAGGGACAAGGTGAAATCGGGTCAGCGCCTTTTCAAGCTCGACAGTTCGACCCAGAAAGCCGCACTGGAAACCGCGCGGCTGCGTGTGTCGGAGATCGATGCGGCGCTGGAGTTGGCGAAGACCGAGTTGGCGGCCGCCGGTGCCAGGATCCAGGAAGCGGAGAGTGCCTATCAACAAGCCGTGGATGAACTCGAGACCAAAACCGAACTTCAGAAGCGAAACGCTTCAACGGTCGCCCAGCGCGAGATCGAGAAGCTTCAGAACATCGTCGACGGCCGGCAGGCAGCGGTCTCCGCGGTGCTGGCCAGCAAGCAGTCGGTCGAAGCCCAGATCGCTTCGGTGCTGCCGGCGCAGAAAGCCAGCGCCGAGGCAGCATTTGCCCAGGCGCAGGTCGAACTGGACAAAACCGTCGTTTATGCCGGAGTGGACGGCTTGCTTGAGCAATTCACGCTGCGCAAGGGAGATATCGTCAATCCCTTCATGCGGCCTGCTGGAGTGCTGATCCCCGCCGAGGCAGGCAGGAAAGCGCTTGTGGCGGGCTTCGGCCAGCTTGAGGCGCAGGTCATGAAGGTGGGTATGGTTGCCGAAGCCACCTGCATCTCCATGCCGCTGACCATCATCCCGATGGTCGTGACCGAGGTGCAGGATCTTATTGCAACTGGCCAGGTGCGGGCGTCGGATCAACTGATCGACGCCCAGCAAGTGGTCAGGCCCGGGACGATCACCGTCTTTCTGGAACCGCTTTTCCAGGGCGGATTCGAAGGTGTTCCGCCAGGAAGCAGCTGTATCGCCAATGCATATACCAACAATCACGATCGGCTGTCCGAAGAAGGGCTGAGCACTTCGAAATGGCTGTTTCTCCACGTGATAGACACGGTCGGGGTCGTGCACGCCATCATCCTTAGAATTCAGGCGCTGCTCCTTCCGGTACAGACGCTTGTTCTCTCCGGGCACTGAAAGGCTGAGCAAATTCAGTCCGTAAGATACAGTTAGTTACGTTCCCAGCCGGGGAACAATACGCGAAGCTCATAATAAGAAAGCTTGTGGTAATCTCGACTTCGCACGTGGCATGGGGCGTTTCCCCTTGCCCGGAATTGAAGCCGGACTTTGAAAAATTGAACAGAGAGGGATACGGTCATGAAGAGAATTCGAAGGCAGATGCTTGCCACTGCCGCTTTCGCGGGCGTCTTGGCCGTCACCGGAGCATATGCACAGACGCCGACGCCCGGATTCAACCAGAAGATACCCGACAAAATCATGACCCCCGACAAGGTTGAGACGCGCCTCGGGACGCTCAACTTCGTCGATGGTGTGCCTACGGCGGAAACGACGCAGATCGTCTACGACAACCTCGACTTCCTGCGAGGTGTCGAGGTGTTCCTGAACCTCATGCCCGCTGCTTCCATCGAGGCGATCCGCTTGGGTTACGCCGATATGAATGTAACCAAGAGCAATCAGTCCATCATCTGGGATGACCTGCTGGATTCGAACCCGCTGCTGCTCACCGGCAATACCGACACCGTCTACTGCATCGGGCTGCTCGATCTGGAGACCGATGGGCCGACCGTCATCGAGGTCCCGCCAGGGTCCGGCCCCGGCACCGTCAACGACGCCTTCTTCCGCTTCGTCGTGGACATGGGAATTCCCGGCCCCGATCAGGGCAAGGGCGGAAAGTACCTCATCGTTCCTGTCGACTATCAGGGCGAATTGCCGAAGGACAAGAAAGACGGCGGCGATTACTTCATCGCGCGCTCGCCATCTTATGTGAATCTGCTCGTTCTGCGAGGCTTCCTGGTAGACGGCAAGCCGGATGCGGCTTCGAAGCTGTTTCGCGAAGGGGTCAAGATCTACTCGCTCAGCAAGGCAGATAATCCACCGCCGATGGAGTTCCTCAACGGCTCGAAGGTTCCATTCAACACCGTCCACGCGAACAACTTCGAGTTTTACGAAGAGCTGGATCACGTCATCCAAAAGGAGCCGGTCGATCTCTTCGACCCCGAGTTGCGCGGGCTCGCCGCGGCGATAGGCATCCGCAAAGGCACGCCTTTCGCGCCCGACGCGCGAATGAAGGCGATCCT
Organism: uncultured Alphaproteobacteria bacterium; assembly: GCA_963763895.1. Taxonomy (GTDB): domain Bacteria; phylum Pseudomonadota; class Alphaproteobacteria; order Rhizobiales; family Rhizobiaceae; genus Neomesorhizobium. The sequence goes on along the minus strand of CAVXQC010000008.1, from coordinate 339,888 downwards.
CACCGATGCCGTCGCCGTTGGCAACGCCACCTCCCGATCGATCGCGTTCCACAATCGCGATCCGCGATCGCCCATCTACCCGAACAGTCAATGGCGGACCGCCTTCATCGGCGACGACTACCGCTGGCTCGACGGCGACGGCCTTTCCGGGCGCAACATGGATGCTCGCACGAACTTCTTCTACATGGCCACCGTCAACACCCCGGCAATGGCGGCGAAGCTGGTGGGCCGCGGCTCGCAATACGCGGTCAACTACATCGACGCGTCCGGCGCACCGTTCGATGGGGCGAAGAACTATCGGCTCAACATTCCGGCGAACGCTCCGGCAAAGGATTTCTGGTCGGTCGTGCTCTACGACCCGCAGACGCGCTCCGAATTGCAAACCTCGCAGCCATTTCCCAGCAAGAACAGCAAGCGCGACAAACTGATCGCCAATGCCGACGGCTCAGTCGATCTCTATTTCGGTCCCAAAGCGCCGGCCGGCAAGGAAGCCAACTGGACCCAGACCGTGCCCGGCAAAGGCTGGTTCACGCTCCTCCGGCTCTACGGTCCGCTGGAGCCGTGGTTCGACAAGACCTGGCGGCCGGGCGAGTTCGAGTTGGTGAAGTAATTACAAGGCTGTAGCCTGGCAACCGATGGTAAGCGCCGCGTCCGCTGGACGCGTCGCTTCTGGATAATGGCGTATTATTCGGCAGCCAGTGCGGGCCGGCTGGGGGTTTCGGCAATATTGTCCTGCACGGTCTCGCGTTCCGGAGCAGCCGGCTGCCTTTTCGGCTCCTTGCCAAAGAAGAACGCATAGCCGGCCGGCAGCACCAGAATGGTCAAGACCGTAGCCACCAGGATGCCGCCCATCATCGCATAGGCGAGTGGCCCCCAGAAGACGCCGCGGGAGATCGGGATCAGCGCCAGAACGGCAGTCATCGCCGTCAGCGTGATCGGCCGGAAGCGGCGTACCGCTGCGCCGACAATCGCTTCGGTGCGCGCCATGCCGGCCGCGATATCCTGGTCGATCTGATCGACGAGAATGATTGAATTTCGAATGATGATACCAAGCAAGGCGATGACGCCGAGAATTGCCACAAAGCCGAAGGGCGCGCCGCTGATCAGCAGCGCCGCTGCCGCCCCGATGATCCCCAGCGGACCTGTCGCGAGCACCAGCATCGCCTTGCCGAAATGCTGGAGCTGGGCCATCAGGAGCACGACGATCACAACCAGCATGATCGGCGCTTTGGCCGCGATCGAGGCCTGGCTTTCGGCCGCATCTTCGGCTCCGCCCTGGATTTCGATCGCGTAACCGGCAGGCAGGCTGTCGCGCAACTCCTTCATGTCGGCATGGAGCTTCATCGTCACGTCGTTAGGCTGCACGCCATCCGGCAGTGTTGCCCGGACCGCGATCGTTGGCAGGCGATTCCGCCGCCATTCTATGCCCTGTTCCATGACGGGAACGATCTTGGCGACTTGCGAGACCGGCACGAAACCACCGAAATCCGTCGGCACGTAGACCGAATTGACGGCCGACAGCAGCGAGCGGTTCACACCTGGCTCGCGGGCCACGATCGACACCGTTTCCTCGCCGTCGCGGAAATCGTCAAGCGGCACGCCCGACATTGCGGCCTGCAGCACCTGCCGCACGCGTTGCGAGGTAATGCCGAGTGCGTTGGCACGATCCTGGTCGATGACCAGCTTCATTGCCGGCACCGGCTCCAGCCAGTCGTCATGGACTGCGGTCAGCATGGGATCCTGCGAGAATCGCGCCTTCACCTGATCGGCGATCTTGCGCACTTCCTGCCGGTCCGGACCCATGACGCGCAACTGCACCGGCCAGCCGGTCGGAGGACCAAGGAAGAGACGGTCCACCTTGGCGCGAATGGAGGGGAAGTCTTCGGCAAGGATTGTCCGCAGCTTCACGATCAGCCGTTCGCGGGCGGGCTCGTCGTTGGCCATGATCAGAAGCTGCGCAAAATTCGGGTTGCGAAGCTGCTGGTCGAGCGGCAGGAAGAAACGCGGTGCGCCTTCGCCGATATAAGTCGCGATGTAACGCTTGTCCTTGTCGTCCATCATCCTCGCTTCGAGTGTCTTCGCCTGCGCTTCGACTTCCTTGATGCTGGTTCCTTCAGGCAGCCACAGATCGACCAGGATTTCCGGACGTTCGGATTGCGGGAAGAAGTTCTGCGGGATGAACTGGAACGACCAGAGGCTTGCCGCAAAGGTCACCAGTGTCAGCGCCAGAACGATGATACGGTGCCGCACGGCCCATGCGACGGTTTTACGGAGCCGCCGGTAGAAGCGGGTGTCGAAGACATCGTGATGCTCGCCGGCATGCTGCCGCTGCTTGAGGATCATGTGGCCGAGCCAGGGCGTGAAATAGACCGCCACGAACCAGGACACGACCAGCGCGATGCCGACCACATAGAACAGCGAGCGGACATATTCGCCGGCCGTCGATTCCGCGAAGCCAACAGGGATGAAGCCTGCGGTGGTGATCAGCGTGCCAGTCAACATCGGAAAGGCGGTCGAGGAATAGGCGAAGCTCGCCGCGTCGATCTTGACGAGGCCCTCCTCGAGCTTGCGCTCCATCATTTCGACAACGATCATCGCATCGTCGACCAACAGGCCGAGCGAGATGATGAGCGCGCCGAGCGAGATGCGCTGCAGGTCGATGCCGAGCTCGTACATGATAGCGAATGTCGCCGCCAGCACGAGCGGGATGGCGATTGCAATCACCAGCCCTGACCGCCAGCCGATCGACAGGAACGAGACGATGAGCACGATCGCCAGCGCCTCGCCGAGCGCACGCATGAATTCGCCGATGGCGTCCGTCACCACCTCCGGCTGGTCGGCTATCTGGTCGACCGAAACGCCGTAGGGCAGCGCGCCCTCGAAACGCTCGTAGGTCGCTTCGACATCCTTACCGACGTCGGTCACGTTGAAGCCCTTGGCCATCACCACGCCGACCTGGACGCTGTCGCGGCCATTGAAGCGGTATTTGCGCTGGTAGGGATCCTCCAGGGCGGAGGTCACGGTCGCGATGTCGCCGAGCCGCATGACCTGATTTCCGGCGCGCAGCCGCAACTCGCGAATATCGTCTGCTCTGGCTACATCGCCTTCGACGGAAATGCGCACCGACCGCGTGCCGGTATCAACGGAGCCGGCCGGATCGACAGTGTTCTGCCCGTTGATTGCCTTCTGCAGATCGATGAGCGTCAAGCCGCGCTCGGCAAGCGCCTTGGAGGAAACATCGACATAGATCTTCTGCGGCTGGTCGCCAATGATGACTGCCTTTTCGACACCCGGCGTCGTCAAAAGCATATCGCGCGCCTGAATGGCGAGCTTCTTCAATTCCGGATAGCTGTAGCCGTCGCCGCTGATCGAATGGAGCGTGATGAAGGTGTCCCCGAACTCATCGTTGAAATACGGTCCGAGCAGCCCCTGCGGCAGCTCGCTCGCGATATCGCCGACCTTCTTGCGCACCTGGTAGAAGGCATCCGCCACCTCCTGCGCATCGGTGTCACCCTTGACCTGAACGGTGATAATGGCGCTGCCGGCGCGTGTGTAGGAACGGACGAAATCGAGATGCGGCGTCTCCTGCAGCTTGCGTTCGATCTTGTTGACGACCTGATCTTCCATGTCCTGGAGCGATGCGCCGGGCCAGACTGCTTGGACGACCATTACCCGGAAGGTGAATTCCGGATCCTCGCGCTGGCCCATGCGCATCAGGCCGAGCGCTCCGGCGATGATGATCAATCCGAACAGGAAACGCGCGATGTTCGGATGCCCGATCGCCCAGCGGGAGAGATTGAACGATGTCTTGTCTCCTGCCGGAGCAGTCATGGCCGCCTCCTGGTCGATTGGTCGGATTGTTTCAGCGAACGGTTTCTGTTGTCTCGGCGGCGGCGGATTGTCCGCCTTCCGGGAGCTTTACCTTAAGGTTCTCGGCCATGAACTGCGTTCCAGCCGCAACAACGAGTTCTCCGGGCTGCAGTCCTTTTGCAACGCGGATTCCACCGGGTGCGAAGTCAGCTACTTCGACGTCGCGCATGTGGACGGTTGAGGAGTCGCGGTCCACGACCCAGACAACGTGGCGGCCGCCCTTGTCGGCAATCGCCTCCAACGGAATGGAAATCAGCGGTCGCTCTGTGCTGACCGTCGCCTTGACCGTCGCGGTCATGCCTAGAAGAATACGCGGATCGTCCGGCAGGCTGATCCGGATGGAGAAGGTACGGGACTGGGGATCCGCGCTTCCGGCGACCTCGCGCACCTTGCCCTCTAGCCGAAGCCGATCGTCGGTCCAGAAGCCGACCATTACCGCCTTGCCCGGACTGAAGAGGGAGACATCCATCTCCGCCACCGCGATCTGGATTTCCTTCTCGCCATCGACCGCGACTGTCACAACCGGCGTGCCGACGGCAACGACCTGGCCATTGTCGGCGCTAATCCCGGTCACGATGCCGCTTTTGTCGGCTTTCAGCTCGGTGTAGCCAACCTGGTTTCTTGCCTGTTGCCGCGTGGAGAGCGCTGCGTCTCGTGTCGCGACGGCTTGCTGGTAGCCGAGGGTCGCCGCATCTACGTCCGCTTGCGAGGAAAATTTCTTCGCGAACAGCTGTTGCGCGCGTTTTTGCGTGAAGCCGGCGGTCTCGACCTGCTTCTCGGCCGCTACAAGGTTGGCCTCCGCGGTTTTGATCGCAAGCTCGTAATCCGTCGGGTCGATGCGGGCCAAAAGATCGCCGGGTTTCACCTTGTCGCCGATATCGACCCGTCGTTCGACGATCTTGCCGGCGACGCGGAAGCCAAGGTTCATCTCGGTACGCGCCTTCACCACGCCGGAATAGTCGATTTCGCGTGTGCCGTCGGCTTTCGCTATCTCAACAGTCTTGACTGGCCGAACAGGCTCGGCGGTTTCCGTCTTTGCTTCGGAGCAAGCGGAAACGGACATGCCGAGGGCGGCAAGCAGCGCCAGAGTAGCAAGGGGGCGCACATATGCATTGATGGTCTTGAACGAAGTCATCGTTCGCGCTCCTGAGTGTGTTCGGCTATCGTTGGCGGCCCGTTGTGGCCACGTTATTTCAGTGCCCTGATCGCGAATTCGACCAGTTCTTCTGGCGCCGCCCGGTTCTGCTTCGCGAGACACTGAGCCACCATTTGCGGGTGACAAAGCGTAACGGTGCTGGCGCCAAAACATTTTGCGGCGATCTCGGCATCCTGCTCGGCGAACTCGCCCGCTTCGATGCCTTCGCGGATGACCCCGGCAAAGATCTCATGGATGTGGTCGATGTGTTTCTCGATTACGTGCCAGTCGCGCTCGATGGCCACGATAACCATCTCATGCACTTTCTGCTCGTCGAGCATCGTCTCGACAGTCAGGCGGTGCTGCTCGAGAATGCAGCGGCGAAGACGCTCCGAGGCGCTTAGCGGCAACTGCGCGATGCTGAGGGTCATCTGGTAGCTCGCCGAGAGCATGCGCCCGCAGATCGCCTGATGGATTTCGACCTTCGAATTGAAGAAGCGGTAGATGTTGGCCGGCGACATTCCAAGATCGCGAGCAATGTCCGCAACCGTGGTCTTGCCGTAGCCATAGTGTCGAAAGAGGCGCTCGGCAGATTCGAGGATGCGTCCGACATTTTCCTGTCGGCTGGAATCCAATGTGTGGTCGGCTGTGTCGTTCATGTTTCGCCAGATATGTTACGACTGATGAATTTTCATTTTCGTCAATCGTAAACTGTAACAAGCCGGGCGTCAAGGAGCAAAGACTGAAGTCCGATGTCCGAATTCCGAGATCCGGACCACTCCAGGGAATGCCGGTTGTTTCCGCCGGGCGATCAGCGCAATGTGTCTAAGTCATCAGAGAGTGTCGTGTGATGGTCTTTACTGCCGACCAATGTTATCTTTGACGGGATTCCGCCCACCGGCCCCTCTCTCATAGCCAAGGAAGAAAATGATGCCGACCTTGAGCAACGGTAGTGAGCTTAGCGTCTGGGAAGATACCGAAAACCAGAGCCCAGATGCGGTGCTCTTTACCATCACGGAAACCGATGGCGACGTGCTCGGGCCGGGAACCGTGCATGTGGATTATCCTTTCGGCTGGGTCGACGTCGCCTCGATCGACGTCTTCGACGGCTTCTTCACCGTCACCACCTTCACCAATGACGGCAGGACCGAAATCTTCACGACGGTGGAAACCATCGTCTTCGACAACGAAGGCCGTCATATCCGCACGCTGTCCGACCAGGCGGCCTATCTTTCGACCGAGATCATCTCCGTCGCGGCCGAAAGCCCCGACGACATCACAGTGACGTGGACAGGACGCCAACGAATATTTTGGCGGCGAAAACACGCAGTACGGCCCGCATCAGATCATTCTGGAAGGCGGCGCGCCGCAGCCGGACACTTTCGTCAACTCATGCTCCGACTGTCGCCAATCTCAGCTTCACGCTCTCGCCGGGGCAATCGCTCGACGACATCAAGTTCAGCGCGGCGGATGCCGATTACGACCTTTTGAGCTTCGTCGTCGTGGACGGGCCGGACCACGGCACGCTGCAGCAGGAAACGAAATATGAAGCCGGCCATTACCCGTTTCATCAGGGCCACTATTTCGACAGCCTGCACTATCACCAGGACTATCTGAACGGAAACTTGTTCGATTATTCTCCCGAGGCCGGCTTCACCGGCACAGACACTTTCACGGTCTATGCAACCGATGGCCAAGGCAACAGCAATCTGGCGACCATTACCATCACAGTTGTTCCGCCGCCCGAATCCATCACGCTGTCTAACGCGAAGGATGTCGTCAGCTACGAGGCTTACGACCATGCCGTCCTGGTCGCCGCGATGGCCGGCAATGATCGCATCATCGGCAGCCGGTTCGACAACTCTCATCGACGGTAGCACTGGCAATGATCGCCTGCTCGGCGGCGCCGGCGACGACGTGATCAACGGCGGCGCCGGTCGCGACAGACTGGCCGGCGGAGCAGGCAGCGATTCCTTCGTCTTCGACACCGCGCCCGGTTGGGCGAATTCCGACACTGTCCTCGACTTCTCCTCTTTCGCCGACGTGTTCCGGCTGGACGATTCGGTCTTTGCCGGACTTGCGGCCGGCACGCTCGCTGCCGAAGCGTTCGTCGTCGGCAATGCCGCCATCGATGCGGATGATCGCATCATCTACGACGAAGCCTGCGACACGCTGCTGTTCGATGCCGATGGTGCCGGAGGCGCGGCGGCGGTGCGCTTCGCCACGCTGAACGGCGGAGCGTCGCTCACCGCGGACGATTTCTTTGTCATCTAGGCATGGATTCGCAGCGGCTTCCTGCCAATCGACAATTCGGTTCGTGCTGAAACTGCGAGCCCTCGCTCGGGCAGATAGATCGGTAATCCTCCGCTATCAGATGCTGAAGGGATTACCTGTCGCGAAAAAATCATCCTCGCATTGCGGCTTCCAGCGTTCTCATGACGCGCTCGTCGGTGGATTGCGCCACATTGAAGCGCAGGAAACCGCTTGCGGATTGCGAGAGGCTGAAGGCGTTGCCGGGAGCGAGCATAACGTTGTTCGCCAATGCCCTGCGGCTGACATCCGCTGCATCGACACCTTCGGGGAGTTTACACCACAGGAACATGCCGGCCTTCGGCTCGATCCATGGGGTTATGCCAAGAGACTCAAGTCGGGCGACGGTATCCGCCATGGCTCGGGTCAGCCGACGCCGCAGGCCCTCCACATGCTTGCGGTAGCTTCCATCCTTGAGGAGGTTCAGCACCAGTTCGGCCGAGAGACGGCCGCCGCCAAAGGAAGTAGCGATCTTGAGATCGGCAAGGCCGTCGATCCAGTCGGGCCGGGCGGCGATAAAACCGCAGCGCACGGAGGCCGACAGTGTTTTGGAAAAGCTGCCGATATGAACGACACGGTCGAAGCCTCCGAAAGCCGCGAGCCTCGGTGCAGGCGTGTGCTCAAAATCGCCAAAGATATCGTCCTCGACGATCGTCAGGTCTGCATTGTCGGCGAGCTTGAGAAGCCGGTGCGCAATAACCGGTGACAACGTCGCGCCGGTCGGATTGTGGAGCGCTGTATTGGTGATATAGAGGCGGGGCCGATGCTCCGCGAGCGCCTGCGCGAACAGGTCTACGTCAGGACCTGTCGGAGTGTAGGGCACCCCGACGATCACCGCCCGATGCGCCCGCAACAGAGCATGGAAATTAAAGTAGCAGGGGTCGTCGACCATCACCACATCGCCGGGTTCGAGCAGGAGGCGGCAGAGCAGGTCGATGGCTTGCGTTCCCGATTCCGTCAGCATGATCTGTTCGGGCGATGCCTCGATGCCGTAGTTGTCCATACGGGCTGCGAGCAGTCGGCGCAGCGACGGCGAGCCAAGCGGCGTGCCGTAATCGGTCAGAGTCATGTCGTCGGCGCGCGCCAGCGTCCGCAACGCTCGGCGCAATCCCGTCTCCGGCATCCAGGAGGCGGGAAGCCAGCCGCAGCCGGGTTTCAGCATGGCCTCACGGGCCTCGAGCGACTGTCGCGAGACCCAGAACGGATCGATAGCCCGATCCAGCTTCGGGCCGATCTCGGCGAGGGAAAGCGGCGCAAGATGACCAGCGACATAGAAGCCGGCGCCGGGCCGCGAACGGATCACACCTTCGGCGGCAAGCCGTTCATAAGCTTCGACAACGGTCGATTTGGAAACCTGCATGGTCTTGGCCAACGCCCGGATCGACGGAAGCTTCTCACCGGGCGTCAGGTTGCGGGACGCAATTCTCTGCCTGATCGCTGCCATGACGCGGCCGAGCAGCGTTCCGCCTTCTTTCTCCGTACTCGCCCGACGGTCCATCTGTACTGCAAGAAGCTCCATAACAGTTTTGCCAAATCGTACGGCATTGTCTCTGGAAACGCCATGCGCCGCCGTCAATACAGCGTGCAACGGAATTGGAGCGTGGAATGGACAAGACGGCGAGCGGATGGATCAACGGTTTTCTCGGCGTGCTGATCTTCAGCGGCTCGCTGCCTGCGACCAAGATAGCGGTGATGGATTTGGATCCGGTGTTCCTGACCGTAGCGCGCGCGGCCATCGCCGGTTTGCTAGGCCTCAGCCTGCTGCTCGTTTTTCGGGAAAAGCGCCCGACGCGCGGCGACTTTATCCCGTTGGCCATCATCGCGCTCGGTGTCGTCGTGGGCTTTCCCCTGCTGACGGCGCTGGCACTCAAATACGTCACGTCGGCCCATTCCATCGTCTTCATCGGCCTGCTGCCGCTGGCGACCGCCATCTTTGGCGTACTGCGCGGCGGCGAGCGTCCGCGCCCGGCATTCTGGCTGTTCTCCTGCCTCGGCAGTTTGCTGGTGGTCGGCTTCGCGTTGAGTCAGGGCATCTCCGCATCGCCGGCCGGCGATCTGCTGATGCTTGCAGCGATCATCGTCTGCGGGCTGGGTTATGCCGAAGGCGCGAAGCTTTCCCGGACACTCGGCGGCTGGCAGGTGATTTCCTGGGCGCTGGTCTTCTCACTGCCCATCATGGTGCCGCTGTTCCTGTTCGCCATGCCGGGTTCTTTCGTCGAGGTTGGTCTGCCCGCCTGGATCAGCCTCGCCTATGTGTCGCTGTTCAGCATGCTGATAGGCTTCGTGTTCTGGTATCGCGGGCTGGCGCAAGGCGGCATCGCTGCCGTGGGCCAGCTGCAATTGCTGCAGCCCTTCTTCGGTCTGGCACTGGCGGCCACGCTGCTGCATGAAACGGTGAGCTGGATGATGCTGGTCGTGACCGCCGGCGTCATCCTTTGCGTGGCTGGAGCACGGAAGTTCGCGAAATAGGTTTGCGAATTTTTCGCTGCTCGTCCTCTGCCAGCGCTGGGTGGAATTAGCCTCAGGCCAGTACGACATCGGGCGTGCGGTTGCGCAATTCGTCTACGAGCACCCGCGTGTTCTCGGAATAGTCGATCGGCACATCGACAAGATGGACGCCGCCTCCCCTGAAGGCTGCCTCGAGCGTCGGCGCCAGCGCGCCTGCTTCGCTGACACGGGAGCCCTTGGCGCCATAAGCCTCCGCGTAGCGGACAAAATCCGGATTGCCGAATGTGAGTCCGAAGTCCGGGAAATTGTCCACCGCCTGCTTCCAGCGGATCATGCCATACGCGCTGTCGTTGAGGATGACGACGACAAGGTTGAGCCCGAGCCGGACGGCCGTCTCCATCTCCTGCGAATTCATCATGAAGCCGCCGTCGCCGCAGACCGCCATGACGCGGCGGTCGGGATGGAGCATCGCCGCCATCATAGCCGACGGCAGCCCGGCGCCCATGGTGGCGAGCGCATTGTCGAGCAGCAACGTGTTGGCGACATGCGTTCGGTAGTTGCGCGCGAACCAGATCTTGTACATGCCGTTGTCGAGGCAAACGATGCCGTCTTCAGGCATGACCTGGCGAACGTCATGGATGATGCGCTGCGGTGTGATCGGAAACCGGTCCTCATCGGCACGGTCGTTGAGCCGTTCCAGGATTTTCTGGCGCAGGCCGAGCAATGCCGGATCGGCATCGAGCTTGCCGCCAAGCCGGTCGGCAAGCGCCGTCACCGTCGCGCCGATGTCGCCTATCACCTCGGCGTCGGGATGATAGACCTGCTCCACATTGGTGGAGCTGTAACCGATGTGGACCACTTTCGGGCCGCCGGCGCTTCGCATCAGGAAAGGCGGTTTCTCGACCGTGTCATGGCCGACGGAAATGATCAGGTCGGCCTGGTCGATGGCTTCATGCACATAATCCCGTTCGGAAAGAGCTGCCGTTCCGATGTAGAGGTTCGAACCGCCGTTGACCGCGCCTTTGCCCATCTGGGTATTGAAGAATGGCACGCGCATGCGCCGCACGAAGGCAGATAGCGCATCGACCAGCCTGGGACGATTGCCCGCCGCACCGATCATTATCAGTGGTCGTTTTGCCTTCGAGATCATGTCGACGGCCCTGTCGAGCGCCGCCGCCTGCGCTACCGGCCGCTCGAGCGGATGAACCGGGATCAGCGGTGCGTCGTTAATGGTCTCCGCCGCGACGTCCTCCGGCAGTTCCAGGTGCACAGGCCCTGGCCTCTCTTCCATCGCGACGCGAAATGCGTCCCGCACCATCGCCGGAATGCTTGCTACGCTGACGATCTGCCGCGTCATCTTTGTCAGCGGCCGCATCGACGCGACGACATCGACGATCTGGAAGCGCGCCTGCTTGGCAGTCATGATCGCTTTCTGACCGGTGATCATGATCATCGGCATGGCGCCAAGATGGGCGTAGGCGGCGCCTGTCGAAAAATTCAACGCACCGGGTCCAAGCGTCGCGATGCATACACCGGGTTTGCCCGTCAGCCGCCCATGGGTCGCCGCCATGAAAGCCGCGGCCTGCTCATGCCGCGTCAACACCAGCTCGATGCTGGACTTGCGAAGGGATTCGACGACATCGAGATTTTCCTCGCCGGGCACTCCGAAGATGCGATCCACCCCTTCGTTCTCAAGTGCGGCAACGAGAATATCGGAACCCTTTTTCATGACTTTACCCCTTCGCACAAATGGTACAGGCCGGCGGTCTGCCCGCACCGCACGCTGCCACAAGGTTCGGCTTCTTTCCACCCATGCGGCGAACCAATGGCGCGCGGAAGAATCCGTCTTGGGTGAAGCAACGGTGAAGCATCTTCCTGCTCCGCTTCGATCGCCGGGCGACAGCAATTTGACAGGCGCCCCGGTCTCCATCATTTTTCGACGAAAGTCTGCAGCGAGACTGCATTTATCGACGGAGCTTCGCATGAGCGATTTGCGCAGAACTCAATCGAACGCGGTGAAGCGGCAGGTGGCGGCGCGCAAGGCGGTGAAATCGTCCCTCGAGCGCCACAGGCTGGTTGTCGCCCACAAACGTCACTCCAGCGAGGGCATGTCGGCGCGCGTGCTGTTCGACGGCGAGTATTACGATGTGAACGCGCAAGCGCTGGCCATGCTCGAGAATGGCAAGACGCCAGACGAACTCGGCCTTGAGCCTTACGTCGGCGAGGGAGAGTAGCAGCGTCGCGGTTCGATATCTGAACGGTTCATCGCCCCCGAATGCCAACCTCCAAGCTCCGCGCCTATCGCGAGAAACGCGATTTCACCAAGACGCGCGAGCCGGCTGGCGGTGTGGCGCCGGAAAGCGGCAATCGTTTCGTCGTGCACAAGCACCACGCCACCGCCGACCACTACGATCTCCGGCTGGAGGTCGGCGGCGTCCTGAAAAGCTGGGCGGTTCCGCGCGGGCCTTCGCTAAATCCGGCCGACAAGCGGCTGGCCGTCGAGACCGAGGACCACCCGCTCGAATATATCGATTTCGAGGGCGTCATACCGGAAGGCGAATATGGCGGCGGGCCCATGATCGTCTGGGACACCGGCGTCTGGGCGCCGATGGACGATGTCGAAAAAAGCCTCAGGACGGGGTCGTTCAAATTCCGGCTGGCGGGTGAAAAACTCAATGGCGGCTGGATGCTGGCGCGGCTGAAGCCGAAGCCGGGGGAAGACAACAAGAAGAACTGGCTTCTGTTCAAGGAGCGCGATCTTGCCGCCGACGAGAAGGTCGACATCCTCGCCACGCGTCCGGAAAGCGTCAAATCGGGGCGGCGGATCGAGGAACTGGTCGAGAAGCCGCGACCTGTGCCCAATCCGGCGGCGCTGAAGCCGGGTTCGCTTCAAGGCGCCGTTCAGGCGCCGCTGCCCGCTCGCCTCGAACCCCAACTCGCCACGCAGGTGGCCGATCCACCGCACGGGAAGGATACGAAGGAAACCTGGCTGCACGAGATCAAATTCGACGGCTACCGCACCATGGCGCATGTCTCTGACGGCGCTGTCCGCCTGATCACCCGCGGCGGGCTGGACTGGACGAAACGTTACGGCGACCTGCCTGAGGCGTTCCGCCGCCTGCCGTGCCGCGATGCCATCATCGACGGCGAAATTGTCGTGCTCGACGACAAGGGCATCAGCCGTTTCGCGCTCCTGCAGGATGCCCTGTCGGAAGGCGCCGGCAACAAGCTCATCTTCTACGCCTTCGACCTTCTCCACCTTGACGGTTGGGATCTGACCAGGGCGCCGCTGGAAGAGCGGAAACTGTTGCTCACGCAATTTCTCGCCGGCCATGTCACCCAGCGCTCCGCCATCCAGCTCAGCGACCATGTCGTCGGCGACGGCCGGCCGCTTTACGAGCGCGCGTCGGAATTGGGGCTGGAAGGCATCGTTTCGAAACGCGCTACGGCAATCTACCAGCCCGGCCGTACGAAGACCTGGACCAAAACCAAAGCGCTGCAGGTCGATGATTTTGTTATCGCCGGCTACACCGTTTCCCAAGCTGCGGAAGGGCTTGCGGCCCTCGGCCTTGGCGAGTGGGAGGAAGGCGAACTGCAATATCGCGGCAAGGTTGGCACTGGCTTCGACGCCGGAACTGCGCGTGCGCTGCTGGACCGTCTGGAGCCGCTGCGCGCCGGCGCGACCAGGCTTGAAGGGGCGCCGAAGGAGATGATCTGGGTGCGGCCTGTGCTCTCCGCGCACATCCACTACGCCAACCGCACCGCCGACAATTGGCTTCGTCATGCCGTGTTCAAGGGTCTTCGCGACGTCGAGCTGTCGGCACCTCAAGCCGCGCCGCGCAAACGGCTGATTTCGGAGGCCGATCTCGCCACGATCTGGGTCACCAATCCGGAACGGCGGCTGTTCGGTAAGTCGGGACCCACCAAGCTTGACATAGCGGTCTACTATGCGCTGGTCGGCGACTTCATGCTGCCGCACATTGTCAACCGGCCGGTCTCGCTGGTCCGCTGTCCGACCGGCAAGCCGCAGGATTGTTTCTATCAGCGCCACGCCTTCACCGGGATGCCGGCCTCGGTTGAAAAATTCATGGTCGCCAATTCGGAAGGCGAAGAGAAATCCTATCTTTCGGTCGAGGATGCCAAGGGCTATTTGGCGCTGGCTCAATTCGGCGTCGTCGAATTCCACACCTGGGGGACGACGCGCAAAAGGCTCGAAAAACCGGACCGGCTGGTCTTCGATCTCGACCCGGGCGAGGGCATCGCATGGCGCGAGGTGGTGGAAGCGGCGGTGCATATCCGCGGCGAACTCGAGGCGATGGGTCTGGCACCGTTCGTCAAGACGTCGGGTGGCAAGGGCGTCCATGTGGTGGTACCGGTGACCGCCAAGCTCGACTGGAAAAAGACACACCAGGCGACCAGCACCATCGCCACGAAACTGGCCGCCAGCGCACCCGATACCTTCACCACCACCATGGGCAAGGAGAACCGCAAGCGACGGATTTTCATCGATTTCCACCGCAATGCGCGCGGTCACACGTCGGCCGCACCTTACTCGTTGCGTGCTCGCACCAACCTGCCTGCCTCCGCACCGCTCGAATGGAACGATCTGGAATCCATCGACGCTCCGGAAGATTTGAATTATTCTTCGCTCCCGGGCCTTTTGGCGACGTCCGGCGACCCCTGGGCCGAAATTGATGATTTCGCAAGGGAATTGCCGGTATTGTCGCGATCAGGGAAATAGTCGTGTTGCCGCGTAGGAGACTTTTATGGCGCCCAGGGCTAGCTGGAAGGGTTACCTCAAACTCAGTCTCGTGAGCTGTCCGGTCAGGCTTTATCCTGCCACCAGCGCGAGTGAACGCATCAGCTTCAATCAGTTGCACAAGAAAACCCACAACCGGATCAACATGAAGCCGGTCGATCCCGAACTCGGCCTCGTCGAGCGTTCCGACCTCGTCAAGGGTTACGAATACGAGGACAAGCAATATATCATCATCGAAGATAGCGACCTCGAGGCGGTGAGGATCGAATCCAACCACACGATGAACATCGAGGCGTTCGTAGACGAGCAATCCGTCGATGTGATCTATCTGGATGCGCCTTATTATCTGGCTCCGGACGGCGCGATGGCGGAAGAGACCTTCGTGGTGCTGCGCGAAGCGATGCGCAAATCCGGCAAGCTGGCCATCGCGCGCCTCGTCCTGTCGAGCCGCGAGCGGGTGATCACCATCGGCGCCCGTGAGAACGGCATGTTCGTCTGCACGCTCCGAAACCCCAACGAGGTGCGCGGCACCGCCGAATATTTCGGCAACATCCCGGTCGGCAATCCCGACCCGGAAATGCTGCAGCTCGCCGAGGCGCTGATCAAGCAGAAGGAGACCGATTTCGATCCGAAGAACTACGAGGATCGTTACGAGATCGCCCTCATGAGCATGATCCGTGAGAAGCTGAAGGGCCACAAGCCGATCATCGCGGCGGCGCCGGAGCGCGGCAACGTCATCAACCTCATGGATGCACTGAAGGCGAGCCTGTCGCAGACATCCAAGCCGCCGGCGAAAAGCAAGAGCAAGGCCGAGCCGGAGGAGAAACCGGCGGCCAAGGCAGTAGCTGGCGGATCGGGCAAGGCGTCCGGCAAGGCCAGGAAGTGACGGCAGCCGCCGGCAAGATCTTCGGCACGGTCGGTGCGCTTGCGGCGTTTCCGCGGCGGCTTGCGGTACGGGAGGTCGAGCGGCAGCACGGGTTCCTGATGCGCGGCGTGACACGCCGTACGACGCATCTCGTCTTCGGCCGCACGCTGCTCGGCAGATCGGCCGACAGCCAGATCGAGGCGCGGGTCGTCGCGGAGCGGAAGTCGGGCCGGCAGTTGCTCAGCGAAAACGGTTTTCTGCGTCTTCTGGGTCTGATCAAGGCGCCGGATGCGTCGGCGATGACCAGGCAGTCGCTCGTCGAACAGTCGCACCTGCCACCCGACGAATTCGATCTTCTGTCGCTTTTCGACGCCTTCGAGCACGATGCCGAGCCTTACTCTTTTCGCGATCTGATACTCGCCAAGAAGTATGCGGGCCTGATCGCCAGCGGCGCCAACTGGAGCGCGATTGCGCGATCCGTGCATCGCTACGGCCCGGTCGCATCGCTTACCGCCAAGTCGCTGCACGTCGAAGGTTCGGACGCGATCTATGCACGCCTCGAAGAGGGCTTGAGCGAACTCAACGGCCAGATGCTGTTCGATCTGGGCACTCCCGGCGATGCAGAGCTCGAGGAACTTTTCGCGCAGGCCGAAGCCGCCGAGGAGGAAGGCCGCTACGAGGATGCGGCGGCCTTGTACCAGCGTTGCCTCGCCATGGACCCTGGCGATGCCGTCACCGCGTTCAACCGCGCCAACTGTTTGCGCACCGCTGGCAGGCAGGTCGAGGCAGCGCATGACTACGCGCGTGCCATCAAGCTCGATCCCGGCTTCGTGGAGGCCTGGTTCAATCTTGCGGGGCTGATGACCGACCGCGGCCGCAATGATGCCGCCCGCAGGCACCTCACCAAGGCGATCGAGCTCGATCCCAATTACGCCGATGCGATCTTCAACCTAGCCAGGCTAGAATTCGACGCCGGCGACCTGGCCAGCGCCCGCCGCTGGTGGGTTCGGTATCTCGAACTCGACGCCATTTCCGAATGGGCGCGGACGGCGGTTCGCGGCATCCAGTTCGTCGACCTGCATTTTGCGCAAAAGACAGCGAGCTGATGGGTAAACCCTACTTTCTTTTCGATGGTGCGGAAGACGCGGCGGTCACCATCCTTCTCGCGCACGGCGCCGGCGCGCCGATGGATTCGGCGTCGATGGCGGCGGCCGCTAAAGCGCTTGCCGCAGCCGGCTTCCGCGTCGCCCGTTTCGAATTCGCATACATGGCGGCACGCCGCTATGGCCATCGCAAGCCGCCGCCCCGCGCCGAAATCCGTCAATCCGGAATATGTCGCGGCGGTCGAGGCGCTGGATGCCAAGGGGCCGCTGATCATCGGTGGCAAGTCGATGGGCGGACGGGTCGCCAGCATGGTTGCCGACGACCTTTATGCAGCAGGCAAAATCGCCGGCCTGCTTTGCCTCGGCTATCCTTTCCATCCCCCGGCCAAGCCGGAACAGTTGCGCACCAAACACCTTGTCGACCTGAAGACGCCGACGCTGATCTGCCAGGGCACCCGCGACGAATTCGGCACCCGCGACGAGGTTCAGGGCTACACCCTGTCCGACAGGATAAAGATCCTCTGGCTGGAGGATGGCGACCACGACTTGAAGCCGCGCAAGAGCGTGTCCGGCTTCTCCACTGCCGATCATCTGAAAACGCTAGCCGAAGCGGTGGCTGAGTGGGCCAAAACCCTCGTGCGCTGATCATGCGGCCGGCATGAAGATCGCGACCTTCAACGTCAATAACATCAACAGCCGGCTCGACATCCTGCTCGCCTGGCTGGCAGTCGCCAAGCCGGACGTTGTCTGCCTGCAGGAACTCAAGGCCGCGGACAGGGATTTTCCGCGCGGCGCGATCGAGGCGGCTGGCTATGGCGCCGTGTGGCGCGGTCAGCGAACCTGGAACGGCGTTGCCATCATCGCGCGCGGCGGCGAACCGGTGTTGACCCGCGATGAACTTCCCGGCGATCCGTCCGACACCCAGAGCCGCTACATCGAGGCGGCGGTGAACGGCGTCTTGATCGGCTGCCTCTACGGTCCCAACGGCAACCCGCAACCCGGGCCGAAATTCCAGTACAAGCTCGCCTGGCATGCTCGTTTCGAGGTTCATGCCGCCGAGCTTTTCAGGACAGGCGTGCCGGTTGTGCTGGCCGGCGATTACAACATCGTGCCCGAACCGCGCGACATCTACCCAACGCGCTCGTACGACGACAATGCGTTGGTGCAGCCGGAAAGCCGCGCCGCCTTTCGCCGCCTGCTCGACCAGGGCTGGGTCGACGCAATCCGCAAGGTGCATCCCAAGGACACTGTCTATACGTTCTGGGACTATCGCCGAAATCGCTGGCAGCGCGACGCCGGCCTGCGGCTGGATCATATCCTGCTCAGCAGGAAACTCGTGCGCCGGCTTGGCGCCGCAGGCGTGGACAGGGAGGTGCGTGGCCTGGAAGGCGCCAGCGACCATGCGCCCGTGTGGGCCGAGATCAAGGAATAATGCCGGCGATGGGCGGCAAGGCTACACCAGACGGTCACCGGCGATGGCGCGATAGAGAAATTGCCGTCAGCCGTCGCCACCGACGGAACTGCCCTGAACGGCGACCTTTCGGCTTCGCCAGCGGAAATCCCCCTTCAGCATCCTGGCGACGGGTTTTTCGATCAGCTCGTAGCATGCTGCGCCCAGCATGACGCCGGAAACCACGCCGGCAATCAGCACGATCGCACCAGGCACGGCAAAGGCGGCGCCGAACTTGACCACCACCGAGATCGCCAGCGTGTGCCATAGATAGATCGAATAGGAGCTGTCACCGAGATAGCCAAGCGCAGAGGCTTGCGCCAGCGCGCCATTGCGTTCCAGCGTCAGCACGCCGATGACAAGTGCTGCCGCGAGCGGCCCGCAAACGAGTTCGTCGAAACCCGCCCTGGTGATGGCGATCAGCGCAAATCCCCCCAGCGATGCGAGGATCGCCACAACGCCGAAAACCGTGGGTGGAAATTTGCCTTCGAGCCACCATTTGCCGATGAAGGCGCCAGCCAGGAATTCCAACATGATCGGCCGTGTATAGGTGGCAAGCAGGGCGCCTTCCGGTTGGAGATAAATGCCGGTCGCCGTCAACGCGCCGAAGACGGCGGTCATCGATGACAGTCGCAGTTTGCGCGGCAGAAACAGGGTGAGGGCGAAGATCGCGTAGAAGAACATCTCATAGTTGAGCGTCCAGCCCTGGACGAGTATCGGCCATATCTGGTCTTTGCCCGGCGCATGGTGGGGAATGAAGAAGAACGAGCCGATCGCATGTTCCCAAGTGACGACGAGATTTGGGAAAAGGCCGGCCAGTCCGCCAGCGATCATAACGGTAGTGACAATCCAGTAGGGCGGCGCAATGCGCTTCAGCCTGTCGGCCATGAACTTGGCCGGCGTAAGCGGTTTCCCGTCCGCGATGACCCACATGATGAAGCCGCTGATGACGAAGAATACATCGACACCGGCCGCACCAATTGCGAAATGATGACCGGTCCGCTCCGCAGCGTGGAAAACGACAACCGCGAGCGCCGCGAATCCGCGCAGATATTGGATGCCGTAGAGTTTGTTCATCGACGTTGAACCGTCCTGTTCCAGCGATCAGCCGAGCCGCACGGGCCCGTCATGTCACAGCGGATGCAAGCGGGAGTTGCAGACGACATCCGTTTCTTAAACCCTTGAGGTTTTGCCAAACCGGGTTTCTACGCGGCTGAACACCGGTACCGGGATGGGCTGCGGTTGTTTCGTCGCCAGGAGACCCGCGCAATAGTAGAGCAGGAACGAACCGATCGCGTAGGGGTGCATGACGTCGACTTCGAAGAAGGAGCGGATAGTCAGCATCAATACGACGCCGAGCAGCAGGAATGATTCGTCGCTGCGCCGCTCAGTCAGCAGGCGCTTCAGGTGCCCGCCGACAACGCCGACGATCGTCACCGCGATCAGCACCAGCCCGACATAGCCAAGTTCCACCAACGCTTCGATATAGGTGTTGTGGAAGTGGAAGCCGGCGCGGGTTGGTATGTAGAATTCTTCCCACAAGCGTTCGGCTTCGGAAAAACCCTGAACCCAGTAGGCCTGATAACCGACGCCGACAAACGGTGCGCCTTCGACAGCCCGCATTCCTTCCGACCAAAGATAGGTCCGTCCGGTCAGTGTCGCGTCCTTGCCGAATGCTCCCAGCACGAAGTCGATGGCGCCGGCATTCAGCGCGCCCGCTATACAGACCGCAAGCATCAGTACGGCGATGAGGAAGAGCATTTTCCGACTTTGCGGCGCAAGCATCAGCACAAGCGCGATGCAGGCACTGGCCGCCAGCGTGATTGCAGTGGCGATAATCGATGTGGCGGATTGCGACGCGAAGAGCGCGTAGCAGGAGATCACGCCAACAGTCAGCGCCATCAGCCGCCAGAGCCCCCTTATGTGCAGAATGAAAAGCGCCGCAAAGGCGAAATAGACTCCCAGTGATCCATAGAAACCGAGCTGGTTTTTGGACGAGAACGCGCCGACGAAACTGTAGGTCCCGTCGATCGGGTCGTAATGGTAGACGCCGAACAACAGCGAATAGATCACGACCAGGAAAATCCCGGCAAGCGACCCAAGCGTGAGGGTACGGATGTCGATGGTGCGGGCGACGATCAGCGCGCAGACGACATGCGAGAGGTATTGCACACTGGCGCGGGCTGTCACTCCGGGAGCGTCGGACCAGAATATGGAAAGGCAGGCAAACAGGCCGAAACCGATGATCCACCAGTATTTGGCGTAGTTGCCCAGCACCTGCCGATAGTTGACCAGCACCAGCGGAAGCCAAAGCCCGTAGTAGGCCAGGATCGAAATCTGGCCGAAGCGTGCCGAGTAGGCGAACACGAAGATCGAAATCGTGAGTGCAGCGATGCCGAACCAGAAATTCTGTCCGGGACTGACAAGCAGCGATTTTGCGATCTTCATGATAACGGGCCTGACGGTCGACGGCTGCAGCATGATCCCGAAACGTGGCCGGCTTTTCCGGGATCATGCTCCCAATCAATAAGTTGGAGCCTCAATCCGATTCCATCGAGATGGGGCTCTCGTCGCTTGGCGGCAGCCCGGCAACGGTGACCTTGATCACGTCGCCCGGCAGCACCGGCGTATTCTCATCCGCCTTGATTTCGGTGGTTTTGCCTTCCTGCCCTCTGACGATGGTAAAGGTTGCCACAGGAGACATATTGGCGGCGGCGCGCCTTGCCGCCACTTCCGGTGCCTTCGACAGCGCTTCCGCCATCAGGCCCCGGTACATTTCGATCTTCAGCGTCAGGCCGGCGATGTCGGCCTCGACCTGCTGACGTTGCACTGCCAGTTCCGCATCCCGGTCGTTGCCGAGATTGGTAGCGTCCTGGACGGCCTTGTTGATGTCCTGCTTGGCGCGGAGCGCGGCAGTGTCCATATCCAGGATCTTGCTTTCCATGTCGGCAATTTTCTGCTCGATCGTCAGCACGCGCGAATTCACCACCAGCCCGCGATCGGCCAGGTTGCCGATACCCTTCAATTCATCACGTGCCAGTTGGACTTGCCGCGTCTGTGTCGACGACTTCTTTTCGAGCGAGACGATTTCGTTCTGCAGCAGATTCTTGAGATCCTCGATCGCGGTCAGTTGCAGGCGCATGCGCTTTTCGCGCGCTTGCTTGATCAGCGTTTCCTCAGCCATCAAGGCTGCGGCATCCTTCACATCCTGCAATTCCTTCGGCGTTTCGATCTGCTCTTTGCCTTGAATTTCCGCAAGAAGCCGCGCGCGCTTGGCGTAGAGCCTGTTGCGTTCGTCGACATAGACCTGGTGATTTCCGTCGGCATTGATGAAATTGCGTTCAACCCCTTGATTGCCTTCGGAAGCGCGCCGCAATCCGCCGGCGAGGCTGACCGCCTTGAGGACGGTGAGATCGGGACCGTACGGATACTGCCCCGGCGTCTGCGCATCGCCTGCAATGAAGATCGGCCGGTATTCCGCGAGCTCGACAGAAGCGTCGGGGCGGTCGAGAAGGCCGAATTTCTGTTGCAGTCGGTCGCCGATTGTTTCCGCGATTTCGGCGGTTGTCTTGCCGGCTGCCGGCGTCTCGCCGATGAAAGGCAGCGACAGCTTACCCGACGGGCCGACTGTGTAGTCACCGCTGATCGCAGCCCAATCGCGAAACGTACCTTCGGCGGTCTGCCATTCGACGACGCGGATTCTCAGTTTGTCCATGACGCCGAGCTGGTATTCCGCGGCTTCCGCGCTCAATGGCAGCAGGAAAAGGCCCGCAAAAAGCGAAAGGCCCGCCCAAATGAGGCGGGGGCCCTGCAATGCCTGGCGTGTCGTGTGTTCTGTCATCTATACCTGTTCCGAAATGGCCGGGTCCCGATTGCCGCGGCATCGCGATCGCTATGCGCGGCGCTCAGTAGCTGCCGCGCGAAAGGCAGACCGCCGGGATTGTCTTCAGGATGATGCGGACGTCGGCCGCGAGCGACCAGTTCTCGACATAGTGGCGGTCAAAGGCCACGCGAGTCTCATAAGAGACGTCATTGCGGCCGCTTACCTGCCACAGACCTGTAAGGCCGGGGCGCGACTTCAGGTAATAGTCCGCCGCACCGCCATACATTTCCAATTCGTCCGCAACCACCGGGCGCGGCCCGACGATGCTCATCTCGCCACGCAGGATGTTGAGGATCTGCGGAAGTTCGTCGAGGCTCAGTTTGCGAAGCACAGCACCGACACGCGTCACCCGCGGATCGTTTTGCAGTTTACGGGTTGCTGCCCACTCGGCGCGGGCTTCCGGGTTCCTGCTGAAATAGGCTGCCAGCACCTTGTCGCCGTTCGGGACCATGGTGCGGAATTTCAGGCAATGGAAGAACTCCCCGTTGCGGCCGACCCGCCGGTGCCCGTAAAAAACGGAGCCGCCGTCGGAGCATTTCACCAACAGTGCGATCATCAGGAAGAGCGGGCTGAGGAGCGTCAGCCCCACAGCCGCACCGACAATGTCGAAGCCGCGCTTCAGGGCACCGCCGATCGGCGGATGACCTCTCGTGTCCGTTTGGTCAGAGTAGCTCAGATTGGCCATTCTGGCGGCATTCTTCATGACGCGGCTCCAGTGGATCGAAGGATTGACATAACGTACCAGAAAAATTGTGCGCTGCAACATGCAGTTTGATGCGGGCGACATAAACGCTTTACATTTGCGATGAAAGTTTGGCCGATACAGGTATATGATTCATATTTTGTGACCGGCTGATACAAAACGTAACAATGATGTCTGTCTTATGACACAGCTAATTCTCTGTATATTGCTGGTATGTTCAAAATATCGGAGAGAATTTATTCTAAGTAGTGCTAAGAATACTTATTTATTTGAAGTTAAGTTTTGTAATTTTTAGAAAAATATTCGAATAAAGTTAGACAATTCGACCATATCGGATATCGGCGTAACCGAGAGTTCGCTCGCTTCGCGTTGTTTTTGGTTGCGCCGCAATATGCGTATGAATTCGATTTCACTGACAGGATCGAATGAAGAGGCCATAAGATTTCCACATGTGTTGCGTGGCGTGGCGTGGTCCAATATATTCGTCCTGCCCGCGACTTATGTTTGACCTCGGGCCACGAAAGTTCCAATCAGTTCTTTGCGGGGTGCGCTGATTGGACAAAACAGGTGTATGCCTGAATGGGGAGGCATTCTGGGGATGATATCGCTTAACGACTTTTTTCGCGTAGGGTAGCGCCGATATGTCGCTCCCGCGCTTTCTGCTGGGCATGCTTGGCGTGCTGTTCGTCTTCGCAATCGCTACCTATGTCGCGACCCTGTCGGTTTGGACCACCTTCATCCAGACACTGCTTTGCGCGGTGCTGATCCAGCTTGGCTATTTCGTCGCCGTGCTGTTCCTGGTCTGGCGCGGCAAGGATAAGAAACAGGATCAGGCGAGCAGCGTCGCGCCGCAAATCCCGCCGACGAGAAATCCGGCAGCAAGGTCCGGCCGCTGTCCGGTGCCGAACGCCCCCGTCACTTCTGACCAGATAAGAGCGATCAAAGGCCGCATCTGTTGGTCTTTGGTCATAGCGGACAGAAATCCGCCGCACTCTCGGGTTTGATGCTGGCGCTTCGAGCGTCGGTTCCTCTACGGTGCTCCATGCTGGCAAACGAGAGCGGGCGTCGCGCTTCGGCGGGCGGCAAAGGTGCGATTTGGTTTCTCCGGAAGAAAACGGCGTTTGCGTCATCATCGCCGCCATGAATGCAGCGGCCACGATCGAAGCAGCGGTAGGATCGGCGTTGCGCGAACCCGAGGTTGCCGAGGTCGTCGTTGTCGACGACGGGTCGGCAGACGACACAGTCGAGGCGGCAAAACGCGGCGGTGATGGCTCGGGCCGCCTGAAGATCATCCGGCTCGAGCAAAACCAGGGGCCTTCCTTCGCCAGGAACCAGGCGATCGCCGCCTCGCGCGCGCCGCTGATCAGCATCCTCGACGCGGACGATTTTTTCCTCGAAGGGCGCTTCCGCAATCTTCTGGACAGCGACGACTGGGATTTCATTGCCGACAACATCGTCTTCGTCCACGAAGGTCGTCCGCAACCCACGAATGGAGACATTCAGCGATTTCGCTACCCAGCCATTCTTCCTCGACCTTTCCGGATTCGTAGAAGGCAACATTTCCAGGCGCGGCGCTGAGCGCGGCGAAATCGGTTTTCTGAAACCGGTGATGCGCCGTTCGTTTCTCACCGCGCATGGGTTGGCCTACCGGAACGAAATGCGGCTGGGCGAGGACTACGATCTTTATGCCCGCGCACTTGCAAAGGGTGCCCGATACAAGGTCATTCACCATTGCGGCTACGGGGCCGTGGTGCGGCCCAATTCACTAAGCGGTCGTCACCGAACGAACGACCTGAAGCGCCTTTACGAAGCGGATCGGTCGATCCTGGCTTCGCCGGACCTGTCGCCGCAAGCGGCGGCCGTGTTGCGCCAGCATGAAAGCCATATCCGGGCGAAGTACGAACTAAGGCGCTTCCTTGACGTCAAGGCGAATGCCGGGTTCGCGGCGGCTGCGGCTCCATGCGCTGAAAAACCCGAAGGCGCTGCCGGCGATCGTTGCCGGCATAGCATCCGACAAACTCGCGGCGCTCGGCGGAAGCCGCACGTCCGCGCCGGCAAACGCTGTTGGCCTTCGCTATCTGCTGCAGCCGTCGAACGCCGCTCAGAGATAATCGCGCCGCACTCCGGCGATTACCTCGAGGAAGCGGTCCTTGCGGTCGGCAAGCACCGTATCCCTGCTCAGCTGCGGTGCCGTCCTGCTTGCCTGCCGCAACGCTAGTGCCGCGGGCGCCGCCAGCACCTGTTTGGCCATCGAGCGGACAGCCGATTGGCGAGGCTCCGCCTTGGTCATCACCAGGCTTTCGCCGCCGCGCTTGTTCGGATCTTCTACGGCCCGCCATCTGTTCTCGAAACGCACGCCCCAGAAACGCGCACCCTTGTGCATCGCTTCGTTGCGCGACGACACCGGGATTTGCTTCGGGCTATAGTCGACCTCGACTGTCTCGGCCCAGTCGCTCCACTTGAAACCGTTGATCTCCTGCGAGGTCGTCACCGCGACCCACGGCACCCGGAATGCGTCGGCCAGGATCGCCGCATGCATCGATTCAGCGATCACCAGTTCCGACTGTGCAATCTCCTTGATCACAGCCTTCGCCTCGCCGCGTGGGTCGACATAGGTGACGCCAACCGTCTGGCAGACCGACGGCCAGATGCTGCCGATGGTCGATTCCCAGTGCGGCACGAAGATGGTCTTGTTCGTCTTCGGCAGATCGCGGAACTCCGGCATTTCCGCCACCATCACGGCCGGGTCGATAATGCCGAGTTCGCGGTCGATGCCGAGCTTCTCCGCTGTCCTGGGGCCACGCACCGCGCGTATGTCCCATACCTCTTTGTCGCTCACGTCAGGCAACTCGCCATAACCGAAGCCGCTGCCGATAACGAGTTTTTTCCCGCCCTCCGGAAGCAAGCGCTCTGTTCAGCACCGTACCGACCCCGACAAGCAGCACGTCGGGTGAACGTCGCGAAAACCCGGCAGCAAGAAAGTCCCAGAGCCAGAGGTTGAGGTCGTCGCCGAAATTGCCGTGGTCGGATTCCCAGTAGAACGGGGTCATGAAGGTGCCTCTTGTCTGACCGAAGCGTCGAAGCCGCCTTCAACGGGCAGCTGCGTTCTCAATGATTTTGCTTGCGGGCCGCGGTTTCCGGTCCTGGTTTCGCCTTGCCGGAGAATCTTGCCGGCGGCCAGTTCCAGCGCGTTGCGCAGGATGCGCGGGTCCTTCCAGGCCCATTCCGCCAGACAAGCCGAATTGCGGCGCTTTTGCGGCGGCGCACCAGGCGCATCTGGCTCCACAGGGCCTGGTCACGCGCGGTTTTCTTGTAATGTTCGATCGACGCGATGTCGTTCGGCCCATGCGGAAACCGCGATTCCAGCCGGTCAAGCGCCACCCAGGTGTTGAACTGCTGTTTCAGGAACAGCGGCGAATCGCTGTCCATGCCGTGGAAGATGTTGATGCCTTCGCCGCGCGTCGCGCCGACGCTGTCGCACAGGATCGAGCGTTTTGCCGCACGCACGCAGTCGTAGAAGAACAGCACGTCCTCCGCCGCCAGCCTGAGTGCTGCCTCGAAGCGGACCTTGCGGAAGAGTGCCTCGCCGATCACCATGCAGGAGAGATGCATGAAGCTCCAGTTCTTCAGCATCGCGCCGGCAAGGTCGGCGACTTCCATGTAGGGCGGCGTCTCGGAAAGCCGGTTGACCGTCGTCGATGTCGGCAAGCGCCGCCATGCCGAAATGGTAATGGAAGTCTTCGCCGCCGGTTATCGAAGCCCAGTAACAGTCCGCATCAAAAAGTGACATGCCCTCGACGGCATTCTTCAGGTGGTCGGGGGTCCACTCGTCGTCGGAGTCGAGAAATGCGGCAAACCTGGTTCCCTCGGCGATATGGTCGAGCCCGGTGTTGCGGGCAGCGCCCGGGCCGCCATTCGGTTGTTTTATAACGGTAATCGAGGCTCGCTCTTCGAGCGATAAGCGTCTCGAGATCCTTGTCCGCCGGCAGCGGCGAGGCATCGTCCACGATGATGACATGGAAGTCGCGATAGGATTGCGAGAACACCGATTTCAGCGCGCGAAGCAGGATTCCCGGCTCCTTTTGGTAGTAGGGGATCACAACACTGCAATTTGCCATTTTTTCGCGCCTCGTGAATTTTAAGAGAGCGCCGAGGCTCTCGTTCTCGCTCCGGTCGGTGGCCGTCTCGACCGCCAGATGATTGCAAAGCTCCGCTCCAAAGACAAACGGTGCATATCCATGCCGCCTGCCATTAACCTGAAAACTGTGACAAACCATGTCGGCTGGAGTGCGCGTTCCAAGACCAGCACATTCGGGCTGAAGTTTGTCGCCCTGCCGATTCTGGCCGGCAGCTTTGCATCATCGGCAGTCGTGCCTGCGGCCCCAGCCATGCCATTCTTGTGCTGACGAAGCATGAACTGGTCCATGGGCGACCGCTGATCCCTGCGCCGTAGGTCTAATCCTATTGGCCAACATGTATTGAAATTCAGATCGGGCCAGCATCGGCCTCACATAGTCCTGGTTCCAACACCGAGAGGAATCCCATCAATGACCAATATACTCGTTGTCGGAGGCGCCGGTTATATCGGCTCTCACACGTGCCTGGATCTCGCGAACAAGGGATTTACGCCGGTCGTCTACGACAATTTGAGCAACGGCCACGCCGAATTCGTGAAATGGGGGCCGCTTGAGCGCGGCGACATCCGCGACCGCGCACGGCTGGATGCCGTGTTCGAGGCATA
This sequence comes from uncultured Alphaproteobacteria bacterium, assembly GCA_963763895.1. Lineage (GTDB taxonomy): Bacteria > Pseudomonadota > Alphaproteobacteria > Rhizobiales > Rhizobiaceae > Neomesorhizobium. The sequence continues at coordinate 312,621 of CAVXQC010000008.1, read as the reverse complement.
CAAGCCTGTCGCTATCGTTCATTTCGCCGCGCTCATCGAGGTCGGCGAATCGGTGCGCAACCCGACCGGCTTCTTCGAGAATAATGTTGCCGGCACGCTCACCCTGCTGTCGGCAGCGCAGGCCGCCGGAATCGACAAGCTGGTCTTTTCGTCGACCTGCGCAACCTATGGCCTGCCGCAAGCGATCCCCATGGATGAGACCCATCCGCCAGGAGCCGATCAACCCTTACGGGCGCAGCAAGCTCATCGTCGAGCAGATGCTTGCGCGATCTCGACAGCTACGAGAATTTCCGTTCGGTGGTGCTGCGCTATTTCAATGCCGCCGGCGCCGACCCCGAAGGGCGCATCGGCGAATGGCATTCGCCGGAAACGCACGCCATTCCGCTGGCGATCGAGGCAGCACTTGGCAGGCGTTCGGATTTCAAGGTGTTCGGCAACGACTACGACACGCGAGACGGCACCTGCGTCCGCGATTTCATCCACGTGATGGATTTGGCGGACGCGCATACGCGGGCGGTCCAGCATCTGCTCGATGGCGGTGCGAGCACTGCGCTCAATCTTGGTACCGGCGACGGCACCACGGTGAAGGAACTGCTTGGTCGCTATCGAGATGGTGTCCGGCAAGCATTTTCCGGTGGAATATGTGGGGCGCCGGGAAGGCGATTCGCCGATGCTCGTCGCCGACAACGGCAAGGCTCGATCTGTTCTTGGCTGGCAGCCGCGTTATGATTTGACCTCGATCATCGAAACGGCATGGAACTGGCACAGTTCCGACAAGGGACGCGAGCGGTCCGCGGCCTGAGCCAACAAAGAAAGACATCACGATGCTAGGCTTTCGAACCAGAAGTCCCGATCGCGACCGGCAGACCGACGCAGCCCGCATGCAGAAGCTGCGGCAGGTCTTGCTGGATCTCGGTGCGGAACTCGCGAGCGAGAAGGCCGGCTTTCAGAACCGCTACGAAGCCGCCTCCGCCGACGCAGCGTTTTCGCAGCAGGTTTACGAGGACGGGCGCGGCAATACGGGAATCTCGGCGCGTATCGACGACCTGACCAGTTCGCTGATCAACTATTCCCGCCGCATTGCAGCACTCGACCGCCAGAACGCCTTTGTCGATGAAATGCTTGTTAGACTGGACGCTTTCGTAGCGGAGATCGATACCGCCGCGCGCCCTGATACTGAGTCCGGAAATCTCTCGCGTTAACGCTCGCTCACAAAAAGTTACCTTGGTTGTAAGAGGATTATGATCGGGCGTCACATTCTGATCTCCTACCTGTCGTAGTGCAGCGCAACATTCGCACTGACCGAAACGACCGCGCTTGAGCGCAGTCAGGAGACGAGGTGAAGGACCACGTGATTTTTGTCCCGATTGTTCCGACGCGACCGGAAATTTCGACCCGCACGTTGATCAGGCACCTGTTGGTGGGCGCGTGCGCGATCATGGCCGTATCCGTGACGGCAACCTCGCCCGGCCATGCCGAGGAGACCGCCAAATCGAAATCCTTTGTTGAGAATTTCGACGAACTCAACAGGAAGCGCTGGTTTGTTTCCGATGGCTGGACGAATGGCGATCATCAGAATTGCACATGGTCCAAGGACCAGGTCTCGGTTTCCGATGGCACCGTCAAGCTCGGCTTTGCAAAGCAAAGTCTCAAGGGGCGCGACTATGTCTGCGGCGAGATCCAGACCAACCGGCGCTTCGGCTACGGCGTCTACGAGGCGCGTTTCAAGGCCGCGGCAGGATCTGGGCTAAATACCGGATTTTTCAGCTATATTGGCCCGGTGCACAAGCAGCCGCACGATGAAATCGACTTCGAGGTGCTTGGCAAGGACCCATCGAAGGTCCAACTCAACCAGTATGTGGACGGCAAGAGCGTCGGCGGCGAGAAACTCGTCGATGTCGCCGGCGGCGCCAACCAGGGTTTCAACGACTATGCCTTCGTCTGGGAAAAGGATCGCATTCGCTGGTACCTGAACGGCGAACTCGTCCATGAAGAAACCGACCCCGCGAAGTTGCCGAGCCACAATTCGAAAATCTATCTCAGCCTGTGGGGTAGCGACACGTTGAAGTCCTGGATGGGTGCGTTCGCCGATCCTGGCGCCCCCGTAACCGCGGAAATCGATCGCGTCGCTTTCACCGCGCCTGGCGAGAAATGCCAGTTTCCCGGAATCGGTCGCCTGCAAGGTGGAGCTGAACGCTTCGCAATAACGATCACATCGCGGGACCGCTCCGAGGCTTGAGCTTTGCTCACGTGAGGCGGTCCCATCGGGAAGATTGCTACGCTGCAGCATATTTTGTTGCAGTGCAGCAGAACTTGTAATAGCCTCTCTGAGGGGCCAGACGCGGAAGCTTTTATGCTGCACGTTCTGTACTTTGTTCATGATCTCGCCGACCCTGCAGTGCGCCGCCGGGTGCTGATGCTGCAGGCGGGTGGCGCATCGGTGACGCTGGCAGGCTTCCGGCGCGGCGACAACACGCTGGCGCTTGTCGAGGGCCTGATCCCTATCGATTTGGGAATGACCCGCGATGGCAGGTTCGCGCAGCGTTTGAAGGCTGTCGGCCAGGCCGCCTTTTCGCTCGCCGGAAAGCTCAAGGGCGTGCCGAGGCCGGATATCATCATTGGACGCAACCTCGAAATGCTGGCCCTAGCAAGCCGTGCCGACGCGCTGTTCGGCGGCGGTGTGCCGATCGCCTATGAATGCCTCGACATTCACCGGCTGCTGTTGCGCGAAGATGCCGTTGGCAAGGCGCTGCGCCGCGCCGAAAAACTGCTTGGCCGCAAGGCCCGCCTTCTCCTCACCAGCTCTCCGGCTTTCGTCGAAAATTACTTCGCGCCGTTCGGACAGATGGATGCACCGGTCGTACTGCTGGAAAACAAGGTTCTTTCGCTCGGCGGGGTCAATGCGCCGGCATCGCCAGCGCTGGCTCCCGAGCCGGGAACACCATGGAAAATCGGCTGGTTCGGCGCGCTCCGCTGCCACCGCTCGCTCAGGCTTCTGGCTGAATTTTCCCGTCGCATGGAGGGTCGGTTCCAGATTGTCCTGCGTGGGCGGCCGGCCTATTCGGAATTCGACGGTTTCGATGGTTTCGTCGCCGCCGAGCCTTTCATGGAGTTCAACGGTCCTTACCGCAATCCGGAAGATCTCGCCGATATCTACCGGGACATCCATTTTTCCTGGGCGATCGATTTTTTCGAGGAAGGGCTGAACTCCAGCTGGCTTTTGCCCAACCGGCTCTACGAGGGTTGTCGCCACGGCGCCGTGCCGATCGCGATGCGCGATGTCGAGACCGGCCGCCTGCTTGCCCGCCGCGGCATTGGCGTCCGGCTCGCGGAACCTTCTGCCGACGCCTTGATTTCGTCGATCGGCGCCATGGACAGTGAAACCTATCTCGGCCTTTCGCGTTCAGTGGCGGAGCAAGATCCGAAAAGCTGGATTTGCGACGAGAATGACTGCCGTACGCTGGTCGAACGGTTGCAGGGGCTGGCCGGTGGGTTGCCGCAAGCGGCTTCGCTACAGGTGGCCGCATGAGACAGGCAAAAGGCGATCCGATAACCATGGACACCCCTGCTGCGAACAAACGTTGTCTGGCGATCATTCCTTGCCTGAATGAGGCGAGCCACATCGGCATGCTGCTCGAGCGGCTTGGCGCCGCCGCCGAGCTGCTCGACATGAAGCTGGTCATCGCCGACGGCGGCAGCAGCGACGGGACCCGCGAGATCGTCAAGCGAATTTCCGAGAAGAACCGTCACGTGGCCCTGCTTCACAACGAGAAGAAGATCCAGAGCGCGGCAATCAATCTTGCCGTCGAGAAGTTCGGTGACGGCTACGATTATTTCATCCGCATCGACGCGCACGGCGACTATCCGGTCGGCTATTGCGAGCGGTTGGTCGAGGAGGCAATCGTCACCGGCGCCGATTCTGTGGTGGTGGCGATGGCGACGGAAGGCTTCGGCCTCTTCCAGAAGGCGACCGCCGTCGCCCAGAATTCGCGGCTCGGCAATGGTGGTTCCAAACATCGGCAAGGCGCCAAGGGCCACTGGACCGACCACGGTCATCACGCCCTGATGTCCATTGCCGCTTTCCGCGCGGTCGGCGGCTATGACGAGAGCTTCAGCCACAACGAGGATGCCGAGCTCGACTATCGGCTCAACGCCGCCGGCTACCGCATCTGGATGACCGACAAGACCGTGATGACTTATTATCCGCGCGCCTCCGTTGGCGGTCTTTTCCGCCAATATCTCAATTACGGCCGAGGCCGTGCCAAGAACATCCTGAAGCACCGGGCGTTTCCAAAACTCCGCCAGATGGTGCCGCTGATGGTAGCGCCGGTGGTGGCAGGCGCGTCGCTCGCCTTCCTCAGCTGGGCGGCTTTTGTGCCGGCCGGCGTCTGGATGGCCGCCTGCGTCGGATACGGCATCTGGATGGCGGTCGGTCATCGCAATCCCTATGGGCCGCTGGCCGCGTTTTCGGCGATGGTCATGCATCTCGCCTGGTCGGCGGGGTTCTGGATGCAGTTGCTGGATTTCCGCAAACGGAGCACCACGCCATGAGCCGGCTTTCGGACGGCGAAGCGCCAAGACTGCGGGTCGACATCGGCATCTGCACCTATCGCCGCAGCGAACTCGAAGACACGTTGCGCTCTGTCGCGGGGCTCAAGGTGCCGGCGGGCGTGGCGGTTAAGGTGATCGTCGCCGACAACGACACCACGCCAAGTGCCAGGGAGCGCGTCAACCAGCTGCGCGCGGAGATCCCGTTCGAAATCCTCTATGTTCACTGCCCGGAATCGAACATATCGATCGCCCGCAACGCCTGCCTCGATAACGGTTCCGGCGATTTCCTTGCCTATCTCGACGATGACGCGACCTGTTCGGCCGAATGGCTGTCTGAATTGCTGGGCGTGGCCGAAGAAACCGGGGCTGACGCCGTGCTCGGCCCCGTGCGCGCCTACTATACCGATGGCGTGCCCGGCCTGGATGAAGCGTGGCGATTTCCATTCGACGCGCCCGGTCTGGGTGCGCGGCGAAATCCGCACCGGCTACACCGGCAACGTGCTTTTGCGCCGTGCTTCTTCCAGTGTGTGGGGGCGCCGTTTCAACTCGGCACTTGGCCGCACCGGCGGCGAAGACACCGAATATTTCTCACAGCTCTACGAAGCCGGCGGCCATATAGCCTTCGCACCGGAAGCCTGGGCGTTCGAACCCGTTCCGGAAAATCGCGCGCGCTTTTCCTGGTTGGCCAAGCGCCGCTTCCGCGTCGGCCAGACGCATGGCCGATTGGTCATCGACAAGTCCTCCGGGATCGCCACGATCGGCCACGTCGTTCTTGCCACCGGCAAGGCCGCCTATTGTTTCGGCTTCGCGGCGCTGACCGTGTTCTCTCCAGGGCACCGCAATCGCTATCTGCTGCGCGGCATCATGCATGCCGGCGTGGTCAGCGGGCTGGCCGGCATCCGCGAAATCCAGCTCTATGGCCAATTGGGGTCGACCACACGATGATCGCCCCCCAGCCGGACGTCACCTTCGTCATCGCCGCCTACAATGCCGAGGAGACGATCGCGCGCGCCATCGACAGTGCCTTGGCCCAGCGGGAGGTCAGTGTAGAGGTGATCGTCGCCGACGACCGCTCGAGCGACCGCACGGCGGAGATCGCGCGCGCTTTCCCAGAAGAGGCGGTTCGCGTCATCACGCTTGCCCGGAATAGCGGGCCTGGCGGCGCCCGCAACGTGGGACTGGCCGCCGCGCGAGGGCGCTGGATTGCGGTGCTCGATTCTGACGACGCCGTTCTTCCGGATCGTCTTGCCCGGTTGATCGGGCGCGCCGAAGCGGCGGGTGCCGCGGTAGCGGTCGACAATCTCGAAGTGGCAAAAGATGGCGAAGTCCTTCGCACCACGATGTTTCCGGAAGCTTTGCTGGCAAAAACTCCCGAAATCTCGTTGGCCGGATTTCATCGCATCGAACATCATGTTCGAGATCGACCTTCTCCTTCGGCTATATGAAGCCGGTTTTCCGGCGGCAATTTCTGGAATTTCATGGCCTGCGTTATGACGAGGCGCTGCGTATCGGCGAGGACTACATTTTACTCGCCTCGGCGCTTGCCAAGGGGGGCCGCTGCGTCGTCGAGCCCATTGCCGGCTATGTCTACCACGTTCGCGACGGTTCGATCTCGCGGGTGCTCGAACTGCACCACGTGCAGGCGATGCTCGCCGCCGACGCGGCATTTCTTCGCGATCACGAACTGGATGCCTCGGCACAGGCGGCGCAGGCGAAAAGAACGCGCAGCCTGGAGGAGGCCGCGTCGTTCCTGGCGCTTGTCGATCATCTGAAGGCACGGTCGCCGCTGAAGGCGGTAGTCGCGGCATTCCGCGATCCGGTGGCGCTCAGGCATCTGAAAATGCCGATCGCGGCGCGCCTTCGGCGTATCGCTCCGCTGTTGCAGTCGAGCCGACAGGCCGACGATGCGGAAAACAAAAAACTGGATTTGGGTGGGCGGGTACAATCTCAACAGGATGTGCGATGAAAAAGGTCAGAAAAGCAGTGATACCGGTTGCCGGACTTGGGACCCGCTTCTTGCCGGCAACCAAATCCATGCCGAAGGAGATGTTGACGATCGTCGATCGCCCGGTGGTGCAATATGCCGTCGACGAAGCGCTCGAAGCAGGCATCGAGCACATCGTGTTTGTCACCGGCCGCAACAAGACGGCGATCGAGGATTATTTCGACGTCCAGCCGGAACTCTTCGGCACGCTGACCCGCTCCGGCAAGGTCGAGCAGCTCGCCTCGCTGGAAACCATGCTGCCCGTTGCTGGCTCGATGAGCTACACCCGCCAGCAATCGCCGCACGGACTTGGCCACGCCGTCTGGTGCGCGCGCGACATCATCGGCGACGATCCTTTTGCCCTGCTCTTGCCGGACATGGTGTCGTTCGGCCCGCGCGGCTGCCTTGCCGGCCTGATGGAGCTCTACGACAAGGTCGGCGGCGGCAATGCGATCGCGGTCGAACAATGCGATCCGCTGGAGACAAGCAAATACGGAATCGTCGGCAAGGGCGCCAGCGTAGGCAACGGCTTTTCGGTATTGTCGATGGTGGAGAAGCCGGCGCCGGCCGCTGCGCCGTCCAACTTCTACATCAACGGCCGCTACATCCTGCAGCCGGAGATATTCGACATTCTGGGCACGCAAGAGCGCGGTGCGGGCAACGAGATCCAGCTGACCGACGCGATGCTGAAGCTCGCAGCGCGGCAGGAGTTCTTCGCCTATCCTTATGAGGGCCGCACCTTCGATTGCGGTTCGAAGGAGGGCTTCATCCAGGCGAATGTGGCTTTCGCACTTTCTCGCGCCGATATTGGTGATCTGGTTTTCGAGCCGATCAAGGAGATTGTCTCTTCCTACGAGAGCCGCCGGGAGGCCGCCTGATTCCGAGAATCCAGCCTCTCTCCACGTCTGCGGGGAGAGAGGCAGTTCCGGGCTTCGAAGAGCAAGGCGCGGAACGCCACTTCGAGGCCCTGATCTAACCACGAACGCATTGTTGCCCCATGTGTCTGATAGGGGCCGCACGACTAGGGCACCCCGCATCTGTCGAGATGCGAGGAGCGCAAAACTTTAAGCCCGCCTGGCGGGTAACAATGGATATCCTTTTTCGGCGAGATCGATGAACCAAAGAAATTTTCCCATCAACGGCAGGCTGGCGATCCCATCCGCCGGCAACGCAGATCCGGACGGGTTCATCGACCTGGAGCGGCTTTTCCAGATGGCGGTGCGGCGTATCCGTGTCGTTATGCTCTGCGCTGCGGTGGGCCTGGCGCTCGGTGTCGTCTACCTGATGTTCGCGGCGCCCAGCTACACCGCCGCGACCAGAATCCTGCTCGACGAAAACCTGACCAAATTCGCGCAGGAAGAAGCTTCGACGGCGGCCAGCAACATGAAGAGCGACGCCAATCTTTTGACCGAAGTCGAGATCCTGAAATCGACAAGGCTTGCGCTCGTGGTGGTCGACCGCGAAAAACTCGACGAAAACGAAGCTTTCATGAACCCGCCGCAGTCGCCGGTCGGTTGGTTCAAATCGCGGATCAAAGCGGTGGTCGGCCTGTTCGACTTCTGGGGTCCGGAAATCTCGGAGGCGGCGATCAAGAATAGCCGCCGGCAGCGGGCCGCGGCGCTGCTGCAGCAGGGGCTCAATGTGGAGCGCGTCGGCCGCAGTTTCGTGATCGACGTATCCTACTCCTCACACGTCCCCCAACTCGCCGGCAGCATAACGCGCGCCTATGCCAATGCCTATCTGTCCGATCAGCTCGATGCCAATTTCGACGCCACCCAGCGGGCTACTGTGTGGCTGCAGGGACGGCTGACCGAGCTCAGGGACAATTCGCAGGCTGCGGCGCTTGAGGTCGAGCGTTTCCGGACCGCGAATGGCCTTACCGCGGCGCGCGGCGAACTGATGTCCGAACAGCAACTGTCCGATCTCAACAGCCAGCTTATCCTGGCCCAGGCCGATACTGCGAGTGCATCGGCGCGCTACACCCAGTACAAGTCGATTGTCGACAGCGGCCAGGTCAACGCCGTCAAGAACGCGACGATTTCCTCGAAGGAAGTCGGTGCAAACTCGGTCATCGACGCTCTTAAGACGCGATACCTTTCCATCAGCAAGCGAGAGCAGGAGATCAGCAATCGCTTCGGCGAAGACCACGCCCAGGCGGTCAGCCTGCGGCGCGAACAGGAAGACGTGGCGCGCCAGATATTCCAGGAGCTGACGCAACTGACGGAGAGCTATCGCAACGAATACGAGGTTGCTCGCTCACGTGAAGCCTCGCTGCGCGAAAGCATCAAGAAGGTTGCGGGCCAAACATCCGAGTCCAGCCAGGCGCTGGTGGAACTGCGCAATCTGGAGCAGAGGGCTGCGGCGCTGAAGACGCTCTATGAGACCTATCTCGCGCGCTACGAGGAAGCCTCGCAGCAGCGCTCCTTCCCGATCGCCAAGGCACGCGTCATCTCCGAAGCCGGCGTGCCGGTTTCGCCGTCAAGTCCCAAGAAAACGATGGTATTGGCATTGTCGATGGTGCTTGGTCTGATGGCCGGCGCCGGCATCGGCGCGTTGCAGGAATTCCGCGAGCGTTTCTTCCGTCTCGGCGACGAGGTCCGCTCCGAGCTTGGCCTCAAATTCTTCGGCTATCTGCCGATCATCGGCGGCTCGGCGCTGGAAAAGGCCAGGAAGCATAAGCGGGAGCCGAACAATGGCGAGCCGCGGGATGACGAGCCGGCTTTCAAAAGCATCATGCGCGTGGCGATCGATGCGCCGGGTTCGTCCTTCGCCGAAACGCTGCGCAATGCACGGATCGCCAGCGACGTGGTTCTCCAGGGCAAGGACAGCAGGGTCATCGGCGTGGTCTCGGCGCTGCCGCATGAGGGCAAGTCGACCGTCGCGGCGAATTTCGCCGGACTGCTCGCCGCCAATGGCTCCAAGACCCTGTTGATCGACGGCGATTTGCGCAATCCTGGCCTGAGCCGCATGCTCTCCAATGCGCCCGAACAGGGTCTTGTCGAGGCTATCATGGGCGAGGTGCCGTGGCCGAGCGCGGTGAAGGTTGACCGTAAGACGCGGCTGGCCATTCTGCCGGCGCCGGTTCGCGGCCGCATTTCGCACACCAGTGAGCTTCTCTCGTCGCAGGGCATGCGCAAGATCATCGAGAATGCCCGGGAAAAATTCGACTACATCGTTGTCGATCTGCCTCCGCTGGCGCCGGTTGTCGACGCCAAGGCTTTTGCCCACATGGCCGATGGCTTCGTTTTCGTCACCGAATGGGGTGCGACGCCGCGCGCGCTGGTGCGCTCCGTGCTGCAGGCCGAACCGCAGATCGCGGCCAAGGTGCTGGGCCTGGTGCTCAACAAGACCGACATGAAGCAGCTCGGCCGGTATGGTTCGTTCGGCAGCTCCGAGCAATACATCGAAAAATACGCCGGCTACTACGTCGACCAGTCGTCGATCGGCGCCAAGGCCTGAGTTCTCGCGCCGCGGAGCGGTCAGGTCGAAAGGATGCGCCCCTTGTTCCCCCAGATGCGGGCGGCTGTGAGCCGCCCGGTCCGGAAGGCGCCGGTGTCGAGGTTGAGCCGCCGCCCTTCGAGCCTCGCCCGCTCCACCGGAGTATGGCCGTGCACCACCCATTTCTGCAGCAGGTGGGCGCCGTTGAAGAAATCGGACCTGATGAATGCCAGGTCGTGATCCGGCTGTTTTTTCAGCTCAACGCCCGGGCGAATCCCGGCATGCACGAACAGGTATTCCGGCGAATCGACCAGGATCGGCAGCGACCTCATGAACGCGATATGCGCAGGCGGGATGGTGCTCTTGATCACATGCAACTGTTCGTCCGGCGACAGGCTCCGGCGCAGGTGATCGTAGTCGACGCCATAGGAGCGTAAGGTCGGCGTAGCGCCGAGATCGGTCCATTCCTTCAAGCTCACCGTTCCATCGAGAGCTTCCAGCATTATGAGTTCGTGATTGCCGGCAAGGCAGATGCGCTCAAAACCCTCCGGCGGCGGGGCGAGCAGATGGTCGATCACCAGCGAGGAGGCAGGCCCGCGATCGACATAATCCCCCAACATGATGATCAATTTGCGGGCGTCGACATTCGCCGCGTCGGCGACGATCTTCCGCTCCAGCGCCAGAAGCTCGTCATGGCAGCCATGCACGTCGCCGATGGCGTAAACCACCAGATCGGTCATGTCCAAGCTGAGACGTGCCCGCCTGGATGATCCGGCTCGCCTGTCCAGTTTGAGGAAGCTGGCCAGTTTCTTGATCAATCAGTTCTCCTTGCCGCGAAACCGGCCTTCTCACCAGTCCGCGTAACGAGCGAGAGGTGCCGGGATTAGCGACCCGACCGCGTTCGAGCCCACAATAATGAAATCAGCCGGCTTTTAGAGCCGGCTGATTTGGTTGCATATCCGAATTTGGATTATTTGCCGATACGTGCGGGTGGTTCGACCACCTTGCGATAGAGATGCCAGGTCGAGTGGCCAAGGATCGGGATTACGACCGCCAGCCCGGCGAACAGCGGTATCGATCCGATCACCAGCAGCGCGGCGACGATCAGCCCCCAGATCGCCATGGTGACGGGGTTGGCAATCACTGCCTGGGCCGAGGTGTACATTGCGTCATAAGCGCCGATGTCGCGGTCGAGCAGTATCGGGAAGGCGATTACAGTGGTGGCGAGCACCACGATCGCGAAGACGAGGCCAACCAGATTGCCGACGATGATCAGCATCCAGCCGCGCTGCGTGCTGAGCACATCGCTGATGAAGCTGCCAAGCGAGGCGGGTGCTGATTCGCCGAAATACCACTGGTAGATGAACTGCGCGGTCAGCAGCCAGGCAACGAAGACAGCGAGCAGGAACAGGCCGACCGCGGCGATCGACGGCAATGCCGGCGATTCCCTTACTTCGAGCGCGTGCCACCACGAACTGTCGAGCCCGGCTTCGCGCCGGCGGCTGATTTCATAGAGGCCGAGTGCGGCGAACGGTCCAAGCAACGCAAATCCGGACATCAGCGGAAACAGCAGCGGCAGCGCATTGTTTCCCGAGGTCCAGGCGGCAAGGACGACGCCGACCAAGGGATAGATCACGCACAGGAAGACATAATGGGACGGCTTTTCCCAAAAATCGTCGAACCCCTTGTGTAGCGCGTCGATCAAGTCCGCGACGCCGATTTTCCGCACAGTGGGGTGGGCCAGTTCCTCGCTAGCCCCTGCAATCACGTGAAAGCCTGCCATGACCATTCTCTCCCTAGGGTTCGGAGCGGTCGCGAGCCACGCTTGTGCCGTCGAAGACGGCCGGCCACGCGATACGCGACCTGCATTGCAACGACGATGATACACAGTCCGGGACAATTTGTCGCGCTTTTAGGAGCATGATTCCAAATGTGAAAATCGCCTTTTTGAAAAAGGTCACGCTCAAGTGGAAGGCGTCGCCGGGACGGCAATTCCAGGAAAAGCCGGGAAATCAACTTGCCGGGCAAGCTCCCGTGTTTCGCTTCAAGACCTTGGTCGCGCAGCGAATGGCGCCCATTGCGACCGTCAGCTTGCCCCAACCGTAGGTCGGCACCGGCTCGAAACCGAGGCCGTGCCACAGCCTCCGGTTCTCGGCGTCAAAAGACGCCAACTCCGGTTCCACATTGCCATAATGGGGTAGCCATACCAGCGGTCTCAAGTGCCCTTTCCGGATCTCGTTCTCCACCAGCACATTGTTGTAGAGCCGCGCCCTCAGCTGCCTGTCGCCGATCGTTGGCATGAACGGCACAGGATTGCGCAGTACCGAAAAGCCCAGGAATTCCAGCCGCTCGGCGGTCTGATCGAGGCGTTTCGCGATAGCGCCGAATTCCGTCGCCCGCCCACCAGGCCCCAGCATGGCGTCCGCCACCATGATTCTCGGTCGCCCATCCGCGGTTTTCAGCCCGGTCAGCGCGATGAACCTGTCGATGTGCCCGCCATACTGGCGAAACCGGTAGGGATCGTTCCAGACGCCGGCGCGCGGCGTTTCGTTCTTTTGCTCCCCATACCCGTAGCCGGCGACGTAAAGCGGCCGCGCGTCGATCGCCGATAGCCGCTCGAATGCCGTCTCGGTGCCGCCTTCGCGATCGATGATCGCCTGGGTGAGGTCGATGCTGTCCTGACCAGTCAGCCGAAAATCCGGCCCGACCAGCAGATTGCCGCCGGCAAGGTGGAACGCCGCCGTTTCGACCGGAATGCCGGTAGTGCGCGACAACCACAGCGCATGGTCGCCCGGATTCTCGCAATCCTGCCGCAGATATTTGCCGGCGCCAGCACCCTGCACGACGAGCAGCGGGTCCTGCGTCCAGAAATCCGACGTGTCGGCCGCTTCGCTCAAGCCGGCCTCGACAAAAAGCGTCCCGCAGGCAAGGCTGAGCCCGTCCAGCCAGCGCTCGATCCTGCCTCGCGTCGCCGCTGTTCCCAGTACATGCAAGAGCACGCCGCCGGGCAGCGTTTCGGCAAAATTGCCGAGTGCGGCGAGCAGCGCATCGAGCAGCGGATCGCCGCTGAAGCAGCCGGGCACCACGGTGATGGCGATATCCTCGATGGCGCCGCCGCAATCGGGCACCAGCGCGGCTGCCCCCGTCGTCATCGAAGCTTCGCAGGCGTCGCTGCCCGTGCCCGCATCTCGCCCACCAGATTTTCCAGGAATGGCGTCCGCGCCAGCCGCTTATGCGTGATCGCATGCGCCGGTCGGGCTATCGTTCCGTCGCGCACCATGGCGAGCAGCAACCGCGCGTCGGCCTGTTTTTGCGACCGCCTTGCCGTTTTCAGCAACTGCCTCAACGCCTCCCGCCGGTCGTCAGCAAGTCCCGCCGCAAAAAGGATCGTCGGCCAGCTTCGGCGACTGAAATGCAGCCCCGCCGCGGCCATCCCCAGCGAGCCGAGTTCGGCTTCCGAGATCAGATTCTCCGCGCGCAGTGCCTCAAGCGTCGCATCGACGTCGACCAGCGCCTCGGTCAGCGGCCGGAAACCCATCTCCGCCGGCGCATGAGTGACGGCAACGTCGGCGTCGGCGCTGCGCCGGCCGCTATAGTAGTCTTCGAAGATAGCGCCCACCCCCACCATGCCGAATGCCGCGCATTCGGCGCCGCGCAGCGCGCCCATGCTGGCGGCGCCCGAGACAACGATCCCTTCCGCGAGCGCGTAGAGTATCTCCTTGTGCCAGACCGAGGGCGCGTTCTCGAAAACGCCGTCGATCAGCGCGATCTGCTCCGGTTTCTCGAACGCCGCCGCGAGCAGGTCGCCGCAGGCGGCGGGCGGCCTTATGTCGAGCCCGGCGCGTTCTTCCGCCGCGAAGCCGAAAATGCTCGGGCCGGCGAAGACGATCGTCGTCATCGCCTTAACCCTCGAGCAGCCGGGCGATCATGCCGGCGTCGGCGGTCACCAGCCCGTCGTCGAACACCGCCGTCAGCCCCGGCACCAGCACCTTGACGACATGCACGCCTTCCGCATCGCCCGAGAGCGGGAAGACGTAGATGTCTTCCGCGCCGGTCAGGCAGACAAGCCCGGCGGCGGCTTCGAATGTCGGTTCGTGGGGCGTCGCAAACTTTGCGGCGAACGCGCCGATCGTCGGCGCATCGGCGGGCGCGGCGGCGATGGTGCGCGCGAACGGCGCATAGTCGGGCAGGTCGATGTCGTCGCGTGCACCGGAAATATGGGTCAGCCGCGATTGCACAGCTTCCAGGAGCGCCGCCAAGGCCGCCTCATGCCCGTCGAAACGGCAGGCGAAGCCGGCGGAATAGCGGCTGCCAGGGCCCTTGTCGCCGGCCACGTCGCGCGGCACGAAACAGCCGACCACCGGCAGCGGCACCTTGCCGGTGAGGTCGAAAAAGATCGGCGCGAACCCGGCGGCGACGCATTTGCCGACCGCCTCGTCCAGCCCCGCATGGCTCCCGGCCAGGTGTCTCAACGGCCGCCCGAACGCCTCCAGCGCGCCGAAGGCTTCCAGCGGCGCGATGCCGTCATTCTCGATCGCCTCCAGCAGCGCATGCAGCGCCGCCCGCTCGAAGCCTGTCGCCGCACCCAGCCCGATCGAGGAGATGCGGAACGCATCGCGGTCCCATGGTGCGTCGATCCGCATGTCCAGTCCGATCAGCTCATAGGGCGCGAAGAAGCGGCTGCCGGTCTTCCACGATGTGCCGGGCACCCAGGCGCGCTCGCGCTGCGGATCGAACGCGTCGAAGATGCAGCCGCTCATCCGCTCCAGCGGCACCGCCTGCTCGCCGGCGGCAAGCAGTTCCTCGAGCGAACAATAGCGTTCGATCAGTTTTTCCGGCCGTTCGGCGATGGCCAATTCCGCCGCCTCCATCACCGCCGAGATTCGTGCCTGGTCGTGGGTGAGGCCTTTACCCTGGTTGACGGCGAGCGTGCGGGAATTGGGCTGCACGGCAAACCACACCGGCAGGCCGATCGTGTCCAGCCCGGTCAGGTCGCCGACGCGTGTGATGCCGATGCGTTTGAGGAATTCGGGCGCGAGACACCGGGCGACCGTATCAGCCAGCAATGTCACGCTCACCGGCTCAAAAAATGGACGCGGCAAGCCGCGCCCCCAAGCTGTATCGTGCAGTAGCTCGATCAGTCGAAGTCAGCGTCTTCGAAACCCGCTGGCGCTGTGTTCAGTTTGGCCAATGCGCCCTTGATCGGGTCGACCTTGTCACGTGATCGACTGATAAAGCCCGTTGTCGACGTCGGCGATGAAGCAAAACTCCGCTTCGGAAACGTGTGGTGCCACCGGCGACGGCCATGCCGAGCGTGTCGAAGAAGGCAGGATCGTCGGGCAGCGGCGGTGGATTGTTCTGACCCAGGTTGACCATCCGCCGTGTGCGGGCAGCGAGCAGGCCGAAAACCGCCTCGTAGGTCATTCTCACGTGTATTCGCATATCGCAGGATCGCATCCTTTGTGATGCGGACGATCTTCACCGGTTGGGTCTTGATCAGATACAGCCCGCTTTCGCTGTCTCCGATGACAAACATTTTTGCGTCGCTCATTGCTTTCCCCGCTACTTGATCCCCGCCAACCGGAGACCTTCCAAAAGCATTTGCCTGCCCGCTTCGCGCTTGTACGGCGGTACCGCTGCGAAGTCAGCTGCGCTGGTTCCTGGATAGTTTTCCATCAATCGCTTGCCGTAGAGCCGTGCAGTGTCGAGATCGCCCGCCAAGGCATGCGTGGCCGCCAGCACGCGCATCACAGGCTCGTCCGACTGCATGCGCCCGCACATCTCGATGACACCGTCGAAATCGCGCTTGTTGAAAAGAATGCTGGCGCCAACCCACCAATAGTGATCGGGCGCCAGTGGATTGAGTTCCACCGCGCGTTCGAAGCGTTCCCATCCGGCATCGACCTCGCCCATCAAATAAAGCGCGTCGGCGTATTGGACGAGAAAATCAGGCGCATGCGGGTTGAGCGCTTCGGCGACCGCGAAGCTCTCGGCCGAACCGTCGAAATCGCGCTGGTAGAGCGCGACCACGCCGTCCATCCAGTGGCCTGCGCCGGCGCCGGGGTCAAGCGCCACGGCAGCACCTGCTTCGGCGCGCGCCTTCAGCAGCAGGTCCGGGTCGTTACCGCCGAGCATCAGCCATTCGAGATGGAATGTTTGCGCGATCTTCGCCCGCGTCGCCGAAAAATCCGGATCGGTGGCTGCCGCGTCGCGAAAAGCGGTGCGTGCGCGCCTGAGGCGGGGCAGGTCGCAATTCTGCAGGCTGACCTGGCCTTCGAGGTACCGCAGGTACGCGGCGCCGTCGTGCTGGCGCTGGTTGTCGTCCAGCCGGTCGCGCTCGATTGCATGCGCCATCGATGCTGCCGTCTGATAGGAAAGAAGCCGGAAGGCGAGCGCGAATTTCTGGTCGTCGGCAGGGAATTCGCCCGCCCAGATGATTTCGCTGTTGTCGGTTCTCGCGAGCCGGCACGAGAGTACCCGCGAATGCGGGACCAGCATCGCACTCACCGCGTATTGCGCGTCGATCTGGCTGAAATCCGGCGCGCCGTCCGGCTTGACGATCTGGAAGCTCGAATGCGGCGCGATCACCTTGAAGGTGCGGTAGCGCGACAGTTCGTTGGCGACTTCGCGCACCAGCGCGTGGATCAATTCGGGATGTGCGCCGGCCCGTGGCAGTTCCGGCGGCAGGAAGGCGACGCGCGGCTGGGTGCTCGGGCTGCGTCCGGCGGTGTGAGCCGCGTCGGCACGGTCGCGCGCCGTGGCGAAGATGCGCCGCGCCACGGCCGCCGTCTCCGGCGAGGGGACAGCGGAGAATTCGCGTTTCAAAAGTTCGGCGAGGTTGGTGTAGAGGCGCTTCGCCTCCTCGATCATGCCGTTGCGGCCATAGGCTTCGATCAGCGTCCGGTAGGTCTGTTCACGCTCCGGTTCCAGCGCCAGCGCGCGCTCGGCGATCGCCCTGAGGTCGCTCTCCTTTGCCCGCCCGTAGCGGGTGAGTTCGAGCAGCGCGGCCACGACCGTCGAAAAGAAGCGGTCCTTCACCTTGCTGCGTTCGCCAAGCAGCCACAGATGGAAGTCGCCGTTGGTGTCGCCGGTGCCGGCAAGCAATTCACCGTCGACGATCCCGATTGCGTCGACCAGATCCGCCACGGCCTGCGACTGCTGCCGCTCGAGAAACCGCGCCAGGTCGCAATCTTCCGCGCCGGGGCCGGCGATAAGCAGCGGCCCCTCGCTGACGATCAGCGGCCGGTCTTCCGGCCAGGCGCGGCGGATGCGCACCAGCAACTGGCGAAGATTGGCGAACGCTTCGACCTCGCCGGCGTTTTCCCACAGCAGGGCCGCCGCCTTTTGCCGCGTCACCCGGCGAGAGGGAGACAACAGTGCCAGCGCGATGAGCTGATAGCCCTTGGCCGGGAAAGCAAAGCCGGCCTGCGGTCGATTGGCCGCGGGCATCCCGAAAAGCTTCAGCGAAAATGCCTGCTCATCCTGCATTTCAAACCGGTTATTTTGAAGCCAGGCCAATTTCTTGCCCGCCGCTTGCGGGCGGCATCCACACTAGTAATTCCTCGCCTGTTAAAAAAGTCATTCGATAAATCACGCCGGAATCTGGATTTTCCGCAATCCCGCCTGTCGCTCGAACGCGCACTGAGTCACGAACGTGTCACGTCGGGTGGCGTGTTGCTGTCAGACCGTGGGGCGGCGGAATCGCGGCTTGCCAGGCGCGAGCCGCGGACATGGAGTGTGAATGGGCAGGGAGGTTCTGGCGCTGGCTTGCCCAGATTGGCGCGAGGCATCTCTCGCCATCGACGCGCAAAACGGCGAGATCGCCTACGCCAACTGGCGGGCTCTGGCGCTTCTCGATGCGCGTGCGCCGATAAGCGTTTTCGGCAACAGGCTGATTTTCACCGATCCGCGTCACAACCGGCAATTTTTTACCGGGCTGGAAAAGCTGCGGACATCGCTCGTCGAGGAAGAAATCTTCGTCATCGCCGGCCACTGCAATGCTGACTGGTTCGCGGTGAACATTCACAATCCGCAAGGCCTCTACCGCGAAATCCTGGAACGTTCGCTGGAGGCCGGCACCTCGTCGGACATCATCTTCGTCGAGATCAGCCGCACCGTGCAGGCGCCGAGCGCGTCGCAGGTTGCGGCCTTTTCGGAGGCCTTGAAATTCACGCCGGCCGAAGCCGATCTGGTTTTCTCGCTTGCCCAGGGACAAACGCTCACCGACATTGCCGGGCAGCGCAAGGCCGCCATTTCGACGGTTCGGCAGCGCCTGAAGACCGTGCTGGCAAAATCCGGCTGCCGGCGGCAGTCCGATCTCGTTAGGCAGATCGTGTCGCTCTGTTAGGCCGAGGATTTCTGGAATGGCTGTGGCTCCGCCCGCATCGTCGCAGCGTCTTCAAAGACGCTTGGCAGCAACAAATTGCTTCGCTCAGCCTCCGGAGAGGAAGTTTTCGAGTTTGCGCGGGTCGAGACCAGCCTCGGCGCCAATCCGCCGGGCAAGCTCGGCCGCTGCCTGCCGCGGCTGACCGGCGGGCCGGTCAAGCCAGTAAGATACGGGGTTCAACACAGTATTGGCGTCGGCGCTGACCAGTCGGCCGGACATCATCAGTTCCTCCGTCAGCGGCGGCCGGGCGAGCGCGATGCCGAGGCCATGCGTCGCGGCGTCAAGCACCAGGTTGTAATCCTCGAACCGCCGGTCCTGCGGCCGCGGCCGGTAATCGATCTGCCGCGCGCTGAACCAGGCCCGCCAGCCGGACGCATCGGAATCGTGGATCAGCGGAAAGTCCAGCAGCCGTTCGGGCGCGCCTTCTCCGACTTTCGCCGCAAGCTCGGGGGCAGCTATTGGAAAACACCATTCCTCGAAGAGTTTCAATGAGATACGTCCCGGGATCGCGCCCCGGCCGCAGCGGATGGCGAGGTCGATGCCTTCGTCGCCGAGGTCGGTCTGACGGTGGTCGACATGCAGGACGATCCTGAGCGGCGTCGGGCCGGTTTCGAAGCGCGAAAGCCTGGGAATTAGCCAGAGGCCGGACACCGACGGGATCGAACTGACTCGCACGACGGCAGCACCGCGCGGCTCGCTCCAACGGTCGGAGGTGTCCGCGATCAATGCAAAGGCCTCGCTGGTACGCCGGAACAGCCTCTGTCCCTCACTCGTGAGCGCGACGCCGCGGGCGCCGCGTTCGAACAGCCGAAGTCCGAGCCAGGTCTCCAGCTTGGCGATCTGCCGGCTGACGGCGCCATGGGTGACGTTCAGTTTTTCGGCGGCTGAAGAAAAGCTCCCGGTACGCGCCGCGGCCTCGAAGGCGCGCAGCGTTTCGAGTGGGAGAACGGGTGCAGAGCTGTGATCCATGCTCACAGCTGAGCATCGATTTATTCGATTGTCAATCAGCTCAGCAGCGCGCTTATTTTCGTCATTCCAATTCGAGGACCAATTCCATGACCGTAAATGCCATTGCAACCCCAACCGCGCGACCATTCGATGTGGCGACCACGGTGGCTATCGTGGTGACAGTTGTCGCATGGGCGTCGGCGTTTCCGGCAATCCGGGCAGGACTGGCCGCGTTCGGTCCGGCCGAACTCGGCGCCATTCGCTTCGCCATCGCCGCCGTACCCGCCGTGCTCTTCCTGCTCGTTGCTCGCCCTGCGCTGCCCGCGCTCAACGAAATCTGGCGTTTCGCCTTTGGCGGCATCGTATTCGTGGCCTTCTACACCGTGCTTCTCAACTTCGGCGAACTGACCGTCTCCGCGGGCGCCGCGAGTTTCATCATCAACGTCAACCCGATCATCACTGCGGCCCTTGCCATGATGCTGCTCGGTGAGCGCTTTCCGTTGCTGGCCTGGATCGGCACCTTGATCTCCTTTGGTGGTATCGGGCTGATCGCGCTGGGCGAGGGCAGCGGGCTGAAGGTCGACTACGGAGCCTTGCTTGTCCTTGGCGCGGCCTTCTGCAACAGCTTCGCCACGGTGGTTCAGAAGCCATTGTTCAAGCGTCACAAGGCGCTGACCGTCTCGGCCTGGAACATGGTCGTCGGCGCGGTCGTCTTGTCGCCTGCACTGTTCAGCGGCATGGACCAGATCGCAATTGCGGACAATGAGGCGCTGTTTGCCGCGGTCTATCTCGGTATCGTTCCGAGTCTTGTCGCTTACGGTACCTGGGCGGTCGTGCTGTCCCGGCTGCCAGCTTCCCGCGCCTCCAATTTCATGTACTGCGTGCCGCCGGTCGCCACGCTGATGGGCTTCCTCTGGCTTGGCGAGGTTCCCGGCCCGATCGGCATTCTGGGAGGCGCACTGGCGCTTGGCGGCGTCATCATCGTCAACCTTAAGCGCTGAATCTTCTTCGCTCGCTACGAAGCTGCAGCGAGGCGGAAGAGATTTCCAATGAGGAGGTTTGATCGGGAACTGTTTACCCGAGTGTCCTAAAAATTTGAAATCGACAATGTCTATTAAATTGGTAGATTAAAGGGAATACGGAGGTCCTCATGACGTTCCTTTCCCAGACGAGCAATCGGCGCATAGCTCATCCGCGCGCTTCCTCTTGGCGCGATATCGTCGGCAAGCTGACCTTCCTGTTGGCAGTCGGATTTTCCGCGGCGCTGGTATTTGGCCTGATCGGCCACTGAAACGATCATTCCCGCCACGCCGTCGCCAGCGGATGCACTCTGAAAGCGCGTGACCGGGTGGGTGTGGCGGCGTACGGCCAAAAAATGGAGGAGATTGCAATGCAGATCGAATTCATCGGACATACCGCAAACCTTTCCCTCGCGAAAAATGAAGCAGGCGCCCAGATCGACCGGGACGGTCTTCGCCGTCTGGCTCGTCTGGCGGAAGTCTCCGGCATCGACCGGTTGGCCATCGGCGGCCTTGCTGCAGGCCAGGATGTCGCTGCCCTGGCATCTTTCGTCCTCCATAACACGTCCAGTCTGGGCGTTTTCCTGAACCATCGCATCGGCGCCGTGGCGCCGATGATCGCCGCCCAGCATCTTGCCACACTCGATCAGTTGAGCGGCGGCCGGGTACGGGTGCAGTTCGATGCCGACAGCACTGATGCCGTGGCGACATGAAGAAGGTCTCGCTCGCGTCGACGAGTATCTCGTACTTTTGAAGCGGCTGTGGGCGAACGAAAAACCGATCGATCACGAAGGCAGCTACTACAGCGTCACCGGTGCCTTCACTGCTGCGAAGCCGTTCCAGCGCGGGCATATCCCGCTGTCGCTTGCCGGCCTGTCCGGTACTGCGGTCAAGGTCGCTGCCCGCCACGCTGACATCTTCGCGCTGCCGGCGGCGACTGTCGACGAAACGCGTCAAACGATTGCCCGGGTGCGCGCCGCTGCCGCCTGTCATCGTCGCGCCGACGCCATCCGTTTTTCCTATCCGTTGCGCCCGGTGGTGGCTGCAACACGCGAAGAGGCGTGGGCCAAACTCGATCGCGCTGCCGGCAAGATTGGTGGCCGTCCAAGGGCCTTCGTTGCGACCGACAGGTTCTCGGGTCGGGTCGACTCAGAGCGGGTTCGCCGCTTGGGGACAGGTCATCTTGCGCTCGAGCCATCTCCTGCGACTGAAACGACGGCGACGACTGTCGCCGGCACTGCCGAGCAGATCGCGCTGGCAATCCTCGACTATTCCGATATCGGCGTTTCCGATTTCCACCTGCACGGCTTCGAAACAGCCGACGACCTCGCAGCATTTGGCCGCACGGTTGCACCGCTGGTTCGTCGCGCGATAGCGCGCCACGATGCCCACAAGTCGGAGACTTACGCCGAGCCCGCAACCAGCCGGATCGGTCGTTCACCACGGCGGTATTCGGCATAAAGCCCCTTATTTCGGCGAACCTCGGAACGAGAAATCCGGGATTGCTCCCCGCACCTGATTTCAGGCCGCTAGTCCCGCTCGCGATGTCAGTTGCTTCGCCAGTCCCGCGCACTGCACGCGGATGTCCGGGATAGCCTCGATCTCGAAGAAAGCGCCGCGTGTTAGTGGACCGATTGCGAACAGGCGCTCGGACGGTTGCCCGTCCGAATCCACGAGCGCGCATTGCGGCGTTACGTCGAGCCCGATCCGCAGCGGGTCAGGCCTCGCAAGGCCACGATCGATCAGCGAGCGCACGATGCGGTTGGAGCCGGCGGCAAGATCTGTGGTGATGCCGGTGCAGTCGTAGATGCGCGCAACGGAGATCGTTTCGGTTTCCGGTCCGTGCCGGCGGCGGATCGTCGCTTGCACTCCGTCGCCGGCCGGCTTCGCCTCGACGAGTTTTCCCGCGACGAGTTCGAGTTCTCCGCTCGGCGACCGCGCGTATGACGCGCTCGTGGAGTTCCGGCGGCATGCGATGGCGATGGATGTCCCACCAGGCGCGCGTGTGTTCGATGAAGCGGCGTTTGGCGCTATGCGGCCAACTCTGCCAGATGCGCTGGTTGAACGGACGGATGCCGTCGACCACGTCGCGCCAGTCGCCACCGTTCTTTTCCGTATCTCGCACGAGCTGGCGGAACCAGCGCACAAAATAGGAAAGTTCGGTGCCGAGCGGCACGTCCGCTGCGTCGAGCCGGATCGGCTTGCCGGCCTGATGAATCGAAGGCACGAGCCCCCGCCGCGACAGCGCGATGATCTTGCCGCGATGACCCTTTGCCGTCAGCGACAGAAAGGCATCCACCATGCTGAGACCGGTGCCGAGGATGAGCACTTGCCCGTTCGGGCCGATAGGCGTGTCGTCCGGCGAACCGGGCCGGATGGTTATGGCCTTTTCCACCGATGGCTGCTCTTCATGGCCGACGGCGAGCACCGCGATGTGTCCGACAAGGCTGGCGCCGTTGGCGAGCTTGACTTCGACACCGGCGGCTGTGGTGGCTACCGAGACGCATTCTTCGGAAAGCAGATGCAGCCGCCCTTGCTCGTTCTCCGAGCCGCGAAGATCGCTGAGTACTGTTGCCAGATATTCGCCGTAGATACGCCGCGGGACGTAGATGCGCGGATTCTCAGGTGTTGCGAGGCCGCGGTCGATCAGCCAGCGGAGGAAGTGCTCCGGATCGTCCGCATAGGCGCTCATGCCGAGCGCGCTGACATTCAGCACGTGGTCGGCAAGGTCGGTCGAATAGGCAAGGCCCTGGCCGAAGACAGGTCGCTTCTCGATCAGCGTGATCCGGATGTCGGCGTCGCGGTTGCGCAGTAGATGCGCGGCAAGCAGCACGCCGCTGGCGCCGCCGCCGATGACGATGATCGCAAGCCTGGCCGGGGCGCGCTCATTCATCGCCAGCACCGGCGTCCTTCGCAGGGAACGGAAAATCGCGCTAGATCTGGTACTTCATTCCGGCCAGGACGTCGTCGTTGGCCGCGTCGCGCATCTCCGCGAGGCTGCGGTTGTCGAGCACCTCGGCGATCGCCTGGCGCACTTCCAGCATCATGTGACGGACTTGGCATGTGGCCTCATCGCAATCTTCACATGGTTGATACTGCGTGCGGCTCGCGCAGGGAATAGGAGCGAGCGGACCATCGAGCACGCGGACGACATGTCCGATCTTGATTTCCGCGGGCAGGCGCGCCAGGCGGTATCCGCCATCCTTGCCCTTTCTGCTCTGGACAAAGCCGGCATTCCGCAACTCGCCAAGAATGGCATCGAGGAACTTCTTGGGAATATTGTTGGCGACTGCGATGTCGTTGACAAACGCAAGTTGTCCGGGCGGCAATTCGGAGAGATGGACGAGAGCCTTGAGGCCGTACTTGCCTTTTTTAGTGAGCATGCCCGAGACAGTTCATATGACGATCGACAATGATGCCTGTGGCGACTGTTTGTGCGCAAATGATGGCGGAACGCACCTTCCGCATCGCCATGGTTATCGAAAATAAAATCGAGCGACATGATATCTGAAGTCAAACTCGTTGATTTTTCGTCACTTTTCGAGCTGCCGTGGCAGGATGGACACTGTTTTCGCCAAGATATCCGCAGAACCGTGTGTTTGGGAGATGAGAGCCGCGAATTGCGCGGCCGTATGATCCTTTCGAGCGGCGCCGGTTGAAGGGTCTTCCACCGAGAAATTCTTCATCGCTCTCGTGGACTGAGGTCGGCACGGTCTGTACCGAACTGAAAGCGGCGATGCACGCCTCTCGCCGATCGAAATGTCTGGTCACGCTCGTGGATCTCCGTCGCGATATTTCCACGAGTTTAATTTAGTAGACATTCGGCGCTTTGCCCTGGAACAGGATTCCCGTCGAAGCCCAATTAAGGGAACCGTTTTCGAAAACGGCCACTGATGCCCGGGAACAAGTTTTCGTTCTACGCGGATGCCTGCTTGTCTACCCGAGAAACGAAGCGATGGAGGATAGTTCCGAAGAGACGGTTACGCCTAAGGCAGGATCTCCAGTTTGAATGGTACCCCCTCGTAAGCGTCGGCCCCGCGGCCGATCGCTGCGATCGCCGACACCATCCTGCCGTCGCGCTTCAGAAGGTCGTCGGCAATCGCGACCAGCCGTGCATTGGGCGTTGCCGATGGCGAAAGTTTTCTGAGCGTTTGAGCCAGTTCCGCTTCGTCGCGTTCCGGCGCCAATGCCGCCGCAATGATGTAAGCGGCGGCAGTCGAGCGGCTGATGCCGGCAAAGCAATGCACCACCAGTGGTTTCGACCGATCCCAGCTCGAGGCAAATTCAAGCAGCCTTTCGACGTGTGCGCGCCCGGGCGGAACCATATCGGGCTGTTCGTCGACGATATCGTGCATGGACAGATGCAGATGGTCTGCCTCGGCTACCGTGGCTGGCCGGTCGACCGTGGTGCCGGCACTGAGCAGCGATACCACCCGACCGGCCCCGGTGGCCGCAACGGTGGAATGAAGGCGGGTCAGCGAACAGACATGGATCATCATTCTAGGCTCTCCGCAGATTGCGGCCGTTGCTCCAGGCGCCAAGCGCCCGGTCCAGCCTCTCCCATTCGGCAGTTGTCGCCGGCAGGCCGAACCTGAGATGGCTTGGCCGTTCGACGAAGTTGCGCACCAGGATGCCGTGGCGTCCAAGCGCCTCGAACAGCGTGCTGGCGGCGGCGAGATGCACGTAGCGGAAGAGGTTGGTGCCACCCATCACCGGAATGTCGTAGCGGGCGAGCAGCCCGTCAAGCCGGCGCGCGTCTTCCGCAAGCCTTGCACGCATGGTCTCCTGCCAGTCCTTGTCGGCAAGTCCACGAATACCGATCTCCAGCGCCTGGCCGGCGACCGCCCAAGGGCCGAGTTGGCCGTCCAGCCGTGCCGCGATCTCCGGCGAGGCGATGGCGAAACCCAGCCTTATTCCAGCAAGACCGAAAAATTTTCCGAAGGATTTGAGCACGACGATACCGCCGCTATCGACGTCGCCAGCCAGGCTTTCACTGAGCGGCCCGACATCCATGAAGGCTTCGTCGACGACCAGCAGCCCGCCGCGCGACCTTAGCGTACCTGCGAGATCCAGCAGGTCTTTTCGGCTGACGATGCGCCCGTCGGGATTATTGGGATTGACGACGATGGCGAGGTCGGCGTCGGCCAGACTGTCGAAATCGCCGGTTTCCTCGACCGCGTGTCCGGCGATCGCGCAGGCACGGCGGTGTTCGGCATAGGTCGGACCGAGCACCACCGCCCGGCCTTGCGGAAGCAGCGATGCGACCCGCGGCAAAAGGATCTGCGTGCCCGGCGCGGGCACCACATGCCCGGAGGACGGCGCACCATAGGCGGCTGCGGCAACGCGGGCGAGTTCGCGGTTGCGTCCGGGTTCCGGCAACCTTGAAAACACGGTGGCAGGCAGGTCGAAAAGCGGGTAGGGGTGCGGATTGATCCCGGTCGAGAGGTCGATCCAGGGTTGCGGCGCGTCCGGAAACAGCGCCCGTGCCCGGTCGAGGCTCCCGCCATGATCGGTTACTGCCGCGCCACCATTGCCTCCGGAAATCATGTCAGTCCTGCTCGCCTTCCTCGCCCTTTTGATAGAACGCTTCACCGGCTATCCCGGGCCGTTGCTGAAGGCAATCGGCCATCCGGTGATCTGGATAGGCAAGCTTGTTTCCTGGCTCGATCAAGTGCTCAACCGGCAAGATTTCCAGCCGTCCCGGCGCAAGCTGAACGGCATTTTTGCCCTCGCGCTTGTCATTTTTTTCCCGGCCGCGATTGCGATAGCCGCCGCCGGCATCTTCGCTCTTATCCCGTTCGGCATCGTCTTGTCCGCTGTCGCCGCCAGCAGCTCTGCTGGCACAGAAGAGCCTCGAAAATCATGTCGCGGCCGTTGCCGAAGCGTTGGAAACCGGCGGATTGGAAGCCGGCCGTGCCGCCGTCTCGCAAATTGTCGGCCGCGACCCTGAAAGCCTCGATGAAGCAGCCGTCAGCCGCGCGGCGATCGAAAGCCTCGCCGAGAATTTTTCCGACGGCATCGTCGCGCCGGCATTCTGGCTGGGCGTCGGCGGCCTCGCCGGCGGCGTAGTTTACAAGGCAGTCAACACCGCTGATTCGATGATCGGCCATCGCACCGAAAAGCACGAGGATTTCGGCTGGGCGTCGGCGCGTTTCGACGACCTTGTCAACATTCCTGCGTCGCGCCTGACCGCGTTGCTGATCGTCTGTGCCGCGTTCTTCGTCTCGGGAGCTTCGGCGGAAAACGCCTGGCGCGCCGTCTGGCGGGATGCGGGAAAACACCGCTCGCCGAACGCCGGCTGGCCGGAGGCGGCGATGGCCGGGGCGCTTGGTCTGGCGCTCGCCGGCCCGCGTGTCTATGGCGGTGTGACAGTTCATGACGCGACGATGGGTGCGGGCGGCAGGCGCGAAGTGAGCGCCGCGGATATTCGCGCCGCCCTGAAACTCTATCGCGCGGCCGACTGGATGCTGATCGGGCTGATTGGCTTTCTGGCGCTGTTCCTGCTCGCCTGAGGCCGGAGCGCGGCAAGACATCAGAACTCGATGCCTTGCTGGGCCTTCACGCCGGCCGAAAAGTGATGTTTCACTGCCGTCATTTCGGTCACCAGGTCGGCGGCTTCGATCAGAGCCGGTTTGGCGTTGCGGCCGGTGATGACGATATGGAGGTCATCGCGCCTTGCTTTCAACGCCTCTATCACCTTGCCGAGGTCGAGATAGTCGTAACGCAGCGCAATGTTGAGCTCGTCGAGCACGAGCAGGCTGATCGACGGATCGGCCATAAGCTCCACCGCCTTCGACCAGGCACGCTCGGCGGCAGCGATGTCGCGAGCCAGATCCTGCGTTTCCCACGTGAAGCCTTCGCCCATCGTATGCCAGACGATCCTGTCGCCGAAAGCCGCGAAGGCATCCTTCTCGCCGGTGTGCCATGCGCCCTTGATGAACTGCACGACGCCGACCTTTTTGCCGTAGCCGAGCATCCGTAGCGCCAGCCCGAAGGCGGCAGTCGTCTTGCCCTTGCCGGGGCCGGTGTTGACGATCAGCAGGCCCTTCTCGATGGTCTTGCCGGCCACTTCCTTGTCCTGCACGGCCTTGCGCTTTGCCATCTTGGCGCGGTGGCGTTCGCTGTCCTTGTCGTCGATCGTCATCTCATTTCACCTGCATCGGGAGGCCGGCGACCATGAACAGCACCCGGTCCGCTTTGGCGGCGATCCGCTGGTTGAGCCGTCCGGCGGCATCGCGGAAGCGCCGGGCCAGCGCGTTGTCGGGCACGATGCCCAGTCCGACCTCGTTGCTGACGACGAACCAGGGTCCGCGCGCCGCCGCCAGCACCTCTTCCAGCTGCGCACATTCCTTTTCGAGATCGGCCTCCATCAGCATCCGGTTGCTGAGCCACAGCGTCAGGCAGTCGACCAGCACTGGCCGCCCTGCGGGAATCTTCGCCAGTGCGCCGGCGAGGTCGTGCGGCTCTTCGATGGTTTCCCAGCCGGAAACGCGTCTCGAGCGATGTAGGGCGATACGCTCGTTCATCTCGGCGTCGAAGGATTGCGCCGTCGCGATGTAGGTCCAAGGCGCCGGATGGGCGGTGACCAGCTGCTCGGCATGCGCGCTTTTACCGGAGCGCGCGCCGCCAAGCAGCAGGGTCAGCCGTCCATTCTCAGGCAAAGCTGCGCTTCGGTTCGGTTTGCGCCTCAAGGAACCGGCCGCGGATCAGGCCGACTAGGCCGCCCAGCATCACCCAGAAGATCAGATTGGTCACTGTAGTGGCGACCACGAACCGGTGGTGCAAATCGGCAGGGATTGGCGAATCATGGTTTGCCGGCTGCGGCGCGCCGATGATGTGCGGCGCCACGATCAGGGCGAGGCCGAGAATGGCGAGCGGGATCGAACCGCGGAACGCGATCAGCGCCAGCCCGGCGGCGGTTGCGGCGACCGTCCCGATCCACCAGACCTGCCTGGCCACGAGATCGGCGGCCGGCATCGCTGGCAGTTCCGGCGGCAGGCCGAGGCCGGGAGCCAGCGTGAAGACCGCAAAGCCGGCAAAGCCCCAGAAGAGGCCCTGGCGCCAACTGGCGATGCCGCCGAAGGCTTCCGACACCGCAACAAGCAGCAGCGCAAAACCGACCGCCGTCACCAGATTGGCCGCGGTCGTGTAGGCGTAGCGCTCAAAGCCATCGGCCGGCGCCCAGGCTTCTTCGCCGTGGTCATGCTCGTGCACGGCGGCGGCCGGCGCCGCAGCTTCGGTGCCCGCAGCAGCATCGGCAGCCGGCGCCGCGTTGTGATCATGCGCTGGTGCCGCTTCGGCGTTCTCGAATGTCTCGGCCTGCAGGATCAGCGGTACGGTGGCAAAGGCTTGCATTGCTGCCAGGGCGATACCGGCCAACAGCCCGGCGATCGCCGCGACGAACACGACGTTGCGAAACAGTGTCATGACGTTTGGCTTTCGTCAGTGGCAGGGAAACGCCATCGAGTGGCGATAATCGTGCGCTGCATTGTGGGCGGCTTCCAGAGGGGAGAAGCCGACGAAGCCGACGACGAAAAGGCCGAGCAGGGCCGAAAGGCCGAGCTGGAATGCACGCGAAGCCGAAGATGTGGCGGCGCTGGTCGAATGAGTCGCTGTGGTCACTTGATTGTCCTCTCACCCTCCACCCGAGGGTCCTTGGCATTTAACGTTTCGTCGCCGGCAGGTCTCCTGGCTTGCGGATCGCTACTCCTTCCCCGCCTTCCCGGAGAAATTTCTCCAGTGGCACTTGGGGAGGAGCTAACCGCATACAGTTGCGGGGGCAGCCGCGGCTTCGAACGATACGTCCTTACCGCATTCCCTCTTTCGGTTCTCATCGAAAACCGACGACGGCGCGACTATAAACGAAGTTGTGCGGGCGGCAAACCGATTTTGCCCGCCCAAATACGGCCGCGTTGACATCGACCTTCGCCAGCGCGTAATTTCCTCCGCCGACGGTCCCTTCACGGCAACGCGAAGGGCGAAGAGGGAATGCGGTGCGAAACCCCGGGGTTTCCAATCCGCAGCTGTCCCCGCAACTGTAAGCGACGAGCCTCGACCGAATGCCACTGGAGACTGGTCTCCGGGAAGGCGGGAGAAGGCGATGACCCGCGAGCCAGGAGACCTGCCGTCGAACTTGCAATGCCGGAACCGGGCGGGGTGCCCTGGGGTCGGAATCAGGTCTGCGATGGGCGTTGATTCGCCATTGCATGTGCATGCACCCCGATAATCTGGCCATCGGCCACGGGAGTGCAGAGCTTGGACGTCGGCGCCAACACTGAAGAGCAAACCGCGACGCGGGCCGTGGATGCCGATTCGGCAGCGGTGACGGTTGTCGTCTGCGAAAGCTGCCGCGACGAGACCGGCTCCGACACCTATCCGCGCGCCGGCGAAAGCCTCGCCGCCGATACGCGCCGCGCCGCCCAGGACACGGATGTCAGGGTTGTTACCGTCTCGTGCCTTGGCAACTGCAAGCGGCGGCTGAGCGCGGCGATCGTCAAGCCGGGCTCTTGGAGCTATGTGTTCGGCGACCTTGCCATCGACAGCGGCGCCGATCTGGTGGTCGGTGCCGGCCTCTTTGCCGGTTCGACCGACGGGCTGATCCCCTGGCGCGGCCGGCCCGACAGTCTGAAACGCGGGCTGGTCGCCCGCATCCCTCCCCTGGATCTGACGAAAGAAATGAAATGACCGCATTGCCTGAACGCGTCCCCTGCACCGTCGTCACCGGCTTTCTCGGCGCCGGCAAAACCACGCTGATCCGCCATGTCATCGAGAACGCCAAGGGCAAGCGTCTCGCCATCATCGTCAACGAGTTCGGCGATGTCGGCATAGACGGCGACATCCTCAAGGGCTGCGGCGTTGATGCCTGCCCGGAGGAAAACATCGTCGAACTGGCCAATGGCTGCATCTGCTGCACCGTCGCCGACGATTTCGTCCCTGCGCTCGACCAGATCCTGGCGCGCGAGCCGCGGGTCGATCACATCCTGATCGAGACCTCCGGCCTGGCGCTGCCGAAACCGCTGGTCCAGGCCTTTCAGTGGCCTACAGTGAAGAGCCGCGTCACTGTCGACGGCGTTATTGCGGTGGTCGACGGGCCGGCGGTAGCCGATGGCCGCGTCGCAACCGACATGGATGCTTTGCAGGCGCAGCGCATCTTGGACGATTCGCTCGACCACGACGATCCGGTCGAAGAAGTCTTCGAGGATCAGGTCGCTTGCGCCGATCTGATCATCCTGTCGAAGAGCGACCTGATGGACGCCGCCGGCCATGAACGTGCCAATGCCATCGTCTCGGAACATTTGTCGCGTGCGGTAAAGATTGTGCCGACCAGCCAGGGCAGGGTCGATGCGTCGGTGCTGCTCGGCCTCGGCCTTGCCGTCGAGGACGACATCGAGAACCGCAAGACGCATCATGACGACGAGCTCGATCACGAACACGACGATTTCGACAGTTTCGTCATCGAGCTGCCGTCGATCGCGGCTCCCGCCGACCTCGCCCGCAAAGTGGCGGAAGCAGCCGAGGCCGAGAATGTGCTGCGGGTTAAAGGTTTCGTCGATGTCGAAGGCAAGCCGATGCGTTTGCTCATGCAGGCGGTCGGTTCGCGCGTCAACCATCATTTCGACCGTGCCTGGGCGCCTGGCGAAGACCGCCGGAGCCGTCTCGTCGTCATCGGGCTGAAGGGTCTGAACCGCCCGGCGATCGAACGCATTCTGGCGAGCTGAGGGCAATTCGAGGTGCACATCCTCGCCACCACATCCGCGTCGCTCGACGATCTGGCCGAACCGGTCGATCTGCGGCAATCGCCCGCGGATGTCGTGGCGCTGTCCTTCACAGATAGCGACCTCGCCGGTCTCGCCGCTGGCCTGGCAGGCCGATGCAAAAAGCCTACCTTCGATGCGGCTGGCGGCGTTGCGCGAGCTGCGTCATCCGATGTCGGTCGATCTCTGGATCGACAGCGTCGCGACGCACGCCAAGGTGATTTTGGTGCGCATTCTCGGCGGCTACGAATGGTGGCGTTACGGCTGTGACCGGCTTGCCGCGCTGGCGCGGGAACACGGCATCAAACTCGCTCTGCTGCCCGGCGAGTGCCGCGATGTCGACGAGCGGCTGATCGAAGCCTCGACGCTTTCGCGCCCTGAGCTCGAAGGCCTGCTCGCTTATTTCCGCGAAGGCGGCCCAGCCAACATGCGCGGCCTGGTCGGCCGGCTGGCAACGCTTGCCGGACATGAAGCGCCGACGGCGGAGCCGGCTCCGGTGCCCAAAGCCGGTATTATTTACCAGGCAAGGGTATCGTCGATCTGGCGGACCTTCGGCGCGCGAAGATGGAAACTGCGCCGGTCGTCCCACTCCTTTTCTATCGCTCGATGCTGCTTGCAGCCGACGTCGCGCCGATCGATGCGCTTTGCGCGGCACTTGCCGCCAAAGGGGGTCGCGGTTGCGCCGATCTTCGTCGCCAGCCTGAAGGACAAGCAATCGCTTGCCTTTGTCGAGGCGGCTTTCGCCGATTTGTCGCCGGCGCTGATCGTCACCACCACGGCCTTCGCCAGCGGCGCCGAGCCAGGCGAGGAGACGCTGTTCGACCGCGCCGGTGTGCCGGTCCTGCAGGCGATCGTCGCCACCACGCGCCGCGAGGCGTGGGCAAACAACCAGCGCGGCCTGGCGCCAGCCGATCTCGCCATGCATGTTGTTTTGCCGGAACTCGACGGCCGCATCCATGCCGGCGCCATCGCCTTCAAGGCGGAAGGCGGCATCGACGACCAGCTAGGATTCCGGGGTTTCGTCAATCGCCCTGAGCCCGACCGGATCGAGCAGGTCGCCACGCGTGTCGAAAAATTCATCCGGCTGCAGGCAGACGCCGCGCGCCGCGCGTAAGGTCATCATCCTCATCCCCGACTATCCCGCCGCCGCGGGCCGGACGGGCTACGCTGTTGGCCTCGACGTGCCGGCAAGCGTGCTGGCGATGCTGCAGGATTTGAAGGCGGAGGGATACGCAGTTGGCGATATCCCGGAGACCCCGCGCGCCTTGCTGGACAGGCTGGAGCAGGAGCGATGCGGGGCTGAGCCTGGAAGAATACAGCTCCTTCGCGAAGTCGCTGCCGGCCAAGGCGATGCAGGCGGTTGAGGCGGCATGGGGATCGGCTGATTCCAGTGCGATAATTTTGTGGAACCAAAGCTCATAAGCCGGATGCTCACCGAAGATTCCCCTTCCGCGCCGCCATCTTCGGCAATGTCACCGTTGCGCTCGCCCCTGACCGCGGCCGCTCCGCCGACCGCCGCGCCGACTACCACGACCCGACGATACCGCCGCGCCACGCGCTGGTCGCCTTCGGCCTGTGGCTGCAAAAATCGCTTGGCTGCCACGCCATCGTCCATGTCGGCGCCCACGGCACGCTGGAATGGCTGCCGGGCAAGACCGTGGCGCTCTCCAGCGACTGTTTTCCCGAAATCGTCACCGGATCTCTGCCGGTCGTCTATCCTTTCATCGTCAGCAATCCGGGCGAGGCGGCGCAGGCCAAGCGCCGCATTGCCGCCGTCACGCTCGGTCATCTGCCGCCGCCGCTCGCCGCAGCGGGACTGGACGAAAACCAGCAGATCCTTGAGCGGCTGGTTGATGAATATGTGCAGGCCGACGGGCTCGACCGCCGCCGCCGCGACCGCCTGGCGAAATTGATTGTCGCCAAGGCTGAGGAAACCGGCCTTGCAACGGAAGCCGGCGTTGCGCGAGACGATGCTCCGGATGCCGCCTTGCAGCGCATCGATGCCTGGCTCTGCGACCTGAAGGATTTCGCCATCAAGGACGGCTTGCATATCTATGGCCGCTCTCAGGATACGGAAACCGATCCGCTGCGTCGCGAAAGTGCCGCCCGCGAGCGCGATGCGCTGATCGCCGCGCTCGATGGCCGCCACGTACCGCGCGGGTCCGTCCGGCGCGCCCGCGCGCGGCCGCAGCGACGTGCTGCCGACAGGCCGCAACCTGTTCACCGCCGACCCGCGCACCATGCCGACGCCGACTGCTTTCGAGCTTGGCCGCGCGGCAGCCGACGAAGTGCTGCGCCGCTATTTGCAGGATCATGGCGACTGGCCGCGCTCGCTGGTCATCGACCTGTGGGGCAGCGCTTCGTTGCGCACCGGTGGCGAAGAAATCGCACAAGGACTGGTGCTGATGGGCTGCCGCCCGCAATGGGATCCAGCCACCGGCCGCGTCACCGCGATCGAGGTGCAGCCGGCAGCTTCGATGGGGCGCCCGCGAGTCGACGTCACCTGGCGCATTTCCGGCCTGTTCCGCGACATGTTCCCGGCGCAGATCGCGCTGATCCATGCTGCCGCAAAAGCCGTCGGTGAGCGCGCCGAGGATGCCTCTGAAAACCCGCTCGCGGCCGACGCGCGCGCACTCGGCCGTGTGCCGCCGCGCGTCTTCGGATCGTCGCCCGGCACCTATGGCGCCGGTCTTGAGGACCGGCTGGCGTCAGGCGACTGGCAGTCCCGCGAGGAACTCGGCCAGGCTTATCTCGATGCCGGCTCGCATGCCTATGGCGGCGCCGAGGGCGAAGGCGAGGCGGCACCCGGCGCCTTTGCCGGCCGCATCGCGCAGGCGGAATTGCTGATCCATACCGGCGACGATCCCGGCCGCGATATTCTTGAGGGATCCGCTGATGTCGCTTTCATTGGCGGCTTCGCCGCCGCAGTCGCCGCTTTGGGCAGAAGCGCCGATGTGATTGCCCTCGACACCACGGATCCCGCCCGTCCGCGCGCCCGATCCATCACCGAGGCCGTCGGCCGCGTGGTGCGCGCCCGCGCCACCAACCCGCGTTTCATCGAAGGCCAGCTGCGGCACGGGCCGCGCGGCGCGGCCGAATTCGCCGAGACCGTCGACCGGCTGATCGGATTTGCCGAAACCACCGAAGCCATTCCCGCAGCGCTGATCGAGGCGGTGCACGACGCCTATCTCGGCGACGAGCACGTCCGCTCGTTCATCCTGCGCGAAAATCCTGCCGCCGCCCGCGCCATCGCCGAGCGTTTTGCTTCCGCCCGCCGCCGCGGCCTCTGGCATTCGCGCCGCAATTCCATCGACGACGACCTCGCAGCCTTGATCGAAGAGGCGCGCGGCAGGGAAGCGGCATGAACGCGCCTCTAACCCGTGGCGCGTGTCCCGCGCTTTCGGCGCCCATGCAGACGGGCGACGGCCTGTTGGTGCGCCTCAGCCCGGCCGATGGTTATTTCACGCCGGCAGCGCTCGCGGGATTGGCGGAAGCCGCTTTCCGGCATGGCAACAGCATTCTTGAAGTCACCGGGCGGGGCAGCCTGCAGATCAGAGGCCTCGAAGCCGGTACGGTGGCGCCGCTCGCTGCCGACATCGACGCTCTCGGCATCGCCGTGCGCGAGGGCGTTCCAGTGGAGACGGGACCGCTTGCCGGGCTCGACCCGCACGAGATCGCCGATCCGCGCCCGCTAGTGGACGCCATCGGCCAGGTGGTCGCGGCGACCGATTTGCCGCGGCGGCTCGGTCCAAAGGTGTCCGTTGTCGTCGATGGCGGCGGCCGCCTCAACATGGCGGGCGTCCAGGCCGACGTGCGGCTGGCGGCGTTGCGAAACGTCCAGGATGTAGCCTGGCAGCTTTCCATCGCCGGCAATGCCGCGACTGCCGCGCCGATCGCCTTGCTCGATGAAAAACATGCGGGCGATGCGGTGGCTGCCACACTTTCCGCCATCGCTGATATGGGCATGCGGGCCCGGGCACGGAATCTGGCGCCGGCCATCTTGCGCAGGCAACTGACCTGGGCGGCTTCCGACATAACTGCCTCGGACCATGAAACGGAGGAGGAAATCGGCGGCGATCCCAGGATTGTTGTTCTCCATCCTTACCGCGGGCTGCAGAGTGCCCTCCCGATCGGCATCTTCGAACTCGTGGATGGTCGCGCCGCCCTGGGTGTCGGCCTGCCATTCGGCCAGATCGAAGCCTCGCGCCTTACCGGTTTTTGCCGCGAAGCCGAAGCCGCTGGGGTCGGCGAGTTCCGCCTCGCGCCGGGACGTGCGCTCCTTGCGATCGCTTCCGACGCTTCCGTTTGCGCGGGCTTGCAGGACATCGCGCCCCGCTATGGATTCATTGGCGATCCCGGCGACACGCGGCTCTGCATCGCCGCATGTCCGGGCAGCCCGGCCTGCGCATCGGGGCAGATCGCGGCGCGCGTGGTGGCCGAACAGTTCGCAGCGCTTGGCACCGGGCTTTTTGACAATTCGCTCAGCCTTCATGTCTCCGGCTGCATCAAGGGCTGCGCACATCCGGCAGCCGCCGACCTGACTTTTGTCGGGCAATCGGATGGCATTGGTCTGGTGATTGGCGGCAAGGCGTCGGATGTGGCCGATGTGCGACTCCCGAATGCCGAAATCAGGCATGGTTTTGCACGGCTTGCCGGCCTATACCGCGAAATGCGGCGGCCGGGGGAAGACGCCAGGACGTGTTTTTCAAGACTGGGCGCGCGCAAGGTTGCCGCAGCCTTTCAAGGATATTCATGACCGTTTACAACTACATACGCGACGGAAACGCCATTTATGAGCGTTCCTTTGCCCTGATACGCGCCGAGGCGGATCTGTCGCGTTTTTCGGAAGCCGAGGCCGACGTCGCCATCCGCATGATCCATGCCTGCGGCAGGTCGAAGCGGCGCAACACTTTGTTTTTTCAAAAGATTTTGTTTCATCTGCTCGCACGGCGTTGAAGGCCGGAGCGCCGATCTTCTGCGATGCCGAAATGGTGGCGCATGGCGTGACCCGCGCGCGCCTGCCGGCGGCAAATCGAGGTCATCTGCACCTTGCGCAATCCGCAAACCGCTGAAATCGCTGCGAAAATCGGCAACACGCGCTCCGCCGCGGCGATTGAATTGTGGGGCGACCGGCTGGCCGGCGCAGTAGTCGCCATCGGCAATGCGCCCACCGCGCTGTTCTATCTGCTCGACAAGCTGCGGGCCGGCGCGCCGAAGCCCGCCGCGATTATCGGCATGCCGGTGGGCTTCGTGGGTGCCGCCGAATCGAAGGATGCGCTCGCCGAAAGCGGCCTCGGCGTCCCCTTCGCCATCGTGCGCGGCCGTATGGGCGGCAGCGCCATGACCGCCGCTGCGCTCAACGCTTTGGCGAGGCCAGGTCTTTGAATTCGCTCGTAAAAGGCCGCCTGATCGGCGTCGGCACCGGGCCCGGCGATCCCGAGCTGTTGACGCTGAAGGCAGTGCGCGCGCTGGCCGAGGCCGATGTCGTCGCGCATTTCGCCAAGCGCGGCAGCAACGGCAACGCGAGGGCGATCGTCGAGGCACACTTTCGGGAGGGGTGGATCGAATTGCCCCTCATTTATCCCGTGACGACCGAAATTGATAAGAATAACAGCGACTACCGCGCGCAGATCGCCGATTTCTACGAGAAATCTGTCCACGTCGTCGCCGAGCACCTCCAAAATGGCAGAACGGTCGCCGTTTTGTCGGAAGGCGACCCGCTTTTCTATGGTTCCTACATGCATCTGCACGTGCGCCTCGCGCACCGCTTCCCGACCGAGGTCATCCCCGGCGTCACCGCCATGTCGGGATGCTGGTCCGAGACCGGCATTCCGATCGTCCAGGGTGACGACGTGCTGTCGGTGCTGCCGGGCACGTTGAGCGAGTTCGAACTGACCCGCCGGCTGGCCGACACCGATGCCGCGGTCATCATGAAGGTCGGCCGCAATTTGCCTAAAATCCGCCGCGCGCTGGAGGCAGCCGGCAAGCTCGCGGACGCGATCTACGTCGAGCGCGGCACCATGGCCAACTCCGCTGTCGATGCGGCTGGCCGACAAGGTCGACGACCAGGCGCCCTATTTCGCCATCGTGCTGGTTCCCGGCTGGAAGGAAAGGCCGTGAGCGGTCGTCTCGCTGTTATCGGGCTCGGGCCGGGCAGTCCGGAGCAGGTTACGCCTGAAGCCACGCGGCTGGTGGTCGGAGGGCGAGGAGTTTTTCGGCTACGCGCCCTATCTCGACCGGCTGAACCTGCAGGCCGGACCAGATTCGCCATGCCTCCGACAACCGCGAGGAACTCGACCGTGCCTCGGCCGCGTTGAAACGCGCCGCCGAAGGCAAAAATGTCTGCGTCGTTTCGGGAGGCGATCCCGGCGTCTTCGCCATGGCCGCTGCGGTCTGCGAGGCGATCGAGGCCGGACCGGCCGAACTGGCGCGATCTCGATCTTGTCGTCGTGCCAGGCGTCACTGCAATGCTGGCGGTAGCCGCGCGCATCGGTGCGCCGCTCGGCCACGATTTCTGCGCCATCTCGCTGTCCGACAATCTGAAACCTTGGGAGGTGATCGAAGCGCGGCTGGAGGCAGTCGCCCGCGCCGGCTTCGTCATCGCTCTCTACAACCCGATCAGCCGCGCCAGGCCCTGGCAGCTCGGCAAGGCTTTCGAAAACCTTCGCCGGTTCCTGCCCGACACCACGCCGGTGATCTTCGGCCGCGCCGCCGGCCGGCCAGACGAACGCATGGCGGTGATGAACCTCGCTGAAGCCGATGCTTCGCGGGCCGACATGGCGACCTGCGTCATCATCGGCTCGCCGGAGACGCGCATCATCGACCGCGGCGAGCGGTCGCCGCTGGTCTATACGCCGCGTTTTTTGCTGCTGCGGAGGCGAGCAGATGATCGGCCATCGCCACGGCCTCCGCCACCGTTTCGACCGAGCGGCATATCCGGCACCTCCGGGCGCCGAAACAGGATCACGTCGATGCCGAGTTCTCGCGCTGCGGCGATCTTGCCGTAGGTGGCGCTGCCGCCGCTGTTTTTCGCGACAATCGCGTCGATGTGATGTTCGGCAAGCAGGTTTCGCTCCGCAGCCTCTGCGAACGGTCCGCGCGCCAGGATGTAGCCGGCGTCCGGCACGTCGAGCGGCGGCTCGATCGGGTCGACGCTGCGGATCAGATAGCTGTGCTGCGGTGCTGTCTCGAAGGCGCCGATCTCCTGCCGCCCGAGCGCCAGGAAGACACGGCGTGGTTCGGCGCCGAGCGCGGCAACCGCCTCCTCGGCATTGGCGACGAGCGTCCAGCGGTCGCCCGCGACTTGCTGCCAGGGGGCGCGCCGCAGCGCAAAGGCGGGAACATCGGCAAGCCGCGCGGCGACATCCGCGTTGCGCGAAATCTGCGCGGCATAGGGATGTGTCGCATCGATCAAGAGATCGATTCGTTCGTCTTGAAGATAGCGCGCCAGCCCCTCCGCTCCGCCGAAACCGCCGCTGCGGACAGGCACCGGCTGTTCGGCGGGCTCAATAGTGCGGCCAGCCAGCGACAGCGTGATATCGAGATCGCCGCGCGTGCCAGTCTGCCGGCAAGAAGACGGGCTTCGGTGGTGCCGCCGAGAATAAGAATGCGGTGGGTCATCATGCCTGCTGAGCTTTTGCGCCAACCTGCCCCAGTCGGCCGCTGGCTGTCCATCGTCGGCATCGGCGAAGACGGAGTTTCCGGGCTCGGCGAAGCCGCGAAGAACAGGATCCGCTCCGCCGAAATCGTCTTCGGCGGCAAACGTCACCTGTCCCTGGCTGAGGATTTGATCGCCGGCGACGCCCGCGCCTGGCCGAGCCCATTCGAGCAGGGCATCGAGGCGGTAATTGGCTTGCGCGGCCGTTCTGTCTGCGTGCTCGCCTCCGGCGATCCCTTCCTGCATGGCGTCGGCGCCACGCTTGCCCGCCATGTCGATGCGGCCGAGATGGATGTGCTGCCGTCGCCTTCGGCTTTCAGCCTCGCCGCTGCCCGTCTCGGCTGGCCGCTGCATGCGACAGCGACTGTTTCGCTGCATGGCAAGTCGCTCGACCTGATCCGGCCGGAGCTACATCCCGGTCGGCGAATTCTTGCGCTGACGTCGGATGCGGACGGACCCGCCGCATTGGCGTCGCTGCTTTCCGCGTCGGGTTTCGGCAAATCGCGGCTTACCGTTCTCGAAGCGCTTGGCGGCCCTGACGAAAGGATCACGACCGCAGCCGGCGTCCGCATTTTCGCTGGTCGGCATCAATCCGCTCAACCTCGTCGCCATCGAAGTGGTTGCCGACCCTGATGCGCGCATCCTGCCGCTGGCGCCGGGACTTGCCGACGATCTTTTCGAGCATGACGGCCAGATCACCAAGCGCGAGATACGTGCCGCTACCTTGTCGGCGCTGGCGCCGCGCCGTGGCGAGTTGTTGTGGGACATCGGCGCCGGCTCGGGCTCCGTTGCGATCGAATGGATGCTCGCCGACCCGTCGATGCGCGCCGTCGCCATCGAGGCCGACCCTGAGCGCGCGGCGCGCATCGGACGCAACGCAAAGGCGTGCGGCGTGCCGGGCCTCGAAATCGTCGAAGGCAGGGCACCCGCCGCGCTCACCGGCCTCGCCGCCCCAGACGCTGTCTTCATTGGCGGCGGCGGCTCCGACAACGGGGTTCTCCCCGCTGTCGATCGAAGCACTGAAGCCTGGCGGGCGTTTGGTCGCCAACGCGGTGACGCTGGAAATGGAAGCGCTTTTGCTGGCAAAACATACAGAACTCGGCGGCGAATTGATCCGCATCGCGGTGTCGCGTGCCGCCCCTATCGGCTCGATGCGCGGCTGGCGGCCCGCGATGCCGGTCACGCAATGGTCCTGGGTGAAGCCATGGTGATTGCGGGTATAGGCTGCCGGAAAGGCGTGAGCGCGGAGGAAGTGCTGGCAGCGATTGCCGAGGCGCTCGACCATTTCGCCGTGCCTCGACCCCATCTGGATGCGCTGGCGACCGGCGAGATCAAGCTGGACGAAGGCGGCATTGCCGCAGCGAGTGCGAAGCTGGGGCTGCCTTTGCAGATTGTCGGCGATCGCCGAGCTGAAAGTGGCCGACGACCGCGCGGTAAGCTGCTCGGAGAAATCCCTTGAAATCACCGGCGTCGGATCGGTATCGGAAGCTGCGGCACTTGCCGCCGCCGGCCCCGACTCGGTGCTGCTTGGGCCGCGGCTTAGCATCGGCCCGGTCACCTGTGCCATCGCGGTCAGCGGAGACGGCAAGTGACGGTGCATTTCATCGGCGCCGGACCCGGCGCGGCCGACCTGATCACCGTGCGCGGCAGCAAACTGCTCGCAAGCTGCCCGGTCTGCCTCTATGCCGGTTCGATCGTGCCGGCGGAATTGCTGCAATATTGCCCGCCGGATGCGAGACTGGTCGACACCGCGCCGATGTCGCTCGACGAGATCGAACTGGAATATGCCGCCGCCCACCGCGCCGGACAGGACGTGGCGCGGCTGCATTCCGGCGATCTGTCGGTATGGAGCGCGGTCGCCGAGCAGGTCCGCCGGCTCGAGAAACTGGGCATTCCCTACACGATGACGCCGGGCGTACCATCCTTTGCCGCCGCCGCCGCCGCGCTCGGCCGCGAACTGACGATTCCCGAGGTCGCGCAGAGCCTGGTGCTGACGCGCGTTTCCGGCCGCGCTTCGAAAATGCCGGAGCGCGAGACGCTGGCCGGCTTCGGCGCCACTGGCGCCACGCTGGCGATCCACCTTGCCATCCACGCGCTCGATCAGGTCGTTGCCGAACTGACGCCGCTTTATGGCGCCGATTGCCCGGTCGCAGTAGTGGTGAAGGCCTCTTGGCCGGACGAACACGTCATCCGCGGCACCCTTGGAGACATTGAAGCGCGGCTCGCCGCCGATCCGGTCGAGCGCACCGCGCTGATCTTGGTCGGGCGTCGCTTGGTGCAGGATTTCCGCGAGAGTTCGCTCTACGACGCCTATTATCAGCGCCGCTTCAGGGGGCGGGAATGAGATGACTGTCGCTGCCTCTCTCGCTCCGACAGCTCCCATCCCGTTTGGGGTAGGGCAACGCTCGACGGCCGCGATCTCGACCCTCCCCTCGGGGGAGAGGAGGACCACGTCCAGCTTGGAGGGAGCGTCCGAGCTTATCGGGGGAGGCGAGAAGGGCTGACAACTTGGGACGCTAGACGGATGCGTTGCCCGAACGGCGCCTGTCCCATCAGCCCCTCGCGGTCGAAGACCAGGATTTCGAGCGCGATGTCCGGATCGTCGAGGACAGCAGCGGCGGTCGGCCAGGCCTTGCGGGCAATCGTGTCGCCGAGCGGCAGGCCATCCGCCGCCGCATGCTGGAAAGCCTCGGAGACGGTGTTGGCGGTCCTGATCCTGTTCACCAATGTGTCGCTGGCGCCGGTCTCCGCAGCGATCGCCGCCAAGGCGTCCATGTCGGCCAGCCCGCGCTTGGAGTGAACGTCCAGCATGCCTTGCGCGAGCTTGGTCATCTTGGCGACGCCTCCGGCGACGGTGACCTTCGGCACCGGGTGCTTGCGGATGTATTTCAGCATGCCGCCGATGAAGTCGCCCATGTCGATCAGCGCGATCTCGGGCAGGTTGTGGAACTTCTGGACCGCGGCTTCCGAGGTAGTGCCTGTCGCGCCGGCGACATGGTCGAGCCCGGCAGCGCGGGCGACATCTACCCCCTGGTTGATGCCGTGAATCCAGGCCGAGCAGGAGTAGGGGATCACGATGCCGGTGGTGCCGAGGATCGACAGCCCGCCGACGATGCCGAGCCGGCCGTTCAGTGTCTTCAGCGCCAGCCGCTCGCCGTCGGCGACGGAAATCTCGACCTCGTAGTCGGCGCTTGCGCCGGCCGCTTCGCCAATCGCCTGCGCGATCATCTTGCGCGGCACCGGGTTGATCGCCGGCTCGCCGACCGCCAGCGCCAGGCCGGGCCGCGTCACGGTGCCGACGCCGTCGCCGGCCTTGAAGGTCACGCCCGACGCCGGCTTTGCCAGGCCGGACCGTCGCCATGACCAGCGCCCCGTGCGTCACGTCGGGGTCGTCTCCGGCAT
The DNA here is from genome assembly GCA_963763895.1 of uncultured Alphaproteobacteria bacterium. Lineage (GTDB taxonomy): Bacteria > Pseudomonadota > Alphaproteobacteria > Rhizobiales > Rhizobiaceae > Neomesorhizobium. The sequence goes on along the minus strand of CAVXQC010000008.1, from coordinate 270,482 downwards.
CCTTGACGATACCGGCCATGGCTTCGCCTTTGCCGAGCTTTTGCGTCGCCAGCGCGAAGGCCGGCGTGGCGCCACCCGGCAAGGTCACTTCGACGGGATCGGGGAAGTCGCCGGTCAGACAGCGCCGTGCATGCCGCCTTGGCCGCGGCGGCGGCGCAGGTTCCCGTGGTCCAGCCACGGCGCAATTGGCGGTTTTCGGAACTCATGCGGTCCTCTATAGGCAGGCGCTCGCCTTGCGTCACGGCGAAAAGGTGATCGCATGAGCCTCGAGACGACGCTGTCCCTTCTGCAGCAGCGCACGGCGCGTCTGGAGCCCGGCCATGTCTGGCTGGCCGGCGCCGGTCCGGGCGACCCCGGCTGCCTGACGCTCGATGTCGTCTCGGCACTTACCCAGGCAGATATTCTCGTCTACGACGCGCTGGTCGACCCGGCCGTGGTGGCGATCGCCGAGGGCGCGGAGCTCTTTTATGTCGGCAAACGTGGTGGGCAAGCTTTCCATCACGCAGGCGGAAATCACCGCGAAGCTGATCACCTTGGCGAAGGCAGGCCGCAGGGTGCTGAGGCTCAAGGGCGGCGATCCTTACGTCTTTGGCCGCGGCGGCGAGGAGGCGCTGGCGTTGGCGCGCGAAGGTATCCCGTTCCGCTTTCTGCCCGGCATCACCTCCGGCCTCGCTGCGCTGGGCAATGTCGGCATCCCGCCCACCATGCGCGGCCTCAACAAGGCGATCATCCTCGCCACCGGCCAGACCGCCGATCCCGGCGACGAACTGGACTGGCGCGCTCTTGCGCAGAACCGGTCAGCCCATCCTCATCTACATGGGTCTGAAAATCCTCGCGCGCATCACGGCGGAGCTGATCGCGGGCGGCCTGGCCGCCGATACGCCAGCCGCGATCGTCATGGCCGCGACGACGCCGCGCGAGCGCGTGCATGTCGCAACGCTGGGTACGATCGCCGGCGATGCGGAAAGCTTCGGCTTCGAGTCGCCCGTGCTGACCGCGGTCGGCAAGATCGTGTCCGTTCGCGCGGAACTTCTTGCCCTCGTCAATCAGGCTGCAAGATGACGGCACGCGGCCTGATCATCGGAGCGCCTCGTTCCGGCTCCGGCAAGACCAGCGTCGCCATAGGCATTTTGCGCGCGCTGTCGCGCCGGGGCCTCGCCGTGCGCGGCGCGAAATCCGGCCCGGATTATATCGATCCCGGCTTCCACGCCGCCGCAACCGGAAGGCCGGGCGTCAACCTCGACAGCTGGGCGATGCCGCCGGCGCTGCTCAACACGCTGGCCGCGGACGTGGCTTCGGACGCCGACCATGTCATTCTCGAAAGCGCCATGGGCCTGTTCGATGGAATTCCCGGCGAAAAAGGGCGCTCGGGCTCGGCCGCCGACCTTGCCCGCCTTTACGGCCTGCCGGTGATCCTGGTGCTCGACGTTTCCGGCCAGTCGCAGACCGCCGCCGCCTTGGCCAAAGGGTTTGCCACCTACGATCCTGACGTGAGGATCGCCGGCGTCATCCTCAACCGGCTTGGCAGCGAACGCCACAAGCGGCTGGCGGGCGATGCGATCGAAGCGCTCGGCATTCCGGTGGTCGGCGCCATCCTGCGCGACCCGTCGCTGACCTTGCCGGAGCGCCATCTGGGGCTCGTGCAGGCGACGGAATACGCCGACCTGATGGCGCATCTCGACCGTCTGGCCGATATGGCGGAACGCTCGCTCGACCTCGACCGGATACTTTCCCTCGCCGCGCCGTTCGCGCCATCGGCAGCGGATGCTTCCGCCGCCTTGCCGCCGCCCGGCCAGCGTATCGCGCTCGCCAGCGACGCCGCCTTCACCTTCCTCTATCCGCATGTCGCCGCACATTGGCGCGCCGCCGGTGCGGAAATCGTGCCATTCTCGCCGCTCGCCGACGAGGCGCCGGCCGAAGATTGCGATGTCTGCTGGTTGCCCGGTGGCTATCCCGAACTGCATGCCGGCCGGCTGGCGGCGGCGCAAAAATTCCGCTCCGGCATGCACCGGTTTGCCGCAAGCCGCCCGGTCCATGGCGAGTGTGGGGGCTTCATGGCGCTGGGCGAAATGCTGGAGGACGCGGCAGGAGAAAAGCACCGCATGCTCGGCCTGCTCGGCCATTCCACCAGCTTTGCCGAGCGCAGGATGAACCTCGGCTATCGCCGCGCCCGCCTGCTTTCCGATTGCGCGCTCGGCCAGAAGGGCAGCGAAATCCGCGGTCACGAATTCCACTATGCGCGGATGATCGATCCGGGCCCGGACGAAAAACTAGCCGATCTCGCCGATGGCGAGGGGCGGGAGCTTGGCGCATTCGGCGGCCGGCGCGGCTTTGTCACCGGTACCTTTTTCCATGCGATCGCCAGAGCATGATCCCGAAAAGTTGCAGACTTTTCGGGCAAGGTCATGCTCCAAAAAAGGAATTGGAGCGGGATGACGATCGAACAAAACTCATCCTGCTCCAGAGGCTGAGATGCTGTTCTCGCGGCCACGGGATATTGTCGACGACATCGCGATCTGCCTCGCATTCTACACTCGGCTGCCGGTCCCGGTTTCCGGCGGGCGGAGTTTTGCCGAGGCGCAATGGGCCGCACCGGTTGCGGGCCTGGCGGTCGGGTTGATCGGCGGGCTTGTTTTTCTCACCGCCGATTTGATCGGACTGCCGGCAACCGTCGCGGCGGCCCTGTCGGTTGCCACGACAGTTTTTGTCACCGGCGCGCTGCACGAAGACGGCCTCTCCGATATGGCCGACGGCTTTGGCGGCGGCAAGACCCGCGAACAGAAGCTGGAGATCATGCGTGACAGCCGCATCGGCACCTTTGGGGCGGTCGCACTCTTGTTCTCCATTCTGCTGCGCTGGAGCGCACTGGCCGCGTTCGCCACCCCGACGCTCGCCCTTTGTGCTCTGGTCGCGGCCCACGCCGCCGGACGCGCCATGATGCCGGTATTTTTGCGCCTGGTGCCGCCGGCGCGGACCGACGGACTTTCGGCCGGCGCCGGCATGCCTCCCGGATACCGCCGCGTGTCTCGCCGGTCGTGATCGCCGCCGCCGTTCTGCTTGCTGGCGCTCGGCTTTAACGCGGCGGCTGTTTGCCACCGCCGTGCTCGCCCTGCTGTTCTTCCTCATGCGCCGTCTTTGCGAGCGCCAGATCGGCGGCCAGACCGGCGACGTGCTCGGCGCGGTGGAGCAACTGTCTGAAATCGCTGTCCTTCTGATCGCCTGCGCGATCTTCACCTGATCAAACGGAGTTTCGAATGACCCGCTTCGCGGCCATGGAAGATTTGCGCGCTGCCTGCCTGACCCTGCCCGAGGGCAACGATGCCGCGGTCGCGGAAGCGCAAATGCGCCAGGACAGTCTGACCAAGCCGCAGGGCAGTCTTGGCAGGCTGGAAGAGATCGTCGCCTGGCTCGCCCGCTGGCAAGGCCGCGCCAGACCGAAGCTCGACAATGTGGCAGTCATCGTCTTTGCCGGTTCGCATGGCATCACCGCGCAGGGCGTCTCAGCATTCCCGGCAGAGGTCACCGTCCAGATGGTGGCGAATTTCCGGACCGGCGGCGCCGCGATCAACCAACTCGCCCGCGCCGCCGGCGCCAGTCTCGACGTGATCCCGCTGGAGGTCGAGCGGCCGACCGGCGATTTCACCCAGCAAGCGGCAATGAGTGAAGCTGAGTTCCTCGCTGCCGTTTCGATCGGCTACGACGCGGTCAAGACGGGCACCGACCTGATCTGTTTCGGCGAAATGGGCATCGGCAACACCACCACAGCCGGCGCCGTCGCTGCCGCACTTTATGGCGAGGCGGGCGCAAAATGGGTCGGCCGCGGCACCGGCGTCGATGACGCAGGTCTCGCCCGCAAAGCCGCCGCCGTCGACGCCGGCCTTAACCGGCACCGCTCCGATCTCGGCGATCCGCTGAAGGTCGCCGCCGTCTTGGGAGGCCGCGAACTCGCCGCCATTCTGGGAGCGACGCTTGCCGCCCGCCATCACGGCATTCCGGTTCTGCTGGATGGCTTTGTGGTCACCGCGGCTGTAGCGCCGCTGGCCAAGCTCAACCCGGCCGGCCTGGCGCATGTGCTTGCCGCACATGTCTCGGCCGAAACGCCGCATCGCCGGCTGCTCGATCTTCTTCGTCTGGCTCCGCTGCTTGACCTGAACATGCGTCTCGGGGAGGGTTCCGGCGCCTGCCTGGCAGTCAACGTCGTTCGCTCGGCTTACGAGTGTTTCGCGCATATGGCGAGTTTCGCGGAGGCGGGTGTCTCCGATAAGTAAAGATATTTGTCCGCGTTGATCTCAGTGAACGAACGCCCGACGCAAAGACAATTGCCCACGGGTTGATTTCTTGCCAAGATGGATGGCGCCCGAAAATTTGGGCGCCGCCAAAGGAAGGCATATTGCCGGGGAGTGAGTGGTGCAGTACCCCAATCCGCAAGAACAACGTCCGGGGTGGGCGGGATGAGCGCGCGGCAAGACAGCGGCAATGCCAGGCATGATGACGCCGCGCGCGCCGGCTGGCTGTATTACGTCGCCGGCAATACCCAGGACCAGATCGCCGCCAAGCTCGGCGTTTCGCGCCAGAGCGCCCAGCGCCTGGTTTCGCTGGCCGTCTCGGAAGGCCTGGTGAAGGTCCGGCTCGATCATCCGATCGCCAATTGCCTCGACCTTGCCGCGAAACTCACCTCGCGTTTCGCGCTCGACCTCTGCGAAGTCGTGCCCAGCGACCCGGAATCCGGTTCGACCACGCTGGGTCTCGCCGAAGCAGCGGCGGCCGAGATCGAGAAGCGGCTGAAGTCGCCGGACCCGATCGTGCTGGCCATCGGCACCGGCCGCACGCTGAAGGCGGCGATCGAACAGCTGACGCCAATGGAATGCCCGCAGCACAAGCTGGTTTCGCTGACCGGAAACATCGCGCCCGACGGCTCGGCCGCATACTACAACGTCATCTTCACCATGGCCGACACGATCAAGGCGCGCAGTTTCCCGATGCCGCTGCCGGTCATCGCGTCATCGCCGGCCGAGAGGGAAATGCTGCTCAGCCAGCCGATGATCCAGCCGGCGCTGACGCTTGCCGCCAAGGCTGATGTGACTTTTGTCGGCATCGGCGATCTCGGCCCGAAGGCTCCGCTCTATGAGGACGGCTTCATCACGGAAGCGGAGTTGAAGGCTCTGCAGAAGGCCGGCGCGGTCGGCGGAAATTGTCGGCTGGGCGTTCGACCGGGATGGCCGGCTGATCGAGGGCATCACCAACGACCGCGTCTCGTCGGCGCCGCTGCCGTCGCGGGAGCGTTCGCTGGTGGTGGCGATCGCCATGGGCGAGCGCAAGCTCCCCGGCATTATGGCGGCGGTCACGCGCCGGCTGGTGAATGGCCTCATCACCGACGAACAAACTGCGGCGGCACTGCTCGCCGCCGGCTGATTTTAACTCGAGCGTGATGTCGACCTGCCTAAACGGTGAGCCCATTCCAGGGAGGGGAAATGGGCTCCATCTTCTTCGTTCAACGATGCTTGCAGGACGGGTCGTTGCCGTCCAGAAATCCCATGTCGCGCTGCAAATGTTCCGGCAAGGCGGCGACATCGAGATAACCGCGCCTCGGACGACTCTCGCCCCAAAGCGACCTAAGCGTCTGCAGGGGGTTCCAGGCCCAGTAACTGCTTGCAACCAGTCTTTCCTGTCCCATAGTGTCGTCAACCTTCTCCAGTATATTGCCAACTTATCTGCTGATCTGGAATCTGGGGGCGTCGCGGCTTGTTTTCCAATTGAATGTCGATCATCATGCATAAGCTGGTTTGATCCATAATGGCGCTGCAACTTCCTCCTCTCCCGGCGATCCGCGTCTTTGAAGCTGCCGCCCGGCATGGCAGTTTCACCAAGGCCGCCGAGGAACTCGGCATGACGCAAGCTGCTGTGAGCTATCAGATCAAGATCCTCGAGGAGCGCGTCGGCGCCCTGCTTTTCATGCGCAAGCCGCGGCAGGTCGTTCTCACCGAGGTCGGCAAGCGGTTTGCTCCGGCGGTTACCGAAGCCTTCACCGTGCTAAGCGACGCTTATGCAGCGGCCCGGGGCGGCGCCGGAGGAGTTCTTTGCATCAGCACGATCCAGACGTTCGGCTCGAATTGGCTGGCGCGGCATCTTGGCTCGTTCCAGATCGCGCATCCGACGCTGGCGGTGCGGCTGGACACGTCGAGCCATTTGGTCGACTTCGCCCGCGAGGATGTCGATGTCGGCATTCGGTCGGGTGGCGGCACATGGCCCGGCCTTGTTTCGCACTTATTGTTCGGCGCCGATTTCACTCCGATGCTGGCCCCCAAACTCGCCGACACCGTCAAGGCACCAGCCGATCTGCTACGCCTGCCGATTCTCGACCCCGAAGATCCCTGGTGGAAGCAATGGTTTACCGCAGCAGGGTTGCCATCGGATGAGTTGTCCAGGCGTCCAGGCAGCAGCATGGGATCGCAAGCTTCCCTGGCCAGCGCGGCCATTGCCGGCTATGGCGTGGCGATCCTGACGCGTTCGCTTTTTACGGCAGAACTTGCCGACGGGCGCCTTGTCCAGCCGTTCGATCTTGTCGGCGACGACGGCCATGCTTATTGGCTGGTCTATCCCGAGGCACGCCGCAACGTGCCCAAGATCAAGGCGTTTCGAGAGTGGATTCTCGAGGAAGTCGCTGCTTCGCCAGCGAAGCCAGGCGCGTGAGGTGTGGCGGGTGGCAGGAACGGAAGCTTGGTGCAGCGGACTGTGCCGGAAGGATTAGCTTTGGATCAGGCAGTTTGTTTCTGCATGCCCGGATACGGTCGGCGCGTGCCCGATGCCGTGCACCAGGTCACTGAAGTCCTCAATGGGGCGGGTCGGCCAAAATCGTAGCCTTGGCCTTCTCCACAAAGTTCGGACCCAAGGAATTTGAGTTCGCCGGCCGTCCGATCCCTTCGGCAAGGACGGGCAAGCGAAGGCCTTTCCCCAGGCCAAGACTGCCCTGAAATTGCAGCGGTCTGTCGTTGCGATCGACAGATTTGATGAATGAGGCGTCGATTGTAATCTTGTCGAACGGAAATACCGGCAAATGCGCGAGGAAGAGTATCCCGTTCCGAAGTCGACCATCGCAACGCGCACTCCCAATGCCTTGATTTGGCGGAGCGTAACAAGCGCGCGATCCAAATCGCGGACAAGGGCGGTTTCGGTTATCTCGAGTTCAAGGCGACGCGGCGGCAATCCGGTCTGGAGCAGTATTTCGTACAGCTTGCGGGCGAATTGTTTTTCAGTTTCGGTACAGTAGAGTTCGGCGAGTTCATACGCGGATCGGATCGCCATCATGGTAAAGACTTTGTTGTTGTATGGTTAGATGGAAGACCAGTATCCACTTTTTGGGACCGTCTTACAGCGCCGCACGTCCTCTTGGACGCGCAAAGGACGCTGAATACTTTGAGTCTGACGCATGATTCTTTCCGAAAACCGATGCCGATTCTTCGGGGTCATGCGTTAGTTTTGGCCGGACTTCGGCACGGTCCACACATGGACCGGTTCGTCACGGCCGCGCAGCGCCACTGGTCCGTGATCGACGATGCCGGACAAGGTGTCGGCGCTGCCTTCGCGCCGCACCGCTTCGATGAGGGCGGCGCCGAAGCAGATATCGGCGTTCAGTTCGCGGCAAAGCGCCTGCAGCCGGCTGGCGACGTTGCAGGCGTCGCCGACGACCGCGATCGACAGGTTGCGCTCGCTGCCGACGGCGCCGACCACCACCGGCCCGTACTGGACGCCGATCCGCACATCGACGGGAACATAGCCGGCTTCTACCCGCCGGGCATTCCATTGCCGGAGCGCCGCCGCCATGGCCTGCGCGCAGCGCAATGCCCGGCCGGCGTCATCTTCGGTTGCCTGAGGGACCCCGAACGTCGCCATGATGCAGTCGCCGATATAGTTGTCGACGGTACCTCCGTGGTCGAACACCACCTGCTCCATGCGCCGGTGGAATTCCCGCAGCAATTCAAAGACTTCCTCGGCCGGATGGTCTTCCGAATAGGTGGTGAAGCCGACGATGTCTGCAAACAGGATGGCGACCTCCTGCCGCCGCACCGGACCGAAAGGCTCGTCGGCGGACGCCAGTTCGTCGACGACATTGGGTGAGAAATGGCGCGCCAGATTGATGCGCGCGCGTTCGGCGACGACATAGTCGTCGGCCAGCCGCCGCGAGCGCGAAACCACGATCGCCAGGATTCCGGTTACGATCAGGATCAGCACGACATGTGCGCTCTGCTGGATGATGTCGACGAAATTCGGATCGTGGTAGAGTTGCATCCTGTCGGAGGTCGGCAGATCGGCCATCCGCGCGTTCAAGACGATCGCTCCGGGGCGGCTGGCGACCCAGATAATCGCCGCGGTCCATGAAATCGCCGCCACGGCGCCAAGCCACAAAGCGAGGCGGGTCGACAGTGTCAGCGCCCCGAGGCAAACGAAGATCAGCAGGAAGGCGAAACTGCCGTCGCGCAGATTGATCGCCGCCGGCATCGCGTCACGGGCAAACGGGTTGTCGCCGACGAGCAAGCAGGTGAGCAGGACGATATCGAGCGTGCCGATGGCGAAACTCAGCCACGCCGGATCGCGCCGGCGTTTCACCAGCCGATATTGGAACAGGCCGAGCAGAAAGAAGAAGACCAGGCTCGAGAGCGTGAACGCCAACGCCCCATTCCACTTGGCGAAGAACAGGAAGAACAACGCGACTGCCACCAGGGCAGCCGAACGCGCCCAGAACTGCAGCCTGGCGCCCTCGCGCTCCGCCCTTGCCAGCATAGCGCCGAGCCGCTTTCTCCGCCGCAGCTCGAGGCCCGACGGGATCAAACTGTTTGCCGCGTCTCTGCCTTGATCTGAGAGCGTGAACGCCATCCTTGAACCTTTCTGCGCCGGCACATGTTTCCACGAATCGGGTCGGTTGCAGATGGTATTTTCTCTCTACCGATCTCAAGGCCGAATCAAAAAGATTTCGCCGGCGGCTTTTCGCCGGGTGGATGGATTTCTTTAGCCCGTGCCGGCTGCGGTAAAAACAGTATGCAAATACAATCGCTTGCCGCTTTTGGACCGGGCAGGGGCCGGAAATCTGTCCACAGCGCCGTTCCGAGGGCTTCCAGATGAAGGCATCGGCGGGTGAAAGCGTGCCGATTTCATCGGTTCCGGAGCAATCCGAATGACCGCCGCAGGCGACGTTTTCGCAACGGCTGCCAGTCGCGGGTATCCTTCACGTCGTAGTTTCTTGTGCGATGCAGCATCGAATCCGGCTTGACTCTTCATTCTCGAAGTGAGTAATTGCCCATACCAAAGACAAATGCTCACTTTGGCCAGGGAGGAATTTGATGAAACTGCGCACGCTCATTCTGGGCCTGTGTTCAGCCAGCGCGATGGCGTTCGCTGCACATGCCGAAACCATCACCATCGCCACCGTCAACAATGGCGACATGGTCCGCATGCAGAAGCTGACCGACGACTTCACCGCGAAAAATCCCGACATCCAGCTCGAGTGGGTGACGCTTGAGGAGAACGTGCTGCGCGAGCGCGTCACCACCGACATCGCCACAAAGGGCGGCCAGTACGACGTCATGACCATCGGTACCTACGAGGTTCCGATCTGGGCCAAGCAGAGCTGGCTGCTGCCGCTCGACAATCTCGGCGCCGACTATGACGTCGCCGACATCATCCCGGCGATCGCCGGCGGCCTGTCGGTCGACGGCAAGCTTTATGCCGCGCCGTTCTACGGCGAGTCGTCCTTCATCATGTACCGCAAGGACCTCATGGAGAAGGCCGGCCTCACCATGCCCGACGCGCCGACCTGGGAGTTCGTCGCCGACGCGGCGAAGAAGATGACCGACCGCGCCGCCGACATCAATGGCATCTGCCTGCGCGGCAAGGCTGGCTGGGGCGAAAACATGGCTTTCCTCACCGCCACCTCGAATTCCTTCGGCGCCCGCTGGTTCGACGAGAACTGGAAACCGCAGTTCGACCAGCCGGAATGGAAGAACACCTTGCAGTTCTATGTCGACCTGATGAAGGAGGCCGGCCCGGCCGGTGCTTCGTCGAACGGCTTCAACGAAAACCTGGCGCTGTTCCAGCAGGGCAAATGCGGCATGTGGATCGACGCCACCGTCGCCGCCTCTTTTGTTTCCGATCCGAAGAGTTCGACGGTCGCTGACAAGGTCGGCTATGCGCTGGCGCCCGATACCGGCCTCGGCAAGCGCGGCAACTGGTTGTGGGCATGGTCGCTCGCCGTCCCTGCCGGCACGCAGAAGGCGGAAGCGGCGCAAAAGTTCGTGTCCTGGGCGACCTCGAAAGCTTATCTCGATCTTGTCGCCTCGAAGGAAGGCTGGGCCAACGTTCCGCCCGGCACGCGCACCTCGCTCTACAACAACCCCGAGTACCAGAAGGCGGCACCCTTCGCCAAAATGACGCTGGACTCGATCAACTCCGCCGATCCGACCAAGCCGACGGTGAAGCCGGTTCCTTATGTCGGCGTCCAGTTCGTCGCCATTCCCGAGTTCCAGGGTCTCGGCACGACTGTCGGCCAGTTGTTCTCGGCGGCACTTGCCGGCCAGATGTCGGTCGACGACGCGCTGAAGCAGGCCCAGGACGCGGCGACTGCGACAATGACCGAGGGCGGCTACATCCAGTAAGGCATCCTCCCGGTGCCTGGCCGTCCGGTTCCCAGTCCGGGCGGCCGCTTTTTCCGGGAACGATGCGGCGGTCCTTCTTCTCCCCGTCCTTCACGGGGCAGAGGGGAGCGTCGACGTCACGCTTTGTCCGACTTCAGAGATCGACCGTTCACGTGCAAGGCGATCCAACTTCGGGGAGGAAACCATGGCGACCAAACAGACAGGCAACCTCGCGCGCTTCATGCTGGCGCCCTCGGTCATTCTCCTTTTCGTCTGGATGATCGTGCCGCTGCTGTTCACCCTGTGGTTTTCGTTCCAGCAATACAACCCGCTGAATCCGATCCGCGACGGCTTCATCGGCTTTTCGAACTACATGCTGTTCTTCAACAACCCCGCCTTCGCGGCGTCGATCATCAACACGCTGCTGATCGTCGTCTGCGTGCTCCTCATCACCATTATCGGCGGCATCCTGCTCGCGCTGCTGCTCGACCAGCCGATGTGGGGCCAGGGCATCGTGCGCATCCTGGTCATCTCGCCCTTCTTCGTCATGCCGCCGGTGGCGGCGCTGGTGTGGAAGAACATGATCATGCATCCGGGCTACGGCGTCTTCGCCGACATCGCCCGCTTCTTCGGCGCTCAGCCGGTGGACTGGTTCGCGCAGTATCCGCTGTTTTCGGTAATCCTGATCGTCGCCTGGCAATGGCTCCCCTTTGCGACGCTGATCCTGCTCACCTCGCTGCAATCGCTCGACGGCGAGCAGAAGGAAGCGGCAGAGATGGACGGTGCGGGCTTCGTCAGCCGCTTCATCTATCTGACGCTGCCGCATCTGTCGCGGGCGATCACCGTCGTCATCCTGATCCAGACGATCTTCCTGTTGTCGGTCTACGCCGAAATCCTGGTGACCACCAATGGCGGGCCCGGCTACGCATCCACCAATCTGCCTTTCCTCGTCTACCAGAAGGCGCTGCTGGAATTCAAAATCGGCCAGGCCTCCGCTGGCGGCATCATCGCCGTCATCCTCGCCAACATCGTTGCCTTCTTCGCCATGCGCGCCGTCGGCAGGAACCTGGACAAGTAAGGAGGAAGCCATCATGGCACGCGCAGTAACCACCCGGCACAAGACGATCGCGACAACGGTAGCCTGGATCGTCGCCTTGCTGATCTTCTTTCCGATCCTCTATACGATCATCACCTCGTTCAAATCGGAGCAGGAGGCGATCCAGGGCTTCAGCCTGATTCCCTCGGGCACCACCGAGAGCTATGTCGAAGTCCAGGCGCAGAGCGGATATTTCCACTTCTTCCTGAATTCCGTGCTGTTGTCGGTCGGCTCGACCATCCTGGCGCTGATCGTCGCCATTCCGGCTGCCTGGTCGATGGCGTTCTCGCCGACCAAGCGAACCAAGGACATCCTGATGTGGATGCTCTCCACCAAGATGATGCCGGCGGTTGCGGTGCTGTTTCCGATCTACCTCATCTTCCGCGACACCGGCCTCCTGGACAGCCGCATCGGCCTCATGGTCATGCTGATGCTCATCAACCTGCCGATCGTGGTGTGGATGCTCTACACCTACTTCCGCGAGATTCCGGGCGAGATCCTGGAGGCGGCGCGTATGGACGGCGCCTCGCTGTGGGGCGAGATCTGGCATGTGCTGACGCCGATCGCCGTTCCCGGCATCGCCTCGACCATGCTGCTCGAACATCATCCTGGCCTGGAACGAGGCGTTCTGGACGATCCGGCTGACGACGACGGAGGCCGCACCGCTGACTGCCTTCATCAGCTCGTTCTCCAGTCCGCAGGGCCTGTTCTGGGCCAAGCTCTCGGCGGCCTCGACTTTGGCCATCGCGCCCATCCTGATCATGGGCTGGTTCAGCCAGAAGCAGCTCGTGCGCGGCCTCACCTTTGGCGCCGTCAAGTAGATAACCCCGCCACGCGACTGAAAGGGGAGGAAATCATGGGAAACATCACGCTGAAAAATGTGTCGAAATCCTTCGGGGCGACGACCATCATTCCGAACATCGACCTCGTCATCGAGGACGGCGAGTTCGTCGTCTTCGTCGGACCGTCTGGCTGCGGCAAGTCCACCTTGCTCAGGCTGATCGCCGGCCTTGAAGACACCAGCAGCGGCACCATCAACATCGACGGCCGCGACGTCACCAGGGAAGCGCCGGGTAAGCGCAAGCTTGCCATGGTGTTCCAGTCCTACGCGCTCTACCCGCATATGACGGTGGCCAAGAACATCGCCTTTCCGCTGAAGATGGCCGGTGAGAGCCAGGAGGCGATCGACAGGAAGGTAGCCGACGCGGCGCGGGTGCTCAACCTCACCAACTATCTCGAGCGCCGGCCCGGACAGCTCTCCGGCGGCCAGCGCCAGCGCGTCGCCATCGGCCGCGCCATCGTGCGCCAGCCCTCCGCCTTCCTGTTCGACGAGCCGCTGTCCAACCTCGACGCCGCGCTGCGCGGTACCATGCGGCTGGAGATCAGCGAACTGCACCATCAGCTCAAGACCACGATGATCTATGTCACCCACGACCAGGTCGAGGCGATGACCATGGCCGACAAGATCGTCGTCCTGAACGCCGGCAACATCGAACAGGTCGGCTCACCGATGGAACTCTACAAGACGCCGAAGAACCTGTTCGTCGCCGGCTTCATCGGCTCACCCAGGATGAACCTGATCGAAGGCGCGCCGGCCGACAAGCGCGGCGCCAGGACGATCGGCATCCGTCCCGAACATCTCGGCATCTCGAAGAGCGCCGGCGAATGGAAGGGCAAGGTCGGCGTGGCCGAGCATCTCGGCTCCGATACGTTCCTGCACGTGCATACCGACGGCATCGGCATGGTCACCGTGCGTGCCGAGGGCGATGTCGGCGTCTCGCATGGCGACGATATCTACCTGACGCCCGATCCAGCCAAGCTGCATCGTTTCGGCGCCGACGGACAGGCGATCCACTGATGCGGCTTCAAGGTAAATCGGCGCTGATCACCGGCTCGGCGCGCGGCATCGGCCGCGCCTTCGCGGAAGCCTATGTCCGAGAGGGCGCCACCGTCGCCATCGCCGACATCAATCTCGACGCAGCAAGGAAAACCGCGGCCGCGATCGGCCCGGCCGCCTATGCGTTGGAACTCGACGTCACCGACCTTGCCTCGATCGAGGCCGCCGTGAAGGCGGTGGAGGGGAAGACCGGCGGGCTCGACATCCTGATCAACAATGCCGCGCTTTTCGACCTGGCGCCGATCGTCGAGATACAGAAAGCAAGTTACGACAAGCTGTTTTCAGTCAATGTCGCTGGCACGTTGTTCATGCTGCAGGCGGCTGCCAGATCGATGATCGCCAGGGGCAAAGGGGGACGTATCATCAACATGGCGAGCCAGGCCGGGCGGCGTGGCGAGGCCTTGGTGGCGGTTTATTGCGCCACCAAGGCTGCCGTCATCAGCCTCACCCAGTCGGCCGGCCTCGATCTCATCAAGCACCGCATCAACGTCAACGCCATCGCGCCGGGCGTGGTCGACGGCGAGCACTGGGATCATGTCGATTCGCTGTTTGCCAAATACGAGAACCGGCCGAAGGGCGAGAAGAAAAGGCTGGTCGGTGAAAGCGTGCCTTACGGCCGCATGGGAACGGCGGAGGATCTCACCGGCATGGCGGTGTTCCTCGCCAGCGCCGAAAGCGAATACATCGTCGCCCAGACCTACAATGTCGACGGCGGCCAGTGGATGAGTTGAGGGATGAAAGTGGCTGCTGCGCGAGTGCCGGAGCGGTGATGAAAGCACGCCACTCCGTCTCGGCTCCGCCTCGCCACCTCTCCCCCTGCCCGGGGGAGAGGACACGCGCCCAGGTTGCGGCCGGATCTTCCTCTCCCCGTCAACGGGGGAGAGGTGGCGAGGCGGAGCCGAGACGGAGTGGGGGGTCGAACGAACCGGGAAACCGCAAGTACCTGCCGATGACCATCAAACTCTCCCTCGCCAACCTCGACAAGCTGCCGCCAGATGTCGCCCGCCCGCATTACGACCGCTCGTCGCTCAAGCCCGGCATCGTGCATTTCGGCGTCGGCAATTTTCACCGCTCGCACCAGGCCGTTTATCTCGACGATCTGTTCAATGCTGGCCTCGGACATGATTGGGCGATCGTCGGCGCGGGCGTGTTCGACGGCGAGAAGACAGGCCGCCGGAAGCTGGAGGAACAGGATTGGCTGACCACGGTGGTCGAGCAGGATTCCGGCCATATGAGCGCCCGGGTCACCGGTGGCATGACCGACTTCCTGATGCCCGGCGACACGCAGGCGATCATCGAACGACTGGCGGATCCGGCGATCCGCATCGTCTCGCTGACCATCACCGAGGGCGGCTATTTCATCGATCCCGCGTCCGGAAAATTCAACCCGACGCATCCGGCGATCGTCGCCGACGCCGCAGACATCGGCGGTCCGAAGACCGTGTTCGGTCTCATCCTCGCCGGCCTGCTGCGCCGCCGCGAGGACGGCATCGTGCCGTTCACCGTGATGTCTTGCGACAACATCCCCCACAACGGCCATGTCACCTCCGACGGTGTGATCGGCCTGGCGCGGCTGATCGACGAAAAACTGGCCGAGCTGGGTCGAGCGAGCATGTCGCCTTTCCCAACGGCATGGTCGACCGCATCACTCCTGCGACCACCGACCGCGAGCGCGGCATCCTGGCCGAGGATTTCGGCGTCGAGGACAATTGGCCGGTGTTCTGCGAACCGTTCAGGCAGTGGGTGCTGGAAGACCGCTTCACCGACGGGCGGCCGCCGCTGGAAAAGGTCGGCGTGCAGTTCGTCAAGGATGTAGCGCCGTTCGAACTGATGAAGATCCGCATCCTCAATGGCGGCCATGCGACGATCGCCTATCCGGCCGGGCTCATGGACATCCATTTCGTCCACGAAGCCATGGAGGAGCCGCTGGTACGCGGCTTCCTGGAAAAGCTCGAACGCGAGGAGATCATCCCGACGGTGCCGCCGGTGCCCGGCACCGATCTCGGCGACTATTACAAACTCATCGACAAGCGGTTCTCCAATCCGAAGATCGGCGACACCGTCCGCCGGCTTTGCCTCGACGGCTCCAACCGGCAGCCGAAATTCATCATCCCGACGATTGCCGACCGGCTGAAGGCTGGCAAGAGCATCGACGGTCTCGCTCTTGAGTCGGCGCTGTGGTGCCGCTACTGCTTCGGTACGACGGATTCCGGCGCGACTATCGAGCCGAACGATCCGAACTGGGAACGGCTGCAGGCGACGGCGAAAGCCGCGAAAGGCGATGCCGGCGCCTGGCTGGCGATGGAAGACATCTACGGCGAGGTCGGCAAATCGACGGTTTTCGCCGAGAGCTTCGTGAAAGCGCTGAGCGCGCTCTGGGCGGACGGCACGCGAAAAACGCTGGCGCGCTATATCGGCGCGTCGGCCTGAGCAGGTCAGCGATCGGGTCCGGCGACGAGGTTTTTGCGATGGATCTTGGACTGAACGGCAGGGTCGCAGCGATCACCGGCGGCGGTTCTGGCATCGGGCTCGGCGTCGCTGAGGGTTTCGCCAGGGAAGGTGCACATCTGGTGCTTGCCGGCCGCCGCGGCGATATTCTCTCCAGCGAGACGGAACGGCTTTCACGTGAATACAAGATCAAGGCGGTTCCTGTCGCCTGCGACGTGGCGACGGCAGAGGGTTGCGTGGCGCTCGTGGAAGCCACCCACAGCGCTTTCGGTGGCGCCGATATCCTTGTCAACAATGCCGGCACCGGTTCCAATGAGACCATCATGGAAGCGTCCGACGAGAAGTGGAACGCCTTCTGGAACCTGCATGTGATGGCGGCGGTCAGGCTAGCGCGCGGCTTCGTGCCGATGATGCGCGAGCGCGGCGGCGGCGCCATCCTGCATAACGCCTCGATCTGCGCCGTGCAGCCGCTGTGGTACGAGCCGATCTACAACGTCACCAAGGCAGCGCTGATGATGTTTTCGAAAAACCTCGCCAACGAGGTGATCAAGGACAACATCCGCGTCAATACCATCAATCCCGGCCTCGTGCTGACCGGCGACTGGATCAAGACGGCGAAGCAGCTGACGGCGGACAGCGGCGGCGACTGGGAAGGCTATCTTTCACGGCATCGCCGAGGAGAACACCCCGATCAAGCGTTTCGCCAGCGTCGAGGAACTCGCCAACTTTTTCGTGTTCCTCTGCTCCGACCGCGCGAGTTATTCCGTCGGCTCGACATATTACGTCGACGGCGGCTGGCTGCGGACGGTTTAGGGAAGGGCACGTGACCCCCGACCTCATCATTTTCGATTGCGACGGCGTGCTCGTCGACAGCGAGCCCATTTCCATCGCCATCCTGGTCGACATCATTACCGAGGCCGGAGTGTCGATCACCGAGGAAACGGCCTACGAGCGGTTTCTCGGCAAGAGCATGGCGACCACCATCGAAATCCTGCGTACCGATTTCGATATGATCGTCACGGATGAACATCTGCGCCGCGCGCGATCGGAACTCCAGACCCGCTTCCGGCGCGACCTGAAGCCGATGCCCGGCATCGCCGATATGCTGCGGAACTCGAAGACGCCGCGCTGTGTTGCCTCATCGAGCCAGCCTGAACGAATCCGGCTGTCGCTCGAAGTCACCGGCCTGCTGGAACTGTTCGAGCCGCATATCTATAGTGCGACCATGGTGAAGAGAGGCAAGCCGTTCCCGGACCTTTTCCTGCATGCTGCGCACGAGATGGGCGCCAGCCCGGTTCGCTGCCTGGTCATCGAGGACAGCCCTGCCGGGATACTGGCCGCGAAGGACGCCGGCATGCGGGTCTTTGCCTTCACCGGCGGTTCGCATGCGGGCGAGGGCGCGCTCCGGCCGCTATCGACGCGCTCGAGCCGGACCTGATATTCGGCGACATGCGGCAGTTGCCTGACCTGCTGCAAGCGAGCGCGAAAGCCTCTTGATGCCGGGACTTGTTGTGCGCCGTCGATGTCGGGACCGGCAGCGCGCGTGCGGGCATCCTCGACCGCAAAGGCACGCTTGCTTGGCCGCGCCGAATGCCCGATAGCCATCCACCGGCCGAAGCCGGGGCATGCTGAGCACGATTCGGAAGAGATCTGGTCGGCTGTCTGCGACGCGGTCCGCGGCGCCCGCGAGAAAGCCGGTGTGGCCCCTGAAGCGATTGCCGGGATCGGTTTCGATGCGACATGTTCGCTGGTTGTCCGCGACCGTCAAGGAGACCAGCTCACGGTGTCGACGGGCGGCGAGCCGCGCCTGGACACGATCGTCTGGCTCGACCATCGGGCGCTCGGCGAAGCCGACGAGTGCACCGCCACCGGCCACCGCGTGCTCGACCATCTCGGCGGCGTCATGTCGCCGGAAATGCAGACGCCGAAGCTGATGTGGCTGAAGCGGAATTTGCCTGAAAGCTGGCGGGAAGCCGGCTATTTTTTCGACTTCGCCGATTTCCTGACCTGGAAAGCCAGCGGCTCGCTGGCGCGTTCGCAATGCACGCTGACGGCGAAATGGACCTATCTGGCGCATGACAAGGGCTGGCAGCCGGATTTTTTCGAGGCGGTCGGCATCCCCGACATGCTGTCGCGCGGGCGCCTGCCGCAACGTGCGACCGCGGTCGGCTCGAACCTTGGCACGCTCACTCCCGACGCCGCAGCAGCGCTCGGTCTCACGACTGCCTGCCGTGTGGGGGCCGGGCTCATCGATGCTTATGCCGGTGCGCTGGGTGTGCTCGGCGGCTTCGCCGGCGATGTCGACAGCATCGACCGCCATCTGGCGCTGATTGCCGGCACATCGAGCTGCGTCATGGCGTTCTCGAAAACGCCGCGGCCATTCTCCGGCGGCTGGGGACCCTATTACGGCCCGGCGCTTCCCGATTGCTGGCTGATCGAGGGCGGCCAGTCGGCGACCGGCGCGCTGCTCGACCATATCATCCGCTGGCATGGCGCCGGCGGAGAACCGGATGCCGCCATGCATCGCAAGATCGCCGACCGGGTCATGCAGCTGCGCGCCGACGGAAGGCCTCGACCTCGCCGGCCGCCTGCATGTGCTGCCCGATTTCCACGGCAACCGCTCGCCGCTCGCCGATCCGCACGCGCTCGGCGTCATCAGCGGGCTGACGCTCGATGCCTCCTTCGACAGCCTGTGCCGGCTCTATTGGCGCACCGCCGTCGCCATTGCGCTCGGTGTCCGCCACATCCTCGACACGCTGAACGGCAACGACTACGTCATCGACACGCTGCACATCACCGGCGGCCACACCAAGAGCCCGCTGCTGATGGAACTTTACGCCGACGCCACCGGCTGCACTGTGGTCGAGCCGGTTCTCGACGAGGCCATGCTGCTCGGCACAGCGATGGTTGCAGCGACCGCGGCCGGCCTTTATCCGAACCTTCCCGCCGCCTGCGTGGCAATGCAGCAGAAGGGCAGGACGCGGAAGCCCAATCCGGCGGCGCGCGAGCGATTCGACCGCGACTATCTGGTTTTCCTCGAAATGCACCGGCAGCGCCAGGCACTCGATGCGATGGCCTGAAATTATCCGCTCACGTAGCGTGTCGAGCCGTGAGCCTATGTCGTATGCCGGCGTAATAACCGGCGAGGGCCGGCAGCTGTCTCGGTCAGATAGTCGAGCTGCGCCAATGCTTTCGTCGTCCTCCCGGCATAGAGATCGTCAAGCAAGGCACGATGCTCCGCGAGCACCGTTTCGCTGACGGGCGGCACCACCGTCGAGACGGTGGCGACTTCGGATTTGCCCTTGACCAGCGTGCGGTCGAGTTCGACGACCGTGAAGTGTCCGGCCGCCAGCCGGGCAGTCTCGCTGCCGAGCAGCAGCGGCACGTCGTAGTTCTTGGTCTGGCCCTCCAGCCGCGACGCGAGGTTGACCGCGTCGCCCAGCACCGAATAGTCGAAGCGGCGGTCCGAACCCATGTTGCCGACCACGCAATCGCCGGTGTTGATGCCGATGCCGATCCTGAGTTCGAGCGGCGCCTCTCCCTTCTCGGCGGCTTCCGCGGCGAGTTCGGCGTTCAGCGGGTCGAGTGCGCGGATCATTTCCAGCGCCGCGCCCACCGCGTGCGGTGCGTGCTCCAGATTGTCGAGCGGTGCGTTCCAGAACGCCATGATGCAGTCGCCGATATACTTGTCGATGGTGCCGCCGGCCTTCATCACCACGTCCGACAGCGGATTGAGCAGCCGGTTGATCAACAGCGGTCAGCCGCTCCGGATCGTCCTTCATGCGCTCCGAAATCGTGGTGAAGCCGCGCACGTCGCAAAAGAGGATCGTCAGCGTGCGTTTCTCGCCGCCGAGCTTCAGCTTCGAAGGATCACGGGCCAGCCGCTCCACCAATACCGGCGACAGATATTGCGAAAAGGCGCGTGTGATGTTTTGCCTGAGCCGTCGTTCGGCGGCGTAGTCGCGTGCGCCTTGGGCAGCGGCGACCGCAACGAAGGCCAGCGACGGCGACAGTGGCGGCAGATAAATCCGCCCGAAGCGCAGCAGCACGAAGCTGCCGGCTCCAAACGCGACGATGGCGAAGACCGCCGCGGCGATCGTGCGCCAGCCGGTTCTTCTCCAGACCGCCAGGCCGGCAAGCAGCACCGCGAGCGCGGTCGCAGCGATTCCGGCGGCGGTCGGGGCGGGCCGTACGAAAAGTTTCGCCGCCAGATTGTGGTAGATCGTCGCCTGCACTTCGGCGCCCGAAACCAGCCGGCCGGTCCGCGCCGTCCATGAGGTCGCGTAGGTGTCGGCGCCGCCGGCATCGACGGCAGGCGCCGATTGCATCGAAAGGCCGACGATCACCGTCCGGCCGCGAAAGGTGTCGGGCGGCAGGAAATTTTCGGGGTCGAGTGCCTGATAGTAGGAGACCGTCGGGTAGCTGCGCGCGGGGCCGAAAGACTGCATCAGTGCGCCGGCCGGGACGTTGGTCGCCGGTCCTCCCGCCATTTGCATCAGCACGGTTGAAAAACCGTCGGGGTAGCGCGGCACGCGCCGTAAGGCGCCGTCATGGTCGAGCATGATCGAAGCGATCCCGGACCGGGCGCCGGAGGCTGTCAATTCAGGCAGCGGCTCGGACCGCACGACCTGGTTGGCCTGCGGCGTTTCGATCAGCGACTCGTCGGCGGCAAGCACCACATCGGGGCCCATAGCCGCAGCAAGCGCTTCGTCCGCAGCGGGGTTGGATGGCTCGGCGAAGATGATGTCGAGGCCGATCGTCCTGGCGCCTGCTTGCCGCAACGCGGTGACAAGCCGCGCGTGCAGGTCGCGCGGCCACGGCCACTGCAAGCCGAGTTCCGCCAAAGACGGCTCGTCGATCGCCACGATGACCGGCCCGTCCGCCGGACGGGCAGGCGGCAGGGTGGTCGAAAGATAGTCGTAGGCGCGCGCTTCCACCAGTCGCCATGGCGCCGTCTGCGAAAGCGCGGTCACAGTCGCGGCGGCAAGCGCTGCGATCAGGCCGACGCTGTTGCGGCGCTGGCGCCGGCCGGCACTGCCATCCCGCACCTGATTGCCGAGAAGCCCTTTCCACCAAGGCTTCGGCGTGGACATCAGAACCGGACCTTGAACGAGCCGACGAAGCTGCGCCCCCAGCCTGGGGTGCTGGGGGCGACGTCGAATTCCTCGTTGAATAGGTTGTAGCCGGCGAGTTCTAGCGCGAAGCGCTTGTCCAACGGCTCCCAGGTCAGGAAGGCATCGGCGGTCCAGTATGGATCGAGTTCCGTGCCGGCTTCGTCGCCTGCGCGCTCGCCGACATAGGTCGCAGCCAACGTCACCTTGACGTTTGCCGGATTCACCCAGGTGAGGCCGAGGCGGGCTGCGGTTTCCGGGACGAAGGGGACCGGTTCGCCGAAGTCGATGCTGGTCGAGTCCCGGTTTTCGGAATCCGCATAGGCGAAAGTCGGCAAAGGCGCCGAAGCCGCCGCCGAGTCGCATGTTGGCGGTGCGCGCTCACGCGGTCGATCCGCCCTTCCTCGAAGGTCGATGGTGGTGATCCCGCCCAGGAATGAGGATGCTGATGTCATCAAATTCCTGATGCTGGAAGTCCACCGAAGTGAAGAAGCGATCCGTCCACTCGGCATCCCACCGGGCCGCGAAAGTGTCGGAATATCCCGTCACCCCCAGCGGCATCTGGTTCGATTGCAGGCCGACGATGCCACCGGGGCAAGCGAGCCGCTGGCAAATGCGCCGGACTCGCGGATGTAGCCACCGCGGAGCCACTGGCCGGCCACGGGCTCCCAGGCCACGCCGAAGCGCGGCTCCAGCCGCTCGATCCGGACCGGATCGGCGTCCGCATCGTCGACCGTCACCTCGTCGGAATGCAGAAAGGTGCCGAATAGACCGGCTTCGGCCTGCAGCATCGGCGAGATTTCGTAGAGCGCGTCGAAATAGGCGCGCGCAGCCTTCAGACGTACCTCATACTCACTTTCGGCGGTCACAGGTGGCACACCCAGCCGAGGATCGAGGCTGATCGTGTCGGTCTCGCTCCGTTCCTGCGAGACGAGACCGCCTTCCACACCATAGCGCAAGGTCAGGTCATCGATACCGAGGAATGAGAAAGCGCGGCGATCGTAGCCTTCTGGTTGAATTCGGCCGCCACTTCACGGCCGGATATGAGGGGGATGCCCAGATCGAACGGGTCGAGCAGCCAGCGTGCCGGTCTCCTCGCTGGACCTCTCGAAACCGGACGCGAAAATGGCAGCGTTGGCGACGTTTCGGTAACCAAACGTATGGCTCCAGCCGAGGCCGGAGGCGAGCGACGATCCTGGACGTCACGCTCGTATTCCACTTCGTCGAGAAAGAACGGGATAAACCCCACGCGCGGTATCTCTACAATCTCGAATAGCGGTGCTGGTTCGAATCCGAACAACCCATCACCGATATTGTCTACGTCGCTGCGCGCATCCACATAGGCGACGACACGGTCATAGGGCGTCGGCTTGGCGGCGATATAGCCTGTGCCGCTGAAATCCTCGTCTTCCAGCGTGAATGAGACATCGGTTTCCGTCCCGCCATTGATGTAGCTCCGCTCGCGTAAATCCTTTGCATTCAGGCCGGAAAAACTGCCGTAAACGCTGATCGGGAAGGGCGAGGCGGTGAAGCCTTGCACCTCCGCACTTGTGGTCCAGCCGGCATCGTCGCCCTCGTTCGCGACGAAGCCGCCGCCGATCGAGCCTTCGAGGAATGGCCGGCGGAACAGGTTGGCGCTGCGCGAGCGGCCGGAAATCATCTGCGGATCCAGCATCAATCCCTGGAAGAAGGACGAGAAGCCGGCATTGTTGATTACCGGCTCGAGCGCGTCCGTGCCGTAGTCCAGGTCGTTCACGAACGGATCGGCGCTGCCGGAAACCGCCTGGTCGACAAAGGCCGAGCCGGAGAAGGGATCGAACACGGCGTCGCCGTAGAACCTGCCCCATGCATTGAGGCCCTGCAGCCGAAACGCGTTGTTGAGCAGCGAGCCGGCGTTCCGGTTGGCGCTGAGTGAGGCGTAGTCGCCGCCGCGGGCGCGCGAACGGCGAAGCGTTTCCTGCGCGCTGTCGATCGCGGCTTCCGCGATCGTAGTCGTCGATGGCGATCGCGGTGGCGAAGGACGAGCGTGACCGGATCGTTGGGATCGAGCCGGTCGGCGTTCTCCAGCGCCTGTTCGGCCGGCTCGCGGTCGCCGCTCTCGTAGTAGGCGCCGGCGAGCATCAGCAGCGCCTGCGCATAGGCGGGGTTGGCGGTGGAACCGGCGAGCAGATCCTGCATTGCCTTGTCCATCTCGCCGGTCTGCAGGTAGTAGCGTCCGCGCGCGACGAGGCCGATGTCGAAGGACGGATCGACGGCCATCGCCTTGTCGATCAGCACCTTGGCCTCCTTCACCCGGTCCTGGTCGAGGTAGAGGATCGCCAGGTTGGCGTAGGAAACCGGATCGTTGGGATCGAGCTCGATCGCGCGCTTCAGGGCGGCTTCCGATTCGCGTTCCGCGTCGCGCGAGCTCTGCACCAGCCCCAGCGCGTTCCAGATCGTCGTGGAGCCCGGTGCAATTTCGGCGGCGCGGCTGATGTCCGTCAGCGCCCCTTCAAGGTCGCCCTCGACGCCCGACCTTGTAGTTGGCGCGCGCCTCGAGCGCCGTCGGATCGTCCGGGTCGAGCGCCAGCGAGCGCGCGATCGCCTCCTTCACCTGCTCGCGGTCGTCGATCAGGATGGCAAGCTGTGCGCGATAGGCGGGCAGCGACGGGTCGTCGGGATAGCGCGCCTCGGCGCGTTTGATGACTGCGATCGCCGCCGGAATATCCTTCAGGAAGCCTGCCGTCCACGCTTCGGTAAGCGCGGCATATGGCCCGCCGCCATTTATGACCGGCGGGTTTTCCACGCGGTCGGGATCGGCAAGCGACCGGGCGAAATAGCCGCCGTAGAGTGCGATTGCCCGCCGCCTCGCGTCGAGCCTCGGCGCTGCTCGTTGGAACAGCCGCGCGGCTGTCGCAAAATCGTGGTCGGAACCGGCAGCGAGTGCATCGATGAGATCGAGCCGCGCTTTCTGCGCGGCTGTCAGGCGAAACGCGCGTGCCTGTCTCGCGGCGTCGAGCGCAACCCGCTTGCCGTCATAGCTGAGAGAGACTTCCGCGAGCGTCAGCCAGTCCTCGGCGCTGCGCGCGGCTTCCGGCTTGGCGCCGATACGCTCGCGCTGGCGGCGCATGTCGGGGCTGGACAGCGGCGACACCGGCATCCAGCCGAACGAATTGCGCAGCGACAGGTAGAACAGCATCTGCTCGCGGTCGTCGGGATCGACGATGACCACCTTGGTTGGGGCCTGGCCTATCGATGCGACTGCCGCTTCACCCTCGGCGACGCTGACCGAACCGAATTCGTTGGAGAGTTGCACCAGACCTTCGAGCACGATCAGCGAGGTCTTGTCGCCCTCGACGGTCATCGTCCAGTCGGTGCCGCGGATCGCCGCCGCTGCTGCCGGCGTCTCGATCGTCAGACCCTCGCCACCGCGCTCTGCCCGCGCCCAGATCGTGCCGGCCTGCAGGCCAAGCGTGGTGTCGGCCGCGCCACCGATCGCTTTCACCTGCAACGTCGTGTTGCGCCCGAGGCGCACTTGCGTGCGGTCGGCGAAGAGCACCGCAAGATGGCCGAGTGCGTTGGTTCGCAGCACGTCGCCGGCAAGCAGATCCTGCTTGATGTCGACGCTCTGCCAGCTCGAAATGTCGATGAAGCGGATTTCCTCGCCGGTCTTGCGAGCGATCACGGAACCGGCCGCAGCGGCGTTGCGCGCAACGACATCCGCTTGCGCAGGCAAGACGCAACCCAACACGGCAAGTGCCGTTAATCCCCCCAGAATCCCGCGCATGTTGTGTTCTGTATAAGCTCCGCCGGAAATCGATATGCAAACAAACGACTTTGGCTGTCAAGTTTTCGTTTGATCGCAATTCCAAGTTGCGGCAATCATCACTTCCACTCTAACGGCCGTCACTCTCATGCGATTCGAAATATCATGAAAGACAAACAAAGTTCCCAGGAGACGAAAGAAACAGCCGCCGGAAAGCCTGTCGACGATAAGCAGTATCTGGACCACCTGAAAAAGATCAATGACGTTTTCTATGATCAGATTCGCATCGCCGATCAGAAGGCGGCTTACATCTTTACTTTCATGATCGCGTTCCTGATCAGTTCGGCGGAGGGACGGCAGGTCTTCCGGCTCGAGCGCTACCAATCCGGGGAGCCGGTCGCAATCGTGCTTTCGGCGCTACTCGGTATCGCCGTGCTGGTGTCGCTGGTGTCGGCAATCCTGGTGGTGTTGCCTCGCCACGTCACTTCGTCGACATCGCTTTATTGGGGCGGCTGGCCGTCCCGCCGCGGCGCCTTCATGGTTGCGAAGGAGAGTGGCGATCAGGCATATCTGTTCAACGAATACCTGACCAATGTCGACACCCTGTCGGCGATCAACCGCTCCAAATACCGCTATGTCGCGCTGGCTTTCCGAGGCCTGATGGCCACGGTCGTTGGCTATGTGCTGCTTCTCGCCTGGCAGACCAGCGCGACCTCCACTGTGCTCGGCTAGCCGGCAAGGGCCGCCTTCGCCGCGCAGCCTGTGGACGCAGACATTCGTATTTGTACCGTCAATTGCCGGGGTTCCGATTTTGGAATAGCGTTGACCAAACGATAAAAAAGACGGGACACGTCGTAATCAGAAACCAGCCAGAGGTCGTCACATGTCCAGGTTCCCAGCCAGTCTCAGCATGTCTTCCCGCCGCAGCATTCTGAAAGCCGCCGGCGCCGGCGCGGCCCTCGCCTCCGTCGCGGGGTTTCCGTCCCGCCTCCTCGCCGCCGATCCGATCAAGGTCGCGGCCATCTACACGGTGCCGGTCGAGCAGCAATGGGTCAGCCGCATCCACAAGGCGGCCAACGCCGCCAAGGATCGCGGCGACATCGAATATGTCTATTCGGAAAAGACCTCCAATACGGATTATGAGCGCGTCATGCGCGAATATTGCGAGGCCGGGCACAAGTTGATTGTCGGCGAAGTGTTCGGCGTCGAGGATGCCGCCCGTGCCGTCGCCAAGGACTACCCGGACGTCGCCTTTCTGATGGGTTCGAGCTTCAAGCCCGACGCCGCCGTGGCGAATTTCGCCGTGTTCGACAACTACATCCAGGACGCTTCCTATCTTTCCGGTATCGTCGCCGGCGCCATGACCAAATCGAAGAACATCGGCATGGTCGGCGGTTATCCGATCCCGGAAGTCAATCGGCTGATGAACGCGTTCATGGCGGGCGTCAACGAAAGTGCGGCCGACGTGAAATTCCAGGTCGCCTTCATCGGCTCGTGGTTCGATCCGCCTAAGGCCAAGGAGACCGCCTTCGCCCAGATCGACGGTGGCGCCGACCTCCTTTACGCCGAGCGTTTCGGTGTCTCGGATGCCGCCAAGGAACGAAAAATCCTGGCGGTTGGCAACGTCATAGACACGCAAGGAGACTATCCGGAAACGGTGGTGGCTTCGGCGCTCTGGCATTTCGAACCGACGCTTGACAATGCGATCGCCGCCGTGAAGGCAGGCTCGTTCAAGGCCGACGACTATGGCGTCTTTTCCTTCATGAAGGCGGGCGGCTGCTCTCTGGCGCCGCTCGGCACTTTCGAGGGCAAGGTTCCTGCCGAGGTGATGGCCAAGGTCGCCGAGAAGGAAAAGGCGATCAAGGACGGTTCGTTCATCGTCGAGATCAACGACGCCGAGCCGAAGTCGAGCTAGCGCAGCCTTACCTCTCCCCTGGTGGGAGAGGTCGGATTGCCCGATTTGCATTTGCAAATCGATCAATCCGGGTGAGGGGTGCATCTCGCCGGAACACCCCTCATCCGACCTCGCTTCGCTCGGCCACCTTCTCCCACAAGGGGAGAAGGAGTCGCGTCATCGCCTCGCCCGGATTGGGGACGAATGTCTTACGACGCCTTAACATCCGCTGAACCCATCCTCCGCCTTTCCGGCATCACCAAGCGTTTCGGTCCGCTCGCCGCCAACGATTCCATCTCGTTCGAGCTCCGGCGCGGCGAAGTGATCGCGCTGCTTGGCGAGAACGGCGCCGGCAAGACGACGCTGATGAACATCCTGTTCGGGCACTATGTTGCCGACGAAGGAACCATCGAAGCGTTCGGCCGGATGCTCGCTCCGGGCGATCCGAAGGCCGCATTGGCTGCTGGTATCGGCATGGTTCACCAGCATTTCACGCTCGCCGACAACATGACTGTCCTTGAGAACATTGTGCTCGGGACGGAAAGCCTGTGGCGTGGGCGCCTCGACCGCGCCTTCGCGCGCGCCCGAATCCGCAAGCTGTCGATGGATTTCGGCCTTACCGTCGAGCCCGATGCGCCCGTCGCGTCGCTGTCGGTGGGCGAACGGCAGCGGGTGGAAATCCTGAAGGCGCTGTACCGCGACGCGCGCATCCTCATTCTCGACGAGCCAACCGCCGTGCTGACGCCCGCCGAGACCGACGCGCTGTTTCGCACGTTGAAGATGCTGGTCGCCAACGGTCTTTCGATCATCTTCATCTCCCACAAATTGCATGAGGTGATGGCGATCAGCGATCATGTCCTGGTGCTGCGTTCCGGCAAACTTGCCGGCGAACGCCAGACCACAAAAACGAACCGGCAGGAACTTGCAGCGTTGATGGTCGGGCAGGAGGTTGCGCAGCCGGCGGTCGCCTCGGTGGCGCGGGGTGGGCCGTTGTTCGCACTGCAGCGGGTGTCGACCGCGATCCGCGGCGCGGGCGCCTGCCTCGACGATGTCTCGCTGATGCTCTACGCCGGCGAAATTGTCGGCCTGGCCGGTGTTTCAGGCAACGGTCAGGCCGCCCTGGCCGGATTGCTTGCCGGCACCGAAAAACCTGTTTCTGGCGAGATGCTGGTTCGCGAGAGACCGGTCAGCGGCTGGTCGCCTCGTGCCGCTCTCGATCACGGCATAGCCCGCATTCCCGAGGACCGCCATGCCGTCGGCACCATCGGCGATATGAGCGTGACCGAGAACGTTATAGCCGAGCGCTATCGTTCGCCGCGCTTCAGCCGCCGCGGTTTCCTGGATTGGGAGGCGGCGCGGGATTTCGCCGCAAGCCTGATCCGCGACTACGATGTCAAATGTCCGTCGCCGGAGGCTCGCATCCGCCTTTTGTCGGGCGGCAACATACAAAAACTCATTCTTGGCCGGGCGCTGGATCCCGATCCGGCGATCATACTCGCCAACCAGCCGGCCCGCGGACTGGATGTCGGCGCCGTCGCCTACGTGCACGGCAAGCTGCTCGAGGCGCGGGCACGGGGCGCGGCGATCCTCCTCATTTCGGAAGACCTGGACGAGATATTGGCGCTCTCCGACCGCATTCTCGTCATCTCGAAAGGCAGACTTTCAACACCTTCGGCGAGGGGAGAGCGGACCATACGCGAGCTTGGCGAGCTGATGGCTGGGCATGTTGAGACCCTTCCTTCTCCCCGTTCACGGGGAGAAGGTGCCCGAAGGGCCGATGAGGGGCTTTCCGCATGACCGGCGCTGCCCCTCATCGGCCTGCCGGCATCTTCTCCCCGCGAGCGGGGAGAAGAACGACAGCCGGAGACCACCATGCGGCTTGAACCCAAACCCGCACCCTCGATCCTCGTTACGATTGCCTATCCGCTGGCCGCCA
Organism: uncultured Alphaproteobacteria bacterium; assembly: GCA_963763895.1. GTDB lineage: Bacteria > Pseudomonadota > Alphaproteobacteria > Rhizobiales > Rhizobiaceae > Neomesorhizobium. The sequence continues at coordinate 241,730 of CAVXQC010000008.1, read as the reverse complement.
TTGCCGCCACGGTTGCCATCGCTTCGCTGCTGGTGCTTGCCGCCGGGGCTTCGCCCCTTTCGGTGTTCTATCTCGTCGCGAGGGGCGCGGCCGGCTCGCAATTCGCGCTGCTGGAAACGCTGACCCGCGCAACGCCGTTGATCTTCACCGGCCTCGCCGTCGCCGTCGCCTTCCGGGCAAAGCTCTGGAATATCGGCGCCGAGGCGCAACTTTACATCGGCGCCGTGGTAACCGTCGTACTCAGTACTGGTGCTCTGCCACTGCCATCCGGTCTCCTGATTCCGCTCATCATGCTTGCGGCGATGGCCGCCGGCGCGCTTCTGCTGCTTGGCCCGGCCATGCTGAAGACGCGCTTCGGCGTCGACGAGGTGGTCACCACGCTGCTTCTCAATTTCATCGTGCTGCTCTTCGTTTCCATGCTGCTCGAAGGGCCGTTGAAAGATCCGATGGGGCTCGGCTGGCCTCAATCCTCCAAAGTGACCGTCGAAGCTCAGCTGCCACGCATCATCCAGGGCAAACGCCTTCATTACGGCTTCGTGCTGGCGCTGGTCGCGGCGGCGGCGATGTGGGTGGTGATGAAGAAGACGGCGCTCGGTTACGAAATGCGCGCCATCGGCCACAACCCGGAAGCGGCGCGTTTTGCCGGCATTCCGGTCAACCGTGTGCTGATGAAGACGGCGCTGCTGTCGGGAGGGCTTGCTGCGCTCGCCGGCTTCTCGGAAGTCTCCGGCCTGAAAGGCAACCTTACCCTCGATCTGTCGCCGGGCTTCGGCTATTCGGGCATAGTCGTCGCCATGCTCGCCATGCTCAACCCGCTTGGCGTCGTCCTGTCGGCGATCTTCGTTGCCGGCATCTTCGTCGGCGCCGACGCGATGAGCCGTTCGGCAGGTGTGCCCAGCTACATCGCCAATGTCATGGTCGCCACAGCGCTGCTTTCGATGGTCACCGCAATCCTGTTCGCGCGGTACAGGGTGAGATGGAATTGATGGAGCAGGCTCTCGAAATCCTCTTCACCGCTTCGTTCTGGGTCGCCGCGATCCGCATTGCCTCACCGTTGATCTTTGCCACCATGGGCGAGTTGATCTGCGAGCGCGCCGGTGTCCTCAATCTCGGCATCGAAGGCATCATGACGGTCGGCGCCTTCGCCGGCTGGTTCACCGTCTACTCCGGCGGCGACCTGTGGGTCGGCGTGTTCGTCGCCGCCCTTGCCGGTGCGATGTTCGGCCTGCTGCATGCCATACTCACCGTACCGCTCGGCCTGTCGCAGCATGTGGTGGGCATCGGCGTCACCTTGCTCGCCACCAGCCTGACCTATTTCACCTACCGCCTGGCGCTGCCGGAGGTCACCTCGCCGCCCAAGATCGAGCCGTTCCAGCCGTTGCCAATTCCTGGCCTGTCTGAGATCCCGGTCGTCGGCGAAGCGCTGTTTTCGCAGACGCCTTTGACCTATCTCGCCTTCCTCATTGTGGTCGCGGTCGCCTGGATGCTCTATCGCACGCCGCTCGGCCTGGCGATCCGCGCCGCCGGCGAGAATCCTTCGGCGGTGGAGGCGCAAGGCATCAGCGTCACCGGCATCCGCATGGGTGCTGTCGTTGCCGGCAGCGCGCTGATGGCGGTCGGCGGCGCCTTCCTCACAATGTCAGCCTTCAACTCGTTCTTCTTCGAGATGATCAACGGCCGCGGCTGGATCTGCATCGCACTGGTGGTGTTCGGCTCGTGGCGACCCGGCAAGGCGCTACTCGGCGCCATCCTGTTTGCCGCTTTCGACGCCTACCAGGTGCGCCTGCAACAGCTCTCCGGCGGTATCGTGCCTTATCAGGTGTTCCTGATGATGCCTTATCTGCTTTCCATCCTGGCGCTGGTTCTGGTCGCGCGCCGCGCCACCTACCCCAAGGCGCTGATGATCCCCTATCAGAAAGGCGAAAGATGAGTTTTGACCTGATCGTCAAGGGTGGCACGCTGCCCGATGGACGCGTCGCCGATATCGGCATCAAGGGCGAGCAGATAGCTGCCATCGAGACGTCGCTTCCTGTCGGGCCGGCGGAGATCGTCGACGCCACCGGTAACCTCGTCTCGCCGCCTTTCGTCGACCCGCATTTCCACATGGATGCGACGTTGAGCTACGGCATCCCGCGCATCAACGTCTCGGGCACGCTGCTTGAAGGCATTTCGCTGTGGGGCGAGTTGAAGCCGCTGCTCACCCATGAGGCGGTGAAGGAACGCGCGCTGAAATATTGCGACTGGGCGGTGTCGATGGGTCTGCTTGCCATCCGCACCCATGTCGATGTCTGCGACGACCGCCTCCTTGCGGTCGAGGCGCTACTGGGGGTGAAGAAGGAGGTCGCGCCCTATATCGACCTGCAACTGGTCGCCTTCCCGCAGGACGGTTTTTACCGCTCGCCGACAGCGCGTGACAACACAATCCGCGCGCTCGATCTCGGCGTCGATGTGGTCGGCGGCATCCCGCATTTCGAGCGCACCATGGCCGATGGCGCCCGCTCGGTCACGGAGCTCTGCGAGATCGCCGAAAAGCGCGGACTGATGATCGATATGCATTGCGACGAGACCGATGACCCGCTGTCGCGCCATATCGAGCAGCTCGCCTACGAGACGCAACGGCTCGGCCTGCAGGGCAGGGTGGCCGGCTCGCATCTCACTTCCATGCATTCGATGGACAACTACTACGTCTCGAAACTTTTGCCGCTGATCGCCGAGGCGGAGGTTGCGGCGATCCCCAATCCGCTGATCAACATCATGCTCCAAGGGCGGCATGACACCTTCCCCAAGCGGCGCGGCCTGACGCGGGTGAAGGAGATGCAGGCTATGGGTATCCGCGTCGGCTGGGGACAGGATTGCGTGCTCGACCCGTGGTATTCGCTGGGCACTGCCGACATGCTCGACGTCGCCTTCATGGGGCTGCACGTTGCCCAGATGTCCTCGCCCGCCGACATGGCGAAATGTTTCGATATGGTGACTAACGTTAACGCCGCCATCATGTGCCTCGATCATCTCGGGCTTGAAGTCGGCAAACGCGCTAGCCTCGTCGTGCAAGACGCAGGCAACCCGATCGAGGCGGTACGACTCCGGCCCGAGCGGCTTTGCGTGATCGCCCGCGGCAAGGTAGTGGCCGAGCGCCGGAAACAGGAGACAAAACTGTCGATCGCCGGAAGGCCCGGCAGCGTGAACAGAAGGCATGAAGCTGGTTGATCCCACACCAGCAGCGTTACCCATTGCGCCAGAGTCGAATTGGAGTGGTCATTTCCCGAACCCGTTGATATGGACCTCTCATTGAGGGCTGTGGGCGGAAAAATGACACTGGCGGAAATACGGGCGCCCAAAAATCTCATCCTAGCCGGCGTGCTGCTCATGCTGGCTGGCGATTTTCTGTTCGCCCTCAACGACGCAATGGGAAAGTGGCTGGTCGCCAGTTTTTCCGTCGGCCAGGTGGTGATGATCCGCTCCATCGGCGCTTTCTCGATCCTCGGCCCGATGATCGCGCGCCAGGGCACGGCAAAACTGTTCCGGATGGAGCGCCCCGGGTTGCAGGTCCTGCGTGTCGTCATGGCCACGCTCGATACCGCGCTTTTCTACGCTGCCGTGGTCTATCTTCCACTGGCCGACGTGATGAGTTTTTACATGGCTGGGCCGATCTATGTCGCGGCGCTCTCGCATCTCCTGCTCGGCGAAAAAGTCGGCTGGCGCCGTTGGGCCGCCGTCCTGGTCGGTTTCTGCGGCGTGCTGATCATGTTGAAGCCGTCTTCGGCCGCCTTTTCGCTATCCTCGATTTTCGCGCTGGCCGGCAGCATCTCCTTCGCCTTCGTCATCATCCTCAGCCGCCAGTTGCGCGGCACCAGCGACACCACTCTGGTCACCTGGCAGACCATCGGCGCGTTGCTTGTCGGCGGGGCGCTCGCCATCGGCGATTGGCGAACGCCCAGCGCGCTCGATCTCGGCGCTATGATGCTTCTCGGCATCGTTTCCTGCGGCGCGCATTTGATGATCACTCGCGCGCTGAAGTTTGCTCCAGCTTCGACGCTGGCGCCGCTGCACTACACGCTGCTGCTGTGGGCTGTCGTTTTCGGTCTGGTATTTTTCAACGATGTGCCCGGTTCCCGCATCCTTATCGGTTCGGGCATCATCGTGCTTGCCGGCCTGTTCATCTTCCACCGCCAGAAAGTGGTCGACACGGTGCCGCCGGAAGACGTGCCGAAGGGCGTGAACTGAACGGCGGCCCTTTTTGCCCTCTTCCTTGTAGGGAGCAACCGGAAGAGGAGGTGAGGCCCTATCCCTTCACCTTTTCCCCTTTGGCATCATACAGCGGCCCGAGATGAATTTTCGCGGGCGTCTTCTCCATCGCCACCACCAGTTCGTAGTCGCCGGAGGTGAGGAAATCGTCGTCGATGCCATCGGCACGACGGACATATCCGTAGCCGATCGGCTGACGAGCGTGTAGCCGTAGCCGCCTGCTGGTGAGATAGCCGACCGGCTCGCCGTTGCGTAAAATCGTCTCGCGGCCAAGCAGGACGGTATCGGGATCGTCCGTGGTGAAGGCGACGAGCTGCTTCTTCTGTGGCTCGTTGTGGAGTTTTTCCAGCGACTTGCGGCCAAGGAAATCCGTGTCTTTCTTCAGCTTCACCGCCCAGCCGAGCCCGGCCTCGAACGGCGTGTCGTTGGGCGTGATATCGGAACCCCAGGCGCGGTAGCCCTTTTCGAGCCGAAGCGATTCCAGCGCGCGGTAGCCGACCGGCCGTATGTCGTATTTCTTGCCCGCCGCCATCAGCGCGTCGAAGATTTCGCCTGTGGCCTCAATAGGCACATGCAATTCCCAGCCGAGTTCGCCAACATAAGTGACACGCAATGCCCGCACGCTGTGGCCGGCAATAACGATCTCGCGGACATGACCGAACGGGAATGCTGCGTTTGAGACATCTGCGGCCGTCACAGCTTCGAGAACGTTCCTCGCGTCCGGCCCCATCAGCGACAGCGTACCGAACTCCTCGGTCACATCGGACAGGCTAGCGTCCATTTCGGATCCGATATGATCCTTGATCCAGGCCATATCGTGCGTGCGAAAGCCGGTGCCGGTGACGATGTAGAATTTTTCATCGGCCAGCCGTGCCACCGTCAAGTCGGCCTCGATGCCGCCGCGCTGTGTTGAGAAGCTGCGTGTATGTCAGTCGCCCTGCCGGCTTGTCGACATCGTTGGCGCAGATCCAGTCCAGCGCCTTCAGTGCATCCGGCCCGATGAGTTCGAACTTCGCGAAGGACGACTGGTCGAAGACACCGACTTTCTCGCGCACATGACGGTGTTCGTCGCCGACGGGGTCGAACCAGTTCTGCCGGCCCATCGAATAGATGTCCCTCGCCTCCATGCCTTCCGGCGCGAACCAGTTAGGCCGCTCCCAGCCAAGCTTAGAGCCGAACACCGCGCGATGTTGCTTTAGCCTCCCGTAGAGCGGCGACACGATGGCCGGCCGGCCGGAAAGATATTCCTCATGCGGGAAGCCGATCATGTAGTGCTTGCCATAGGCCTCCAGCGTTCGCTCGCGCACCCAGTCGCGGTCGCGGTGCAGGCCAGAAAAGCGGCGGATGTCGACGACCCACAGGTCGAGCGGAGCCTCGCCGTCGACGACCCATTGCGCCAGCACCCAGCCGGCGCCACCGCCGGACGCAATGCCGAAGGCGTTGAAGCCGGCGCCGACGAACATGTTCGAACATTCGGCCGCGGCTGCCGAGGATGAAATTGCCGTCGGGAGTGAAGCTCTCCGGGCCGTTGATCATCTGCTTGACGCCGGCAGTCTCCAAGGCAGGAACGCGCGCGATCGCCTGCGTCATATGCTGCTCGAAATGGTCGAAATCGTCGTCGAACAGCCGGAACTCCCAATCGTCCGGCACGTCGCCGCCGGCCAGTCCGGTTTGCCAGGCCTGAGGGTTCGGCTCGTAGCCGCCCATTACCAGCCCGCCGACCTCTTCCTTGAAATAGGTTCGCCGGTCGGGATCGCGGATCGTCGGCGCATCGGCGGCCAGCCCGTCGATCTTCTCGGTGATGATGTACTGGTGCTTTACCGGTTGCAGCGGCACGTTGATGCCGGCCATGGCGCCGACCTGCCGCGCCCACTGGCCCGCGCAGTTCACCACCTTGTCGCAGGCGATGTCGCCCTGATTGGTCTTCACGGTCTTGATGCGCCCGTCGCGCATCTCGAAGCCTGTGACACGCACCTCCTCGAACAGCTTCGCGCCATGCATACGTGCGCCCTTGGCTAGCGATTGGGTGATGTCGGAAGGACTGGCCTGGCCGTCGGTCGGCAGCCATGAGGCACCGACGAGATCGGAGATCTCCATCAGAGGCCACATTTTCTTGACCTCTTCGGGCGAGATCAGATGCATGTCCATGCCGAAGCTTTTTGCTGTCGTGGCAAGGCGTTTGAATTCGGTCCAGCGATCCTGGGTGGTTGCCAACCGCAGGCAGCCGGTCATCTTCCAGCCGGTAGCGAGCCCGGTCTCGGTCTCCAGTTCCCTGTAGAGATCGACCGAATATTTGAGCACGCGGGTAATCGACGCCGATAAGCGCAACTGCCCTACCAGACCGGCCGCGTGCCAGGTCGAGCCGGAGGTCAGCTTGCCTTGTTCCAGAAGCACAATTTCGGCCTTATGGTCGCGCGCCAGATGATAGGCCGTCGAACAGCCGATGATGCCGCCGCCGATGACGACGATCTCGGCGTGCGTAGGCAGGGTCATGTGCGTCCTGTTCCGTATTTTGTTCTGTAGCGTTGAAGCGCAGCGTCGAGCCGCGCCAGGTTCTCCGCGGTATAGGCGGCATAATCGGCGCCCGGCGCGGTGAGGTAGAGTTCGGAGACCATGCTCCACATCGCCTCGCGCAGCAGCGATGCGCACTGCATGGTCATGTGCGAGCGGCGGATGTCCTCATCCGGCTCACGGCCGAAATAGACTGTGAGTAACTCGTTGGACTCTTCTGGCGTCATGCCGGCATTCGAGGCTACGCCGGCGAGGTCGAACATCGCCGTGTTGAAGCCCGCATATTCGAAGTCGATCAGCCAGAGTTTGCGTCCGTCGTCGAGGAAATTCGCCGGCAAAAGATCGTTGTGGCCGAAGACCACCGGCAGCGGCATCTGCGCGCGTTCCAGCTCGTCGGCGAGAGCGAGATAGCCTGGTAACTGGCCTTTCATGCGGCTGCCGCCCTCTTCAAGGGTGCGCGCATAGTCGCGGATAACATGGAAAACCCAGAACATGAAGCCGACGCCGGAGACATGCTTCGGCATCGATTGGTGGAAGTCGCGGATTAGCGTCGCGATGCGGTCCCGGTTGCCGCGCACGTCGACCGCATCGTAAGTCTTGGCGCCGAGGAATGCCGTCACCATCACGCCGGGTTGCGCATAGCGTACTTCCGGCGCAAAACCTGCCGCATGCGCCGCCCTCGCCACCATGATCTCGCGCTCGCGGAAGACATGGTGGAACGGGAAGTCGCTGCCGAAACGCACGACATGCTTGCCGGCGGCATCGCTCACCACCCAGCTTTCGTTCGAAAGCCCGCCCTTCAGCGGCTCGATGCTGATGTCCCCGTTCCAGCAGGGCAGGGCGCGGATGCGATCTTCGGTCTTCGTCATGCCTGGCCGGCGCCTCATGTCGATTGATATCCGGAGAAGACCCTCGCGCTCGCGGACTGTCAATGCAAGATGTGGTTTCTTGTGATTTTCTGACCGAAAAATGAGGTTTTTGGATCGTTGCTGGGGGAAAATTGGTGAGCATCGGCCAACAAAAAGTTAAGTCCCGACAAAGAGGCTGACACAGTGCGGTCATGAATCATTCGAAACGTCACAGCGATATCATGCGGCTGGTGCAGGAAGAGGGCACCATCACCATCGCCAGCCTGGCCGACAGGCTCGGCGTCTCGCTGGAGACGATCCGGCGCGATGTGAAGCCGCTCACCAATGACGGCTCGGTGCTGAAGATGCACGGCGCCATTGGCCTGCCGACCTATTCCGGCGAAGCGCCGTTCGAAAAGCGCATGCGGGAGAACAGCGAGGCCAAGCGCGCCATCGCCCGCCATGTTGCGGCGACGATCCGGGACGGCAATTCCATCATGATGGACACCGGCGCCACGACGAGTTTCCTGGCGCGCGAACTACTCAGCCATCGCCACCTGACCGTCGTCACCAACTCCTCCGATATCGCCCGCACGCTGGCGACGGTCAACGGCAACAAGGTCTATATGGCCGGCGGCGAATTGCGCAGCGATTCAGGCGCGGCCTTCGGCGTTTCGGCGATCGAGTTCGTCAGCCGCTTCAGCGTCGCTCACGCGATCATCTCGGCCGGCGCCGTCGACGCCTGCGGCGGTATCATGGATTACAATCTGGAAGAGGCGGAGTTCGCCCGCATGGTTTTGGCGCGCGGCGCCCGCTCGCTAGTCATCACCGATCATACGAAGTTCGGCCGGCAAGGGCTGGTACATGTCTGCAGCTTTTCCGGCTTCGGCGAGCTCGTGACGGACAGCACACCGCCGCAGGACATCGCCGCCGCCCTGGCGGAGGCTGGTGCCCGGCTCACCATCGCCGGGGCCTCTGGCGAAGCCGTTTGAAAGCGGAAGTCTAGCCGAAGATCAGCGACTGATGCGCTCCGACGCCAGCCATTGCGCCGCTCGCTACCGCGAGCGTCACGCTGTGCATCGCGCGCGCCATGTCGCCGGCTGCATAAACACCCTTCACGCTGGTCTGCTGGCGGTCGTCGACCTTCACCACCGGACCGAACACGCCGTCCTCGAATGCACAGCCAAGCTGTTCGGCGATAGGACTGGTCATCGCCGTTTGCGACGCAACGAACATCGCTTTGACCGCTCTCGTCGTCCCGTCGGCGAGCCTCACTGCGAGCCCGCCGTCGCTTCCTTCGACGCTTCTCAGCGCCATCGGCTCGAAGCGCACGCCGCGATTTTGCAGCGATGACATCTGCTCGTCGTCAGGAGCAACGGAACCGTTGCCGAACAATGTGACGTCTCCCCAGTCGGCGACCAGCAGCGCCTTGTGAACCGACATCGCATCTTGCGCCAGTACTCCGAGGGAGCCGCCGCCGAACTCGTAGCCATGGCAGTACGGACAATGCACGACCGTCTTGCCCCATTGCTGCTGAAGTCCGGCAATGTCCGGTAGCGTATCGCGTACGCCCGTGGCCAGTACCATTCGGCTTGCAGTTGCAACCTCGCCATCGTCGAGGCGAACTTCGAAATCCTCCATCGAACGTTCGCGCCGCCGTCGCCAGACTGGCTGCGGAGCTGGCGGTCGGATAGGCAGCAAATTGCTGCCGCGCGTCGTCCAGTATGGCCTGCGGCGCCCTGCCGTCGTGGCCGAGAAAGCCGTGCGAATGTTCGGCAAAGCGGTTGCGCGGCTGCCCCCCGTCGATGACCAGAACCTTTCGGCGTGCCCGCACGGCCTGCAACGCTGCTGAAAGTCCGGCAAAGCTGCCGCCGACGACGATGATGTCATACTGCATGGGCACTCACTCCGATTTTTTCGAAACGTTTCCGGTAGTCCGCGGCGAGATCGGCCAGCGTGAAGCTGCCAAGCTTTTCGGCCAGCAGCTTTTCGGCGTCGCGGCGAAACTCCTCGAGTACGCCGATAACGGCCTGCTCGACCAGGCAGCCGGGACTTTCCGGCTCGGTGCTGAAGGGCAGCAGCGATTCCCCGAGTGCCGCACTCACCTCGGCCAGCGAGATCTCTTGCGGCCGCCGTGCAAGTTGCCAGCCGCCGCCATGCCCGCGTGTCGAAGACACAATGCCCGCCTCGCGCAGCCCCGCGATGGTCCGGCGCACGACGACGGGATTTGTGTGGATGAAGGATGCGAGTTGCTCGGACGTCAGCGTCCGATCGTCGGCTTCCGCCATATGGGTAAGAATGTGCAGGGCTGACGACAGTTTGCTGTTGCGCTTCATGTAACTTATTTAGTTACGAATTGACGGACGTCAAGATCGCGAGACGGTTCGATCTTCAAGTTCGTGTTCCGTCTGGTGAATGGGACGCTTCCAATCTTCAGGTCCGCCGTGTTTATTCGCATGCATGGCGTTCACCATCAGGCAGTTGCAGTATTTCGTCGCCGTTGCCGAGCAGGGCACGGTGTCGCGTGCCGCGCAGAACCTGTCGATTTCGCAATCGTCCGTCACCGAGGCGATCAGGGACCTGGAAACCGATCTCGGCGTCGAACTGTTCGAACGTCATGCGCGCGGCGTGGCGATCACCCACAAGGGCCACCAGTTCCTGCGCCATGCGACCAAGATTCTGGCCGACGTTTCGGATGCCCGGCGCACCTTCTTCGACGACCAGTCGGCAACCACCGGCCGGTTGCAACTGGGTGTGACTTCGATGGTCGCCGGTTATGTGCTGTCCGATCTTCTTGCCCGCTATCGCCGTGCTCATCCCGCCGTCGAGATCTCGGCAATCGAGGACAATGGCGATTATCTCGAGCACCTTCTGGTCGGCGGCAAGCTCGATGTCGCAGTGATGGTCACCTCCAATCTGCGCGACCGCATGGCGCTGCAATCCGAAATTCTCGAAGTCTCCGCCTATCGCCTCTGGCTGCCGCTCGGCCATCCACTGGCCGCCGCCGAGATCATCAGCGTCGGCGACATCGCCGGCGAGCCGCTGATCATGCTCTCCGTCGACGAGATCGAGGAGAACACCGGCAAGCTGCTCTCCGCTATCGGCGCCAAGCCGCATGTCGCCTTCCGCACGCGCTCGGTGGAGGCCGTCCGCAGCCTGGTCGCCACGGGCGCCGGCGTGGCGTTGTTGCCTGACCTTGTCTATCGCCCGTGGTCGCTGGAAGGCGACCGCATAGAATCGCGCGACGTCTCCGGTTCCCTGCCGGTAGTGCAGGTCGGTATGGTCTGGCGGCGCGGTTCGGGCCTGCCGCAGGCGGCGCGCGACTTCATCGGCATCGCTCAGTCGCAGCGACGGTGCGGCAGCGTCTCTGATCTATCGGAAAAACCGATATCGCCCTTCTGACGAATGAATTTGCGAATGCTCGAATTTCGGCTCACCTTGCGATCAGGGAACCAAAACCGCCGTCCAGTGCGGGCCCTCAAATGGGAAAGTCATCATGAAGTCGTTTCTGAAGTCATGCACGGCAATGGCGCTTGCGTTGAGCTTTTCCAGCCAGGCGATCGCGCAAGTGAAGGAAATCGGCGCCGGCGAAGGCCAGGTCAACATCGTCGCGTGGGCCGGCTATCTGGAGCGCGGCGAGACCGACAAGAAATTCGACTGGATCACCAAGTTCGAGGAAGCGAGCGGCTGCAAGGTCAACGTCAAGACCGCCAACACCTCCGACGAGATGGTCGCCCTGATGAACGAAGGCGGCTTCGACCTCGTCACCGCTTCCGGCGACGCCTCGCTTCGCCTCATCGCCGGCAAGCGCGTGCAGCCGATCAACATCGATCTCATCAAGAGCTGGTCGACGGTGGACGATCGCCTGAAGGACGCGCCCTGGCACACGGTCGGTGGCGTCCACTACGGCGTGCCCTACATGTGGGGGCCGAACGTCTTGATGTACAACACCAACGTCTTCAAGGAAGCGCCGAAGAGCTGGAGCGTCGTCTTCGAGGAGACCACACTCGGCGACGGCAAGTCGAATGCCGGTCGCGTCCAGGCCTATGATGGGCCGATCCATGTCGCCGACGCCGCCAACTACCTGATGGCGCACAAGCCGGAACTCGGCATCAAAAATCCCTACGAGCTCAATGAGGACCAGTACAAGGCCGCGCTCGATCTGTTGCGCCAGCAGCGCAAGCTGGTAAGCCGCTATTGGCACGACGCCTTCATCCAGATCGACGACTTCAAGAATGAGGGCGTCGTCGCTTCCGGCTCGTGGCCGTTCCAGGTCAATCTCCTCAAGGGCGAGAAGCAGCCGGTCGCTTCTGTGATCCCGGAAGAGGGGGTGACGGGCTGGGCCGACACGACCATGATGCATGTCGACAGCGCCAATCCCAACTGCGCCTACATGTGGATGGAGCATTCGCTCGCTTCCAACCTGCAGAGCGACCTTTCCGTCTGGTTCGGCGCCAACCCTGCCGTGCCGGCCGCTTGCACCGATGGCCGGGGCATGCAGACCAAGGAAGGCTGCACCACCAACGGCATGGACGACTTCGAGAAGGTCAAGTTCTGGACGACGCCGACCTCCAAATGCGCCACCCAGGGCGACAAATGCGTGCCCTACTACCGCTGGGTGTCCGATTATATCGGCGTGATCGGGGGAAGGTGAGACATAGCTGAGGCGCGGCTCGAACAGCCGCGCTATGCTGGAGCACCCCTCATCCGATCGCTCCGCTCGGCCACCTTCTCCCACAAAGGGAGAAGGAAAGATTGCACCGGCCTCGCGGCCAATTGTGGTCGTTGGAGATTTTGCCGAGACGGAATTGCGGAGTTCTCCCTTCTCCCCTTGTGGGAGAAGGTGGCTCGGCGCGAAGCGCTGAGTCGGATGAGGGGAGCGAAGCGCAAGCGATCATTTGACGAAACACCGAAACCATGACCTCAGCCGTTTCCTTCAGAAAAGTCTCCCGCCACTTCGGCAGCGTTCGCGCAGTCGATGCGGTCGATCTCGACATCGTGCCGGGGGAATTCTTTGCCATGCTTGGCCCCTCCGGCTCGGGCAAGACCACCTGCTTGCGGCTGATCGCCGGTTTCGAACAGCCGACCGCCGGTGAAATCCGGATTTTTGATGAAAAGGCCGATGGCGTCCCGCCATACCGGCGCAACGTCAACACCGTCTTCCAGGATTACGCGCTCTTTCCGCACCTGAATGTACTCGACAACGTCGCCTACGGGCTGATGGTCAAGGGCATCGGCAGGGCCGAACGCGTCACGGCGGCCGAGGATGCGCTGAAGCTCGTCGCGTTGCCGGGCTACGGCGCCCGCCATCCGGGTCAGCTTTCGGGCGGCCAGCGCCAGCGCGTCGCCCTTGCCCGTGCGCTTGTCAACAAGCCCAGGGTGCTTCTGCTCGACGAACCGCTGGGCGCGCTCGACCTCAAATTGCGCGAGCAGATGCAGGAAGAGTTGAAAGCCTTGCAGCGCACGCTGCGCATCACTTTCATCTTCGTCACCCATGATCAGGGCGAGGCGCTGTCGATGGCCGACCGCGTCGCGGTATTCAACGGCGGCAGGATCATGCAGATCGGCACGCCGCAGGAGATCTACGAACGTCCGCAGTCGCGCTTCGTTGCCGATTTCGTCGGCTCGTCGAACGTATTGCCGCCGGATTTCGTGCAGCGTTATTGCGGGCAGCGGCGCTGGGGCAGCCTGCGGCCGGAAGCGATCCGCGTCGGGCGCGGTGCGCGCGGCGACGGCGTTGCCGCCACGCTCGTCTCCGCCAATTATCTCGGCGCCACCACCAGGCTGGCGCTCGATGCCGAAGGGCTCCGGCTTCATGCGACCGTCCCTTCCGGCGGTTCGCTGCCGCCGGCGGGCGATACGGTCATGCTCACCTTCAACCGCGAGCACCTGCATTTGATGGAGGAGGGGACGTGATGGGGTGCGGGCTTTCCCTCCCCCTTGAGGAAAGGGTCCGACCGCAGGTCGGGGGTGGGGTCGCAAAAGCCGCACTCGACGTTCTTTCTTGTATCCCGCGCTTCAGAGGTTACCCCACCCCGATCCGCTTCGCGGATCGACCCTCCCCTCAAGGGGGAGGGAAAGCGCGGTGCGCTTCATGACCGACGCCGTGCTCTCCGTTCGTCCCGCAGCCGCTATCCTGCCGCCGCGCGGCGGCTTCTTCGGACGCCTGTCCGATCTCTTCTGGTGCAACCCGAAGCTGCTGCTGTTGCTAATGCTGACGCCGCCGCTGCTGTGGCTCGGCATCATCTATCTCGGCTCGCTGTTTGCGCTCTTGCTGCAGAGCTTTTTCTCGATCGACGAGTTCTCCGGCCTCATCAATCGCGAGTTCACCCTGAAGACCTATGGCGAGCTTTTGCTGCCTTCGAATCTCGATATCATCATCCGCACGGTGACGATGGCGGCGATCGTGACGCTGGCCTCGGCGGTGGTCGCTTTCCCGATAGCGTATTATGCGGCGCGTTATGCGCGCGGCAAATGGAAGGCGCTGTTTTATCTCGGCATAATGCTGCCTTTGTGGTCGAGCTACCTGGTCAAGATCTATGCCTGGAAGCTGATCCTCGCCAAGGAAGGCATCCTTACCTGGCTGCTCGGCAAGCTGCATCTCGGCTGGCTGCTCGATGCCTGGCTGTCGCTGCCGGTCGTCGGCGGCAACTCGCTGTCGGTCTCCTTCACCGGCACCTTCATCGTCTTCGTCTATGTCTGGCTGCCCTTCATGATCCTGCCGATCCAGGCAGCCCTGGAACGCGTGCCTGGAAGCCTCATCGAGGCTTCCGCCGATCTCGGCGCTTCGCCGGGCCAGACCTTCCGCAACGTTCTGTTCCCGCTGGCGCTGCCGGGGATCGTGGCCGGTTCGATCTTCACCTTTTCGCTGACCCTGGGCGACTACATCATCCCGCAGATCATCGGCACCTCACGGCTGTTCATCGGCCAGGCCGTCTATGCACACCAGGGCACCGCCGGCAACATTCCGCTCGCCGCCGCCTTCACCGTAGTGCCGATCATCGTCATGGGCTTCTACCTGTGGGGCGCAAAGCGCATGGGAGCCTTCGATGCGCTCTGATCTTTCCATGTCGCGCTGCCCCTCACCCTTACTCAGGAGGCAGGTGAGGGGCAGCGTCAAGGCCGGTCGGATGGCAGCATCCTATGCGCTCTGACCGACAGCAGTCCGCTCCGCTCGGCCTCAGGATAGCCGCCGCTGCCGGCCTGCTCTTCCTGCACCTGCCGCTGCTTCTGATCTTCGTCTATGCCTTCACCACCGAGGAGAAGAGCTACCAGTGGCCGCCGCCGAGCTTCACCACGCAATGGTTCGCCGTCACCTGGAACCGGCCCGATGTGTGGCAGTCGCTGGGGCTCTCGGTGCAGGTCGCTGCCATCTCCACGGCAATCGCGCTCGTCCTCGGCACGCTTTGCGCCGCCGCCGTCAGCCAAACGCGTTTTTTCGGACGCGAAACGATCTCGCTGCTGGTCATCCTGCCGATCGCGCTGCCCGGCATTATCACCGGCATCGCACTGCGCGCCGCCTTCAACCTTGCCGAAATACCGTTCTCATTCTGGACGATCGTGCTCGGCCACGCCACCTTCTGCGTGGTGGTGGTCTACAACAATGCGGTGGCGCGGTTCCGCCGCACGTCCGGCTCCCTGATCGAGGCCTCCTTCGACCTCGGCGCCGACGGGTTCCAGACATTTCGCTATTGTATCCTGCCCAACATCGGCACCGCACTTCTGGCCGGCGGCATGCTTGCTTTCGCGCTGTCCTTCGACGAAGTCATCGTCACCACCTTCACCGCCGGCCAGCAGCAGACCCTGCCGATCTGGATGCTCGAGGAACTGGTTCGGCCGCGCCAGCGTCCGGTTACCAACGTCGTCGCCATGGTCGTCGTGCTGGTGACGCTGCTGCCGATCCTTGCCGCCTATTACCTGACCCGCGACGGCGACCAGATTGCGGGGGCGGGGAAGTGAAGGACGCACGATAATTGCTGTAATTCAGGGAGAGCTCTCATGAACACCCAAATGCTGATCGGTTCGAAATTCGAGAAAGGCAGTGAAGCCGCCGAAACAATCCTCAATCCGAAGACTGGCGAGACGATCCTGTCGCTTGCCGAAGCATCGGCGGCGCAGATCGACGGCGCGGTCACTGCTGCGGAGAAAGCCTTCGTTACATGGTCGCGCACGACGCCTGCCCAGCGCGCGGGTTACCTGCTGAAGATCGCCGACCGCATCGAGGCGGAAGCCGGGGAATTCGCCAAGCTCGAGGCGCTGAATTGCGGCAAGCCGATAAACGCCGTGCTGAACGATGAAATTCCCGCGATCGTCGACTGCTACCGCTTCTTCGCCGGTGCGGTGCGCTCGATGCCGGGCGTCGTCGCCGGCGAATATCTGCCCGGCCACACCTCGATGGTACGCCGCGATCCGATTGGCATCGTCGCGTCGATCGCGCCGTGGAACTATCCGCTGATGATGATGGCGTGGAAACTGGCGCCGGCGATCGGCGGCGGCAACACGGTGGTGTTCAAGCCGTCCGAGCAGACGCCGCTGACCGCGCTGAAGCTGGCGAAGATTCTCGCCGACGTGCTGCCGGACGGCGTCGTCAACATCGTGCTCGGCCGCGGCGACAGCGTCGGCAACACGCTGATCAACCATCCGAAGGTCAACATGATCTCGATCACCGGCGATGTCGCGACCGGCAAGAAGGTTCTGCAGGCCGCCGCCAAGTCGGTGAAGCGCACGCATCTCGAACTCGGCGGCAAGGCGCCGGTGGTCGTCTTCGACGATGCCGACCTCGATGCGGTGGTCAACGGTTTGCGTGCATTCGGCTACTACAATGCCGGCCAGGATTGCACGGCCGCCTGCCGCATCTACGCCGGCAAGAAGATCTATGACAAGCTCGTCGCTGACCTTTCCGCGGCAGTCTCCACCATCAAGTACAACCAGCCCGACGACACCGAAAACGAGATCGGCCCGCTCATCTCGAAACGCCAGCGCGACCGTGTCGCCTCCTTCGTCGAGCGCGCCTCGGAGCTGAAGCACATCGAGATCACCACGGGTGGCAAGCCGGGCGACGGCAGCGGCTTCTTCTACCAGCCGACGGTGGTTGCCGGCGCGCTGCAGGAAGACGAGATCGTGCGCAAGGAAGTGTTCGGGCCGGTCGTTTCGGTCACCCGTTTCTCCGATGTCGACGAAGCGGTGAACTGGGCTAACGACAGCGATTACGGCCTCGCTTCGTCGGTATGGACCAGGGACATTTCCCGCGCCATGGCGACGGCAGCGCGGCTGCAATATGGCTGCACCTGGATCAACACTCACTTCATGCTGACTAACGAGATGCCGCATGGCGGCCTGAAGCAGTCGGGCTACGGCAAGGACATGTCGGTCTATGCGCTGGAGGATTACACGGCGGTGCGGCATGTCATGGTGGCGCACGGGTAGCACTACCCTCCCCCTTGAGGGTAGGGTCGATCCGCGAAGCGGATCGGCGTGGGGGTCTATGAAGTGCGCGGCGGCACGACGAAGCTGCCGCATCCTGTCCCCGCTACCCCCACCCGCTCGCTTCGCTCGCCTACCTCCCTCACTTCGCTCGCCTACCTCCCCTCGCAGGGGAGGCAGGGCGTGGCAAAAATCCCGTCGCTCCATCTGGTCCTACCAGATTTTCCGCGCTAGGGTCCCGCCCAAATGCTGGAGGGGAGAATTCATGAAAATCGGCTTTTGCATGTTCCTGTGGACGACCAGCGTCTCGAAAAAACACGAGGCGTTGCTGAAGGACATCAAGGCGACCGGCTATGACGGCGTCGAAATTCCGGTCTTCGAGGGCTCGCCCGACGACTACAAGAAACTTGGCGTGCTGCTTGATCGCATCGGGTCTGGAGCGAACGGCCGTTTCGGCGATGGGCGACCCCAAGATGAATTTGATCTCGCCCGATGCAGCAACCCGCAAGGCCGGCATCGACTACATGAAATGGGCGATCGACTGCTCGGAAGCGCTCGGCGCGAAATTTCTATCAGGGCCTCTGCACTCGACGCTCGGCCAATTCTCCGGAACTGGTCCGACCAGCATTGAGAAAAAGCGCTCTGTTTCCTCCCAGCGCGCCATCGGCGATCACGCCAGCAAGCGCGGCGTCACCATCGGGCTGGAGGCGCTCAATCGCTTCGAATGTTATCTGGTGAACACCATGGCCGATCTGTCGGCGCATATCGACGAGATCGATCATCCGAGCATCAAGGCGATGTACGACACGTTTCACGCCAATATCGAAGAAGCCGACCCGGTCAAGGCCTACACGAAGCACAGCGAAGAACATCGTCCACATTCACATTTCGGAAAACGACCGCGGCGTACCCGGCCGCGGCAACATCCCATGGAAGAAGACTTTCTCGGCCATCCGCGACAGCGGTTACGACGGCTGGCTGACCATTGAATCCTTCGGCCGTGGCCTGAAGGATCTGGCGGCGGCAACGAAGGTCTGGCGCGATTTCGCCGAGAGCCCGGAAGCGGTGTACCGCGAGGGCTTTCAGCACATCAAAAATCACTGGAAGAAGGCGGGGCGCTGACCAAATTGCCCCTCACCCTTACCCTCTCCCCGTAAGAACGGGGAGAGGATGCCGGCAGCAGGTGAAGGGGCGGCGCAGACTTGCCCGATTTGGTTGAAGGTAAGCCTATATTTGAGGGGAAGGCGCTGTACCCTTCACCCGCTCACATCGGCTTCGGCTTCGGCGGCCTGGGCGGGCGTCACGTGCTCGTTCGGCCGCCGGATCTTGGCGACCGCGTCCATCACTATCGGCGACAGTCCTTCGCCGCCCGCATCGACGATCTCGAAGAACTGCCGGCGCATGCGCGGGTCCCAGAACTTGTTGATGTGTTCGGCGGTGCCGGCGACGCCTTCATCGTGCGGCTTCGACGCGAAGAAGGTGCCGATCTGGTTGGCCATGCGCACGAGTTTTTCCTTAGTGCCGGATTTGTGCATTTCGTCATGCGACATCTTTGGCTGCTCCGCTGGTCACCCGGTCGGGACCGGTGAAAATGTCGAAATCCTCGCCGCGCACCAGTGCGATCAAGGTCATGCCGGCCTCTTCGGCCGTGCGGATGGCGAGCGCCGTCGGCGCCGAGACCGCAATGACAAAGGAGGCGCCGATCGCCGCGGTCTTCTGCACCATCTCGACGGAAACCCTGGAGGTCACCACCACAGCGCCGCTGGCGCCATAAACCCCGGCTTTGGCCAATGCGCCTGCAAGTTTGTCGAGCGCATTGTGTCGTCCGACATCCTCGCGCGCGGCAACGATGCCCTTGCCAGGCACATAGAAGCCCGCCGCATGCACCGCGCCGGTCTTGGCATGCAGCGGCTGCTGCTTTGAAAGCAGCTTGACCGCCTGAACGATATCGCTGGCCGAAAGCGTAAGCGACGACTGACGGACATCGTCGACCGAGCGCATCGCTTCCTCGATGGATTCGATGCCGCACAGGCCGCAACCGACCGGGCCGGCAAGCCGGCGCCGCCGTGCCTCGAAGCGCGTGTTGGCCTTGTCCTTCAGCCGGATCTGGATGTCGATGCCGACGCCGAGGTCCTCGACCTCTATCGCCTCGATCTCGTCCGGCGAAGAGACGATGCCTTCGGTCAGCGAGAACCCGAGCGCGAAATCCTCGAAGTCGGCTGGCGAGGCCATCATCACCGCATGCGTGGTGCCGGCATAGGAAAACGCCACCGGCGTTTCTTCCGGCACCATGCGGTTGGCCGCCGCCGTGCCGCTCGCGCGGCGGGCGATGCGGGTGGTTTGAGGTGATGGGCGGGCGGGTCATGACGTAGCTCTACCCTCTCCCCGTGAACGGGGAGAGCGATTGCCGGCAGGTAGGTGAGGTGGCGACGTGAACTCTTCAGCAATGATAGGACTTGCCCCATCCCATCCGGCACCTTCGTGCCACCTTCTCCCCGTGAACGGGAAGAAGGGATCAGAGCAGCGCCCACATCACTCCGCCGCCTCCAGCCTGCCTTCGATACGCCGGCTGCGTCGCGACAGCGCCTCATAATCTTCCTGCCATTCCGACGGGCCGTTGGAAGCGCCGACCTGTACCGCCGTCACCTTGTATTCCGGGCAGTTGGTCGCCCAGTCGGAGAAATCGGTGGTGATGACGTTGGCCTGCGTGTCCGGATGGTGGAAGGTCGTGTAGACCACGCCCGGCGACACCCGATCGGTGATCAGTGCCCTCAGCGTCGTCTCGCCGGCCCGACTGGTGAGCCGCACCCAGTCGCCGTCGCGCAAGCCGCGGTTCTCGGCATCGTGCGGATGGATCTCCAGCCGGTCCTCGTCATGCCAGACGACATTCTCGGTACGCCTGGTCTGCGCTCCGACATTGTATTGGGAAAGGATGCGGCCGGTGGTGAGCAACAGCGGGAAGCGCGGCCCGGTCTTCTCGTCGGTCGCCACATATTCGGTGCGGATGAACTTGCCCTTGCCGCGCACGAAGCCGCCGATATGCATGATCGGCGTACCTTCCGGCGCCTTCTCGTTGCATGGCCATTGCACCGAGCCCATCTTGTCGAGGAAGTCGTAGGAGACGTTGGCGAAGCTCGGCGTCGTCCGCGCCACCTCGTCCATGATCTCCGACGGGTGCTGGTAATTCCACTTCAGGCCCATCGCCTGGGCGAGCTTCTGCGTCACTTCCCAGTCGGCCAGGCCGTTCTTCGGCGCCATCACCTTGCGCACGCGGTTGATGCGGCGCTCGGCGTTGGTGAAGGTGCCGTCCTTCTCGAGGAAGGTCGAGCCGGGCAGGAAGACATGCGCGTAGTTTGCCGTCTCGTTGAGGAAGAGGTCGTGCACGACGACGCACTCCATCGCCTCGAGGCCGGCCGAGACGTGCTTGGTGTCGGGGTCCGACTGCAGGATGTCCTCGCCCTGGATGTAGATGCCCTTGAAGGTGCCGTCGACGGCGGCGTCCAGCATGTTGGGAATGCGCAGCCCCGGTTCGTCGTCCAGCTTCACGCCCCACATGCTGTCATAGATGTCGCGCACCGCGTCGCCCGAAATATGCCGGTAGCCCGGCAGTTCGTGCGGGAAGGAGCCCATGTCGCAGGCGCCCTGCACGTTGTTCTGGCCACGCAGCGGGTTCACGCCGACGCCCTTGCGGCCGATGTTGCCGGTCAGCATGGCAAGGTTGGCGATGGCGATGACCGTGGTCGAGCCCTGGCTGTGTTCGGTCACGCCCAGGCCGTAATAAATCGCGCCGTTGCCGCCGGTGGCATAAAGGCGCGCGGCCCGCGGATCGTCTCCGCCGGTACGCCCGACAGCTTTTCCACCTCTTCGGGGCTGTGGCGCGGATCGGAGACGAACTCGGCATAGTCCTCGAACTCCGACCAGTCGCAGCGTTCGCGGATGAACTTTTCGTCGAACAGGCCTTCGGTGACGATGACATGCGCCAGCGAGGTGACGACGGCGACGTTGGTGCCGGGCTTCAGCGCCAGGTGGTGCGCCGCCTCGATATGCGCCGACTTCACCATTTCGGTGCGGCGCGGGTCGATGACGATCAGCTTGGCGCCCTTGCGCAGCCGCTTCTTCAGCCGCGAGGCGAACACGGGGTGCGCCGAGGCCGGGTTGGCGCCGATGATCATGGCGACGTCTGTGTGCTCGACGCTGTCGAAATCCTGCGTGCCGGCCGAGGTGCCATAGGTCTGGCCGAGGCCGTAGCCGGTCGGCGAGTGGCAGACGCGGGCGCAGGTGTCGACATTGTTGTTGCGCGAAGCCCTGGCGGATCAGCTTCTGGACGAGATAGGTCTCTTCGTTGGTGCAGCGCGAGGAGGTGATGCCGCCGATAGCGCCGCGGCCGTACTGATATTGCAGCCGGCGGAATTCCTTTGCCGTGTGCGCCAGCGCCTCTTCCCAGGTCACTTCGCGCCACGGGTCGGAGATCTTCTCGCGGATCATCGGGTTGAGGATGCGCTCCTTGTGCGTCGCATAGCCATAAGCGAAGCGGCCCTTGACGCAGCTGTGGCCGCGATTGGCCTTGCCGTCCTTCCACGGCACCATGCGCATGACCTCTTCGCCGCTCATCTCGGCCTTGAACGAGCAGCCGACGCCGCAATAGGCGCAGGTCGTCACGACCGATGCTCGGGCATGCCCATCTGGAGCACCGTCTTTTCGCGCAGCGCGTCGGTCGGGCAGGCCTGCACGCAGGCGCCGCAGGAAACGCATTCGCTTTCGAGGAAGGGCTGGTGCATGCCGGCCGACACGCGGCTTTCGAAGCCGCGGCCTTCGATGGTCAGCGCGAAGGTGCCCTGCACCTCCTCGCAGGCGCGTACGCAGCGCGAGCAGACGATGCACTGCGCCGGATCGTAGGTGAAATAGGGGTTCGATTCGTCGCGCGCGCATCTAGTCGATGTTGAGCGAGCCGTTGCCCGGCGGCGACGTGGTTGCGGCCTTCGGTGCCATAGCGGATCTCGGTCAGGCCGACGACGCCGCGACCTGGTCGAACTCGCTGGCGCCGGTGCCCGCCGGTCCGCCCCAGCCGAGCGGATGGTCGGAAACATAAAGCTCCATCACGCCGCGCCGGATCGCGTTCAGCCGGTCCGATCTGCGTGTGCACCACCATGCCCTCGCCGACCGGCGTCGTGCAGGAGGCCGGCGTGCCGCCGCGTCCCTCGATCTCGACCAGGCAGATCCGGCACGAGCCGAAGGCGTCCACCATGTCAGTGGCGCAAAGCTTCGGGATTTCGACGCCCGCCTCCATCGAGGCGCGCATGATCGACGTGCCCTCCGGCACGGTGATCGTCCTGCCGTCGACGGTCAGCGTGACCTGCTTCTCGGAGGCGGAAGCGGGGGTGCCGAAGTCGATTTCGTGGATGAGACCCATGCAGGCTCCTACTGACAACTATAGCGCGCAACGTGGCATTCGATGGTGCAACTCCTACTCCGCCGCCTCCGCGACCGGTGCGGCTTGAAATCGTCGCTGAAATGATTGATCGCGCTCATCACCGGATAGGGCGTGAAGCCGCCAAGCGCGCAGAGCGAGCCGAACTTCATCGTGTTGCAGAGGTCGGTCACCAGCGCGAGGTTCTTTTCCGGCTCGATGCCGGCGGCATCCTGTCGATCGTCTCGACGCCGCGCGTCGAGCCGATGCGGCAGGGCGTGCATTTCCCGCAGCTTTCGATGGCGCAGAATTCCATGGCGAAACGCGCCTGCTTCAGCATGTCCGCCGTGTCGTCGAACACCGTGATGCCGGCATGGCCGATCAGCCCGTCCTTGGCGGCGAAGGCCTCGTAGTCGAATGGCGTGTCGAACAGCGCGCGCGGGAAATAGGCGCCGAGCGGCCCGCCCACCTGCACCGCCTTCACCGGCCGGCCGGTCGCGGTGCCGCCGCCGATGTCGTCGACGATCTCGCCGAGCGACAGGCCGAACGCCGCCTCGAACAGGCCGCCATGCTTGACGTTGCCGGCGATCTGGATCGGGATGGTGCCGCGCGAGCGGCCCATGCCGAAATCCTTGTAGTGCGCCGCACCCTTGTCCATGATCACCGGCACCGAGGCCAGCGAGATCACGTTGTTGATGACCGTCGGCTTGCCGAACAGGCCCTGGATCGCCGGCAGCGGCGGCTTTGCCCGCACCACGCCGCGCTTGCCTTCCAGGCTGTTCAAGAGCGAGGTCTCCTCGCCGCAGACATAGGCGCCAGCGCCGACGCGCACTTCCATGTCGAAGGCATTGGGCGAGCCCAGCACGTTGACGCCCAGCACGCCGGCCTGCCGCGCAATGCCGATCGCCGCGTTCATCGCCGCAACCGCATGCGGATATTCCGAGCGGATATAGACAAAGCCCTTGGTCGCGCCGGTCGCGATGCCGGCGATCGCCATGCCTTCGATCAGCACGAAGGGATCGCCTTCCATGATCATGCGGTCGGCAAAGGTAGCGCTGTCGCCTTCGTCTGCGTTGCAGACGATGTATTTGCGGTCGTCGGTCTGGTCGAGCACCGTCTTCCACTTGATGCCGGTCGGGAAGCCCGCGCCGCCGCGTCCGCGCAGGCCCGAATTCCGTCACCTGCTTCACGATGTCGGCCGGCGCCATCGCGACGGCGTTTTCGAGCCCCTTCAGGCCGCCATGCGCGCGATAATCGTCGAGCGACAGCGGATCGGTGATGCCGCAGCGCGCGAAGGTGAGGCGGGTCTGTTTTGCCAGGAACGGGATTTCCTCGGGATCGCCGAGGAAGAGCGGATGCGCGCTGTGCGCGGTGAGGCCGAGGCCAGCTTCGAACAGCGACGCGACGTCCTTTGCCTTGACCGGCCCGTAGGCGACACGGCCGGCGGGGTCTCGACCTCGACCATCGGCTCCAGCCAGTAGAGGCCGCGCGAACCGTTGCGCACGATCTTCGCGTCGAGACCGCGTTCGGAAATCTCGGTCTCGATCGCCTTGGCGACCTTTTCGGCGCCCAGCGCCAGCGCACCGGAATCGCGCGGGATGTAGATCGTGACCGTCACGAGCGCACCTCCTCGACGATCTCGTCTATCTTGTCGGCATCAAGCCGGCCGATCACTTCGCCGTCGAGCATTGCGGCCGGCGAGCAGGCGCAGAGGCCGAGGCAATAGACCGGCTCCAGCGTCACCGAATTGTCCTTGGCCGTCTCGTGAAAGCCGATACCCAGCAGCTGCTGGATCTGCGCCGCGATCGCATCGCCGCCCATCGACTGGCAGGCCTCGGCGCGGCAGACCTTCAGCACATGGCGTCCGGCCGGATGGTTGCGGTAGTCGTGATAGAAGGTGACGACGCCATGCACTTCGGCATTGCGAATGTTCAGCGCCTCGGCGATCACCGGCAAGGATTCAGTCGGCACATAGCCGAATTCTTCCTGGATTTCGTGCAGAATGGGGAGGAGGGGACCCTCGAGACCCTTGAGTTCTTCGATGATCGCCGTCGTTCGTGACGCGACCGGGTACTTGCATGCTGCATTGTCACGCAGCGCCCTCCCTGTGAGCGGTCTATCGCTAAGCCGTTATGAAACCGAACGAAACACCCGAAATCAATAAAGCTGTTTCGTCGGTTGATAGAAATCTTCTATCAACTTCGACCGCCAGAGATTAGCTTAGCGGCCCGCCTTGAAATCGTTCGCCAGCGCCATCGCCTCGTCAAGAAGCGCCGCGACCAGCGGCGTGTGCGGCTCGCGCTTGGCAGCCACCAGCCCGACCAGGTGACTGGCGTCTGGCTCGACGATCGGGATGGCGCGGATCGGCTCGGCGAAGCCGAAGGTTTCGGCGAGGTTGAGCGGCATGATCGACGCCCATTTGCCGGTGCGGATATGCGAAAACAACACGATCATCGAATTCGATTCCAGCGTCGGCCGCGCCACCGTTCCGGCTTCGGCAAGGTGCTGGTCGATGAGGCGCCGGTTCTGCATGTCGGGCGTCAGAAGGCAGAGCGGCAGTTTGCTGACCTCGGCCCAGGTGACCTGCTTGCGGTCGGACAGGATGTTGCCCGCCGCGGTGATGAGCTGATAGCGCTCCGAATAGAGCGGCACGCTGGTGACGCGCCCCAGCGGCTCGTTGTCGAGATAGGTGATGCCGGCATCGATGTCGAAATTGCCGAGCAGCGACAGCACTTCGATCGAGGTGCGCGACAGCACCGAGAAGGTGACGCCCGGATGCTTTTCGCGGAACGGCGTGGTGAGCCGAGCCACCATGGCGAGCGCGGTAGGGACGGCGGCGATGCGGATCCTGCCCGAAAGGCCGTGCCGCGCCGCCCGCATCTCCTCGCGCATGGTGCGGGTGTCGCCGGCGATGCGCCGCGCCCAGATCAGCACCTGTTCGCCTTCCGGCGTCAGCCCCTGGAAACGCGAGCCTCGCTTCACCAGCATGACGCCGAGCTGATCCTCGAGCTGCTTGATTGCCGCCGAAAGCGTCGGCTGGGTGATGCCGAGCGTCTCGGCGGCGCGCCCGAAATGCTGCTCCTTGGCCAGCGCGATGAAGAATTCCAGCTTGTCGATCATCGGTGAAAGCTATCCGGCAGGCGCGCGCCGCGCCAGACCGTATTCGCTCCTGCATTGCCGCCGGATGCGGCGATGATGGCGTTGCTTCTTATCGAGAAGGAGCCGGACGCCGCGGCGGGCGCTGGCTTCTTGGAAATATCGAAGTTCCTCTTGGACGGTTGACGATTGGCCGTCTGCGGCTTGGCTCTGCCTACGATCTGCACTATCTGAAACCCAATAGGGAGCAAGAAGCGCAGAAAAATGTCCGTTACCAAGGAAACCGTTCTCGAACGGCTGAAGACGATCAAAGGCCCGGATTTCGAGGGCGATATCGTCAGCCTCGGCCTGGTGTCCGACATCTTCATCGCCGACTCCAAAGTGTTCTTCTCGATCACCGTTCCGGCCGCCCGGGCGCAGGAACTGGAGCCGTTGCGCTCCGCCGCCGAGCGGGTGGTCAACGCCATTCCGGGGGTCGCCGGCGCCATGGTGGCGCTGACCGCCGAGAAGAAGGGCGGTGGCATGGAGGCTCCGGTGCCACCGCGCCCGGCCGCCCCACGACCCGCGGCGCCCACACCGCGGCCTGCTCCCGCGGCCCCGCATCGCCCGGCACCGGCTGGCGCTCCGCAAGGCGCCCAGCCAGGCAAGCGCGGCGTGCCCGGCATCGAAGCCATCATCGCGGTGGCCTCGGGCAAGGGCGGCGTCGGCAAGTCGACCACCGCCGTCAACATCGCGCTCGGCCTTGCCGCCAACGGCCTCAAGGTCGGCGTGCTCGATGCCGACATCTACGGCCCGTCGATGCCGCGGCTGCTCAACATCCATGGCCGTCCCGAGACCGTCGACGGCAAGATGTTGAAACCAATGCAGAATTATGGCCTGAAGGTCATGTCGATGGGTTTCCTGGTCGACGAGGAAACGCCGATGATCTGGCGCGGGCCGATGGTGATGTCGGCGCTTACCCAGATGCTGCGCGAAGTCGAATGGGGACCGCTCGACGTGCTGGTCGTCGACATGCCGCCCGGCACCGGCGATGCCCAACTCACCATGGCGCAGCAGGTGCCGCTGGCCGGCGCCGTCATTGTCTCGACGCCGCAGGATCTGGCCCTGATCGACGCCCGCAAGGGGTTGAACATGTTCAAGAAAGTCGACGTGCCGCTGCTCGGCATCGTCGAGAACATGAGCTATTTCCTCGCTCCCGACACCGGCAAGCGTTACGACATTTTTGGGCATGGCGGCGCCCGCAAGGAGGCCGAGCGGCTCGGCGTCACCTTCCTTGGCGAAGTGCCGCTGGAGATGGGCATTCGTGAAAGCTCCGATGCCGGCACGCCGGTTGTCGCCGCCAAGCCTGACAGCGCCGAGGCGAAGATCTACCGCGACATCGCCGCGAAGGTCTGGGAGCGGCTGCAGGAAGAACGCGGCGTGGCGGAAGCGGCGGTACCGTCGATTGTTTTTGAGTGAAGAAGCGGATAGCGAGTAGAGAATCGCGAATAGGGAACAGCTAGGGCTTGCGCCTTGGCTGGTCAGCGGTGATCAGCGCTATCGCTATTCGCTATTCGCATGCGGGGAGAAAAAATGTCCGACGCCACCGTCCTGCACGAAAGCCGCGACGGCTACGCGGTTCTCACCCTCAACCGGCCCGACCGGCTCAACGCCTTCAATGAGGCGCAGCATCTGGCGTTGCGCGCCGCGCTGAACGAATGCGCCGGGGACGACGCCTGTCGTGCCGTCGTGCTTACGGGGGCGGGGCGGGGATTCTGCGCCGGGCAGGACCTCTCCGACCGCGACCCGACGCTCGTTGGTGAAAGTCCCGATCTCGGCCGCACCCTGGAAACCTTCTACAACCCGCTGGTGCTGCAGCTGCGTAATCTCGAAAAACCGGTCGTCTGCGCGGTCAACGGGGTTGCCGCCGGCGCCGGCGCCAATGTCGCATTTGCCTGCGATATCGTGCTTGCGGCCAGATCGGCGAAGTTCATCCAGGCGTTTTCGAAGATCGCGCTGATCCCCGACGCCGGCGGTACCTGGTGGCTAACCCGCCATCTCGGCGAAGCCCGTGCCAAGGCGCTGGCGATGACCGCGCATCCGCTGTCGGCCGAAGATGCCGCGAACTGGGGCCTGATCTGGCGCGCCGTCGACGATGAAAAGCTGATGGACGAGGCATTCGCGCTTGCGGAGGGTTTCGCGAAAGGCCCGACACATGCCTACGCGCTGACCAAAAAGGCGATCCATGCCGCCTCGGGCAACACGCTTGAAGAACAGTTGCAGGTCGAGCGCACATTGCAACGCGAGGCCGGCCAGTCCAACGACTACAAGGAAGGTGTCGCGGCGTTCCTGGCGAAGCGGCCGGCGGTGTTTAAGGGCGAGAAGCGAATAGCAAATAGTGAGTAGCGAATAGGGTAGGGGACTTGCATCGAATTAAATTAGGCGATCAGCTTCGCTATTCGCGCCCCTACCCGCTCACCCGCTTGTTGAAGCTGGAGAAAAACTCGCCGGCGAGCTTCTTCGAGGTCGAGGTGATGAGCCGGCTGCCGAGCTGCGCGATCTTGCCGCCGACATCCGCCTTCGCGGCATAGGTGAGCACCGTAGTGTTGGCACCGTCCTCGGCAAGCGTAACATCGGCGCCACCCTTGGCGAAGCCGGCGATGCCGCCCTTGCCTTCGCCGGTGATCGTATAGGAATGCGGCGGCTTCAAATTCTTCAGCGTCACCTCGCCGGCAAACGTCGCCTTGATCGGCCCGATCTTCAAAACCACCGTCGCCGCCATGTCGGTCGGCGATTTCATCTCCAGCGCCTGGCAGCCCGGAATGCAGTCCTTCAGCACGGCCGCATCGTTGAGCGCTTCCCATACTTTCTGGACCGGCGCCGTGATGCGCTCCTCGCCTTCGATGATCAGGGCCATGTCGTCCTCCCGGGCTGAAACTGCTTGCGTGAGGCGTAGCGAACCCTGCTGCCCTTGTCCATCGCACCAAAGTGCAGCGCCTCAATCGCCTTCATCGGGAATCTTCAGGATATGGCCGCAGGCTTTGCAGTGCACGGCATCCGGATCGTGCCGCTGCAGCGCGCATTGCGGGCACGGGAAGAAAACCTTGGCTGGCCGGAAGATCGACTGTGCCAGCCTGACGAATAGCGAGATGCCGATGATCATGGTGACGATCGCCGTCAGCTTGCCCCAGACGCCGGGCAGCACGATGTCGCCGAAGCCGGTGGTGGTGACGGTCGCCACCGTGAAATAGAGCGCGTCGACATAGGCATCGATCCCGCCGGCGGAGCGGAAGAAGAACGTGTAGACGAAGCCGGTGATGATGAAGAGAAAGGTCAGAAGGTTGATCACCGCATGAACCGTCTCGCGCCATTCGCCCAGGCCGAAGCGTCCGAGCGGCCGCCACAGGAAGCCGGTGCGCGAAAGCGACCATAATCTCAGAATGCGCAGGAAGCCGAGATTGGCGAGCGTCTCCGGAAACAGCAGCGTCAACAGGATGAAGATATCGACCCAGACGGTCGGTTGTCTGAGTTGCCGCGGGATGTCGGTCGAGGCCGCCAAGCGTGCTGCGATGTCGGCGGCAAGCAGTGCCGCGACCGAATAATCGAGCCACAGGAACGATGCGGTTTCCTGCAGCAGCGGCGTTGCGATGAAGAAGGCGAGGATGGCGATGTCGATGACGATGACACGCAATCTGGAAGCGGATCGCAGCCGGCGTGCGCCCGTGATAGAGCTTGCGCAATGTTTCGCGCAGCGCTGTCCGTGCGCTCGCCGCGGCGTCTGCGTTGTCCGCTGTCATCGCCAACGCGTAGCGCCGGCTGCGCCGCGCGTAAAGTGGCGATGCCACGCGAGCCTTCGCCAGGTGTAGTCCTCAGGCCGCTTCCGGCAGACCCGGCTGGCCTGTGCCGTCGCCAACAAAGAAGCGCCGGCGATACTCGCCGGGCGACAGGCCGAGCACCTTGCGAAAAATCTTGCGGAACGCCCCGGGGTCCTCGTAGCCGACCTGCCAGGCGACCTGTTCTATCTTCAGGCTGGATATCTCAAGCAATTCGCGTGCCTTGGCGATTCTGAGCTGCTGGCAATATTCGGTTGGATTGAGACCGGTTGCCTTCTGGAAGCGGCGCAGAAACGTCCTTTCGCCCATCCTGGCCTGCTTCGCCATCGTCTCCAGAGTGATCTTTTCCGAATGGTGCGCCTGCAGCCAATGCTGGATCTTCAGCACTGCTTCGTCGCCATGGTGCAGCTTGGGAGCAAAAGTGCTGTAGAAGGCCTGTTCGCGGCCGCCGGGATCGACCAGCATGAAGCGCGCGGTCGCCAGCACGATGCTGGGGCTCGTGAACCGGCCGATCAGCTTCAGGCCGAGATCGATCCACGCCATCATGGCGCCGGCGGTGATGATGTCGCCGTCGTCTATGATCAGCTTTCCCACATCGACGCGGATGTCGGGGAAACGTTCGGAAATCTGGTCGGCATGGCTCCAGTGCGTCGTCGCCAGGCGGCCGTTCAGCAATCCGGATTCCGCCAAAAGGTAGGCGCCGCCGCAGATCGAGCAGATCATCGCGCCGGCCGAGTGCTGCTTTCTTATCCATTCCGGCAGGCATTCCATGCGCTCGCCGACCGGCAGCTCGGTTGTCAGGCTTGGCGGCAGCAACAGCGCGACGGGCCGGCTGTCGTAGCCAGGATGCGTGTCGAAGACTTTCGTCACATCGCTGCCGTCCCCGGAGAGTTGCCAGTGGCTGACGCGCAGTTCTACCGGCACGCGGCCGCGCTCAGCGCTCATCAAGTTTGCAACGTGAAAAAGGTCGGTCAGCCCATGGACCGCCGACCGCTGCGCCTCGGGATAGATCAGGATGCCGATCTCGATCGGCTCGCCGACTGTCGTCATTTGTCAGTTTTGTCCCTGTTACTGTCAGTTCCGCCAATCGAGACCTTAGGAGCGGCGCGCTATCAACACAACAACGGGCGGCGCCACGAGCTTCCCGGCATAGAAACTCGAAGGAGCCGAAAATGACCCATACCGCCTCATCCGCGCAAACCATCCTCTCCCGGCGCAACGTGCTCGTCGGCGTTACAGGCGCCGCCGGAATGACGCTTGTGCCCGGAGCCGCAACTGCGGCAAGTTCAACCGCAACTCCCAACCAGCCAGAAGGAAACAACACCGTGAGCAAGATCGTCACCACCGACGGCGTCGAAATCTATTACAAGGATTGGGGCAAGGGGCAGCCCGTCGTGCTCAGCCACGGATGGCCGCTCAACGCCGACAGCTGGGAAGCGCAGGCCTTCTTTCTTGCTTCCAACGGCTACCGGGTGATCGCGCACGACCGCCGCGGCCACGGCCGCTCCAGCCAGCCGTGGGACGGCAACGACATGGATCACTATGCCGACGACCTGGCGCAACTGATCGAGACTCTCGACCTCAAGGACATCGCCATCTTCGGTTTCTCCACCGGCGGCGGCGAGATCAGCCGCTATATCGGCCGGCATGGCACCGGCCGCGTCGCCAAGGCCGGTCTCATTTCGGCGGTGCCGCCGCTGATGTTGAAGACCGAGGCCAATCCCGGCGGATTGCCGATCGACGTCTTCGACGGGTTGCGCGCCGCCTCGCTTGCCGACCGTTCGAAGCTCTACAAGGATCTCGCCTCGGGTCCGTTCTTCGGCTTCAACCGGCCGGGCGCCAAGGTTTCGCAAGGCATGATCGATTCCTTCTGGCTGGCGGGCATGATGGCCGGCCACAAGAACGCCTATGACAGCATCGCGGCGTTCTCGGCGACCGATTTCACCGAGGACCTGAAGAAGTTCGACGTGCCGACACTGGTGCTGCACGGCGACGACGACCAGATCGTGCCGATCGACGCCGCCGCGCGTGCTTCCGCAAAGCTCATCAAGAATGCGACCTTGAAGGTTTATCCCGGCGCTCCGCATGGCCTTGCGGACACCCACAAGGACCAGCTCAACGCCGACATACTGGCCTTTATCAAGTCGTAATCGCATATGCCCCGCCGCTACGCGCAGCGTGGTGGTGGGGCATACAACCCACATACGACTAACATCGCTCAAACCCAGATTGCCTGTCGCCCCGCCTCACAAGAGGGAGCATTCAGGCCTAGGGATGAAGTGAAGCGTGGCGACGAAGCCACTTCGACACATTAACGGAATTGTCGGGCTAACGGCTCTTGCCTGTGTCGGCGCGTTGCCATATCGATTTGTCCTACAAATAGGAGAGATCGATGGCCGGCGCCGGTTCACACAAGAAAAAATTCCGCTCGCAGGAATGGTTTGATAATCCGGACAATCCCGGCATGACAGCGCTCTATCTCGAGCGCTACCTGAATTTCGGCCTGACCCGCGAAGAGCTGCAATCCGGCAAGCCGCTGATCGGCATCGCCCAGACCGGTTCGGACCTTTCTCCGTGCAACCGCCACCACATCGAGCTCGCAAAGCGCGTCCGCGCCGGCATCGAGGCTGCGGGCGGCGTTCCGTTCGAATTTCCATGCCATCCGATCCAGGAGACCGGCAAGCGCCCGACGGCGTCGCTCGACCGCAACCTTGCGTACCTCTCGCTGGTCGAGGTGCTCTACGGCTATCCGCTCGACGGCGTCGTGCTCACCATCGGCTGCGACAAGACGACGCCTGCGCTGCTGATGGCTGCGGCCACGGTCAACATCCCGGCCATCGCGCTGTCGGTCGGGCCGATGCTCAACGGCTGGCACAGGGGCGAACGCACCGGCTCGGGCACCATCGTCTGGAAGTCGCGCGAGCGTCTATCGGCCGGCGAGATCAGCTATGACGAGTTCATGGACATCGTCGCCTCCTCGGCGCCTTCGGTCGGCTATTGCAACACGATGGGTACGGCCACCACGATGAACTCGCTGGCCGAAGCGCTTGGCATGCAATTGCCCGGGTCGGCGGCAATCCCGGCGCCCTATCGCGAGCGCGGCCAGATTTCCTACGATACCGGCAAGCGCATCGTCGATATGGTCCGCGAGGATTTGAAGCCGTCCGACATCATGACCCGCGAGGCGTTCGAAAACGCCATCGTCGTCAATTCGGCGATTGGCGGTTCCACCAACGCGCCGATCCATCTCAATGCAATCGCCCGCCATCTCGGCGTACCGCTCGACAACGACGACTGGCAGAAAATCGGCCATCACATCCCCCTGCTGGTCAACCTCCAGCCCGCCGGCGAATACCTCGGCGAGGACTATCACCACGCCGGCGGCGTCCCGGCCGTTGTTTCCGAGTTGATGAAGGCGGGGCTGCTGCCGCACCCCGACGCGTTGACCGTCAACGGCAAGACGATGGGCGACAATTGCAAGGGCGTCGAGAACGTCGATACCCAAATCATCCGCCCGGTTTCCGATCCCTTGAAGAAGGAGGCCGGCTTCATCAATCTCAAGGGAAATCTGTTCGACAGCGCCATCATGAAGACCAGCGTGATTTCGCCGGAATTCCACGACCGCTATCTCTCCAACCCGAACGATCCGGAAGCCTTCGAGGGCAAGGCGATGGTGTTCGACGGGCCGGAGGACTACCACGCCCGCATCGACGATCCGGCACTCGGCATCGACGTGGACACTGTGCTCTTCATGCGCGGCGCCGGCGCCGTCGGCTATCCGGGCGGCGCCGAAGTGGTCAACATGCAGCCGCCTGCTTATCTCATCAAGAAGGGCGTCCATTCGCTGCCTTGCATCGGCGACGGCCGCCAGTCGGGAACGTCGGGCTCCCCCTCCATTCTCAATGCCTCACCGGAGGCCGCAGTCGGCGGCGGGTTGGCGCTGCTGAAATCGGGCGACCGCGTCCGTATCGACTTGAAGAAGGGTACCGCCGATATCCTGGTCACCGACGACGAGATGACCCGCCGCCGGGCCGAGTTGCAGAACAATGGCGGCTACCATTTCCCCGCCCACCAGACGCCGTGGCAGGAAATCCAGCGCGGCATGGTCGACCAGCTCGCTGAAGGCATGGTGCTGAAGCCGGCAGTGAAATACCAGCGCGTCGCCCAGACCAAGGGGATACCGCGCGACAACCACTGAGGCACTCCGGCTGCAATATCGGTCGCCGCCCGATGCCGCGGGTGGGTCGAAAATGAGCCTTGGAAACAATGCTTTGGCACTCTCGCGTCGAGAGTGCCAAATTTTTTTCCGGCACCTCTTGAAACCGCTGCCGGTGCAACCAGATCGTAAAGTGCATCGTCATTTGACGCGCCTCGCGGCAGCCGACTTAATGGTCGGCCGCGCAGGACTTTTTTCTTGAGGAGAAGAGCATGACGTTCCGTCCCTTGCATGACCGTATCCTGGTCCGCCGCGTCGAGGCCGAAGAAAAGACGGCCGGCGGCATCATCATTCCCGACACTGTCAAGGAAAAGCCGCAGGAGGGCGAGGTGGTCGCCGCCGGTCCTGGCGCGCGCGACGACAGCGGCCAGCTGCAGCCGCTCGACGTGAAGCCTGGCGACCGCATCCTGTTCGGCAAATGGTCCGGCACGGAAATCCGACTCGACGGCGAGGAATTGCTTATCATGAAAGAAAGCGACGTGATGGGCATCATCGAGATGGAGGAGGCCGCGAAGAGGGCCGCGTGATACCCCCTGCCGTTACTGTTAAGGAACTGACTGTCACAGGAGGAGCAGAACATGGCTGCCAAGGAAGTTAAATTCCATTCCGATGCGCGCGACCGCATGCTGCGCGGCGTCAACATCCTCGCCGACGCGGTGAAGGTCACGCTCGGCCCCAAGGGCCGCAACGTCGTCATCGACAAGTCGTTCGGCGCCCCGCGCATCACCAAGGACGGCGTTACCGTCGCCAAGGAAATCGAGCTTGAGGACAAGTTCGAGAACATGGGCGCGCAGATGGTCCGCGAAGTCGCTTCGAAGACCAGCGATGTCGCAGGCGACGGCACCACGACCGCGACTGTTCTCGCCCAGTCGATCGTCCAGGAAGGCCACAAGGCGGTTGCCGCCGGCATGAACCCGATGGACCTGAAGCGCGGCATCGACATGGCGGTGGAGGCGGTGGTCGCCGAGTTGAAGCGCAACGCGCGCTCCATTTCCAACAATGCCGAGATCGCCCAGGTGGCCACCATTTCGGCTAACGGCGACATCGATATCGGCCGTTATCTGGCCGAGGCGATGGAGAAGGTCGGCAACGAGGGTGTCATCACGGTCGAGGAAGCCAAGACTGCCGAGACCGAGCTCGAAGTCGTCGAAGGCATGCAGTTCGACCGCGGCTACCTGTCGCCGTACTTCGTCACCAACCCTGACAAGATGCGGGTCGAACTCGACGAAGCCTATGTGCTGATCCACGAGAAGAAGCTCTCCAACCTGCAGGCGCTTCTCCCAGTGCTCGAGGCGGTCGTCCAGTCCGGCAAGCCGCTGCTGATCATTGCCGAGGATGTCGAAGGCGAGGCGCTTGCCACGCTGGTCGTCAACAAGCTGCGCGGCGGCCTGAAGGTCGCGGCGGTCAAGGCGCCGGGCTTCGGTGATCGCCGCAAGGCGATGCTGGAGGACATCGCGATCCTGACCGGCGGTACCGCAATCTCGGAGGATCTCGGCATTAAGCTCGAGAACGTGACGCTCGAAATGCTCGGCCGGGCCAAGAAGGTCGAGGTCGAGAAAGAAAACACCACCATCGTCGATGGCGCCGGCTCGAAGAACGAGATCCAGGGCCGCATCACCCAGATCAAGGCGCAGATCGAGGAGACGACCTCCGACTACGATCGCGAGAAACTGCAGGAGCGCCTTGCCAAGCTCGCCGGCGGCGTGGCCGTCATCCGCGTCGGCGGTTCGACCGAGGTGGAGGTGAAGGAGCGCAAGGACCGCGTCGACGACGCGCTGCACGCGACCCGTGCCGCCGTCGAGGAAGGCATTCTGCCCGGCGGCGGGGTTGCCTTGCTGCGTACGGCGAAGGCGCTTGAGGGGCTTGAGGGCGCCAATTCGGACCAGCGCGTCGGCATCGACATCGTGCGCAAGGCGATCGAGAGACCGGCTCGCCAGATCGCCGAGAATTCAGGCGCGGAAGGCTCCATTATCGTCGGCAAGCTGCGCGAGAAAGCCGACTTTTCCTACGGCTGGAACGCGCAGACCGGCGAGTTCGGCGATCTCTACGCGCAGGGCGTGATCGATCCCGCCAAGGTGGTACGTGCCGCCCTCCAGGATGCCGCATCGGTTGCCGGCCTGCTGGTCACCACCGAAGCGATGGTTGCAGAAAAGCCGAAGAAGGAAGCGCCCGCTCCAGCGATGCCTGGCGGCGGTGGCATGGATTTCTGACGGGCGTCTGTTTTAGCGGTAGCGGCGCGCTCCGGCGCGCCGCCATCAATTCAGCCGCACGATCTCTACCCGAATGCCGGGTAATCCGGCGCAGATCGCGCCGTGCCAGCATTTTCTAGAGAACGCTCCAGTTGGCGTCGGCGAGGGGACAGTTTGTTTTCGTCCACCGAACCGCTTACCTTTTGGAAAACTGCGGCGGAAAAAATGGCCAGGCGGCGTTCATCCCTCGGGTTTCTCGGCATGTTCGGCCGCTCCGGCGACCTGCGCCAACTCGACGAAGCATTGCGCGTGGTCGATCTCCATCCTGCCCTTGTCCCGGAAGGCGTCAAGCTCACCATCGTCAACCTGATGAAGGATTATTGGCCGGACGAACCGCCGCCGCATGCCTATCCGCCGGTGGCCGAGTTATTCGGCTATTGCATCGCCGGTCCGGAAGCCTTCGAGCGGACCAATGGCCGCCAGCTTCTGGCCGCCGCAGAACACCGCATCGAGAATGCGCTCGAGGGCGGTGATGGCTTCGACGCCCAGATAGTCCTGCTCGCCCTGCACGCGAAACTGATCAACCCCGAGGTTGTCGCTCGGTACGGGCTGGAAGCCATAGGGTCGTAGCCGATATTCGGCTTTCAAACCCGTCACGGCGCCCGATACGCAATCGCCCATCCAGAGGCAGTCAACGGTGAAGCCGTTGCAGGGTGTCGCCAAAAGTTACTTCAGGGCAGGGAGCGGCACACGCGATAGTTGATCGCACTTGGTTGGTAGAAATACCGATCTTCGAAGATGTCGGTTGTCGAAATTGCGGTGCGAGATGCTTAGGGTATTGGCCATGTCGATTGGGCTGGGGATATTCGCTCACCCGGCCCATGCTGACCACATGAATGCAAAGGACCAGAAGGTCTTGGCCGATTTTCTGGCATTTGTGACCGGAGATGCCCTTGCGGCCGAAGAATATCTCGGAAAATGCAGGAAGCTGCTTTCAGAAGGACGGGATCCGACGTCCCCATTTCCATTCCCGCTAATTCCGGATTGCAAGGTGGTCGTCCAGGAATTCGACCGGCTGGGTGTCTCGGTCGAGGACATCCGGAAAGTGGGGCGCGGTCAGGATGTGGTGGAGTTTCTGGACAAATTTCACATCGATGAAGCGGCCATCAAGGAACCTTCCAACGACAAGCCGGGCAACCCTTTCGAAGGATACAGATCGCACCTCATCGAGGACCCGTCCTTGATACCCCATGAGATTGCCAGCTGCGTAAAACTTGTCGAGCTCTACGAGGATGAGCAGACAGATGTGCTGGAGGCTTTCTTCAAGAAGCCCAGGGATGAAATCCGTTCGGCTTTATTGCAGCCTGCAGGTGGAGGGAGTCGTCGATGGCCGTCTCCAGCGAGATGACCTCCGGGCCTTTGCCCTGGAAGGGACGCTTACACCCCGCATGAAGGAAGCACTGACGGTGAAATGAACCGGCCGGCGATTGCCCGATATTCCAGCGGAAGTTGGATTTCAGCCGGTCACTCGTCGAACGACGATACCTCGGTTCGGAACTACAATCTCAGCCGCCCATCCCGCTGCGCGGCAGCTGGATGAGATTGCCGAACCGCATGCGGAGCTGATCGTCGATGTGTCTGGGCACGTGGCGGGGGAAACGCGTCGCCAGCACCTTCTTCTTTTCCTCGATCGCCCTCTGCAAAAGATCGGGCTTGCCCTTCTCGCCCCATTCCTTGGGGCTGTAGCGGTCGGCGACCGCCGGGTAGAAATATTCGGTCTGCATCAAGCGCAGCGTCTGCTCGTTGCCCAGGTAGTGACCGGGTCCTTTCATGCAGACCTCGGTGATCGTGTCGATCGACAGCGCCTCGTCGCTGACCTCGATGCCGCGCACGCAGCGCAGGCATTGGCCGAGCATGTCGTTGTCGATAATGAGGCTTTCGAGGCAGAAACCGAGCAGCGACGCGTGCATGCCGGCGGATTCGTAGATCAGGTTCAACCCCGAAAGTCCGGCCATTACCGTGGTGATACCCTTTTCATAGCCCGACTGGATGTCCGGCAGTTTCGAATCTGCCATGCCGGCGGCCGAGCCGCCCGGCAGATCGTAGAACTGCGCCATCTGCGCGCAGGCCGACGTCAGCAGCGCCTGCTCGGCCGAGCCACCTGACATGGCGCCGGTGCGGAGGTCGGAAACGAACGGCCAGGTGCCGAAGATCGCCGGGTGGCCGGGCTTCAGCGCATTGACGTAGACCAGGCCGGCAAGCACTTCGGCGACCGCCTGCACCACGGCCCCGGCGATCGCCGCCGGGGCCGTCGCGCCTGCCTGGCCGGCCGACAGCAGCAGGATCGGGATGCCGCCCTCCACGCACGCCTCGAGCACGCCGCAGGCGTCCTCGGCGAACTTCATCGGCGGCACGACAAAGCAGTTGGAGTTGGAGACGAACGGCCGGGCGCGGAAATTCTCCTCGCCGCCGGCGATCGCGTAGAGCATCTCCAGCGCCGGCGCGACATTCTCGCGCACCGTGAAAGAAGTGCCGACATGCTTCGTCGTTCCCATCACGCAGGCGTAAAGCGTGTTGAAATCCATATCGAGCGGGTCGGGGATGTCGCGCGGCACCATTGGCCGCTGGAAGAAGTGGATGTTGTCCAGCCCTTCGACAAGGCGGGCGGCATCGTAGATGTCCTGCAGGACCGATTCGCGGTACTCGCGCTTCTCGACGTCGACCAGATGCACCGCGGCGCCCGCGGTGCCGTAATGCACGCGTTTTCCTTGCACCAGCATGTCGTGTTTCGGGTCCTGGCCGCACAGCGTGAAATGGCGGGCAGCGTTTTTGATCGTGGAAAGCACGAGTTCGCGCGGGAAGCGGATACGTCCGTCGTCGCTGTAGCTCGCACCGACGCGGGTCAGTGCTTCGATGCAACTTGGAATTGCATTGGCGAAGCCGACCGTCTCCAGAAGCGTAAGCACCGCTTCATGGATGCGTTCGAGATCGTTCTGGCCCAATGCCTTGTACCTGCCGCCCTCAAGGCCGGCCCGTACAGGGCGAATATCATCCGCCAGCGGTGCGGCGCGCATCGCTCGCCGCGCTTCCCTGCCTCCCGAACGCCTTGAGCGGCTATCTGTGGTTGATTCCGGCTGCTCCAATGCGACCGACATGCGCAAAACTCCGCTTTCTTGCCGAAGCAGGCTGGGCCGGCTTGGACCGGTCGCGGCGTTGCTCCGTTCCCCATTTTGGGAAATTATGCAGCGGAGTTGGCCTTACCCGTTTGTGCCACGTAATGCAGCCGGATATGCCAGAAAGGGGCCAGCGCCTGAAGCGCCGGCCTGTTAGTTCGGTCAGAATTCAGGCTGCGGCGGGACGACGCCCGGCCGCGGTTGCCAGTTCCCGGATGCCCGGCTCGATATGCTGAAGCGCGATCGAGGAAATGCCGAGCCGCATGAACCGCGACGGCTTTTCGGTCCGGTCGAAAAAGCGGTCGCCCGGTTCGATGATCACGCTGCGCGCAGCGGCCGCATCGGCGAGCGAACGAGAATCCGTGCCGCGCGGCCCTTCCAGCCACAGCGAAGTGCCGCCGGCAGAATCCGTCGAACGCCATTCCGGCAGGAAAGCCGAGATCGCATGGACCAGCCGCTTGCGGCGTTCGTCGAAGGCTGCCGACATGCGCCGCACCAGAGCCTCGTGATGGCCGAGCGACAGGAACAGCGCGACGGCGCGCTGATTGTTTGCCGGCGGATGGCGGAGCATGAAGCGGCGCAATGCGCGAAGCTCGGCGATAAGATCGGCCGATGCAACGATGTAGCCAAGCCGCAGCCCGGGTGCCAGCGTCTTCGACATCGAGCCGACGTAGACGACACGGCCGGAGCGGTCGAGGCTCTTCAGTGCCTGCTGCGGTGCCTCGTCGAGAAGCTGGCTGTCATACCCGTCTTCGATGATGATCTGGTTGTTGCGGCTCGCGCGGGCAAGCAGGTCCTGCCGGCGCTCGTTGCTCAGCGGCACCATGGTCGGGCAATGGTGGCTCGGCGTCACGAAGACGAAGCCTGCATCGGACGGTATCGAAGCCGTTTCAATGCCTTGGCTGTCGACAGGTGTCGGGAAGATATCGGCGCCGGCCAGCCTGAAGATCGACCGCGCGTCGGGATACCCGGGGTCTTCCATCGCCACCTTGGAGCCCTTGCTCATCAACAGTGTGGCCAGCATGTAGAGCGCGTTCTGTGCGCCCAGCGTCACGATGATCTCGTCCGGATTGGCGAAGATGCCGCGCCTCGGCAGCAGTCGCGCCTGGATTTGCTCTATCAGCAGCGGATCGTCGCGATCGACCATGTCGGCCGCCCAGTTGCGGATTTCGAGCACCGCCAGCGCCATACGGTTGCATTCGCGCCACTCGGCGGTGGGGAACAGACCCGGATCGAACTGGCCGTAGACGAACGGATAGGAAGACTTGATCCAGTTGTCCTGCTTAGCCGGCCGCGGCATGTCGCTGGCAGCGATCCGCCGGCGTGCCTTCCAGTCGATCTGGTCGGTATTGTCGGCTGTCTTCTGCGCCGGCTTTGCCGGTGTCGCCAGGACCTCCGGGTTGACGAAATGGCCGCGCCGTTCGCGTGCGATCAGGAAACCCTGGTCGACCAGTTGCTGGAAGGCCAGCACCACGGTGCCGCGCGCGACGCCAAGTTTTTCGGCCAGGATGCGGCAGGACGGCAACGGCATCGAAGCCGCGATCTGCCGGTCGAGGATGGCTGCGACGATTGCCTGGCGGATCTGCGCCTGCAGGGTTTGGCCGGACTCGGCAGAAATCCGGAACAGTCCGGACCAGATCGCTGTGTCGTTTCTCTGTGGCATAATGCATCTTCCTAGCGTGCCGTGGGAATCCCCGCTGGCCCACAAATTTGTATTCCTGGTCCAAACCCTTGCACCAATGAATTTTTCTAATCGGAATGATTTATGCCAGTGAACCATTCCCTTGGGCCACTCCGCACCCGAAATTTTCGAAGAGCCGAAACGCATGTCGCTTCAAAGTGCTGCAGGTCTGGTATGGTCGCGCGGATTTTGGATTCTGTAAGGAGTTTTTGATCGTGGCTGAACATCCCCTGAGCGCTGCACTTTCGGCCTTGCGCGACCATCGTGCGGCTTCGTCGCCGGACATGCGTGCCGCTTTCGCCTCGAACCCGCGGCGCTTTGACGAGTTCTCGCTGTCGCTCGGCGATCTGCTTCTCGACTGGTCGAAATGCGCGGTTTCCGCCGACACGATGCGCCTGCTCGAAGGGCTGGCGAGCGCTGCCGGCGTGATGCAGCGGCGCGATGCGATGCTTCGCGGCGACAAGATCAACAGCACCGAAAAGCGCGCCGTGCTCCACACCGCGCTTCGCAATCCGTCCGACAAAGGCGTCATTGTCGACGGCAGCGACGTGATGCCCGACGTGCACGGGGTGCTGGCGGCGATGGCCGAATTCGCCAACGCGATCCGCCATGGGCGGGCATCCGGCGCAACCGGCAAGAAGATCACCGACATCGTCAACATCGGCATAGGCGGCTCCGACCTCGGCCCGGCCATGGCGACGCTGGCACTGGCGCCTTACCACGACGGGCCGCGCGCACATTATGTGTCGAATGTCGACGGCGCCCACATGCACGACACGCTGCAGGGGCTGAAGCCGGAGACGACCCTGTTCATCGTGGCGTCGAAAACCTTCACCACCGTCGAGACGATGACCAACGCCGAGACCGCGCGCAGATGGGTGGAGGCAGCGCTTGGCAAGGAGGCGGTCGGAAAGCATTTCGCGGCGGTCTCCACCGCGCTCGACAAGGTGGCGGCGTTCGGCATTTCTTCGGACCGGGTGTTCGGTTTCTGGGATTGGGTCGGCGGGCGCTATTCCTTGTGGTCGGCGATCGGCCTGCCGATCATGATCGCCGTCGAGCCGGAGAACTTCAGCGCTTTCCTGGCCGGCGCGCATGAGATGGACACGCATTTCGCTTCGGCGCCTTTGCTGAAGAATATCCCCGCGGTGATGGGGCTGATCGGCTACTGGCATCGGGTCGTTTGCGGCTATCCGGCGCGCGCCGTCATTCCTTACGACCAGCGGCTGTCGCGGCTGCCGGCCTATCTCCAGCAGCTCGATATGGAATCGAACGGCAAGCGGGTGACCATCGACGGCGCGCCGGTCGCAACCCCCACCGGCCCGCTGGTGTGGGGCGAGCCCGGTACCAACGGCCAGCACGCCTTTTTCCAGTTGCTGCATCAGGGCACCGATGTCATCCCGGTAGAATTTCTCGCCGCGGCAGAGGGGCATGAGCCGGAGCTGAAGCACCATCACGATCTTTTGCTCGCCAATTGCCTGGCACAGTCGGAAGCGCTGATGAAAGGTCGCACGCTGGAGGAAGCACGCCGCCAGATGTTGACCAAGGGCATGAGCGAGGCCGACGTGAACGCCGTAGCGCCGCATCGCGTTTTCCCCGGCAACCGCCCGTCGATCACTCTCCTTTATCGCAAGCTCGATCCGAAGACGCTTGGTCGCCTGATCGCGCTTTACGAGCATCGCGTCTTCGTCGAGGCGCAACTGTTCGGCATCAACGCCTTCGACCAATGGGGCGTCGAACTCGGCAAGGAACTGGCAACCAACCTGCTGCCCGTCGTGGAAGGCAAAGCAGATGCCGCCCAAAGCGACGCCTCTACCGCTGGTTTGGTGCGCCATATCCACCGTTTGCGGGATGGGGAGTAGGCGCGTGCCTGCCATCAAGGGAATTCTGTTCGACAAGGATGGCACGCTGGTCGATTTCCAGGCGACCTGGTTCGCCATCGGCGACTTCATGGCGCTCAAGGCGGCGGACGGCGACCGTGACCGCGCCGACCGGCTGATGGAAGCCGCCGGCTATGATTTCGAAAGACACTGCTTCAAGGCAGACTCGGTTTTCGCTGCCGGCACCAACGCCGACATCGTGGCGCTCTGGTATCCCGGCCTGCCGCCGGTCGAGAGGCAGGCGATGGTTGCAGTCTTCGATACCGTCACTGCCGAGCAGGGCGCGGCGCAGTTGGTTCCCCTGCCGGGCAGCCGCGAGGCCATTGCCAATCTGCACCGTCTGGGTTTTCGCATCGGCCTTGCCACCAACGATTCGACCGGTGGCGCGGAGAAGGCCTTGCTGGCGCTCGGCGTCGCCCAGATGTTCGACGCCGCCTACGGCTACGACGCGGTCGCCAATCCGAAGCCGGCGCCGGATTCCATCTATGCCTTCTCCGACCTGACCGGACTGAAACCTTCGGAGATCGCCATGGTCGGCGACAACCGGCACGATCTCGAAATGGCGAAGGCCGGCGGCGCACTCGCCATCGGCGTCCTGTCCGGCACCGGCACCCGCGAAAGCCTGATGCCGCTGGCCGACGTGGTGCTCAATTCGATCGCTGACTTGCCGGCATATTTGACTGACCGAGCGTAACATGCATCGTCCCATCGCCGTGTTCGATGCCGGCATTGGCAGCTACACGATCGTCGCCGAGATCAAAAAGACGATGCCTAGGCAAGACATCGTCTATCTGGCCGACCGCAAGCTTTCCTTATGGTGCCAAAAATCGACCCGAACTGCTTTCAATCATGCGAAGGACGATCGACTTTCTCAATTCGTATGACCCCGCTGCAATCGTGGTCGCTTCGAACGCACCCTCGATCATGGTTCTTGACGAACTCCGTGAGAATGCCCCGGTTCCGATATTCGGCGTGTTGCCGCCACTGGGCGAAGCGCTGGCGCTCTCGAAAAGTGCCAAGGTTGGCATTAGGGGGTGCTCTCGATGGTGGAAAGCCCGCTGCTGAGGGAATTCGTGACCAGGTATTCGTCTGATCCGTCGCTGTCGCGCTCATCAACGCCTCGCCGTTGGTGGATCTGGTCGAGGACGGGCCCTTTCTGTTCGCTTCCGAGAAAACGCAGAACGCCGTCGACGGATTTATAGAACGATTGTTCCAGCAGCACCCACTGATCGACGTGCTGACGCTGTCCAGCACGCATCTTCCGTGGCTGAGAAGCTTTTTCGAGCGGGCGCGGCCGGATTGCGAGTTTCTCGACCCGGCGGCGAAAATTGTCGCCGAACTGGGCTGCGGATCGGAAGGAGCTGGCATTATCCATGGTCTGGTCACCGAGGACGGCGCCTTCGACC
The DNA here is from genome assembly GCA_963763895.1 of uncultured Alphaproteobacteria bacterium. Classification (GTDB taxonomy): domain Bacteria; phylum Pseudomonadota; class Alphaproteobacteria; order Rhizobiales; family Rhizobiaceae; genus Neomesorhizobium. The sequence continues at coordinate 197,846 of CAVXQC010000008.1, read as the reverse complement.
TGAAATCCTTTCGCGCGATGCTGCTTCGGATCGGCGTCGATATCCCGCTCGAAGTGGTAACGATCGGATGGGCTTAGGCTGAATCCTACCGGTTCCGGGGCAATCCCCTGTGGCCGAGCGTGAAAACGAGCGCCGCACCGAGCACCGTCGCCAGTCCGGCGTAGGTCACAGCGCCGAGCGGGCCGAAACCGTCGACGAGCAGCCCGCCGAACACCGCGCCAGCCGTGATCGAGATCTGGAAGGCCGTGACCAGCAAGCCGCCGGCGGCTTCCGCCTGGTCGGGCGCGGCGCGAACGGTCCAGCTCTGAAAGCCGACAGGCAGGAACCCGAAGAAGAAGCCCCAGATTGCGATGGCCACGCCGGAGAGAATGCCGGAGGACCCGAAAACGATCATGAGAAACGCCATGATGGCGATTGCCAGTGCTCCGAGGCTCACCGTGGCCTTGATGCTGCGCTCTGCGACGAAGCCGCCGGCAAAGTTGCCGAAAAAGCCTCCAACGCCATAGGCCAGCAGCACAAGCGATATCGCCTCGATATTGAGGACGGGCACCTGTTCCAGGAATGGGCGCACATAGGTGAAGCCGGCGAAGTGCCCGGAAATCACCAGCAGCAGCGAGATGAGCCCGATCCTTATTGCCGGCCGCTTCAGTAGATCGAACAGGGTGCGGAAACTGGAGGCGGCAACCGGCGGCAGCTTCGGCATGGTCAGCATCTGCACCGTGAGCGCCACCACGCCGACGGCGGCGGAGAGGGCGAAGGCCGCACGCCATCCCCAAAGATCGCCGATGTAGGCGCCGATCGGTGCGGCGCAGACAGTGGCGACCGAAACGCCCGTCAGTACGATCGACATTGCACGCGGCACCAGCCGCGCCGGCACGAGCCTCATGGTCAAGGCGCCGGCCATCGACCAGAAGCCGCCCAATCCGATCCCCAGCAGCACGCGCGCGAGGAGAAGAGTGGTGAGCCCGGTTGCGGTGGCGGCCAGAAGGCTCGACAGGACGAGCAGCAATGTCAGTGTCCACAGCACGAGCCTGCGGTCGATGCTCCTGGTGAAGATCGCAAGCGTCAATCCGGCGATGGCGCCGACCACTGCGGTCGCGGTCACCGTCTGGCCGGCGGCGCCGTCGGTGATGTTGAGGTCGCTTGCCATGCGTGTAAGCAGGCTGGCGGGCAGGAACTCGGCCGTGACCAGGCCGAATACGCCGAGCGACAGGGAAACGACGGCCGCCCAGAGCGGCTCGGTTCGCTCGTCTGAATTTGCGGGTGCTTCCAGGTCGGCGACGGTGGTTGCTGTTTCGGACATGCGGATTCTCCAGATGGTCCGGACCAAGATAGGGAGTGACCCTTTGGAGTTTCCATGTTAGAAAAGCCACAATGCTTGACCGTTCGTCCAAACCATTGGCGCTCGCAACCGGCGACCCGCTGACTGAAATGATGCGCGGGCTGAGGCTCGACGGCGTCGACTATGGCCGCTGCGTGATGGCCGAGCCTTGGGGCATCCTCTTTCCGTCGCAATCTGCCGCGCGCTTCCATTTCATTGGCGCCGGCAGTTGTTTCCTGCTGATGCCGTCGCAGGAATGGGTCGAAATGAAGCCCGGCGATGCCGTGCTGGTGCCGCGCGGCGCCGAGCATATCCTGGCAAGCGCGCCCGGCGTGCCTGCCACGCCGCTCGAACGCTTTGAGATCAAGCCGCTCTGCGGCAACAACATCTTCGACGTATCATGCTTTGGCGACGGGCCGACGACGCTGCTCTTCTGCGGCAGCATGCGGTTCAATCTCGACAATCTGCACCCGTTGCTGACGCTGATGCCCGACGTGATGCGCGCTCACGAGCTGGCGAAAAACGAGCCGAGCGTCCCACACCTGCTCGAAGCGATGATGCGCGAAGTCTCGACGGACCGCGTCGGGTCGGGCGGCATGCTGGCCCGCCTTGCCGACGTGCTTGCCGCAACCATCGTCCGGGCATGGGTCGAGGGTGGCTGCGGCGATGCCACCGGATGGATCGCGGCGGTCAGGGATCCACAGATCGGCCGGGTGCTGGCGGCGATCCATCTGGACCCCAGCCACGACTGGACCGTCGCGGCGCTCGCCAGGGCCATGGGCGCGTCGCGCTCCGGCTTCGCCCAGCGCTTCGCCGAGATCGTTGGAGAAACGCCGGCGCGCTATGTCACCCGTGTCCGCATGCATCAGGCGCGGCAATGGCTCGTCCGGGATCGATTGATGATCGCGGTTATTGCCAGGCGGCTCGGCTACGATTCGGAGGCGTCGTTCAGCCGCGCCTTCAAGCGGGTGCTGGGCTTTGCCCCGAGCCATTTCCGGAACAGGCAGGAAGACGAACCGGTCGGCGACGGATTGCTGTCGCGCGCGTCCCGCGCGGTTTGACGCGGTCGCCCTTCTTATTTCTTCTGCTTTTTGCTTACCTCGCGCTTCAGGTTTTCCTCGGCCCGATAGGCCGACATGTCACCGATCAGCTTCAGCGGCACGGGCTGATTTTGGAAACTGGATCGTCGTCTTCGACGCCTGATAAGGGGCGAGCTGCGCCTTGAACGCCTCATAGACCGTGAAGGGTGGTGGGCACGAGATGGCGTAATGCTTGGTGGCGGCCGACACGTAGAAGATCCAGCCGTGATATTTGTATGCCGGCAGCTGATAGCTGATCGTCTCTTCGGCGTCGGGCACGGCTTTCTGGATGGCGTCGCAGATCGCGCGCACCGCCGTGCGGTCGTCCGCACTCAGCGTAGCGAGATAGTCTTCGACGGTTTTGAAGTCGGTTTTTGCCATCGCTCCTTTCCTGCCGATAGACCGAGGCTGTGGTCGCCGCCATCCGACCCGTTTTCTTAAAGTAGCGGCGTTGTTCCGCCGCCGCGACATTTCTTGCGTTGCTATCCCCGCAACTCGCGCCGCAGGATCTTGCCCACGGGCGTCTTCGGCAGTTCGGTGCGGAACTCGATGAACTTCGGGCGCTTATAGCCAGTGAGGTTTTCCTTGCAGTAGGCCAACAGCGTTTCGGCGGTGAGCGCCGGGTCCTTCCTGACCACGAAGAGCTTGGGCACTTCGCCGGAATGTTCGTCCGGAATGCCGATCGCGGCAACCTCCAGCACGCCCGGGTGCTGGGCTACGACCTCCTCGAGCTCGTTCGGATAGACGTTGAACCCGGAGACCAGGATCATGTCCTTCTTCCGGTCGACGATCTTGGTGTAGCCCCTCTCGTCCATGAAGCCCATGTCGCCGGACTTGAAGAATCCGTCCCCGGTCATCACCTTGGCGGTCTCGTCCGGCCGGTTCCAGTAGCCAGCCATAACCTGAGGGCCGCGGATGCATATCTCGCCGACCTCGCCGAGCGGCAGATCCTTGCCCTCCTCGTCGCGTATGGCAATTTCCGTCGATGGGATCGGCAGTCCGATCGTGCCCGAAAAATCATCGGCGTCGAAGCGGTTGGTGGTGGCGACCGGCGAGGTTTCGGAAAGCCCGTAGCCCTCGGAGATGATGTTGCCTGTCAGCTTCTTCCAACGGTCGGCGACGGGACGCTGGGCAGCCATGCCGCCGGCGAAGGTCAAAAGCAGGGGTTTAAAGTCGAGCTTGCGGAAATCCTCGTTGTTCAGCAGCGCGTTGAACAACGTGTTGAGCCCCGGGAAGACATTGAACGGATATTTCTCGAGTTCCTTGACGAAGCCGGGAATGTCGCGCGGGTTGGGGATCAGGATGTTGTGTGCGCCCTGCTGCATCCCCATCAGCGCGTTCACCGTCAGCGCGTAGATATGATAGAGCGGCAGCGCGCAGACGAAGGTGAGGCTGGACGGCTTCGGCTTCTTCACGAACGCGGTTTCCAACCAGAGGAGATTCTGCGCGACGTTGGCGAGCACGTTGCTGTGAAGCAGCGTCGCGCCTTTCGATATGCCGGTGGTGCCGCCGGTGTACTGCAGGAAGGCCACGTCGCTCGCCGCAACCCTGGCAGGCTTGAACTCCTTGACCGAACCTTCCTTCAACGCGGCCGTGAACTTCACGTGGCCCGGAAGCGACCAGGCCGGCACCATTTTCTTCACGCGGCGCACGACAAGATTGACAATCATTCCCTTCAGCCCGCCGAGCATGTCGCCCATCGACGCGACGATCACATGTTTGACCGGCGTCTTTGCAAGCACCGCCTGCAATGTGACGGCGAAGTTTTCCAGGATCACGATCGCTTCGGCGCCGGAATCCTTGAGCTGGTGTTCCAGTTCGCGCGGCGTGTAGAGCGGGTTCACATTGACGACGATATAGCCGGCCCTGAGCACGCCCATCAGCGCTACCGGATACTGCAGCACGTTGGGCATCATGATGGCGACGCGCGCGCCTTTCGGCAGGCCTTTCGACTGGAGATAGGCAGCGAACTCGGCCGAGTGCCTTTCGATTTCCGCATAAGTCAACGTCTTGCCCATGCAGGTGAACGCCGGCCGGCCCGCATATTGCTTGCATGCCGCGACCAGAAGATCGCCGATCGAGTCCGCCGGCAGCGGTCCGATCTCGGCAGCCATCCCCTTCGGATAGCTGGCAAGCCAGGGCTTGTCCTGTTTCCTTGGCGCTGCCGCTATTGCAGCAGGGGCGGGCTTCACCGCAGCACTCGCCTTCGCGTGCTTGCCCGTCTGTTTGGTCTTGTCGGCAGGCGCTGCCTTCGCTGTCGCTGCAGCCTTTGGCGCAGCGGGTGTCTTTGCCGGCGTGGACTTGGCGGACGTGGCTTTCTTCGCGGGGGCCGCAGCCTTGGCCGGCGGCGCTTTTGCCGCCTTGACGGACTTTGCCGTGGCCGGCTTGGGACCCGAGTCACCTTTGCAGCGCCGTTCGCCTTCGCCGACGCCGCTACCGACGATGACTTCGCCAATGCTTTCGGAGTTGGTGCCTTTTTCGCTGGGGCCTTGCCCTGGGCGGCCGGCTTCACTGTCGGTACAGCGGATTTCGCTTCCGATTTCTTGCTCTTTGCTGCAGTCGTGTTCTTCGCCGCTGCTGCTTTCGCCGCCGGTTTGTTGGTTGCCTTGGCCACGGATTTCCTCCCTCGTTGCCTGAATGCAGGCCTGGTTCTCCTCGTCGGCCCCCTTGGAAGTTTCCGGTTCTTGATGCCGGATTGGCAGTCCCAGGAAATTAGCCGCCCAATGTCTATCTATGGACACAATTCAAATAGGCGCAAGACGTACCCCAGCGTAACCCGATTGTGGCCTCGACCGATTGTCGACGAGCACGCCGCCCTACTGGCCGAACCCTTCATGACCCGCCAGAAATGCGCGTTCTTCTTCCGTCGTTTGCCGCCCGAGCACGCGGTTTCGATGCGGGAACCGGCCGAACCGTTCGATGATGTCGCGATGCTCGATGGCATATTTCAAGGCGTCGCCGCCAAGCGCTTCGAACAGCGCCACGCATCGCTTCTGGTCGGCCAGCACCTCCGAATGCATGAACGGCATGTAAAGGAAGCGCTTTCGTGTCTCCGCAAGTTGCGTATCGAATTTGTTGGCGAGTGCATTGGTTGCCACCGCGATGGCCAGCCGGTCGGAGGCGAAGGCGTCGGCGGTACCGCGGAACATGTTTCGCGAAAACTGATCGAAGACGATCACCGCGGCCAGTGCGGCTTCCGGTTGCAGAAAAGCTTCGGTCGGGATCGCGATACTCAAATCGCGGTGCAACGCCGCGAAGCGAGTGCGGATCGCCTCGTCGTTCTCCTTCTTGACCTCGAACCAATCGTCCTTTGTCAGCTCTTCGAACCAGAATCGGAGCACATCCTGCTGCCACCCTCTTGCCGTCATGCAATCCTCCTGAAAGCCGCTGCTGCAAACATAGGCATACGCCGCCGAAAACCAAAGCCGCCGCTCTCGGAATGTTTCGAATAGAAATATTTGCTGATGCAAGAAAGGAAAAGGCCGTCTTTCCGGTGGTTTATGTCGTGGACGATGCATTTCTTGGAACATTTTTCTCGTTCCCGTGCGGCACGCAAACGGGGTGTTCCAAACCAGATCAATCTTTGCTTATATGCGCGCTTCTCGAGCCTGACAGAGGGGCTTGGAACAACTTCAGGGAGTGCTCAATGAAATTGAAAATGAGTTTCGCGGCCGCGCTGCTGGCCGCCACGATGATGTCTGGCGTAGCCAGCGCCAAGACCTTCGTCTACTGCTCGGAAGCGTCGCCGGAAGGCTTCGACCCCGGCCTCTACACCGGCGGCAACACCTTCGACGCTTCGGCGCACCCGGTCTACAACCGCCTGCTGGAATTCAAGAAAGGCACGACCGAAACCGAGCCTGGCTTGGCCGAAAGCTATGAGGTCTCCGACGACGGCCTGCAGTACACCTTCAAGCTGCGTCCGGGTGTGAAGTTCCAGACCACCGAATTCTTCACGCCGACCCGCGAATTTAACGCCGACGACGTGATCTTCTCCTTCGAGCGCATGTGGAAAGCGGACAATCCGTGGAACAAGTACATCCCCGAAGGTTCGTGGGAATACTTCTCCGGCATGGGCATGCCTGACCTGCTTGACAAGATCGAGAAGGTCGACGACCTGACCGTCAAGTTTACGCTGAAGCGCAAGGAAGCGCCGTTCCTCGCCAATGTGGCAATGCCGTTCGCTTCGATCATCTCGAAGGAATATGCCGACAAGCTGCAGGCCGACGGCAAGATGAACCAGATGAACCAGATGCCGCTCGGCACCGGTCCGTTCACCTTTGTCGGCTACCAGAAAGACGCGGTCATCCGCTACAAGGCGAACCCGGACTATTGGGGCGGCAAGCAGCCGATCGACGATCTGGTTTTCGCCATCACCACCGACGCTTCGGTTCGCTACCAGAAGCTGAAGGCCGGCGAATGCCACCTGATGCCGTATCCGAATGCCGCCGACGTCGAGGCGATGAAGGCTGATCCAGACCTCAAGGTTGCCGAGCAGCCGGGCCTGAACGTCGCTTACCTCGCCTACAACACGTTGCTCCCGCCATTCGACAAGGTTGAGGTCCGCAAGGCCCTCAACATGGCGATCAACAAGCAGGCGATTGTCGATGCGGTGTTCCAGGGCTTCGGCACGGTCGCCAAGAACCCGATCCCGCCGACGATGTGGTCGTACAATGACGCCATCGAAGACGACAAATACGATCCGGAAGCCGCCAAGAAGGCTCTCGAAGCGGCCGGCGTGAAGGATCTTTCGATGAAAATCTGGGCGATGCCGGTTGCCCGTCCTTACATGCTGAACGCGCGCCGCGCTGCCGAACTGATGCAGTCCGATCTCGCGGCCAGTCGGCGTCAAGGTCGAGATCGTCTCGATGGAATGGGCCGAGTACCTGAAGAACTCCTCGGCCAAGGATCGCGACAGCGCCGTCATCCTCGGCTGGACCGGCGACAATGGCGACCCGGACAACTTCCTCGACACGCTGCTGGGTTGCGACGCCGTCGGCGGCAACAACCGCGCGCAGTGGTGCAACAAGGAGTTCGACGATCTGGTGACCAAGGCCAAGGAAGCCAGCGACCAGGCCGAACGCACCAAGCTCTACGAACAGGCCCAGGTCATTTTCAAGCGCGAGGCCCCCTGGAACACTATCGACCACTCGCTGTCGATCGTTCCGATGCGCAAGAACGTCGAAGGCTTCGTCCAGAGCCCGCTCGGCGACTTCACATTCGACGGTGTCGACATCAAGGAATGACGCTGTTCTAGACAAAGTCGAAAAGGGTGCTCGCGCTGCGAGCGCCCTTTTTGCTATAGGTGGGGTCGGCAGGGGAGCCGAGCCGCTACTGTAGCGTAAGGGGTAGTATGTTCAGGTTCTTTCTGGGGCGGCTCGCTGTCCTGATCCCAACCTTCATTGGCGTGTCCATCGTCGCCTTTGCATTCATCCGGCTTTTACCGGGCGACCCGGTCATGTTGATGTCAGGCGAACGCGTGATGGCGCCCGAGCGCTATCAGCAGATGCAGCATCAACTGGGTTACGATCGCAACATCGTCATTCAGTATCTCGACTATCTGTGGGGAGTGCTGCAGGGAGATTTCGGTACGTCGATTTCCAGCAAGGACTCGGTCCTGGGCCAATTTCTCCAGCTCTTTCCGGCGACGCTCGAATTGTCGCTGTGCGCCATTATCTTTGCCATCGTGCTGGGCATTCCGGCCGGCGTCTTTGCCGCCGTCAAGCGCGGCTCCTTCTTCGATCAGTTGACAATGGGCACTGCGCTGGTTGGGTTTTCGATGCCGATCTTCTGGTGGGGCCTGCTGCTCATCATTCTGTTTTCGGGCGTGCTGCAATGGACACCCGTTTCCGGCCGCATCTCTCTGATGTACTTCTTCCCGTCGGTCACCGGCTTTATGCTCATCGACTCGCTGTTGTCGGGGCAGGAAGGCGCTTTCAAGTCGGCGCTGAGCCATCTGATCCTGCCGACGATCGTGCTTGGCACCATTCCGCTTGCGGTCATCGCCCGGCAGACACGGTCGGCCATGCTGGAAGTGCTGTCGGAAGATTATGTGCGCACCGCTCGCGCCAAGGGTCTGTCGGCCTTCCGCGTCATTGGCGTGCACGCACTGCGCAACGCCTTGATCCCGGTCGTCACTACCATTGGTCTGCAGGTTGGCGTCATGCTTGCCGGCGCCATCCTGACCGAGTTCGATCTTTTCGTGGCCGGGCATCGGCAAGTGGATGGTCGATTTGGTTTTCCGGCGGGATTACCCGGTGATCCAGGGGGGGCTGCTCATCATCGCCGGTCTGATCATGCTGGTGAATCTGGTGGTGGACCTGCTCTACGGTCTCATCAATCCGCGTATCCGGCACTGAGGAGAACAAGATGGCACAAGCCGCAGCAACCGTCAGTCCCGTCTCCACGGACCCTTCCCGCCGGGCCCGCCTCGCCGAGTTCTGGTACTATTTCTCCGAGAACCGCGGCGCCGTGGCCGGCCTGGCGTTCTTCCTGTTCCTGATCGCGATTGCCCTCCTGGCGCCGTTGATCGCGCCGCACGCGCCGAACATGCAATACCGCGACGCCGTGCTTGTCCCGCCGTTCTGGCAGGAAGGCGGCCGCACCGCCTTCCTGCTTGGCACCGATGCGGTTGGCCGCGACATCCTTTCGCGCCTCATTTACGGCACCCGCTATTCGTTGTTCATCGGCGTCATCGTCACCACCATCGCGCTGGTCGGCGGCATCCTGATCGGCGTCATTGCCGGCTACTTCCGCGGCTGGATAGACACAGTGATCATGCGCCTCATGGACATCATCCTGGCCTTTCCATCACTGCTCCTGGCGCTCGTCCTCGTCGCCGTACTCGGGCCTGGCCTGACCAACGCGATGATCGCCATCGCGCTGGTCTTCCAGCCGCACTTCGTGCGCCTGACGCGCGCCGCGGTGATGTCGGAAAAGACCCGCGACTATGTCGTGGCGGCCAAGGTCGCCGGCGCTGGACCGCTGCGCCTGATGTTCAGGACCATCCTGCCCAACTGCATGGCGCCGCTCATCGTCCAGGCGACCCTGTCCTTCTCCAACGCGATCCTGGACGCCGCCGCACTTGGCTTTCTCGGCCAGGGAGCGCAGCCGCCGACGCCCGAATGGGGCACCATGCTCGCCGAGGCGCGCGAGTTCATTCTGCGCGCCTGGTGGGTGGTGACGTTGCCGGGCTTGGCGATCCTCGTCACCGTTCTTGCGATCAACCTGATGGGCGATGGCTTGCGCGACGCGCTCGACCCGAAGCTGAAGAGGTCCTGAGATGGCGCTGCTTGAAATCCAGAATCTGGTCGTCGAATTCCAGACAGCGACCGGTCCGTTCCGTGCCGTCGACGGCGTAGCGCTGAAGGTTCACGAGCGCGAGGTGCTGGCGATCGTCGGCGAGTTCGGGTTCCGGCAAGTCGGTGTCGATGCTGGCGGTGATGGGCTTGTTGCCGTGGACGGCCAAGGTGACTGCCGACAAGATGACCTTCAATGGCCGCGACCTTCTGAAGTTGTCGCATTCGGAGCGTCGCAAGATCATCGGCAAGGATATCGCGATGATCTTCCAGGAGCCGGTCGCCAGCCTCAATCCTTGTTTCACCGTTGGCTTCCAGATCGAGGAAGTGCTGCGAGTGCATCTCGGGCCTCGACAAGGCGGCGAGGCGCGCCCGCGCGATCGAGCTGTTCAAGGCGGTAGGCATTCCCGAGCCGGCCGATCGGCTCGGCCACTTCCCCTCACCAGATGTCAGGCGGCCAGTGTCAGCGCGTCATGATCGCCATCGCCATTGCCTGCAATCCCAAGCTTCTGATCGCCGACGAGCCGACCACAGCGCTCGACGTTACTATCCAGAAGCAGATCCTCGACCTGTTGATTAAGCTGCAGGCCGAGCACGGCATGGGGCTGATCATGATCACCCACAATATGGGCGTCGTGGCCGAGACCGCCGACCGCGTCATCGTCCAGTACAAGGGACGCAAGATGGAAGAGGCCGACGTGCTGTCGCTGTTCGAGAAGCCTAAGAGCGCCTATACCAAGGCGCTGCTTTCGGCGCTGCCGGAGAACGCGGTTGGCGACCGCCTGCCGACTGTTTCGGGCTTCGTCGTCGACGAAGCGCCGGTCGCGGGAGCCGCAGAATGAGCGAGATCGTTCTCGAAGCCAAAAACATCGTCCGCGACTATCACCTGAGCGGCGGCGTCTTCGGCAAGCCCAAGACAGTTCACGCGGTGAAGGGTGTCTCCTTCAAGGTCGAGAAGGGCAAGACGCTGGCGATCGTTGGCGAGTTGGGCTGCGGCAAGTCCACGCTTGCACGCATCATCACGCTGATCGATCCGGCGACATCAGGCGATCTGTTTATCGACGGCAACAAGATCGATATTGGCAAGCAGGCACTGACCCCGGACATGCGCCGCAAGGTGCAGATCGTTTTCCAGAACCCTTACGGCTCGCTCAACCCGCGCCAGAAGATCGGCGACGTGCTCGGCGAACCGCTGCTGATCAACACCGGCGCGCCGGCTTCCGAGCGGCGCGACCGCGCCATGCAGATGCTGCTGAAGGTCGGGCTGGAGGAAAAGCACTTCAACCGCTACCCGCACATGTTTTCCGGCGGCCAGCGCCAGCGCATCGCGATTGCCCGCGCGCTGATGCTCAATCCGAGCTTGCTGGTTCTCGACGAGCCGGTGTCGGCGCTTGATCTTTCCGTGCAGGCGCAGGTGCTCAACCTTTTGGCCGACCTTCAGGACGAGTTTCAGCTGACCTACGTCTTCATCAGCCATGACCTCTCGGTGGTGCGCTACATCGCCGACGACGTGATGGTGATGTATTACGGCGAGGCGGTCGAATACGGCACGCGCGACGAGGTGTTCTCCAACCCGCAGCACAGCTATACCAAGACGCTGTTTGCCGCCACGCCCCGCGCCGACGTCGACAGCATCAAGGCAAGGCTGGCAAAAAAGAAAGCCGCCTGAGTCAGCTCTCCGCGAATTGGTTCATTCGCCACCGGATTGTACCTGTCGATTTGCTTCCGCGCACGCGTCTCGCGCAGGGTTGCCGGATGGCAGTGAGAACACCGACGCGTGCAACCAGTGCGCCTTACGCCGCCTCTATTTCGGCCTGGAGGGCGGCGATGTGCTGTTCGGCAACCGATGCCGCGGCGCGCTCGATCGCACGAAAGCGGCTGACGACTGCCAGGCCGACGGAGGTGAGCTGCGCGCCGCCGCCCCTTTTGCCCCCGGTCTGTGCCGAAACGACCGGCTTGCCGAAAAGCTTGTTCATCTCCTCGACCAGATCCCAGGCGTGTTTGTACGACATGTTCATGCCGCGGGCCGCCGCGGAGATCGACCCGAACGCGGCAATCTGCTCGAGAAGTTCGATCTTGCCTGGCCCGATGCGGCCGTCCGGATCGAGATTTATTCTCAAGCTGAGCGATGGCATCGTGATAACTCCCGGTTCGCTGGCGAAACGACCGCGTTGTCGATGGTTTAGCAGAATAGCCGCACCGGTGCAGTCATCACCTTGTCCCGCTCTCGACATGAGGGGCGATGTTCGCGCGGTCGAACGTGACGGCCTTGACCACGGCGAATATGTCTCCGCCGGTTTCGAGCCCCAGCAGTTGCACCGAATGCCGGGTCACGCGGGAGACGAGTACATCGCCGCCGCATCGGATTTTCACGCGCGCTTCGGCTCCGTCGTCGATCGCGATCTCGGCGATCTTTCCCGGAAGGATGTTCATTGCGCTCAACCCTTGCGGCCGCTCGCGTCGCGATCATCACGTCTCGAGCCCGAACCCTGACGCGGACGCGGCTGCCGACGGGTGCGTCGATCCGTGGCAGCTTCCAGTGACTCTCGCCGGATCGCAGCATGCTCAACCCGAATTCATCGTCATGGGCCTCGATCTCCAGGTCGAGCACCGAGCCGCCTTCCGAAAGTTCTTCCTCCGGTAAAAGGTCGAGCCGCTGCATGATGTCTGCAGTCGACCCTGCCGCCGTGACCCTGCCGCCGGCCAGAACGACGATGTCGCTCGCCAGCCGCGCCACTTCCGCGATCGAGTGGCTGACATAGACGATCGGGATCTTTGTCTCGTCCCGCAGCCGCTCGATATAGGGCATGATCTCGGCCTTGCGCGCCTCGTCGAGCGACGCCAGCGGCTCGTCCATCAGGATGAGCTGCGGACTGGCGATCAGAGCCCGCCCGATCGCCACGCGCTGCTTCTCGCCGCCCGACAAAAGATTGGGCCGGCGATCGAGCAAGCCGCCGATGCCGAGAAGCTCGACGACTGCGTCCATATCGGCGTAACGCTCCGTCTGCGGACTGAAGAAGCGGCCATAACGTAAGTTTTGACGTACAGTCATGTGTGGAAAAAGCCGCGCATCCTGGAACACGTAGCCGATGCGTCTTTTGTGCTTGGGTAAGAAAATTCCGGCGGCAGTGTCGACGAGCACGCGCCCATCCACCGCGATACGGCCTCTGCCCGGCCGCAGCAGGCCGCCGATGAGGTTGACGAGCGACGTCTTGCCGGAACCGGACGGACCGAACAGCACGGTCAGCCGGCCGTTCGATTTCGAACGCCGCATCGAGTTCGAACGCGCCCAGTCGATGATGAAGATCGACGGACAGCGTCATTCTATCTCCATCGTTCTGCCGATGCGGCGGGCGAGAACTTCCGAGGCGATCAGGGCGACCATCGCGATAGCGATCGAAATCAGTGTCAGCCTTAGCGCGCCCGCATCGCCGCCCGGCACCTGCGTGAACGTGTAGATCGCTGAAGGCAGCGTCTGCGTTTCGCCCGGGATGTTGGAGACGAAGGTGATCGTTGCGCCGAATTCGCCCATCGCCTTGGCAAATGACAGGATCATGCCGGCCATGATGCCGGGCAGGATCAACGGCAAGGTGATGGTGGCGAATACCCAGAGAGGGTTGGCGCCAAGCGTGCCCGCCGCTGCCTCAAGCCGGCGGTCGACTGCCTCGATCGACAGCCGGATGGCGCGCACCATCAGCGGAAACGCCATCACGCCGCAGGCGAGGGCGGCACCTGTCCAGCGGAAAGAAAAGACGATGCCGAAATTTTCGGCCAGGAACGAACCGACCGGTCCTCGCCTACCAAAACTCAGGAGAAGCAGGTAGCCCGTCACCACCGGCGGCAGGATCAGCGGCAGATGCACGATGCCGTTGAGAATTGATTTTCCCCAGAACCGCCCCCGCGCCAGGATGAGGGCGACGATGATGCCGAGCGGCAGGCTCGCCGCCATCGCCCATGTCGCGACCTTCATGGACAGCCGTACCGCGGTCCATTCGTCGGGCGTGAGGTCCAGCAGCCAGCCCATGCGTCAGGCCATGATTTGGATCGGAAGGCTCATGCGCGAAATCTATCTTAGTTCGAAGCTACAGGAGCAAGCACCGTGAAGCCTTGCGCCTCGAAGAGCTGCTTTGCCTTTGCGGACTGCAGGCATTTCAGAAAAGCCGGCGTGTCGTCGTCCCTGGAGCCTTCAGTCTGGGCGACCGGGTAGATGATCGGCGGATGGGTGTCTTCCGGGAAGGTGCCGACGACCTTGACGCCCGGCTCGGCATTGGCGTCGGTCCGATAGACGATGCCGAGCGCAGCTTCGCCGGTCGAAACGAATTTGAGGGCGGCGCGCACGTTTTCGGCCTGCGCTACCTTGCCTTCGACCGATCCCCACACGCCGAGCTTTTCGAGTGCGGCCTTGCCGTACTTGCCGGCTGGCACCGCCTTGACGTCACCCATTGCGAGCCTGCCGTCGCCGATCAGGCCGGCGAGGTCGAAGTTCGGCGCTATTGTTGCTTTCGCGTTCGAATCCTTCGGCGCGATCAGCACGATCCTGTTGCCGAGCAGCTTCACTTCGGTGTCAGCCTTGATCAGCTTCTTTTCGGAGAGGTATTTCATCCAGTCGAGATCTGCGGAGATGAAGATATCCGCCGGCGCACCTTCCTCGATCTGCTTGGCGAGTGCCGAGCTTGCGGCGTAGGAAATCGTCGCCTGTTCGCCGACATCCGCCTCGCAGGCGCTATTCACCGCGTCGAGCGCGTTCTTCAGGCTCGCCGCGGCAAACACGACGACCTTCTCCTGCGCAGCAGACGGCGTGGTGGAAACCAGCATTGCCGCAACACCGCCGGCAGCGGCGGCAAGCGCTACGCCAAAACCTCTAACTGTCAGCATGATGGAACTCCCGTTTCGATTGCTTCTGATGTCCGAAGGCTGGCCGCAAGCCTGCCAGATCGATATATCCAATCAACCATAACAATGGAAGCGGAGCCTATCGTTCATCGGCAGAAAGCCATTCACTATTGCTTTACGCGAACTCATTCTGTCGTTGCTACCATTCGATATACTCAGATATAACGTAACAAGCAGGTCAGGACCGTGAACCAATCTGCAAAGCTCGCAGGAAGCCGCACCGCCGGGGAAAGGAAGCATTCACTATAAGAATTCATCAGCCGTAGAGTTTAACGCTCGCGAAATTCCATCGCGCTTAATTAGCGTGAGGTATCGGACCTGGGGCTGGGGGCAATATCGTGAGTTTCGAAAAGCGGACTTTCGACAAGATCGGTAGCGATCAAGCAAAACAACGCCTGGGACGTGTTCTGTCTTGCCGCGGCTCCGAAGCGCGGATTGGGCTGACGCGGCTGCCATCTCTGGGAGCGGACCGTGCCACGATAGGCAAATTCGTCGCCATCAGGTGCGGCGAAAGTCTGTCAGTGGGCATGATCTCGGAGGTGATAGACGCTGCATCCGAAGGCAGTTCGGCGCTGAGCTATCGCGCCGTTGCGCGCGTCGATCTCATGGGTGAAATCGTTCGCGCCCAAGGAACGGATGCCTGGTTTCGCCGCGGCGTACGCAACTATCCCGCCATTGGTGACGGAGCCGAGATCATTTCCAGGTCGGATCTTAATCTGATCTATTCGCCTGCCGACAAACGTTCGCTGTCGATTGGCCATCTGCAACAGGATTTCTCGATCCCCGCCAGCGTCGATGTGGAGGGTTTGCTGACCAAACACTTTGCGGTTTTGGGATCGACAGGTGTCGGCAAATCCAGCGGCGTTGCGGTGATTCTGGGCGAACTGATCAAGGCCAAACCAGAAGTGCGGGTTCTGCTGCTCGACGTTCACAACGAATACGGCAGAAGTTTCGCCGAAGACGCCTCCATCATAGGGGCTCACAATCTGAGGCTACCCTTCTGGTTGCTGAACTTCGACGAGATGACCGACATCATCTACGGAGGAAAGCCGGCGATTCCCGAGGAGGTCGAGATCCTTTCGGAACTCATCCCGATCGCGAAAGGCACCTATCTCAACTACAAGCATGGGGGTGATCGCCCGATATTGGCCCGTAAGAGCCACAAGACCGGCGGCCTCACAGCGGACACCCCGTCGCCTTATCTCATACAGGATCTGCTTTCTCTCATCGACGACCGGATGGGGAAGCTGGAGAACCGCTCCACACGCATGATCCATAACCGTCTTATGATGCGCATCGAGGGCATCAAGAACGACCCGCGTTATGCGTTCATGTTCGAGAACGCGAATGTTGGCGGCGACATCATGGCTGCGGTGCTCAATCAGCTGTTCCATCTTGAGTTCGAGGAGCGCGGCGTCACAATTCTGAAATTGGCGAGCCTTCCCGGTGAAACGGTCGACGCGATCGTCTGCCTGACCGCTCGCCTTGCATTTGAGTTTGGCCTCTGGAGCGATGGTGGCATACCGCTTCTGCTCGTGTGTGAGGAGGCGCATCGTTACGCCTCAGCCGATCATTCGCTGGGGTTCGCTCCCGCTCGCCGGGCCTTGTCCCGCATCGCCAAGGAAGGGCGCAAATATGGCGTGCATCTGGGACTGGTCACGCAGCGGCCGGCCGAACTCGATCCGACGATCATTTCGCAATGCAGCACATTGTTCTTCATGCGTATGGCGAATGACCGGGATCAACTGATCGTAAGGTCTGCGGTTTCCGATGCGACGGAAAACCTTTTGTCCTTCATACCGTCGCTTGGCACTGGGGAAGTGGTGGGCATTGGCGAAGGCATGCCGTTGCCTGCCCGTTTCTCCTTCAAGACCCTTCCAAAGGAATTGCTGCCCTGGAGCGAACCGGGTTCCGGCGACTCGGATGGGACCATCGACCTCGGCCGCGGTGAACTCGTGAAGCGGGCGGTCGAGCGCTGGAGGCGGGCGACCACAAATCAGTCGTCCTGGCACGCCGATGACGCATCGGTGGATGCCGAGAGGCCCCCGGACAGTCAAAACGCATTGGCGCGCGGCCTGCAGGCGCTGGCGGCAGAGCGTGAGCAACCGCGCATGCTCGATCCGGAGCGGTACACCTTGCTGAAGCGCTAGAACTGAACACCCGACGAGATTTGCAGGTTCTCACCACACCAAATGTCGCCAGAAACTGCACCGGACCCAGCAGACGTAGATGCATTGGCTATCGTTCCGGCGGGGTGTGGTCGTCATTCCACATCTGCTGCGGGGTTGCATTCGCTGGAGGCCATTCTGGAGGCTGCCGCCTTCGGCATCGACATAAAGTCTGCCGATGGAGCGGCCGTATATTCAAACACCGTTGGCGCACAGCGATCCGCTCCCAATTCGCATGATTTAACGGATTCCCGGCAGGATCGCATATTTCGGAACAGACGTTACGACGTCTCGTTCGGGACCGAGAGTTATATCGTTGACCTCTCGCTGGACGAGACTGAACGGGAAGAACGGGAGCACGACCTCATTCAAAGAGCCTATTTCGACGGCCTTACCAAGTTGCCAAACCGCTCGCTTTTCGAACGGAGCGTCGAGTCCCTCATTGCGACCGACCAGGTGCCGTTTGCGCTGGCCTTTCTCGATATCGACGGTTTCAAGCAGGTCAACGACTACTACGGGCACGACGCCGGCGATGAACTGCTCGCCAGGATTTCCGAACGGCTGGCCGGAAATCTGCGCAAGTCCGACCTACTTGCGCGCCTTGGCGGCGACGAGTTCGCTCTTTTGATCTCGCCGATCGGCGAGATCGACGAACTTGTCGAAAGCATTGGCTGGATTTCGGACAGGATCAAGGATCCCTTCTTCATCAAGGGGCACGAAGTCTTTACCTCCGCGTCGATCGGCGTTAGCACCTATCCGCGCGACGGTCAAAGCTACAATGTGCTGCGTGCCAATGCGGATCGCGCCATGTACCGGAGCAAAGGCCGGGCCAAGGGTTCCGTGCAGTTGTTCGATTCCTCGATCGAGCATGCGGTCGCAGAACGAAACCGCCTGGAGCAGAGGCTTCGGCTGGCTATCCGTGACCGCCGCGTCTGCTGCGCCTATCAGCCGAAGGTCGAGCTCCGCTCAGGTGCTGTATCCGGCATCGAGGTACTGATGCGCTGGCGCGACGAAGATGGCGTCATCCAGCCGCCCGGCGAGTTCCTGCAGCTTGCCATCGAACTGGGGCTGATGGACGATCTGACGCATCTCATTCTCGCCGAAACGGTGGACTCGATCGACCTCATCAATGATGCGTTCGGGGCTGGAAGTTCGATCAGCATCAATGTCGCCGCCCGGCAGGCGGCCAATCACGATTTCATGATGTCCCTGGTCGGGGCGCTGGAGGCGACCGGTTTCGCGAAGAGATTCATGCTTGAACTGACTGAAGAGGCCTTCCTCTCCAAAAGCGTTTTTCAGTCGCGCATCTTGCCGATGGTGCGTGCAATCGGGGCGCGGGTGTCGATAGACGATTTCGGCATCGGCTATTCTTCGCTGTCCGCCTTGGCCGACATCACCGCCGACGAAGTCAAGGTGGACCGCTCGTTCATTACCGACATTCACAAAAGGCCGCGAAGCCAGGCCATCCTCAAGGCCATCGAGGCGCTTGGCCATTCTCTCGACATGTCGATTGTTGTGGAGGGTGTCGAAACCTTCGAGGAGCTGGCGTATCTGCAGGCGGCAACGCGCATAAATTACGCTCAAGGCTACTACTTTTCCCCGCCTGTCCTCCTGGAGGACCTGGCGTCTGCATCGAGCAGCGAATTGCGCCAATCGCCGTTCACCCGCAGCAACGAGCTTGGTCGCATGGTTGGCCGCGCAGGGCGTCGCGGCTAAAAAGACGCGGCGCTGTGAACGGTCCGGGCGACACGCTGACAGGCGCACACCAGCCGGTCCACCTCGGCTTCGCTTTCAGCTTGCGCGAAGCGCTGAGGTGCAAAACACCAGCAGCGGCGCCGGTCTCGGCGTGATCTCGCGTGCTGATAGTCCGATCCCTGTCAGAAATTTCTACCAAGATTGCTCAGGGAAACCCACATTCCCATCATGCGGGCGGTGTGCTGCCATCGGAGGTGTCAATGATCGGGGACCGAACAAGATGGGTACGTCAAGTGGCTCTTGATTGCGTCTATAGCGTTCCTCATACACGGCCTCGCTTTCACGTTCGAGTACCCGCTTCTAGTCGTTGTTTCGCTCCCTGGTCACAGTCCTTTTGGCGCTCGATCGCAATCGACATTTCCGAAATCTGTTTGGCCAGCCGTTGAGGTGCGCCGCACCCAGTGGACAGTGCCGGACGCTTCGTCCGGCGGTAATCCGATCCGCCGCTCAGAAATCTTCACCGAACATTTCCGGGTATCCGCATTAGTCCGCGCGCTCATTTGGCGAAGGTGCGTTCCGGGACGCAGGTTGTTCTGCTAGGCGTGGCAGCGGCATGCCAGGTCTTGGTGATCTTCATCTGTATAGGTGGGTTCGTCGAGCGATTTCTTGCTTGAACGACAGCAAGACGAACCGGGCCCAGCGCCGAAGGTCATCGCGCTACCTGGCGCCATAGCCGTCCTGCTACAGGCAACTGTGTTGAATTGCGGCTTCTCGTGTCGTGGTTTCCGGAATTCTGGAAGAGCGAACCGGCAAGGGGCGGGCTCGCCATCGCAAAACCCCGGCCGCGGTCTGCACTTTCCTCTTCCACGACCTTGATGGGTTCAAGCCGCGGACTGCAATGTCCATCTTGCCACGATCGGGCGACATGTTTGTCTCCACCCGGCCCCATCTGCGACGCATGGAAAGCAGATCACTATCTCAGGCCGACGCCACTCGCCGGCCGAAGTCCGGATCGAAGCGGTCTGACAAAGGCATTTGGCTGTCACGGGCTGGAGCTTGATCTCGCGATATATGCGGCATGGAGCAGAGGACCTTGCGGGCAATCGAAAATCCGTTTCCCGCCGAAGGATCCGCAGCGATATCCGTTTCGCTATCGTAAACTGTTGCCTTGTCTCGGGTCGTACACTGAATTTTTGGTGCCGCTTGCGTGACTTCGAACACGCGACCCCATCATTACGAATGATGTGCTCTACCAACTGAGCTAAAGCGGCATTCCGGTATCGCGCGTCGCGCGACCGGTTGATCGTGCGCCTGATAGCTTCATTGCGGGCGGATTTCAAGCCGCCCGTATGGCGAAATGCCTCGGCATGGTTAGGCGGCAGGCTTAACGGATGTCCGGCACCTGCTTGCTGGTGCACTTTCCGGATTCGAGTGGTGCACACGCAATTCCGGCCTTCACAAGGCATATCCTCATCGATAGGTTGCGCGCATCCAAAGCGCTTTGGGAGGAGGATGATTATGGCGATACGGACCGTCGTCTGGGGCGAGAACGTGCACGAGCAGAAAGATCCGATCGTGCAGTCGATCTATCCACAAGGCATGCATGCGGCGATCGCTGCGGCGCTGAACGAGAACAAGGCGATCAGCGCCACCACCGCCACGCTTCAGGAGCCGGAGCACGGGTTGAGCGAGAAGCGCCTCGCCGAGACGGATGTGCTGGTCTGGTGGGGACATGCCGCGCACGGCAAGGTCGAGGACGCGATCGTCGAGCGCGTCCAGCAGCGCGTCTGGGAAGGCATGGGCCTGATCGTCCTGCATTCCGGCCATTTCTCGAAGATTTTCAAGCGGCTGATGGGTACGCCCTGCTCGCTGAAATGGCGGGAGGCCGGCGAGCGCGAGCGGCTATGGGTCGTCAACCGCAACCACCCGATCGCCAGGGGTCTGGACGAGCATTTCGAGCTTCCCATGGAGGAGATGTATGGTGAATCCTTCACCGTGCCGGAACCGCTGGAGACTGTCTTCATCTCCTGGTTCGAGGGCGGCGAAGTGTTCCGCTCCGGCCTGACTTTCCAGCGCGGCGCCGGGAAGATCTTCTATTTCCGGCCGGGTCACGAGACCTATCCGACCTACCACGACAGGAATGTGCGTCAGGTTCTGCGCAATGCGGTCGAGTGGGCCCACAATCCAGCGCCCGCCTGGGCCTCGATCGCCAACGCGCCCAACGTGCCCGTCGACAAGGCGCTCGAAAAGCTGGTTGAGAAGGGGCCGAAGCTCCACGCCCACGGCGAAGAAGGTTTCCGCTGATGCACCGCCTTCTCCTGCTCGGCACCGGCGGCATCGCCACCCACCATGTCGAGGAATTCGCGGCGATCCCGGAAGCGACTTTCGTCGCCTGCGCCGATCCGGTACCCGGGCGCGCCGCCGCCTTTGCGGAAAAACATGGCATCGACCAGGCTTTCGCCAGCCTCGAAGAGGCGATCGCCTGGGGCAAATTCGATGCCGCGGTGAATGCGACGCCGGACGGCGTCCATATGCCGACGACGCTGGCGCTGCTTGCCGCCGGCAAACATGTGTTCTGCGAAAAGCCGCTGGCGCAAAACTATCCGGACGCGCTGCGCATGGTCGAGGCTGCCGAGACGGCCGGCCTCATCAACATGGTCAACCTGACCTACCGCAACTCGCCGGCACTCCAGAAAGGCCGCGAGATGGTGGCGGCCGGCGACATCGGCGAACTGCGCCACGTCAACGCGGAATATCTGCAAAGCTGGCTCGTCGGCAAATATTGGGGTGACTGGCGCACCGATCCGAAATGGCTGTGGCGGCTCTCCCGCAGCCACGGTTCGACCGGGGTGTTGGGCGATGTCGGTGTCCACATCCTCGATTTCGCGACCTATTGCGCGGGTGAAGGGATGGCCGGTCTCTATGCCGATCTCGCGGTCTTTCCGAAGGCCGACGGCGACCGCATCGGCGACTACAGCCTCGACGTCAACGACAGCATCGTCATCACCGGGCGCATGGTTTCGGGGGCGCTGGCGACGGTGACGGCGACGCGTTACGCGACCGGCCACGCCAACGATCTGGTGCTGACGCTCTCCGGCACCAAAGGTGCGATCAAGGTGGAGACCGACGGGAAGCTGTCGAAACTGTCCGCCTGTCTGGGCAAGGATGTCGACAAGAACCACTGGAAGGAGATCGAGACGCCGCCGGTAAAGCGCAATGCGCGCCGTTTTGCCGATGCGCTGATTTCCGGAGTGAACGGCGATCCCTCGTTCCGTCGCGCCGCCGAGATACAGAAACTCATCGATGCCGCTTTCGAGAGCGGCGAGAAAGGCCGGCCGGTCAAGATCGGGTAACGGTTGGCATCCTCCGATTCGCCTAAGCTGCCAGCTTGCGCTTGGCCGTCTCGTACTCCCGGGCCAGCCTGTCGACCAGCGTCGCCGTCGAAACCACCTCGCTGACCGCGCCGATGCCCTGGCCGCAGCCCCAGATATGCTTCCAGGCCTTGGTCTTGTCGCCGCCGAAATTCATCTTCGAAGGATCCGACACGGGCAGATTGTCAGGGTCCATCCCGGCATTGCGGACAGAGCTCTTCAGATAGTTGCCGTGCACGCCGGTGAAGAGGTTCGAATAGACGATGTCAGCGGCCTTCGACTCGACGATCATGTTCTTGTAATCATCGGTCGCGCGCGCTTCCGTGGTGGCGATGAAAGGCGAGCCGATATAGGCCATGTCGGCACCCATCGCCTCCGCCGCCAGCACCGCACCGCCATTGGCGATTGCGCCCGACAACAGCAGCGGGCCGTCGAACCACTGGCGGATTTCCTGCACCAGCGCGAACGGCGACAAGGTGCCTGCATGGCCGCCCGCACCCGCCGCCACCGCGATCAGCCCGTCGGCGCCCTTGCGGATCGCGTTCTTCGCATGGCGGTCGTGGATGATGTCGTGCAGCACGATGCCGCCGTAGGAATGCACCGCCTGGTTGACTTCCTCGACCGCGCCGAGCGATGAGATGACGATCGGCACCTTGTATTTCACGCACATGGTGAGATCGTGCTCCAGGCGCCCGTTCGACTTGTGGACGATCTGGTTGACCGCGAAAGGGGCGGCCGGCCGCTCGAGGTTCTTCGCATCATGGGCGGCAAGATCCTCGGTCACTTCCGCCAGCCACTCGTCGAGTTGCGCTTCCGGCCGGGCATTGAGCGCCGGGAACGAGCCGACGATGCCCGCCTTGCATTGAGCAAGCACCAGCGGCGGATGCGAGATGATGAACAGCGGCGACCCAACGACCGGCAGGCGAAGGTTTTTCTTGAGAATGTCCGGCAGCGCCATGAAACGTGATTCTCCGCTGGCAAATAATTGACGTTTTCGTAAACGTCGCTTGTTCTAGCAGATGGTTTTGCAGCGGCAAATGCGGATTGCATCGGTTTTTGATCGCCATTTCCGTGCGGAAAGGCCTCACTGCGCGCGGAAAGCGCCACCGGCGGTGCCAGAACCGTTGATTGATTGCGCGGCTGCGGCTAACCATCAGTATTTTCTGCGTAGTAACGATCGGGGAAGACCGTTTGGACGTAATCGAAAAGGCGATCAGGGGCGCCTTCGAAAAAGGGGATGCGGAGGATAAGGCCTTCCGCGAGAAGGTCTATCGCTCCGCATTCGCGGCGCTGGACCGTGCCTTGCAGGCCAATCCGAACGTCACGGTCGAGACCGCGATCAACCGCCGCAAATCCCTGCAGGCGAAAATCACCGCGATCGAATCGGAATTCATTCCGGCGGTACCCGAGATCGACCCGGCCATTTTCGACCTGACGGAAAACGGTTCGGAACCGCCGGCTGCCGAACCGGTCGTCGCGCCGCCCGTTTCGGACGCGGGCAGAGCGGAACCCAAGCCACCTGCGGTAGAACTCGACACAAGGCCGGCATCGTCCGAACCTGCCGCCGCGCCGGCAATCGACGTGTCTCCTCCTTCTCAGGCTGCCGCCGCGCCGGCGATTGAAGTCACGGGCACGACCGCAGCCCCGGTCACCCGGAACGTCGGCCAAACCGGACGGACCGAACCGTCGTTCGGCGCGGAACCATCGGCTGTCGAGGCAACTGGGGGGCGGCGGCAGGAACCGTCGATGGACGAGCCGCCCACCGCCGGGCAGCCCGAAGACCCGACCGCATTCACCGCGCCCGATGTCGCCGCGCTCGACATGGAACCGCCGTCGCGCGAGCGGCCTCCGCAAGAGGCGGCCGAAGTTTCGGTCGACCCTGACGCGGCCGTCGTTCGCGAGCGCCGTCGGCCCTATGCGGCGATGTTCATCGCGGTCACGCTTTTTGTTGCCGCAGCGATGGGTTTGTGGTGGGCGGCCCAGACCGGGCTCCTGAAATCGCCCGCCGAACGCGACACTTCCGTTCCCAACCCGCCTGCAACGAGCGAGGCCGAGGATTTCATCCCGGAAGACGAGGAGCCGGTCCAGGAGCCGCAGAAACCAGGAGAAAGCGACGAACTCAAGAACTGGATCACCGTCTTCACACCTGCGGATGCCAGTCTCGTCAACGCACCGTCCGATACCAGCGCCGAGGTCGTGGAGGGCGAGGAGGGGCAGGTGCTGCGCATCCGTTCCGGCACTTCCGGTTCGGCCGTCCTGTTCGACGTAGGGCATGGCGTTCTGGAGCAGATCGCCGGCAAGACGGCGATTTTCGACATCGTCGCCCGTGCCGAGGAAGGCCAGGAAACGCAGATTTCGGTCAGTTGCAATTTCGGCGAACTCGGCGATTGCGGCCGCAAGCGCTACGCGGTGGGCCACGAGCGCGGCGAATTCCTGTTCGAGATCGAACTGCCCGCCAAGCAGCCGGGCGCCGGCGGCACTATCGCGATCAGCTCCGATGTCAGCAACCAGGGCAAGGCCGTCGACATCTCGGAGATCAGGGTGTCGGTCAGCGAGTGAAGATTCCGACCGGTGTCGGGGCATACAGTGGCGACGAGATCGGGTTGAGTCCACCGGCACAAGCGTCTCCGTTGCCACGCTCCGGTTTTGCCCGGCCTGGCCTTTGAGTTGGAGTAGTGGGAAGCGGGGCGCCAGTCGGTGCCTCGAAACAGTAAAATTGTGGCGCCTTCCCAGCGCCCCGCCGATGTTCTTTCAGGCTTCAAGCCCGCTCCGCTTGTTGACCCGCCGTGTCCCTCCACAAACTCACATCAGGTAGGAGCCGCGTTCGTGGTGGAGGCTACGTTCGGCAGGCTTAGCGCGTCCCCTTTCAACGCAGCTCAGGGCCTACCTCTAGCGAGCGCCTCCGCTGAAACCGGCCACCGTGCGTAGCCGGCCCGAGGCGCCGGTTCCTCCCACACGCAATCACCGTCATGACCGGTGCTCCCGCGGAAGGAACTGACATCGATTATGCGGGATGCGGCAAAGGGTGTGGACAGAAGAATCTTTGGCTAGACCGCCAAGTCCTTGAAATCGCGCGAAAGAATTTTCGGTGGAAGCGGAAAGGCACACTACACGACTCAGTGATTTTGTAGGTTATTTGGCAGCCAGTTGGCAGATGGAAGGCCCAGTTTATGCTGTGCGCATAGGAAGGATCCTTGTGCGATGTCCATGTCTCGCCGACGCTCTCGCCGCGACGGTATCGGCGCCATATTGACTTGAGCCATGACTCGCCGCGCGGAATGTCGCGGTGGCCTGATCGTGGGGCTGATCAGCGCCCGCACGGTGAACCTTTGCCACCTTGCCGGGGCGTCTTGCGGACCAGCGGCCAAGCTTTCGGCCAATTATCGGCGGCCTGTATCGCTTCTTCCAGCCGTGCGGCTTGATGTGCGAACTGGCTTCGATCTGCCAAGGCGCTTGTGGCGCTGCGCGGCTTGCGCCGCCGCTACCGGCTGTGGCTGGACCGAACCAACTCGAAGCGTCGGCGCCAAGGCATCAATCTGCTGGCGCCGAGCATTGCCACGCGAAGCGCGCACGCATTCCCGTCCTGCGGGACATGCCGGACCATGGCCGTCAGTTCCACCGATGGCCGAGCGCCAGGCATTGCTGGCACGCTTCATGGCCAGCCGTTCGGCAAGGGCGCGATCATAACTGCTGCTCGCCGATCGCGAGTTCATCGGCCTAACCAATGGTTGGAATTCATTTTCGACAATGAATTCATCCCATTTTGCCGATGAACTCGCGTCGGCGGCAGCAGCTTGTTCGTGCGCCTCGCCGATTTATGACGGCCCGCTCGAACGGCTGGCCACAATCCTGGCGCCCGGCCATGGCTGACTGCCGCATGGCCCGGCATGTTTCGCAGGCGGAATGCAGGAGCGCTTCGCCGCGGCACTCTGCTTCAGCGCCATCAGATTGTGTCGATGGCGCCGTCCTTCCATCGTTCGCCACCAACCACCGGTACGCCCCGCAAGCCGCTCAACGCCTACAACAGCCGTTGGCCAGATCGAATGCCTTCCAGCCGCACATCCGGAAGAAGCGCGCGGCCTCCGATACATTGGACGATACCAGGCTCACACAGCCGGCCAAGCTTTCCCTGCTGCTCGCGCTCGTTCGCCCTGCAATGGCGCTGATCTGCCCTCACGCCATGCTCATCAACCAGCGTCCACCGCGGTCATTGCTCACGCGCAAAACATGGTTACAGGCGATAATCCTGGTTCCGAACCGGCTTCGACACCGCTCCGGAGACACTGGACATCGCAACGACACCCATACCTTGCGCACAGCAAAACTGGGATCCTTCCATTCCGGAAACTGGTTCCCAGGCCTAACTCATCAAAATCACTGCAGTTCGTGTAGTGTGGCGGAAAGGGGAGTGGAAAATCGAAAAGTTTATCCCCGTCCCGATCGACGATCAATCGAGCATCGCCGTCAGCGTTTCCAGCCGGTCGGCCTCATAAGGTGGCTTGTCCCACCGCAGCCGGGAGATGCGCGGAAAGCGCATCGCGACGCCGGATTTGTGCCGCGTCGAGCGGTTCAGTCCTTCGAACGCGACTTCCAGCACCAGCCCCTGGCTGGCGTCGGCACGCACCGAACGCACCGGCCCGAACCGCTCGACAGTGTTGTCGCGCACATATTTGTCGATCTGCTTCAGTTCCTCGTCGGTGAAACCGAAATAGGCCTTGCCCACCGGCACGAGCTCGCTTGTCTCCGGCGGTCCTGACCAAACCCCGAATGTGTAGTCGGAATAATAGCTCGAGCGCTTGCCGTGACCGCGCTGGGCGTACATCAAGACGGCGTCGACGATATGCGGATCGCGCTTCCATTTGAACCACGGACCTTTCGGCCGCCCGGCGACATAGGTCGAATCCCGCCGTTTGATCATAACTCCCTCGATGATCGGATGCGGCGGCGCCTTGCGCAGTGCTTCCAACTCCTCCCAATTCGAGAAGGCGATGGTCGGCGAGAGGTCGAAGCGCGTCGGATCGAGGAGGCCGACGAAATCTTCCAGCCGCTGCCGCCGTTCAACAAAGGACTGCTGCCGCAGATCCTCGGTTTCGACCTGCATGATATCGTAGCAGCGCACGAAAGCCGGAAAACGCTCACGGATTTTCGGCGAGACGGTCTTGCGGTTCAGCCGCTGCTGCAGGTCGGAGAAAGTGCCCGTCCATTCCGGCGGGGTGCCCACAAGCAATTCGCCGTCGAGCGCAGCATCGAAATCCATCGCATCGACGAGATCGGGAAATGCGCCGGAAACATCGTCGCCAGTGCGCGAATAAAGCCGTCGCGTGCCGCCGAGCGATACAGCCTGGACGCGGATGCCGTCCCATTTCCATTCGGCGACATAGTCGGCGGGATCGAGCCTGGCGAGATCGTTGTCCTCGACCGGATGCGACAGCATGACGGGACGGAACAGCGCCTTCGCCGACTGCTCGGGCTTCGGCGCCTTGCCTTCCAGCCAGGCGAAGAGCGAGGCATAAGGCGGCGCTAGCCCGTGCCAGAGTTCCTCGATCTCGGCGACATCGACCTTGCCGAAATCGGCAAGCGCCTGCTTCGCCAGCCGTGCCGAAACGCCGATGCGCAGGCCGCCGGTAACCAGCTTGATGATAGCGAAACGCGCCGGGATGCCGCCGGCGTTGTCGAGCAATCCCGCAAGCACTTTCGGTCCGTCCGAACGGCTGGCTGACTGCAGCCTTTCGACGACGTCGCCGAGCGTCAGGGCGTGGTTTGCCGTTTGCTGCTCAGGCTCCGGCCAGACCAGCGAGACGGTCTCGGCGAGGTCACCGACATAGTCGTAGGAATAACCGAACAGCACCGGATCCATGCGCTCGGCGACCAGCGCACGCAGCATCGCCGGTTTCACCGCCGCGATCGCCAGATCGCCGGCGATCGCGGCCAAGGCCAGCCCGCGGTCGGGGTCCTCCACCGTGCGAAAATAATCGGCGAGCAGGGTCAGCTTGCCGTTGCGCGACGGGGTGAGCACCAGGCGGTCGAGGAGTTCGGCGAAGCGGTTCATGGTGCAACCAGCGTTGCGGCGCTCTGGATCAAGCCCACCATCAATCCCCCTCATCCTCGTAGCCGACGAGATGCAACGGGCGGGCGGAAATGCCGGCAAGTTCGCACCAGCGCACCAGCGCCTCCTCGCGTCCGTGGGTGACCCAGACCTCCGAGGCGCCGGTTTCGACGATGGTGCCGGTCAATTCGTCCCAATCGGAATGGTCTGAAATGATCAGCGGCAGTTCGACGCCGATCTGCTTGGCGCGCTGGCGGATGCGCATCCAGCCGGAGGCGTAGCAGCTAACCGGATCGGGAAAGCGTCGCGCCCAGCGATCGACGAAGGCGGAGGGCGTGCCGACCACCACCGCACCGGCAAAATCCTTTTTGGTGCCGCTTTCGGTGGTTGCCGGATCAAGCCGGCCGAGCGCCACGCCTTGGCTTTCGTAGTATTCGCTGAGGCGCGCCAGCGCACCGTGGATGTAGATAGGCTCCTCGTAGCCCAGGTCGCGCAACAGCCGGATGACGCGCTGCGCCTTGCCGAGCGCATAGGCGCCGATGAGATGCGAGCGTTCCGGAAACTGCGCGACCGATTTCAGCAGCCGCGCCATCTCCTCGCTGTCCGGAGGATGGCGAAACACCGGCAGGCCGAAGGTCGCCTCGGTGATGAAGACGTCGCACTGGATCGGCTCGAACGGCGCGCAAGTGGGGTCCGGCTGGCGTTTGTAATCGCCTGACGCGACGATGCGGATACCGTTGTGCTCGACTGAGATCTGCGCGGAACCGAGCACATGGCCTGCCGGATGAAAGGTCACCTTGACGCCGTTGAGGTCGAATATCTCGCCGAAAGCCGCCGGCTGCGTCAGGTCTGCGAAATCGTCGCCGTAGCGGATGCCCATGATGTCCAGCGTCTGCTGCGTGGCGAGCACATGATCGTGGCCAGACCGTGCATGGTCCGAATGGCCGTGGGTGATCAGCGCCCGTTCCACCGGGCGAACCGGGTCGATGAAAAAATCGCCGGGCGGGCAATAAAGCCCTTCGGGGCGGGGGCGGAGCAGGTCGCGAGCGCGCATGCGGCAAACATAATCTTTTGCGGCGGCCAGAAAAGCCAGTTGAAAGACGCTCCTGACTCGACGATATAGCATCCGCCGGCGACGGGCCGGGGTGGGGCACATTCTTGAAACCGTTGGATCTTTCTTCCGGCGATCTGCTGGCTAACCGCCGTGCCGACTATGCCGAGATGCTGTTCGCGTCGGGCGATCATGCCGCCGCGGCCGAACTGATGCTGGGCGCGCTGGAGCTGGCGCCCGGCTGGGCAATGGGCTGGTTTCGCCTTGGCGAGATGCAGGAGGCCGCCGGCGCAACCGGCGAGGCGACGGAAGCCTGGCGCATGACCCTGAAGCTCGACCCTGCCGACCGGACAGGTGCCGCGCTCAAGCTGGAACTGATCGGCGCGGCACCCACCTCCGCCGCGCCGCCGAGCCCGTTCGTCGAGGCGCTGTTTGATCAGTATGCCAAAAACTTCGATACGGCGCTCGTCGACAAGCTCGGCTACCGTGTGCCCGAATTGCTGGACCGGGCGATCCGCGAGCGGCGGCGGCATTTCGACCACACCGTCGATCTCGGCTGCGGCACCGGATTGATGGGCGAAAGGTTGCGGCCGGCGGCGAAATTCCTCGAGGGATACGACATCTCGGCATCCATGCTGAAGAAGGCCGAGGCAAAGGGAATCTACGACAAGCTCGCCAAAGCCGACCTGCAGACGATACACCTTGCACCCGGGAGCGCCGATCTCGTCACCGCCGCCGATGTCTTCATGTATCTTGGCGCGCTCGACGGTATTTTCGTCACTGCTGCCGCCACTCTCAACTCCGGCGGCTTGTTTGCCTTTTCCGTCGAGCATTACGCCGGACCCGAGGATTTTATGCTGCGTGCCTCGCGCCGCTACGCGCATTCGGAGCGCTATCTGCGCGGCTTGCTGGCGAAGGTCGGGCTTTCCGTCGTGTCGCTGGACCGTGCCGCTATTCGCATGGATCGCGGCGAGGCGATCGAAGGGCTGGTCGTGGTGGCGGAAAAGGGGTAACGCCCCACTGATCCCGTTTTGTTCCAGATTCCGCTTGGCGTTTTTTCATCCCGGCGCTACTTCTGAGGCGTGACGCAACAGGCCCGCCTCGCACTTGAAAATGCCGCAGCCTTTCTTCCGGAACCTTTCCTCAACTGGTTCGCGGAACGCGGCTGGTCGCCACGTGCCCATCAGATCGACCTGCTTGCGCGCGCCCAGGCCGGAAAATCGGTGCTCTTGATTGCGCCGACCGGCGCCGGCAAGACGCTGGCCGGCTTCCTGCCGTCGCTCACCGACCTTGCGACGCGGCCAAAGCGCAAGCCGGGCGAGGCGCATCGCGGCATCCACACGCTCTACATCTCGCCGCTGAAGGCATTGGCCGTCGATATCGAGCGCAACCTTGGCAAGCCGGTCGGCGAGATCGGGCTGCCGATTTCCATGGAAACCCGGACCGGCGACACGCCCGCCCACAAGCGCCAGCGCCAGAAACTGGTGCCGCCGGACATTCTTCTCACCACGCCAGAGCAGCTTGCGCTGCTGATTTCGACCCCGGATGCCGGGCGGTTTTTCTCCGACCTGCGTTATGTCGTCCTCGACGAACTGCATTCGCTGGTAACCTCGAAGCGCGGCCACCTGCTGTCGCTCGGGCTGGCACGGCTGCGCCGCTTCGTTCCCGGCCTGCAGACGATAGGCCTGTCGGCGACGGTCGCCGAACCGGACGAATTGCGGCGTTGGCTGGTGCCGCAGAACCCGCCCGGGGGCCTCTCCGAACTGATCACCGTCGCAGGCGGAGCCAAGCCGGAAATCTCGATCCTGGATTCGCAGGAACAGGTGCCGTGGGCCGGACACATGGCGCGCTATGCGATCCCGGAAATCTACGAAGCGGTCCGCAAGCACCGGACCACGCTTCTGTTCGTCAACACCCGTAGCCAGGCCGAAATGCTGTTTCAGGAATTGTGGCGGGTCAACGAAGCGACGCTGCCGATCGCGCTGCATCACGGCTCGCTCGATGTCGGCCAGCGCCGCCGGGTCGAGAAAGCGATGGAGACAAACAGCCTGCGCGCGATCGTCGCCACCTCGACGCTCGATCTCGGCATCGACTGGGGCGATGTCGATCTGGTCGTTCATGTCGGTGCGCCGAAGGGAGCCAGCCGGCTTGCGCAGCGCATCGGCCGCTCCAACCATCGCATGGATGAGCCGTCGAAGGCATTGCTCATCCCGGCCAACCGCTTCGAGGTGCTGGAGTGCCGGGCAGCGCTGGAGGCCAATTATCTCGGCGCGCAGGATACGCCGCCATTGCTCGACGGCGCCCTCGATGTCTTGTCGCAGCATGTGCTGGGCAGCGCCTGCGGTGCGCCTTTCGACGCGGACGAACTCTACGCCGAGGTAACCAGCGCCGCGCCCTATGCAGGCGTCGACCGGCAGACCTTCGACCGCGTCGTCGATTTCGTCGCCACCGGCGGTTACGCGCTGCGGAGCTACGAGCGTTACGCCAAAATCCGCCAGACCAGGGACGGCAAATGGCGCATCTCGCATCCGCGTTTCGCCCAACAGTACCGGCTGAACGTCGGCACCATCATCGAATCGCCGATGCTGAACGTGCGTTATGTGCGGCAGGGCAGGGGCATCAATGCACGCGGCGGGCCGACGCTCGGTAAGATCGAAGAGTATTTCCTGGAATCGATGACGCCCGGCGACACCTTCCTGTTCGCGGGGCGCACGTTGCGTTTCGAGGGCATTCGCGAGAACGAAGCTTATGTCTCCAACGCCACCGGCGTCGATGCCAAGGTGCCGATTTACGCGGGCGGAAAATTCCCGCTGTCGACGTATCTCGCCGACCAGGTGCGCGGCATTCTCGCCGATCCCGATCAGTGGAAAAAGCTGCCCGAGCAGGTTTCGGACTGGTTGCGGCTTCAGCAGGAAAAATCCGTGCTGCCGCGCAGAAAGGATCTGCTGATCGAGACGTTCCCGCGCGCCAACCGCTTCTACATGATCGTCTACGCTTTCGAGGGGCGGCTGGCGCACCAGACGCTCGGCATGCTGCTTACCCGCCGGCTGGAGCGCGCCGGTGCCCATCCGACGGGCTTTGTCGCCACCGAATATTCGCTGGCCGTCTGGGGGCTGGAGGACATGGGCGCCATGTTCAGGAAGCGCCGGCCGTCGCTGGCGGAATTGTTCGACGAAGACATGCTGGGCGACGATCTCGACGCGTGGCTCGCCGAAAGCTGGCTCTTGAAACGTACCTTCCGCAATTGCGCGCTGATTTCCGGCCTTATCGAGAAGCGCCATCCGGGTCAGGAAAAGAGCGGTCGCCAGGTTACCGTGTCGGCCGACCTGATCTACGATGTGCTGCGCTCGCACGAACCCGACCACATATTGTTGCAGGCGACACGCGCGGACGCGGCATCAGGGCTGCTCGATGTCAGCAGACTTGCCGACATGCTGTCGCGCATCAAGGGCCGAATCATGCATAAGGATCTGGAGCGCATTTCGCCGCTCGCCGTGCCGGTGATGATGGAGATCGGCAAGGAGGCGGTGGCGGGCGAGGCGAACGAGATGCTGTTGTCGGAAGCGGCGGACGATCTGATCGAAGAAGCGATGGGCGCGGCATGAGCGAAACCGCGATGAACCGGGCGGCGAGGCCAAAAGAAATCGATATCGCCGGCGAACGCGCCGTCTGCGACCAGAGCGGCGTGCTTTATTTTCCCGAACTGGACCTGCTTGTCGTCTCCGACCTGCATCTGGAGAAGGGTGCCGCCTATGCCCGCCGCGGCTCTTTCGTTCCGCCTTACGATACCGCGGCAACGCTGCTCAGGTTGCAGGCAGTGGTCGCCCGTTACGATCCAAGGATGGTGATCAGCCTCGGCGACAGTTTCCACGATGGCAAGGGTTCGGCGCATATGCCGGACGTTTTCCGCAACCAGCTGACCGCATTGATGGCCGGGCGCGACTGGTTCTGGGTTGCCGGCAATCATGATCCGGACGCTCCGGAAGGCTTGCCCGGGGAGACTGTGCGGGAACTCGCGATCGGCAGCCTGGTGTTCCGCCACGAGCCGTCCGCCGTTCCGATCACCGGCGAAATCGCCGGGCACCTGCATCCTTGCGCCCGCATCGTCCAGCGCGGCCGTTCGGTTCGCCGGCGCTGCTTCGCCAGCGACGGCCGCCGCATGATCATGCCGGCCTTCGGCTCTTACACCGGTTCGCTCAACGTGCTCGACCGCGCCTATTCAGGCCTGTTCAGCTGGGATGCCTTCATGGCGTACATGCTCGGCGCGCGGCGCATCTACGCGATCACCGGCTCGATGCTGCGACCGGGGTGATCCCTAGGAGGCCCCCTTTAGTGAAGGAGTTTGAAGGTAGTCTGCAAGGTGACACAGGCAAGGACACCCGGTCCCGCCATGAACGATAAGGCTGATACCGCTCAAGCCATTGTTCGGCCTCCACTTGCCTGGGGGCTTGCCGTCATTGCCGGGTTTGCGCTCGGCTGGCTCATGCCCTTGCCTTTCCTGCCGACCGGCATGCCCGCAGGCTCGTTTGGCGCGATTGTGTTTGTCCTTGCGCTGGCGCTATTCGCCTGGGCCATCGTCACCATCACAAGGGCCGGTTCGAATGTTCCACCAATCAACCGACCACCACCATCGTCGAGAGCGGACCGTATCGCTTCACGCGCAATCCTATCTATCTCGGCATGCTGCCGGGTCTGACCGGCTTGGCCATCGCGTTTGACAATCTCTGGCTGCTGGTGATGCTGGTGCCTTTCGCGCTCGTCATACGCTATGGCGTAGTGGCCCGCGAGGAAGCCTATCTCGAGCGCAAGTTCGGCGATGGCTACCGCGGCTATCGATCACGCGTGCGGCGCTGGCTGTAGTCCCCTGACGATTTGCATCCGCAAACGAGCCTCTCCGGTCGCATTCTCAATCCTTGCGGAACACGATGCGGCCGAGCCAGCCTGTGAACATGGCGAGCGCTACCGCGAAAACGCCATAGAGAAACCCGTAATTCCTCGACGCGTTGAAGATCGACTGCTCGAAGCCTGCCTTCAGGATGGCGAGTTGCGCCGAGGTTTCCTTGATGAAGATGCCGTTGCGAAACAGGAACGCGCGCGCCTTGTGGGTGCCGACCGGCACGTTGGGCGCCAGTTCCAGCGTCGCGCGAAACAGGTTCTGCGACAGGGGCTGCACGCCGCCGATGCGTTCGTTGTACAGGCCGGTGGCTTGCTTGCGGTCGCGCAACGCTTCGGTGAACTCCTGGATCGTCACCGGCCCGGCGCGCTTGTTCTCGGGCTCCATGTAGATGTTGGAGGCACCGAGCGACAGCCGCTTGTAGTTGTTGGGGTCGGTCATGTCCTGGAAGGCGCGTGTCGTCGCCACCGAATAGGAGATCGGCACGTTCAGGAAGGTTTCCGATCTGGTGTTGATCCACATGCCGAGGATGCGGCTCTTGCGGCGCACAACGACCGGCCGCGACGGCCCCTCCAGCACGACGATGATATCGTAGCGGCCCTGCCGGCTGATCAGCGGATCGGGATTGTCGATCGCGCCGAAAATGGTCAGGTCGGCGCCGGTGAAGTCCGAGGTGATCGAGACTTGGTCGGTCGACAGTCCGATCTCGATGCCTTCCGGGTTTGCCTGCTGGGCGTGTGCGCTGCCCGCTACCAGCAACATAGCGAGACAGGATCGGAGGAGATGCCGGAAGGCCATCAGATGCCTCCCAGCGCAGTGAGCGAATAGAGGCTCGCCGGCCTTACGAAAAGATCGATAGGCGAGCCGCAGCGCCACCGCCAGCACGAGAGCGGCGAGCAGCGCCCGCAACTGTTCGCCGCGCAGCTTCTGTCCGGCCTTGGCTCCATATTGCGCACCGGCGACGCCGCCGACCATCAGAATGAAGGCCAGCACCACGTCTACCGTCTGGTTCGCGGTCGAGTGCACCAGGGTGGTATAGGCGGCGACGAAGATGATCTGGAACAGCGAGGTGCCGACGACGACATTGGTCGGCACCTTGAGCAGGTAGATCAGCGCCGGCACCATGATGAAGCCGCCGCCGACGCCCATGATCGCGGCGAGAAAGCCGATGCCGGCGCCAAGTCCCAGCACCGGGATCACGCTGACGAACAGCTTCGAAGTGCGGAAGCGCATCTTCAGCGGCAATTTGTGGATCCAGTTGTGCTGGCCCGATTTTTTTATCGTCGGCGCAGCACCGGAGCGGGTGCGCCGCATGGCACGCACGCTTTCGACCATCATCAGTCCGCCGACGGTGCCGAGCAGCGCGACATAAAGCAGCGAGATGAAAAGATCGAGCTGGCCGATGGCTCGCAGCAACGCGAAGACAAAGGCGCCGATCGTCGAACCGAAGATGCCGCCGGCGAGAAGCACGGTGCCGAGCTTGAAGTCGAGCGTGCCGCGTTTCACATGCGACAGTGCTCCTGAAAATGAGGACGCGACGACCTGGTTGGCGCCGGTGGCGACGGCGATCGCCGGCGGAATGTTATAGAAGATCAGCAGCGGGGTGATGAGGAAGCCGCCGCCGACCCCGAACATGCCAGACAGAAATCCGACCGCCGCGCCCATTGCGAGCAGCACGAAGACGTTGACAGACATTTCGGCAATCGGGAGATAAATGCCCACCCGTCAAACTCTGATTTGGTGCCTGCTCTCGCCCCCTGACGAGATGCCACGAACGACTAATTCGTAGTTGCGCCGACATTGCGGCGAAGTCAAACTTTGTGGCGGACTTGGTTAAAAAAAACCGCAGCACTTCCAAAGGGATGGCAAGCCGGCGCCTTCTACAGCGCCGCGCGTCTTTTTCGACGCGCAAAGGACGCTGTAGGTTTTTTGAATCTGCGCGTCGTGCCTTCCGAAAATCGATTCCGGTTTTCGGACCGATGCGCGGACGCCGGCTTTCAGCAAATCATTTCTTTTCGAGCAGCACGCGGACCAGTTTTTCGTCTACCTCGCCCGTCGCATCCATGCCGTTGTCGCCCTGGAACGCGATGATCGCGGCCTTGGTCTTGTCGCCCATGACGCCGTCGGCGCCGCCTGCGTCATAGCCGTTCTTGTTGAGGATGCGCTGGATGTTCTGCACCACCTGCTTCATGTCGATGCTGGCGGTCTTGGCGTCGCTCTCCTGCCAGGATTCGGGAATCTCGACCGTGTTCGTCTCGGCGTTGACGGTCTTCGGCTTCCATAGTTCCGCCGTGGCGCGGGCGCGTTCGAGCTGCTCGGGCCTCAAAGCCTTGGCGATTTCGTCGCGTTTGGCGGCGGCGTCGCGATCGCCGGCCTTGGCGACAAGGGCGAACCATTTGTAGGATTCTTCCAGGTTCTGCTCCATGCCGACGCCTTTGGCGGCGAGGATGCCGAGATTGAACTGGCTGTCCTTGACACCGAGTTCGGCTGCCTGGCTGAACCAGCGCGCGGCGAAGTCATTGTCGGCAACGCCGTCGGCACCCATGGCGAACAGCACCGCCAGATTGTGCATGGCGCTGGCGTTGCCTTGCGCGGCGGCCATCTGGTACCAGGTCTTGGCCTTCGCCACGTCACGGGTGACGCCGAGGCCCTTTTCGTAGAAATTGCCGATCCTGTACTGCGACGGCGCGAAACCCATCTCGGCCGATTTCGCATACCACTCGGCGGCCTTCTTCATGTCCGCCTTGACGCCGCGGCCATCGGCATAGCGGGAGCCGATCTCGAAGATCGCCTTGCTGTCGCCGGCTTCCGCGGCCTCGCGCAGCGGAACCGGACCGGCTTCGGCAGGGACCTCGATCGCTTTCGCCATGGGTGCAGTGGCGGCAGCCGGCGGCGGCGTGCTCGCAGTCGACGCCATGTCCGCTCCTTCGTCGGCCTCGTCCTCGAGTTCCGGCTTCAGCGCGGTGGCTTCCGGTGTGATGGCGGCAACATCGGCCTGCGGCTCGCCGATCTCCGGGATTTCCGCTGCATGGCCGGTGCGTTTCCGGCGCTGTTGTCGCCGTTTCGGCTCCCGCTTCGGCGGGGACGGCGGTTTCCATGGGCGACTTCTCGGGTGCTTCCACCATGCGGACGCCAGCCGCTTCCTTGCTCGTATCGGCTGGCCTCTTCCGCAGCTTCGGGCGCTGCCGGCGCCGCAGCAATGGTCTCGGGTTCGGCACTGACTTCCGGCACGGCGATTTGTGCCACTTCCCTGTCTTCGGCAAGGAAGGCCTTGCCGAGCTGCATGCCGGCAAGCGCCAGCAAGATCGCGGTTGCCGAGAGAAGAACTGTCTTGCGCTTCGAGCGGAACAGCGAGCCAAGCTTCAGCCGGCTGCCGGTTCCCTCGCTCTCGGAAGCCTTTTTCAGCATGTCGGCTTCGGCGGCGGCCGCCTGCGCGGCACGTCGCGCGGCGGCGATGAAGTCGGATTTCGCCGCGTCGGGTTCGCCGGTTCTTGCGGGCTGGCCGCGCTCGTCGCGCACCCGCTTCATGATCGCGCTGAGATCGGGCGCACCCGATCCCGGCTCGAGCGGACGATTGACGAGCTTCGGGTCGAGCGGTTCGTCAAGGTCGACGCTGGGTGTCGGCGCTTCCGCCGTCGGCGCCGCCGAGCCGGCCAGCAGCGGCTCTTCGCTTTCCTTCTTGCCGCCGAATGCCCGCGAAAGTCCGCCGAGCATCGAGCGCATGCGGCCGCCGGATTCTGTTTCGGCGGAGGTATCGGTGCTGAGCGCGGCGACCGCCGCGGCAGCGGCCGCTTCGGCGGGCGAGCGCGTGACGGATGGTTCGCCCCAGCCTCGGGTCGCCGGATATGTTGCCGCTTCCGTCGTGTCGGGGTCGACGGAATGCGTGTCGCCAGGCTCGATCGACGGTGCGTTGTCGAGCGACAGTTTGCGCGGCTGTTCGGGAACCGCCGGGCTTGTCTCCAGCGAGCCCAGCCGGTCGACGATCTTCAGCAGCGTGTCGTGGATGGCCTCGAACGTCTTCGAATTGCGTTCGTCCGAGCGGCGTGTCAGCGTTTCGAGCGCCTTGAGGTCGTCGGCGAGACCGGCAACCGCCGTTGCATTGGTTTTCGAACCGGCAAGCGAGCGCACCGCGTCCTCGGCGGCCTGCCGCGCGGCGGCAAGAATGGTTTCGCGGCTCCCGGCGATCGATTTTTCGATATCGACGAGGCGGGGCGCGATATCCTCGAAATCCGGCATTGGCGAGGTCGGCCGCGCGAGATG
Source organism: uncultured Alphaproteobacteria bacterium (assembly GCA_963763895.1). Classification (GTDB taxonomy): domain Bacteria; phylum Pseudomonadota; class Alphaproteobacteria; order Rhizobiales; family Rhizobiaceae; genus Neomesorhizobium. The sequence continues at coordinate 159,773 of CAVXQC010000008.1, read as the reverse complement.
GGCGGAAAGGCCGGAGACCTGTGCCTCCAGGTTGCGGATCAGTTCGGGATCGATGCCGGCGACCTGCGAGGCCGAGCTGTCGAGACGGCCCGAAATGTCCTCGAGACGTGCTTCGAGACCACGGATGGCGTCGTCGCCAGCCGTGCTGCCCCGGCTTTCCAGCTTGCGGGCGAAATCGGTGAAGCGCTGATCGATGGCTTCCATGATGCCGGTGTTGTCGAGCGGCGCCGGCGGCGGTGCGCTGGTCCAGCCGGTCCGCCACCTCGTCGAGCCGGCGTTCTAGGTCGCGGAAGAGCGCCTGACCATGCTCGATCGCGTCGCCCTGACGCCGGTCGAGCATGTCCGACAGCATGTCGAAACGCTGCTCGATCCCTTGCAGGAACTGGTCCGGGATCGCGGCCGAAGGGGCGCGGTCGAGCTTTTCGCCGATCGTCGCGACCTGCCTGACCAGCCGTTCGACGACCTGCTCGGGCAGATCGCTGCGCGCCGCGAGCTCGTCGACGCGCTGCGACAGGACATTGAGGCGGTCGATGACCTCGACATTGGGACGGTCGTCGACGAGTTCTTCCAATCTGCCGCGCCAGCGAGGTGATGCGTGCCTCGATGCGCTCGAAGGGCTGCGGATCGATGAACGGCGGCTGGGTGGAAACGGCGGACGCCACGATGGCGCGGGAAATTTCGTCCAGTCGCTCTTCTATTTGGCCATGGCGTCGGGGCCGCGGCGATCCTGCTGGCGCGCGAAATGATCGACCGCGCCGGCCAGCATCCGGACCTTTTCTTCCAACGTTTGCAGCGACAGCGATTCCGGCAGGTTGTTCACCGCCTCGTTGATTTGCTCCAGCCGGGCGTTGAGCGCCGCGATTTCCGGATCCTCGCCATGGCGCAGCGACGCCGGTCGAATGCGGTTCTCGAAATCGCTCCAACGCTGGTCGAAATTTTCCCAGCGCCTGTCGACCGAACGCACGGTCTCCTCCCGCGCCAGCGTGTCGAGCGCCGCCTTCACCTGCTCCAATTCGAGGCGGAGCAGATTGACGCTCTTGTCGTCGCTGCGCTCGGAAAGCTCATGGATGGCGCTCGAGAGGCGTTCGAACTCGACATTGAGTTCTGCGCCCGCCCTCGCAGATACCGGCGAAGAGTAGGCGCGCGCGATTTCCGTGCGCAGGCTGTCGAATTCGCGGCGCAGACCCGAAGTCATCTGGTGGCGGAGTTCCTCGCGCAAGCCTTTCAGGTCGCCGGCGATCTTGCCGATCGCGGCGACACTGTCCTCCTGGCTCCGCACCCGGTCGAGGTCGCGGGCGAGCGACTGATAAGGCCTCTCGGCCTGCGGCCGGGCCGCCGGCATCCGGGGACGTTCAAAGTGGTCGTCTCTTGGCGGACGGGGATCCTGATTTCGCTCCAGTCGCTGCTCCAGGTTTTCGAGCGAGCGGTTCAGGTCCTCCAGCGAGGTATAGGGCCTGCGTTGCCTGCCGGCATTGAGTAAATCGAGATAGGATCGTTTGCTGTTCATCGAGACGCCCGTTTGCCAACGAAAGCCGGTTGCCTGCCGGTTTTCCCTAAATCCCTGTCGGGAACGAACGCGACCGCGCGTTTGTCGCAGCGGCGGAAGGCAGTCTTCCGGGGCTTTTCACCCTCGATCCGAAAAGCCGTGAAGAATTCGATACAGGATAACCACGGAGCACCGACATGCGCACAATTCCCTGAACGTGGTAAACAAGCCGTTAACCAAAATTACCAAGCTGCAAAGATTGGGCGAAAAGGTGCGACACAGTTGCGCTTTCCGGGTGCTTGCGTTGCGGAAGGCCGCAGACTATATGCCTTACGTAAACGTAAGAGGCACGCAGATCGCGCCGGCTTACGATGAATTAGTCGAAACCTCGAATGGAAGCCCACAGCCCCCGCGGCTTCCCCTCACGCGTCCTGGCGGAAGCCGGGATGCCACAACCGGGCAAAAGCAGAGATGATGAAACTGATTAAAGCGGCCGACGCTGCGGCCAACACGAACGAAATCAGCGTGGATTCGCAGGACGGCTTCATCCGCATCGGCGAAATGGCCAAGAAACACGATGTGACGCTGCGCACCTTGCGCTTCTACGAGGACAAGGGCCTGCTCAACCCCAAGCGGGAGGGCGCCACGCGCCTCTATTCCCGTCGTGACAATGCCCGCCTGAAGCTGATCCTGCTCGGCCGCAAGGTCGGCTTCTCGCTGCGCGAAGTGAAGCAGATGATCGATCTTTACGATCCGTCGGGCACCAACACCAAGCAGCTCAAGCTGGCCCTCGACAAGTCGGAAAAGCAGCTTGGCCGCCTGCAGAAGCAGCGCCAGGCCATCGACGAGGCGATCGACGAACTGAGCGATGCGATGTCAGTTGTCCGCACCATGCTTGCCGACCGCCAGAACGTGCCTGTCAGCGCCTCCGCCTGATACCGACGTTCCCTTCCTCAATGACCGCGGCGTCGTGCGCCGGGCGCGGTAGTCACGGCGCAGCAATGGTGTCGCCGGGGTGAGACGTCAGCCGATCCGAGACGCCGCGGGTGATTTCGATCATTGGCTTCGGTGTGCCTCGGTCGATACCGTAGACCCATTTCGGGAAATTGAGCGGCGCTTGTACCGCCCAGATTTCCTCATGCCGGTCCGGCGGCAATATCTGCGCCGGATCGCCGACGGCGACCCAGCCCAAAGGCACGGTCGCACCGGGCTCCAGCCGCGTGCGTAAATGAACGATCGCATGGACGCGTACTTCCGAGCCTCGGCCAATATGCGCGCCATGGAAAATGGCGGCGCCGGTCGCGATGAACACCTGCTCTTCGATGCGTCGCCCCAACGACATGCGCGTTTGGCCCGATCAGGCAATGGTCGCCGATCGTGCAAGGATGTCGCGGCGAAGCACGCACCACGGCATTCTCCATCACGATGGATTTTTTCCCAATGCGAATTGTCCCGCCGCTTTCACCAATGATACGCGCACCGTAGAGAATGCGGGCGCCCGGGCCTATCTCGACGTCGCCGCAGACCGTCGCATCGGGCGCGACCCAGGCGTCCGGATCGATCTTCGGTTGCTTGCCGGCATGTGCGATCAGCATTGTTCCAACTCCCTGGACCCGACATTCAAGCGGTACCGGCGGTCTGTCTTTCTATCTCGGTTGCACGGTTTCCGACCGGGCAGTCGGGTTCCATGCAGGACGGGTGGTCGCACAGCCGGCATATCGTTCGGGCGGATGCACGCGAAATGGTGGCGCCGGCGAGAATGATATCGAGGGCGCTTTCGAAACCTGCGCGATCCCGTTCGGGAAGCACTGACAGCAATCGCTCCATCGCAGCGAGCCGGGCTGCCTGAAGGCGCTGCGCCTCCGCTTTTCCCGCAGCGGTGAGCCTGAGCGGCGTCGTCCGCCCAGTACGCGCCTGGCGCTCCACCCAACCTCGACTGGCCAGTCCATCGAGCACCCGCACGGCTGTGGGCTGCGCAATGTCGGCTACTTCGGCGAGACGAGTCACCGTGATTCCCTCCCGGTAAAAAAGTGTCAGCAGCAAAGCCGCCGCGCTCGGCGAGACGTCTCCAAGAGCTTCGTCCATCGTGTCCGAGATCAGCACGCCGAGCGCGCCAAGCTTGTTCGTAACCATATGCATAGCCTATGCATATATCATGCATCTGTCAAACCTGTCGCACTTCTCCGCCGAAAGATGCTAATGCGATCCGGAAACATTGGACCGCACAAAATTGACGTTTACGCAAACGTCAATTTTTGCTAAACGCAATCCAACGGCGGCCCCATGTCATCGAAAAGAGCGTGCGGGCCGGTAAAAACGCGTGTTGGAGGATGACACATGCCGATCTACAGGGCGCCGGTCCAGGATACGCTTTTTGTTCTGAAAGATGTGCTGGGTTACGAACGCTACTCGAACCTCCCCGGCTTTTCCGACGCCACTCCCGATATTCTCGAGGCGATTCTCGCCGAAGGCGCCAAGCTCGCCGAGAACGTCATGCAGCCGACCAACCGCGTCGGCGACATGGAAGGCTGCGTTCGCCACGATGATGGCAGCGTGACGACGCCGAAAGGCTTCAAGGAAGCTTACGACCAGTATCGCGAAGGCGGCTGGATGGGCCTTGCGGCTCCCACCGAATATGGCGGGCAGGGGCTCCCCTACACGGTGCATTCGGCGGTCGGCGAATATCTCTCCTCCGCCAATATGGCGCTGATGATGTATCCCGGCCTCACCCAGGGCGCCATCGCCGCGATCCTGACGCACGGCACCGAACAGCAGAAACAGCAATATCTGCCGAAGATGGTCGAAGGCGTGTGGACCGGCACCATGAACCTGACCGAGCCGCATTGCGGCACCGATCTCGGCCTGCTGCGCTCCAAGGCGGTGCCGAACGGCGACGGCTCCTACAAGATCTCCGGCCAGAAGATCTTCATCTCGGCCGGCGAGCACGACATGGCGGAAAACATCATCCATCTGGTGCTGGCCCGCATCGAGGGCGCGCCGGAGGGCGTCAAAGGCATTTCGCTGTTCATCGTGCCGAAGTTCAAGCTGAACGGCGGCGGCGAGCTTGGCGACCGCAACGCCGTCTCCTGCGGCTCGATCGAGGAGAAGATGGGCATCCACGGCAACTCGACCTGCGTCATGAATTATGACGAAGCCGAAGGTTATCTCATAGGCGAGCCGAATGGCGGCCTGAAGGCGATGTTCGTGATGATGAACGAGGCGCGTCTCGGCGTCGGCCTGCAAGGACTCGCGGTTTCGGAAGTCGCCTACCAGAACGCCGTCAACTACGCCAAGGAGCGTATCCAGGGCCGCTCGCTGTCCGGCGCCAAGGCGCCGGACAAGAAGGCCGATCCGATCATCGTCCACCCTGACATCCGCCGCGCGCTGATGACGATGCGAGGCGTTCAACGAGGCCGGCCGCGCGCTGATCCTTTGGACGGCGATCAAGTCGGACGTCGCCCATCGCTCCGGCGACGACAAGGAGCGCCAGTCGGCCGACGACCAACTCGGCCTGATGACGCCGATCATCAAGGGCGTGCTGACCGACAAGGGTTTCGACCATGCCGTCATGGCGCAGCAGGTGTTCGGCGGCCACGGCTACATCGAGGAACATGGCATGAGCCAGTTCGTGCGCGATGCCCGCATCGCCATGATCTATGAGGGCGCCAACGGCATCCAGGCGCTCGACCTGGTCGGCCGCAAGCTGGCCTTGAATGGCGGCCGCGCCGTGCAGGCCTTCTTCAAGGAAGTCGGCGAGTTCTGCGAGGAAAATCGCGCCGACGAGAAGATGGCGCCCTACACGAAGGCGCTGAAGAAGGGCCTAAACGACCTGCAGGCCGCAACTATGTGGCTGATGCAGAACGCGATGGCGAAGCCCGACAACGCCGGTGCCGCCTCGACCGACTATCTGCACCTCTTTGGCCTCGTCGCGCTCGGCTACATGTGGGCGCAGATGGCCAAGAGCGCTGAAGGCAAGCTTGCCGAAGGCGCCAACGGCTCGTCATCTTTCTATGAGAACAAGCTGGTCACGGGCCGATACTTCATGGAGCGCATCATGCCCGAAACCTCGGCGCATCTTGCCCGGATTTCGACGGGAGCCGATACGCTGATGGCGCTGCCGGCGGAGGCGTTCTGAGGTAGCCGCGGAACAGCAAGTCTGTTCACGATTGAACAGACTTGCTAAGATTGGCCGTGCCAAGATTGGCAATGAGAGGATTTGTTCTTGACCACCAATCCTGCCGAAATTCTCGAACTCCCCAAACCCGTATGGGCGGCCGATGAGGTCACCATGCTTTACGACATGGCGTCGCGCTTCCTGTCTGAAGAGGTCGCCCCGCATTACGACGACTACGAGAAGAACGAGATCGTCGACCGCAGCGCCTGGGAAAAAGCCGGGGAGGCGGGATTGCTCTGCGCCTCGATGCCGGAAGAATACGGCGGCGCCGGCGGCACCTATGCGCATGAGAGTGCGATTGCCGAGGCGATCGGCCATGTCGGCGTCGACGGCTTCGGCATCGCTTTGCACAATTCGATCGTCGCGCCCTACATCCTTCACTACGGCTCGGAGGAGCAGAAGAAGAAGTGGCTGCCCAAAATGGCGAGCGGCGAGCTGATCGGCGCCATCGCGATGACCGAGCCGGGTGCGGGTTCCGACCTGCAGGGCGTCAAGACGCGCGCAGAGAAGGACGGCAACCACTACCGCATCAACGGCTCGAAGACATTCATCACCAACGGCCAGAACGCCAACCTGGTCATCGTGGTGGCCAAGACCGACCCGACCAAGGGCGCCAAGGGCACATCGTTGATCGTCGTCGAGACCGACGAGGTCGAGGGTTTCGAGCGCGGTCGCAACCTCGACAAGATCGGCCTGAAGGCCAACGACACGTCGGAGCTGTTCTTCAACGATGTCCGCGTGCCGACGGCCCATCTGCTCGGTCACGAGGAAGGCCAGGGTTTCGTCCAGCTGATGCAGCAATTGCCGCAGGAGCGGCTTTTGATCGCTGGCCAGGCGATCGGCATGATCGAGCGGGCGCTCGCCGTCACCATCGATTACGTCAAGGAGCGCAAGGCTTTTGGCAAGGCCGTGGTCGAATTCCAGAACACCCAGTTCAAGCTCGCCGAACTGAAGACTGAAGCCACCATTGGCCGTGTCTTCTACAATGACTGCGTCAAGCGCCATCTGAACGGCGGCCTCGATCCGGTCACCGCCTCGATGGCCAAATACTGGCTCACCGACTTGCAATGCAAGATCGTCGACGAATGCCTACAATTGCATGGCGGCTATGGTTACATGAACGAGTATCCGATCGCCCGCATGTACCGCGACGCGCGCGTCCAGCGCATCTATGGCGGCACCAACGAAATCATGAAGGTGCTGATCGCGCGCAGCCTTTGAGGAAGAACGGTGTCGAAGCACGAAGCACATCTGAGCTGGACACGCCGCGACGGCGAGGAATTTCTGCGCGGCCGATACAGCCGCTTGCATGAGATACGCTTCGATGGCGGTGCGGTCGTTGAAGGATCCGCTTCGCTTTCGGTGGTGCCCGAGCCGTGGTCCTCGGCGGCCGCCGTCGATCCCGAAGAGATGTTCGTGGCGTCGCTGGCGTCGTGCCACATGCTGTGGTTCCTCGAGTTCGCGCGCCGGGCCAAGGTGGAGGTGGCAAGCTATCGTGACAGCGCAGTCGGCGAGATGGCAAAGAATGCCGAGGGCCGCATCGCCGTCACCTGCGTCACCTTGAAGCCATTGGTCGAATGCGAAGCCGACGCGGCGACGCTTGAACTGCTGCACCACCAGGCCCACGAGGCCTGCTTCATCGCCAATTCGGTGAAGACCGAAATGGTGGTCGAACCGCAATATGCGGAGGCCGCAAGCTGATGAGCGCCGCAGTGCTCGACGATTTTGTACCGCCTGCGAAAGGAAGCGCTGCCCATGGCTGAATTCACGCTGCACAGTTTCGCCGAGAGCGGCAACTCCTACAAGGTAGCGCTGATGCTGACCTTGTGTGGCGGCGGACTGGAAGCCGCAACGCGTCGCCTTTTTCGGCGGCGAGACGCGCTCGCCAGACTATCGCGCGCTCAACGTCATGGGCGAGGCGCCCGTACTGGTCCACCATCGTGCCGGTGGCGATTTCACGCTCAGCCAGTCGGGCGCGATCCTGGTCTATTTGTCGCGGCTCTTCGGCAAGTTCGGCCATGAGAACGAGGCCGAGGAGTACGAGATCCTGCGCTGGATCCTGTTCGACAACCACAAGCTCACCAGCTACACGGCCACCGAGCGCTTCATGCGCCACTTCCGCAACAAGGCCGGCGATCCGGCCGCGGAATTCATCTACAGCCGCGCCAAAGATGCCTGGAAGATCCTGGCCGAGCACCTGGCGGCGCGCGACTGGGTCGCTGCACCACGCCCGACCATCGCCGACTTCTCGCTGTGCGGCTACCTGTTCTGGCCTGAACAGATCGACGCCGACTGGAAAGAATATCCCCCGATCGAGCGCTGGCTCGACCGTATCCGCAACCTGCCCGGCTGGGTCTCGCCAGAGACCTTGATGCCGTCCGGGCTCTAGAAGGAACCGCGCCGCGCCGCCGATCGTGCGTCGCGGGCCTGCAAAGGAGAAGAAGATGGCTGACGTATTTGTCTATGACGCGGTACGCACGCCGCGTGGACGCGGCAAGAAGGACGGCTCGCTCCACGAAGTGCCGGCGGTCCGCCTTGGCGCCAAGGTCCTCGAAGCGGTGCGCGACCGCAATGGGCTCGACACCTCGACCGTCGACGACATCATCTTCGGCTGCGTCGATCCGGTCGGCGAGGCGGGCTCGGTCATTCCGCGCGCCGCCGCATTCGAGGCCGGCTACGACAACAGGGCGCCCGGCATGCAGATATCGCGCTTCTGCGCGTCCGGTCTCGACGCCATCAATTTCGGCGCGGCCAAGATCGCGCAAGGTGCGGACGAGATCGTCATTGCCGGCGGCGTCGAGTCGATGAGCAGGGTCGGCATGGGCATGTCGGGCGGCGCCTGGTTCATGGACCCGTCGGTCGGCCTGCCGGGCTATTTCGTGCCGCAAGGCGTTTCCGCCGACCTGATCGCAACGAAATACGGATTTTCGCGCGACGACGTCGACGCCTATGCGGTGGAGAGCCAGAAGCGCGCGGCCAAGGCGTGGGAGAAGGGCTATTTCAAGAAATCCGTCATTCCGGTGAAAGACCAGAACGGCCTCACCATCCTCGACCACGACGAGCACATGCGGCCGACCACCGACATGCAGGCGCTGGCCTCGCTCAACCCGTCCTTCACCATGCCGGGCGAGATGGGCGGCTTTTCCTCTGTCGCCATCCAGCGTCATCCGGAAGTGGAAGAGATCAATTACGTCCACCATGCCGGCAATTCGTCGGGCATCGTCGACGGCGCCGCCGCAGTGCTGCTCGGCTCGAAGAAAGCCGGCAAGACGTTGGACGTCAAGCCGCGCGCGCGCATCCGTGCCTTTTCCAACATCGGCTCCGAGCCGGCGATCATGCTGACCGGCCCGGTCGACGTGACGGAAAAGCTCTTGAAGCGTGCGAAGATGAAGCTCGAGGACATCGATCTGTTCGAGCTCAACGAGGCTTTTGCTTCGGTCGTGCTGCGCTACATGCAGGCATTCGACATTCCGCACGACAGGATCAACGTCAACGGCGGCGCCATCGCCATGGGTCATCCGCTGGGTGCCACCGGCGCGATGATCTTCGGCACCGTGCTCGACGAACTGGAGCGGCGCGATTTGAACACCGCGCTGGTGACGTTGTGCATCGGCGCCGGCATGGGAACCGCCACGATCATCGAGCGTGTCTGAGAACAATGAGCGACGGTCGCACGCCCTTTATGCTCATCCTAAAGCTGCGCGAGGATCTTCAGGATCCCGCCCGGTGGACGGATGCGGAGCGGCAGGCGGTCGGCGCGCATTTCGAGATGCTGCAGCGCGAGGCGGCCGCCGGCAACATGTTGCTCGCCGGCCGCTCGGACGAGTACCAGGCGAACGGCCACATGCATCCCGACGTGATGGGCATTGGCATTTTCCTCGCCAACTCGCGTGAAGAGGCGGAGAAATTCGTCGCCGGCGATCCGGCCGTGCTCGCCGGCGTGATGAGCGTGCGCGTCCATAAATTCAACCTTGCCGTCCATGCGGGTCCCGAGACCTGGGCGGCGCTTTCCGAACAGAACGGGAGTTCCCGATGACCTACAAGAATTTCACCCTCGAAATCGACGCGGACGGCATTGCTCTGGTCACCTGGGACATGCCGGAAAAGTCGATGAACGTCTTCAACGAGAGCGTCATCGATGAACTCGGCGAGATCGTCGGCAAGGTTGCCTCGGACGCCGCCATCAAAGGCGCCGTCATCACCTCCGGCAAGGAGAGTTTTTCGGGTGGCGCCGATTTGACCATGATGCGCCGCATGCTCGACCTTTTCGAGGCCGAGAAAGCGAAGGACAGCCAGAAGGCGGTACAGTTCCTGTTCGACAATGTCGGACGCATGACCGGCCTGTTCCGCAAGCTGGAGACCTCCGGCAAGCCGTGGGTGTCGGCCATCAACGGCACCTGCATGGGCGGCGCCTTCGAAATGTCGCTGGCCTGCCATGGCCGCGTCGCCGCCGACAGCGAGAAGGTCAAGATGGGGCTGCCGGAAGTGAAGGTCGGCATCTTCCCCGGCGCCGGCGGCACCCAGCGCGTGCCTCGTCTCGCCCAGCCGCAGGAATCGCTGCAGATGCTGACCTCCGGCCAGAGCCTGACGCCGCAGAAGGCGAAGGCGATGGGCTTGATCCACGAGATCGCCGAGCCGGCGAAGCTGGTCGAGACCGCCAAGGCGATGATCAAGAACGGCCTGAAGCCGGTGCAGCCGTGGGACGAGAAGGGCTTCAAGCTGCCCGGCGGTCCGGTCTATTCGGCGGCGGGCGCCAATCTGTGGCCGCCGGCGATCGCCATCCTGCGCCGCGAGACCTACGGCAACTATCCGGCTGCCAGCGCCATCCTGAAATGCGTCTATGAAGGCATGCTGGTGCCGTTCGACACGGGCTTGAGAATCGAGCAGCGCTACTTCACCGAGATCCTGCAGACCAAGGAAGCCGCGGCGATGATCCGCTCGCTGTTCGTCTCGCTGCAGGAACTGAACAAGGGCGCCCGCCGTCCGGCCGGGGTGCCTGACACCAAATTCAAGAAGATCGGCGTGCTCGGCGCCGGCTTCATGGGCGCCGGCATCGCTTATGTGACGGCGAAGGCCGGCATCCCGGTCGTGCTGCTCGACCGCGATCAGGAATCGGCCGACAAGGGCAAGGCGCACTCCGATGGCCTGATCTCCGAGCAGGTGAAGAAGGGCCGCGCCAAGCCGGAAGAGAAGGAGAAGCTCCTCTCCCTCATCACGCCGACCGCCGACTATGCGGCGCTCGAAGGCTGCGACCTCGTCATCGAGGCGGTGTTCGAGGATTCCGAGGTGAAGAAGAGCGGCGACCGAGAAGGCCGAAGCGGTGCTGAAATCGTCGGCGATCTTCGCTTCCAACACCTCGACCATTCCGATCACCGGCCTGGCGAAGAACTCGGCGCGGCCGAAGAATTTCATCGGCATCCATTTCTTCTCGCCGGTCGACAGGATGATGCTGGTCGAGATCATTCTCGGCAAGAAGACCGGTGACAAGGCGCTTGCGACCGCGATCGACTATGTCCGCGCCATCAAGAAGACGCCGATCGTCGTCAACGACACGCGCGGCTTCTACGTCAACCGCTGCGTGCTGCGCTACATGGCGGAAGCCTTCCAGATGCTGATCGAGGGCGTGCCGGCGGCGATGATCGAGAACGCGGCGAAGATGGCCGGCATGCCGGTCGGCCCGCTGGCGCTGACCGACGAGACGGCGATCGACCTTGCCCAGAAGATCATGAAGCAGACCATCAGGGATCTCGGCGAGAAGGCGGTGGACAAGGATCAGTTCGCGCTGATCAACACGCTGGTCGACAAGCACGACCGCCGCGGCCGCAAGAACGGCAAGGGCTTTTACGACTATCCGGCGAAACCCGCCAAGAAGCATCTGTGGCCCGGCCTGAAGGATCTCTACAAGCAGCAGGATCCGGACAAGATCGACGTCAACGAACTGAAGCAGCGCTTCCTCGCCACGATCGCGCTGGAAGCCGCGCGCGTCATGGAGGAGAGCATCGTCACCGATCCGCGCGAGGCGGACGTCGGGTCGATCCTCGCCTTCGGCTTCGCTCCTTATACGGGCGGCGCGCTCTCCTACATCGACGGCATCGGCGCCAAGGCCTTCGTCAAGCTCGCCAAGGGATTGCAGAAGAAGTTCGGCCCGCAGTTCAAGGCGCCGAAGCTGCTCGTCGACATGGCTGACAAGGACGAGACGTTCTACGAGCGTTTCGACCCGTATGCGAAGGAACAGGCGAAGCAGGCGGCGTAGCGCCGTAACCCTCCCCCTTGCGGGGAGGGTCGATCCGCGAAGCGGAGCGGGGTGGGGGTGGAGGCCAAGTGCCTCGTCCTGAACCACCCCCACCCCGTTTCACAGCGTCGCGGAGCGACGCTGTTCCACGACCCTCCCCGCAAGAGGGAGGGTGGGCGCCAGCCGCCCCAGCGGGGGAGTTCAAACCACATGTATGTCTGGGCACGCCTCGCCAGGATGGCGCTTACCGCGAAAAGCCGCAGGCCGCTATCATATGGGCGAAGAGAGTCGGTTGAGTTTCCGTTGCCTGCCGACCGACATCGATTCCAACCTGCATCTAAACAATGCGCGCTACATGATGCTGGCCGATGTCGGCCGCATCGACATCTTCATGCGCGCGGGGCTTCTCGGTCTCGCCCGCAAGAGCGGCTGGGCGCCGATGATGGGCGGGCTGCAGGCGGTCTATGTCCGCGAGATCAAGCTGTGGAAGAAGTTCGACGTCGTTTCCACAGTCGAGACGTGGGAGGATACGCAGGTCATAGGCCGTCATCGCTTCGTGCTCGAAAGCGGCCAGACGGCAGCGCTGGTGATGACGACCGCCGGCATCTACGATTTTTCCAACCGCCGCTTCCTGGCGATAGACGAGGTCATCGCCAGGCTCGGCCACAGGATCACGCCGCGCCCACCTACGGAGGCGGAAAAAATCTTCATGACCTCGCATGGGCGACTGCGGGAACTGGCCAAGCAGGGCTGATCGCCGGTCAAGGTTCTCCGGACTGATTGTGGTGAATTGGCCGACGGCGCTGGACAACCCGTGCCGTCCGCGTTAGATAGTTAAAAGGTATTTTTTCCTGTTTTGAAGGGAGCAAACCCATGCTCTCACATGAGCGCGTCTGGGCCGCGATCGACGCTCTGGCCGAACGCTATTCACTGTCGGCCTCCGGTCTGGCCAAGCGGGCCGGGCTCGATTCGACGGCCTTCAACAAATCGAAGCGGCTGTCTTCCGACGGCCGTCCGCGCTGGCCTTCGACCGAATCGCTGGCCAAGATCATCGAGGCGACCGGCGCCTCGCTCGACGAATTCCTCGGCCTGGTCGAAGGCAAGCCTCAGAGGCCTTCCGATGCACTTGCCGCGGCAGACGCCGACTGTTCCTCTGCTCGGCTTCGCCCAGGCCGGCGCTGGCGGCTTCTTCGACGATGCCGGCTTTCCTGCCGGCCAGGGCTGGGATCTGGTCGAACTGCCGTCGCGCAACGACGACGGCTCGTATGCGCTGCAGGTGCAGGGCGATTCCATGCTGCCGCTCTATCGCGATGGCGATGTGCTGATCGTCAGGCCGGGCGCCAGCGTGCGCCGTGGCGACCGCGTCGTGGTGAAGACGCGCGAAGGCGAGGTGATGGCCAAGCTGCTCGAGCGGCAGACCTCGAAATCGGTCGAACTCGTATCGCTCAATCCCGAACATCGCCAACCGGGAAATCCCGATGCAGGATGTCGAATGGGTGGCGCGCATCGTCTGGGCAAGCCAGTAGGGCGCGAGCGCAAATGCGGCTGCCGGTGTTCGCAGATCATGGTCGACAATAGCCGGCTTGTGCCGATCCTGGCTCATGAGTCTTGGGACATAATGCGCCAGCCGGCCGCCATCTCGGCGCGGTAGCGCGACGGCCCCTCCGGTCGCCATCGTTGCCGGCGAATGCCGGAACCGCCGCGATACGGCAGCGATTGCAGTCGACAGATCGACCCGAACATGCTCGGAACCGCCGGAGCCCGATGCAGCCGGCCGGATCGCCGATTCGGCTCCGCCGCCGCAAATCGGGAACCGGCGCAGGATGATGCCGGCTACCAGCGTGTCGAACCGCGCAAGCCGCTTGAGCGAACTCGGCCAGGCACAACCGCCGCAGCCGAAAACGTCAAACGACTGGGACGGCGCCACTCTCTTATCGCCCGGTCACCAATGCCGCCGGCACCTTCGAGGCGATGGGCTACGCCGTCACCGTCGCTGGAACGGATATAGTCGACGCGGGCGAGATGTGCGCTTTCAAGGGCAAGTCCTGGCCGTGCGGTGCGCGTGGCGCGCACTGCGTTCCGCTCTTTCCTGCGCGGGCGTGCCGTCACCTGCGCGATTGCCTGCCGGAAATGCTGACGAGCCTCGGGCGCCAATGTGCCGCCGAATGCCACATCCGCGCAAGTGAGAACGTCGAGCGAATGGCTGGTCGCAGAAGCGGACTGGGAAGTCGCCGCGCACTGCCGTATCGGCAAGCAGAACGTCGGCGAATGGCTTGTGTCGAACGGCTGGGCGCGCGCGGCCGCGAACGGCCCCTATGGCGACGTCGGAAAAGGCGCATCCGCGGCGAAGGGCATTTTCGGCCCGCCGCCGCGAAGCCTTCAGAGCATCGGCTTTCCTTCTCCCACAAAAGGGGAGAGGGGTAGCCTGCCGCGATGCGCACCATTCGCTCAATCAGACAGCTGCCTGGAGCGCCTTCGCAATCAATGCCTGCGTCTCCTCGATGCCGTAGAGCGCCAGCGAACGAGCCGAAGCGCGGGCCGCGTTCCTGGCCGATCAGCACCTGATAGATCATCTGGAAGAACGCGACCGATACGCCCGGCCCGCCTTCCGGGCTCTGCTTTGTATGATCCTGGTAGCGCTCGATCTTCCGCGCCACGTTGAGCGCGGCGTTCTGGATTGCCTCGCCGTCTGCGTCCGTGGGGAGCGCGCCAGCGGCTCCGACAGCTTTGCCAGCGCGTCGCGCTCGACCGCATCCGGCGCACGATAGGATTTTCCGGTCTTCACGAAATCGCGGAAATAGCGGATCGCATAGCCGGCAAGCCGGTCGAGATGCGGATGCGTTTCCGGCGTCACGCCCGGCGCATAGCGGGAAATGAAGCCCCACAGAACGCCGTTGTTCTGCGCGTTCGATGCGCTGACAAGATTGAGCAGCATCGCAGAACGGCACCGGCAGGTCGATCGCCGGCGGGTTGCCGTCGTGGATGTGCCAGACGGGATTGCCGAGCCGGTCCTTCCAGGGCTGCTTCGGGATAGGCCGACAGAAAAGTGTAGTATTCGTCGACCGCCTTCGGGATGACGTCGAAGTAGAGCCGCTTCGCGGTCTTCGGCTTCTGGAACATGTAGAGCGCGAGGCTCTCGGTCGGCGCATAAGTCAGCCACTCGTCGATGGTGAGCCCGTTGCCCTTCGACTTCGAAATCTTCTCGCCGTTCTCGTCGAGGAACAGCTCATAGTTGAAGCCTTCCGGCGGCGTGCCGCCGAGGATCCGGCATATCTTGCCGCTAGTCTTCACAGTGTCGATCATGGTCCTTGCCGGACATTTCGTAGTCGACGCCAAGCACGGCCCAGCGCATCGCCCAGTCGGGCTTCCATTGCGCCTTGCAGCCGCCGCCGTTCACCGAAGTTTCCCATTTCCTCGCCGGTCGATCGGGTCGGTCCAGACGATGGTCGCCGGCCTCCGGGTGCACCTCCTCGATAGGCACCTGCATGACGATGCCGGTCTCCGGATGGATCGGCAGGAATGGGCGAATAGGTCTTGCGTCGCTCCTCCCTCAGCGTCGGCAGCATGACCTCCATGACCTTGTCGTATCCTTCCAGCATCCGCACGAGACCGTCGTCGAATCGGCCTGAAGTATAGTAGTCGAGCGCTGAGGCGAACTCGTAGTGAAAGCCGAAGCGATCGAGGAAGCGCGCGCAGCATCGCGTTGTTGTGGTGCGCCGAAGCTTTCATTCGCCGCCGAAAGGATCGGGCACCCGTGTCAGCGGCTTGCCGAGATGTGCGGCCAGCATTCCGCGACTGGGGACGTTGTCGGGTATCTTGCGCATGCCGTCCATGTCGTCGGAAAAGCAGAGCAGCCTGGTCCTCACCTTGTCCTCGGTCAGCACGCGGAAGGCGTGCCGCACCATGGAGGTGCGCGCCACCTCGCCGAAGGTGCCGATATGCGGCAAACCGGACGGACCGTAGCCTGTCTCGAACAGCACGGTTTCGGGAAAGCCCGCGTGTTTGTAGCGATCGACGATCTTTCGTGCTTCCTCGAACGGCCAGGCGCGGCTTTCCGCGGCCGCCGCGATGACTTCGGGCGTCAGCTCGATCGGGTTCGAGACCGCTTTCGCGACATTCCGTCTGTCCTGTTCGTTCCTGCGGCAGGCGCCGCAGGCGCGCCTGCTCTATGCGGCGCCATGCGAAGAGCGTCAATCGATTGCGGGCTCTTTTCATTGCACGGAGCGGCGCGTCGCTCCTAACTTGGCGGCAACCAATCGCGGGAAAGACCATGCCATTGACCCACGCTCCATGAAGCATGATCTACCTGATGGTCGATCATGTCCGCATCCGACCGTGACATGACCGATGAGGAGCTGGCGCGGATCGGATTGGCCGTCCGCTCGCTGCCGGTCTTCCATGGTTTCGACCCCGAGCGGGTACTGGTCGCCCGTCCCAGGATTGCCAGCAGCTTGTCGCATGGCGAGAACGGCCTGGACGTGGATCCTGCAATTCGCGCGCAAGGCATTGCCGACGCCTTCACGACACTGCCTATGCGCTCGCCGTCGAAGTCGGTGGCCGTCGATCTCCGGAATGCGCATGGAGGAATTGCGCGTGCTGCAGCGGCTTGCGGCAAGCGTCTGGAGCCTCGACGCGGCACCGTCGCAGGCGATCGAGCGCGCCGTCCAAGGCGCGTCACCGGCATGCCTCGACCTGAGCCGTGGATGGAATGGATCTCGTTTCCGAGCCTGTCGTCCGCCTGGCGGTGTTCCTGGCTGTCTTCGGCTTGCTGGCGGTGTTCGAACTTGTGGTCGCCGCGGCTGGAGCGCCCGGAAATGACGGGCGCGCTGAAATCGAGGCGATGGCTTACCAATCTGTCGATGGTGCTGATCTCTTCGCTCGTGCTGCGGCTGGTTTTCCCGGCCGCCGCCGTGGGCGCGGCCGCCTGGGCGGAGGCCAACGCAGCTGGGGCCTGTTCCGGCTGGCCGGCGTCGACGGTCGCCGTTGCCGGCATTCGTCTCTTTCGTCATCCTCGATTTCGCCGTCTGGCTGGAACATGTCGCCAGCCACAAGATCCCGCTGCTGTGGCGCATCCACCGCATGCATCACGCCGACACCGGCTTCGACGTCACGACCGGGCTCGCGGTTCCATCCGCTCGAAATCCTGCTGTCGATGCTTTGGAAGGCCGCGGTCGTCGATCGCGCTCGGCGCGCCGGTGCTTTCGGTGCTGGTCTTCGAGATCGTTCTGAACGGCACCTCGATGTTCAACCATTCCAATGTGCGGCTCGGCAAGCGAGGCTGGATTCGCGTGCTGCGCCGCGTCCTCGTCACGCCCGATATGCACCGCGTCCACCATTCGTCCGAGCGCGACGAGACCGATTCCAACTACGGCTTCAACTTTCCCGTTCTGGGACCGGCTGTTCGGAACCTATGTTCCCGCAGCCGAAACGCGGGCACGACGGCATCGACATCGGCCTCACAGCCTATCGCGGCGACGGTCCGGTTCGGCCTGCTGCTGGGCTCTCATGCTGCCGTTCAGAAAAAGCTGACCGGGAAATAGCGGAGATAGAGTTCGGCGAAGGCGCCCTTCACATTGATCTCGCTGCAGCGCGTAGTCGAAGGCCTGCGCGAGCAGCGGGTCATCCTTGCCGGTCGCGATGGCAAGCCCGGTGCCGAGATATTCCGGCGCGATATAGGGGCCGCCGGCAAAACGGCAGCAGCCGGCGGAGTCCGAACCGGCAAGCCAGAAAGCGAGCCGCATGCCGTCGCCGAACGACCCCGTCGATCTTGCCGGCCTTCAGATCGTCGAACACCCAGTCCTGCTTGGCATAGGTGACGACTTGGACGTCGGGAAAATAGTCGCGGAGCATGCGCTCATGCGCCGAACCGGCGATCACGCCGATCCGCTGGCCCGCCGACTTGTTCGGTCGACAGCGTTCCGGAATGGGCGACGCCGTCGGCACCAGCGAAGCGCGCGGGAAACTGCAGGTAGGATCGGGAAAAACCGTATCTGGCGCGCGTTTCGGCGGTGACGGAAATGCCGGCGATGATCGCCTCGCCCTGCTTGTCCGCGAGCGCCGTTGTCGAGTTCGTGCCCAGGGCAAGCGCCTGGATCTGGCATTTGTCGAGGATTTCGAGCTCGGTGCAGATCGCGCGCGCCAGGTCGATATGGAAGCCGGTCAAGCCGGCCGGTGCCGTCGAGAAAGTTGAACGGCGGAAAGTCGGTCGTGGTCAGGAAGCGGATGCGCTGAACCGCGGTCAGATCAGGTTTTGCCAGTCGCTCCTTGGTATCCCAGAAAACAGGAATAGCAGGTTCTTCCGCCCGCGCTTGGTCGGCCGGAATGCAGGCGATCCAAACAAGGGCGAAGAGGGCCGCGATCAGTCTCAAGATTCAGTCTCCGTGCCGGAGGCGGGCAACGCCTTCGAACGGCCGGAAATCAATACCGGCCATCGCTTCCTGTCAATGCGGACTTACCCGACGTGCGGCCATAGCGGACCGGATCGCCAAATCCGCTTGACAGTGCGTCGGTCATTTCACACAACTGTAATTGGTAGGTGGGTGCAGAAGAATACTGATCTGGAAAGTATAGCGTGATGTATTGAAAACCTGTGTGGGCGATTGCGCCGCGCAGGGGAAATGTTTCGTGGCCGCCATCGGGTGGTAACTGCCAGAGTGGCTAGGGGGTAGCCGCCAGTCCAGTAAAAATCGCCCAAGGCGATTGTAGGCGATCCATGTTCTGGCTTCGACGAAGTCGGCGCTGCCCTATCTATCGCGCCAATCTCTGCGAGAACCCGTCGATTTCGCCAGCGTGCAGCGCGAACGGGTCAAAAACCGACAAGCGCGCGGATAGTTCGGGGCTCCACCGTTTCTGGATTTTTTGCGCGATGAGCCTCGCGGAAACTCGTTTGCCGTCAAACTTGGCGGGAGAAGCAGCCGGCCGGATGTGGATGCCGTTCGGGAATCCGCCACATCCCGATGATGCGCTACGCGACACCAGCTTTGACGCAGTGCTGCTCTTTCCCGAGCTTGGCGAGTGGAAGGCCATCTTCGATCGCCTGGCCGTTTCCGGGCTGACGCGCACCCACATCGCAACCCGAGCGAGGGTCAATGGGGTACCGTTGCTCCAAGGAATTGCATGCGTCCGGCGTGGTCTGCATCCGGTGCTCGTCGCCGACGCCGTGCTGTTGAGCGTCAATCTGGCGCTGGAGCGCGTCGACGGTACCGGGCAATCGCTTCTGCTTGTTCTGGATGTCGCCAGCATCTGCCTCGGTTACCTGTCGTTCCTGCTGCTGGGCTGGACAACCCTGTCGGAAAAGGGCGGCGAGGCTTCGGCGTGTCGTGCTTTTCATGCCGGTCTACTGGCTGATGATGTCTGTTGCCGCATGGCGCGCGCTCCGGCAGCTTTTCCGGGATCCGCATCGTTGGGAAAAGACGTTTCACCGAGGTCCCGTTTGGGCCAGCGTCGGCGCACGGGTCCCTAGCGCCAGGCGGCCCGACGCGGCGTGCGCCAATTGCTACGCCGCTATCTTTTTGTTGCGCATCGGATTTCTCAGAACCACTACGCGCGTTTCGGTCCGAGGCGTGATCATCGCGTCTCGATGATCACGCCTCCGGGCGGGCACTCCAGGATCATTTGGCCAGGAATTCCGCTCCTTCTCCGATGATCTTCGGATCGGCTCTCGCCGATTGCCCGTTCATCGCGCCCGGTATAGGGCAATTTCATGCAGGATTCTCCGGATCAGCTCGATCCTGGCGCGGCGCTTGTCGTTGGCGCGGATGACGATCCATGGTGCGTGATCGCTGTGCGTGTGTTCCAGCATCTCGTCGCGGCGCTTGGTGTAGTCATCCCATTTGTTCATGCCGGCAACGTCCATGGGTGAGAACTTCCAGTTCTTCAACAGGCTGTGGCGGCGATCATGAAACCGTTTCAGCTGCATTTCCTGGCCGATGTCGAGCCAGAACTTGAAGAAATGGATGCCGTCATCGACGATCATGCGCTCGAAATGTTCGACCTCCATCAGGAAACGCGCGTTCTGCTCGGGCGTGCAGAAACCCATCACAGGTTCGACGCCGGCGCGATTGTACCAGGAACGGTCGAAGGTGACGAACTCGCCCGCGTTCGGAAACTGCGCCACATAGCGCTGAAAATACCATTGCCCGCGTTCGGTTTCGGTCGGCTTCGGCAGCGCCACGTTGCGTGCATTGCGGGGGTTCATGTATTCCCGCGTCGCGTTGATTGCGCCGCCCTTGCCGGCGGCATCGCGCCCTTCGAAGATCACCAGCACGCGTTCGCTGGTGGCCTGCTGCCAGGCCTGCAGCTTGACCAGTTCGATCTGCAGTCTTTCCAGCGTCTCCTCGTATTCGTCGCGGTCGAGTTTCTTGTCGTAGGGATAGCCGCCTGATTTCAGGGCTTTCTTGTCGACCCAGTCCGGAAGTTCAGGATTGTCGATGTCGAAGACCCGTTCTTTCTTGCCGATCTTCGACTGTGACCAGCGCGGAGCCCGCCGCGCCACCCGCTCCTTTTTCATTTTTCATCGCCACATGCCTTTCCTGACGGATGCGACATGCTATTGGGTGGCCCTGACCCGGTCCAGCCGGAAGTTGCGGACAGGGTTATCGCTCGGGCAGCGGGAATTGCTGATGGACGAGGAAGGCAGGAACGGTCATCCACGGCGCGCGTCGACGCGTCATCGGCGAACGGCTTTTCGAGGGTCGCTGGACGCTGATCGCGGCAGCGGCTCGCCGGCTTGGCCTTGTACTTTGCCACGCGCCCGCCGTTCTGGATGATCTTGCTGGGGTTGGCCGGTATCATTGCCGTCGCCGCATTTGCGCCCCGCCGCACGGTCAGCCAGCGGCGCGCCGATCAAGCGGCGAGTTCGGCGGCCTCGGTTCTCGACAATCTGCCGGTGGCCGATCTCGCCGCCGCGGTGCCCGATCCGCTTGTTCGTCTTCGACGCAAAGGCGTCGTGGTCCATGCCAATGCAGCGGCCGCAGTGTCGTTCGGCAGCGTCGGGCAGGGCATGGTCCTGCAGATGAAATTCCGCGCCCCTGAAATGCAGGAGCTGATCCAGCGGGTGCTTTCGACCGGCATGCCGGGCTCCATCGATTATGCCGAGCGTGTCCCGGTCGAGCGCGTCTTCCGCGTCGTGGCGACGCCGGTCGGCAGCGATACCGGCCTGTTTGTCCTCATCTTCAAGGATCAGAGCGAGGCGCGCCGCATCGACCGTATGCGGGCCGACTTTATCGCCAACGCCAGTCACGAACTGCGCACGCCGCTGGCGTCGATCGCCGGCTTCATCGAGACGCTGCGTGGCCCGGCGAAGAACGACGCCGCCGCGCGCGAGAATTTCCTGCAGATCATGCAGAACCAGACAGGCCGGATGGCGCGGCTTATCGACGACCTGCTGTCGCTGTCGCGGCTGGAGATGAAGCCGTATCTCGGTCCGGGCAGCAGGGTCGATGTCCGCGAGACGGTGGAAAGCGTCATCGATACGCTCAACCCGCAGGCAAGGGAATTCGGGGTCGTTATCGCCAGGGAATTGCCGGCGGACCCGGTTCAGGTGCCCGGCAATCGCGACGAACTTTTTCAGGTGTTCGAAAACCTGCTCGAAAACGCATGCAAATACGGCCAGTCCGGCGGCAAGGTCGTCGTTTCGATCGAACAATCGAGCGCCGGTCCAGAGCCTGAAGTCACCGTCTCGTTCCGGGATTTCGGCCCGGGTATCGCCGAGGAGCACATTCCGCGCATCACCGAGCGTTTCTACCGCGTCGACGTGGAAACCAGCCGCGCCCAGAAGGGCACAGGTCTCGGCCTTGCGATCGTCAAGCACATCCTGACCCGCCACAATGCGCGGCTGTCGATCAAGTCGAAGGTGGGCGAGGGGGCGACCTTCACGGTTCACCTGCCGGCGGGAAAGACCGACACAGTTACCCGCTGAGGGCGCCGGTAGCTTCCATGTCCGGCTTCAGCCCGTCAAGAAGCCGGACCCAACTCTCGCGCCGGTGGCCTTTGCCCCAGATGACTTCGAACGTTGCGCGTGCGGCATTCGGATGGCGCAATGCCGCCACGAAGGCTTCGGCGACATCGGCACGGCCGATCCTTCGATTGAATGCGAGCGGAAGCGCTCCCTGGCTTATTTCAATCTGTCGCTCATTGGCCGGGGCATTGGAGAGAAAACCGACGCGGACGATCGTGTAGTCGACGCCGCTCGCCCGGATGTCTTCTTCGGCGCGCTGCCGCCAGACGAGCGTATTTCTCTTGAGCAGGTTGATCAGCGTGGCGGCCAGTGATGGCGTCGCGATGCCGATCGAATTCATGTAGAGAAACCGGCCGTTGAAACGCTTTCGCCGCGCGGCGGCAAGGGTGTTCAGCACGCCTTGGTAATCTGTCGCCTTGACCAGGCTTTCCGGTGCATAGCGACCACTGCGGGCCCCCGCGGTGAAAACGATGTGATCGACATTTTCGAGTGCGGCGGCGAGCGTTTCGGGCTTCGTAATGTCGCCGGCGATCACCTCGATTGCCGGATCCAGACGAGCCGCAGCAGCAACCGGATCGCGTGCGAGAATGCGGACGCGCTGACCGCGTTTGAGCAGCAATTGCGCTGTCAGCAGACCGGTGCCTCTGGTACCGCCGACGACCAGCACGCGATCATTCATCGCCATTGCGCGCTCCTCCCTATGGTTCCGCCTCCAGCGATCGCCCAGCGCTTCAGTGTAGCAACGCCCGGTTGAATACCGCCGGCTCGCCCCCCTTATTTCCGCTCCCGATAGAAAATCATGCCGCCATGGTGAAGCACGTCGTCGATGAATTTCCCGTCGGCGGTGAAGCCGGTGTCGTCCCAATAGTCGATATGGGTGCCGGTAACCTCGTAGCGTCCCTGGTAGGCGCTTTTACGGCTGCCGAGGGCTTCGTCGTAGCGTCCGTTCGGCAACAGTTCCTGCCGAACGTGGCCGTCTGCCGTCACCCACATGCCAGTATAGGGATGTTTTGCCATACTGCTCTCCGAATTCCGGGTGGATGTCTCAATTGCCTGGGTCCAAGCCTGATCGGGGCCAGCCGGGCCAAGATGGCGATTGCCGCAGCGACGGTACCGGCCAGTCCGCGGATCTCGACGTATCTCATCGTCCTCGTCTCCTTGCAGGTAGAGTCAATGCGGGCTTGCGACGGGGCGCACGATGATCTCGCTGACATCGACATCGCGTGGCTGTTCCATCGCAAAGCGCACGGCGCGGGCAATCGCGTTCGGCTTGATCGCAGTCTTGCGGAAATCGCGCATTGCCGCGCGGGCGGTGTCGTCGGAGATCGTCTCAGCGAGTTCCGAAGTGACGACGCCCGGCGAGATGACGGTGACGCGCAGCCGGTCGGTTTCCTGGCGCAGCCCGTCGGAGATTGCCCAGACCGCATATTTGGTCGCGCAGTAAATCGCGGCCGTCGGCGAAACATGGTGCGCCCCGATCGACGCGACATTGACGATATGACCTTCGCCCTGTTCTTCCATGATGGGCAGGACCGCAGCGATGCCATGCAGCACGCCGCGGATGTTGACGTCGATCATCTGGTTCCACTCGTCGACCTTGAGCGCGTTCAGCGGCGAGAGCGGCATGACGCCCGCATTGTTGACGATGACGTCGATGCGGCCGAACTCCTTGCGTGCCCGGTCCGCGAACGCGGCCACTGCTTCCCGCGACGTCACGTCGAGGACCGATACGCGCACCGTGCCGCCTTGAGCGGCGATTTCGCCGGCCAGGCGATCCAACCGGTCGATGCGCCGGGCTCCGGCAAAAACGATGGCGCCGGCACCTGCAAGTTCCCGGGCGATCGCCTCGCCGATGCCGCTGCTGGCGCCAGTGACCAGAACGACCTTGTTTTCGATGGCTGACATTTCCGTCTCCTGTGAGCTTGGACATCCCCGACAGGACGAAAATTACGTGTCTGGAGGATCGAGCAGTAGACCGATCCTCCGCAAGAATTGCCTGATCCTCCTGAAGTAGGCATGGGCAGGGGATACTCCTTGTCCGGATCAAGCTTTTATGGAAAGCAGTGGATATGGAGAAAGCTGTGCAGAACATGCGATTGTTGGCCGAGTTGACAAGCCGTCACGCACCGAACGATGGAGTGCACGAGACTGCGATTCCAGGTCTCGCTCTGATCCGGCAGAGCCAGCCCACCGAGCCGCTGCAGATTTTACATCACCCGGCAGTCTGCATTATCGCGCAAGGCGAAAAGGAGGTTGCGCTGGCGGACCTCCGCTATTTCTACGACCCGGCGAAATACCTTGTCGTGTCCGTCGACCTGCCGCTTTCGGGGCAGGTAACCAAGGCTTCGCCGGAAACTCCATACCTATGTGTCCGTGTCGATCTCGACGCGGCGGTGCTGACGTCCGTGCTTACGGAGAAGGGCGCCTCTGCGGTGGCCAAGGGAAGCGTGGAGCGCGGGCTGTTCATCAGCAACACGTCTTCCGAACTGGTCGACGCCGCGACCCGGCTCCTGCGGCTGCTGGACGAACCGGAGCATATTCCGTTTCTCTCGTCTCTCCTGCAGCGCGAGATCTACTATAGGCTGCTCAGTGGCGAGCAGAGCGGCGCGGTGCGGCACATCGCCACCGCCGGCAGCAAGATCCGCCAGATTGCGCGGGCAATCGCCTGGATCAAGGACCACTACGCGCGGCCTTTCAGCATCGATGTGGTGGCCGGTGAGGCAGGCATGAGTCCATCGGCATTCCATCACTATTTCAGGGAAGTGACCGCGATGAGCCCGCTGCAATACCAGAAGCAGATCCGGTTGCAGGAAGCGCGACGCCTGATGGTCGGCGGTGCATTCGATGCCGCGACCGCCGGCTACGAAGTGGGCTACGAGAGCCCGTCGCAATTCACCCGGGAATACCGGCGCTTGTTCGGCGCGCCGCCAGTGCGGGACGTGACGCGGTTGCGTGCGCAAGGGCTCGACCTGGAAACGGCGTAGTCATCGCCGGGCGGTTCAGTGGCGTTTTGGCGGTGCGGTCGATCCGCGCACGATAAGCTTCACGTCGAGCACTTCACGATGTCCCGGCGCTCCGCCATCGAGGATCATCCTCACGGCGCGACGCCCGATCTCGGCGATCGGCTGCTCGACCGTCGTTAGCGGCGGGTCGGAAAGCGCGGCTTCCGGAACGCCGTCGAAACCCGCTATTGAAACCTCTTCCGGCACCTTGATGCAGTGCTGCCGCAGCCAGTCCAGTGTGTCGAGGGCGATGCGGTCGGACATGGCAAGGATAGCCGTCGGCGGTTCGTCCAGATCGAAAAGGTAGTCCAGCCCGGCACGAGTGGTTTCAGCATCGTTCTGCGTTTCGAAGATCGGGATATCAGCCGTGTCGATGCCGAATTCGGAAAGTCCCTCGAAATAACCAAAAATGCGGTCGCTCGAGGTGGAATAAACCGCAGCACGGACATCATCCATCGAGGCGAGGCCGAACCGGTCGTCGATGAAGGGGAGCGAAAGGATCGCCAGGCGGCGATGGCCGAGTTTCGCGACATGCCGGGCAACCATCTTCGCGCCGGCGACATTGTCGACGCCGATCGCCGGGATGGATTCGTCCTCGAAACCAAGCGCCAGGGCGACGAAGGGCAACGTGCGCTCGCGCGTCAGTTCGATCAGCCGGCTGTCGCCCTCCAGGCAGAAAAGCACGAAACCGTCGACCAGCGCGCTGTTGATGTTCCAGACGAGTTCGTCGCTGTTCTGGGAGGAAACCAGCGAAATGCCGGTGCCGCCGGCATCGCAAGCTTCGGTTATGCCTTCCATCAGCACGCGGGCATAAGGATCGTTGAAAAAATAGGAGAGCGGTTCCGCCGTCACCACGCCGATCGCGTTCACCTTGCCAGCGCGCAGCATGCGGCCTTTCGGGTCGGGGCCTTTGTAGCCCATCTCCTTCGCCACCGCCCGGACGCGTTCGCGCACTTCCTGGCGCACAATTTGCGGCCGGCTGAAAACGTTGGACGCGGTCCCCTGCGAGACCCCTGCCGCCTTGGCGACATCGGCAAGCTTTATGGCACCCTTTGACATATTTCCTCGTGATTGCAGCAACTTGGTCCTCTATGTAACACGCCGATTGGATCGATTCAATTTTTGCTTGACGCGAGCGCGGATTGATGTAGGATTTGAATTGGTTCAAGAGGCAAGTCAGCCTTACTTGAATCGATTCACTCGCGATTTCCGTCGGGAAGTCGGGTTGGTGGCTTCGTGCACCGGCCAGGATGGATTTCGACCGAAGGAGGAGATAATGCCAAGAAAGATCGTCGTAACCCAATATATGTCGCTCGACGGGGTCATCGAGGATCCCGTCGGCATGGAAGGATCGGGGCTGGGCGACTGGACCGGCCCGTATATCCGCGGTCCGGAAGGCGACAAATTCAAGATCGACGAATTGTTCGCCAGCGACGCGGTGCTTCTGGGGCGGAAGACCTACGAGGCGTTTGCCGCAGTCTGGCCTTCGGTCGAAGACGAAACCGGCTTTGCCGATCGCATCAACAGCCTGCCGAAATTCGTCGTGTCAAACACCCTCGCCGAGGCTGGCTGGAACAACTCGACGATCGTCACGGGTGATATCGTCGAAAAGATACGCGCGCTCAAGGAAGAGCCTGGCGGCGATATACTCGTCTACGGCAGCGCCGCGCTCGTCCACGCGCTGATGCCGCACGGGCTGATCGATGCGTACAATTTGATGGTCTACCCGACCGTGCTTGGGCGCGGAAAGCGCCTGTTTCCAGATGGCGCCAGGCTCGACCTGGCACTGGCGGAAGTGAAGCCGCTCGGTTCGGGCATCGCGCTCATCCGCTACGGCGCGAAGAAGACGGCATGAGCAAACCCGACGGTTTGCCGATCACGCCATCCTCATCACGAAAGGAAAATGTCATGCTTGATATGGCCGTACTGATCAACGAACTGCTGAAGGTTGAAAGACAAAAGCGCAGGGATCCGATGGCAGACCCGCTCGAGGGAGCGGAGTGGCAGGGGCTGCTCTGGACGCTCCGGCTGTTCGATCTCTTCAGTGGAGAACGCCGGACACAGATGCCGGAAAAGGACCGTTCTCAAACGTCCTTCCGGCACGGTACAGCGCAGTGCGAGACGGCAAGGTGACCGGTGCAAGCGCCCGAAGCGTTCCGTTATCCCGGGCAGGTTTCTTTTTTCCGTCATGCCGTTAGCTTAAGGAGGTGACATGGCAGCGCGCCGCCCGCCCAGGAGGAATCGAAGACAGCAATGCAATCGCAACATATCGTGCGCTCCTTCGATGAGGAGCTGAAATATCTTGCCAACCGCATAGCCGGGATGGGCGGCCACGCCGAGCGCATGGTCGATCAGGCAGTGTCGGCGCTTGTCAATTCGGATGCCGGCCTTGCGCGCAAGGTGATCGAGGACGATGCTTTCCTGGACGACGGCCAGCGCGAGATCGACGACAAGGCGATCGTCTTCATCGCCAAGCGCCAGCCCATGGCCGACGATCTGCGCGAGATCATCGGCGCGATCCGCATATCGTCCGACCTCGAACGGGTCGGCGATCTCGGCAAGAACATCGCCAAACGCGTTGTCGCCGTCAGC
This sequence comes from uncultured Alphaproteobacteria bacterium, assembly GCA_963763895.1. GTDB lineage: Bacteria > Pseudomonadota > Alphaproteobacteria > Rhizobiales > Rhizobiaceae > Neomesorhizobium. Next base: position 132,329 of record CAVXQC010000008.1, on the reverse strand, counting down.
GACGCCCGCCATCCGTTCAGCCTTTTTCGTGGCCTGCAGGCGCTGGCAGAGCTGGCGTTGACGCAGCTAAAGGATGTGCTCGACGCCTACGCCTCGCGTTCGGTGGAGCGCCTCGGCTTCGTGCGCGACCGCGACGACCAGATCGACGCCATGTACACGTCGCTGTTCCGCGAACTTCTGACTTACATGATGGAAGACCCGCGCAACATCACCGCCTGCACGCATCTTCTCTTTTGCGCCAAGAACATCGAGCGCATCGGCGACCACGCCACCAACATCGCCGAGACGGTTTACTATGTCGTCACCGGCGACCAGATGCCGCCGGACAGGCCGAAGGAAGACAAAAGCCACCGGGTCGTGCTGCCGACCGAAACGGACGACTGATCGCAGCGCCTCTCGAACGGCGGGCGAGAATGCGCTACGTTCGATGTGAAGGCTCAGCTTTCGGGAGGCTGCGATGGAACTTCCCCGCGACGTCAAGGCCGAAGCCGAAACAGGCATAGTCGCTTCCAGCGTCTATGCCGCCGGACACCGCGTCGCCGATATTGCGATCGAAGAGGCAGGCGCCTGGGCGGGAAAAGACGGCCATTTCGTCTGGATTGGCCTGCTCGAGCCAGGCCGCGATCTTCTGCTGCGTGTCCAGCGGCAGTTCCACCTCCACGATCTCGCCATCGAGGATGCCGAGCACCCGCACCAGCGGCCGAAGCTCGAGCAATACGGTGACGCGCTCTTCATCGTTGCCCGTACCGCGCAGTTGTTCGAGGGTCGCGTCACCTTTGGCGAGACGCATCTGTTCGTCGGCGCCGGCTATATCGTCAGCGTCCGCCACGGCCCTTCGACGTCCTACACGGCGGTACGCCAGCATTGGGAATTCGTGCCCGTCGGCGCTGGCGAAGGGCGAGGATTTCATCCTCTACGCCATCCTCGATTTCATCGTCGACAATTACATGCCGGTGCTCGAACAGATCGAAGCCGAAGTCGACTCCATCGAGGACCGGGTCCTGGTCAAGCCGATGACGGCGACCGACATCGAGCGGCTTTACATGCTGCGCCGCGATCTCCTGCGCTTGCGCAACGCCGCCGGCCCGCTGGTCGAAGTTTGCCGCCGGCTGACCAGCGCCGACTTGCCGCAGATACGTTCGGCCATGCATCCGCTGTTCCGCGACGTCACCGATCATATTCGCACCGTACAGGAAAAGATCGACAATCTGCGCGAGGTTCTGGCCTTCGCCTTCGAGGCGAGCTTGCTGGTCGGCCAGAGCCAGGAAACGGCGATCGCCAAGAAGCTCGCGTCGTGGGCAGCAATACTGGCCGTCCCGACTGCCGTTGCCGGTATCTACGGCATGAATTTCGAAAATATGCCCGAGCTCAGAATGGCTTTCGGCTATCAGACCGTGCTCGTCGGAATCGTCGCGACGTGTTCTTTCCTCTACTGGCGGTTCAGAAAAAACGGCTGGCTATAATGCGCCAGCCGGAAGTTGCCCGCCCAGGGAGGATGGCGGGGATGTTATCTGTTGCGCCGGCGCTCCGAAGCCGGCTGGAAAGCGATCTTCGCGTGATAGGTGCAGTATGGGCCGCTTTCCGCTGATTTCTTTGCCGCAGAAGCTGAAATCCTCCGACAGGGGATCGCCGTTCGGCCATTTGCAGGTGCGTTCGCTGAGCTGCACCAGCTGAAGCCGGCGCGAAATCGGCACCACTACGTTCTCGACAGGGCGGAGATAATGGCGGGCGACCGGTTCGGCGTCGAACTGCGCCTGCAGCGCGTTCGCACCCACCGACACCGGCATCGAGCGGACCGAAGTCGAGCTACGGCTGACGGTCTTGGTGCCGGTTGATCCTTGCGAGGTCTTCTTCTGTCTCGCCGGTGCTGCGGTCGCTCGACCGCGGCTCGACAGCTTCAGGCGATGCACCTTTCCGATCACCGCATTGCGGCTGACGCCACCGAGCTGCGCCGCGATCTGGCTTGCCGAGAGGCCCTCGGCCCAAAGCTTCCTGAGAAGTTCGACGCGTTCGTCATTCCAGTTCATGAGACCTTGCTCCTGATTAAACGTGCGCCGGCTGGAATCCTTTCACGACCCGGCTGTAGCCGGGGACGTACCACATATGCTCCTGTGATTAGGTCCGCCGCACGAAATCTAGTCTTTTGTTGCCCCTAAACTACCTCATTGGCTGACTCCGTGACAAGAGTTCCCCCTCGCGGCATGAATTGGTTTTTTCAGTTTTCAACAACTTGCCGTAGAAGCCGGCCAAGTATGTCGAGCTTTGTCGCCACCGGTTGCCGTTGCGCGACGTTTTCGTTGACTTCATGGCCAAAAAAACTGATATAACCTCGAAGCCGCCGCTTGAGGCGGCTTTTTTGATTTTTGGCCGGCGAAGGGATCGGCGGTAAGAAGCGCCGCGCGGTCCCTGCTTTTTTCCGGAGTGTTATATAATGAGCGGATCGGCGCTTTACGAGACCTTCGCGCGTGCGCCCCTGGCTTTCGACCGGGGCGAGGGCAGCTGGCTGATCACCGAAGACGGCAAGCGATACCTCGATTTCGCTGGCGGTATAGCCGTCAACTCGCTCGGTCACAGCCATCCGCACCTCGTCGCCGCCATCACCGAGCAGGCAGCCAAGCTTTGGCATGTCTCCAATCTCTACGAAATTCCAGGCCAGCGCCGGTTGGGCGAACGTCTGGTCGCCGCAACCTTCGCCGACAAGGTGTTTTTCACCAATTCGGGCGCCGAGGCACTCGAATGCGCTATCAAGACGGCCCGCCGCTACCATTTCGTCAACGGCAACCCGGAACGCTTTCGTACCATCACCTTCGAAGGCGCCTTCCACGGCCGCACGCTGGCGACGATCGCCGCCGGCGGCCAGCAGAAATATCTCGAGGGCTTCGGTCCCAAGGTGGAAGGTTTCGACCAGGTCGCCTTCGACGACATCGATGCCGCCGAAAAGCTGATCGGCCCGGAGACGGCGGCGATCCTGCTTGAGCCGGTGCAGGGCGAGGGCGGCATCCGCCAGTTTCCCGACTGCGTCGCTGAAGCGCTTGCGCGAGCTCTGCGACAAGCACGGCCTGCTGCTGATTTTCGATGAAGTCCAGTGCGGGATCGGCCGCACCGGAAAGCTTTTCGCTCACGAGTGGTCAGGCGTTACTCCAGATCTGATGGCCGTTGCCAAGGGCATTGGCGGCGGTTTCCCGATGGGCGCCTGCCTGTCGACCGATGAAGCCGCAATCGGCATGACTGCCGGCGTGCACGGCACCACCTTCGGCGGAAATCCGCTCGCCATGGCGGTCGGCAACGCCGTGCTTGACGTCGTTCTGGAAGACGGCTTCCTTGACGAGGTCAGCCGCAAGGCGCTTGTCATGAAACAGAGCCTCGCGGCGATTGCCGACGAATTCCCGGATGTCATCGAGGGTATCCGCGGCATCGGCCTTATGCTCGGCCTCAAATGCAAGCAGCCGAACGTCAAGGTGAACGGCGCGCTTCGCGAGCAATCGCTGCTGGCGGTGCCGGCCGGCGACAACGTCATCCGTCTGCTGCCGCCGCTCACGGTCACCGACGAGGATATCCGCGTCGGGCTCGATCGCATTCATGCCGCTCTCGCCGGCCTGTCCGAGCACGCTTCAGTCGCCGCCCGGAAGCAGAGCGCATGAGCGAGCTTCGCCATTTCACCGATCTCTCCACTGTTCCGGCCACCGAGCTTCGCGCCATCCTCGACGATGCCGTTGTCCGTAAGGGCAGGCTGAAGGCCGGCGAAAAAAGTCGTCCGCTCGATGGCAAGGTGCTGGCGATGATCTTCGACAAGCCGTCGACCCGCACACGAGTTTCCTTCGACGTCGGCATGCGCCAGCTGGGCGGCGAGACGATCATGCTGACCGGCGCCGAAATGCAGCTCGGCCGCTCGGAGACCATCGCCGACACGGCCAAGGTGCTGTCGCGTTACGTCGACGCGATTATGATCCGCACCACAGCGCACGAGCGCCTGCTCGAACTCACCGAGCACGCCACCGTACCGGTCATCAACGGGCTCACCGACGACACCCATCCCTGCCAGCTGATGGCCGACGTGATGACCTACGAGGAACATCGCGGACCGGTACGCGGCAAGACCTTCGCCTGGACCGGCGACGGCAATAACGTGCTGCACTCGCTGCTCGAAGCCTCGGCACGCTTCAGCTTCAACCTCAACGTCGCTGTTCCCGAAGGCAGCGAGCCGGCCGAAAAGTTCATCGACTGGTCGAGGAAGAACGGCGGCGCCGTCTCGTTCACCCGCTCCGCCGAGGAAGCGGTGACGGACGCAGACTGCATCGTCACCGACTGCTGGGTGTCGATGGGGCAGGAGCACCGTGCCCGCGGCCACAATGTCTTCCTGCCATATCAGGTCAACGCCGCGCTGATGAAGCACGCCAAGCCCGACGCGCTCTTCATGCACTGCCTGCCCGCCCATCGCGGCGAGGAAGTGACCGATGACGTGATCGATGGTCCGCATTCTGTGGTCTTTGACGAGGCCGAAAACCGCCTGCATGCCCAGAAGGCGGTGCTCGCGTGGTGCCTCGGCGCCTGAAGGCGCGTTTCGCATCAGGACGCATCTTCCGGCAGGGGACTGGCGTGTTCACGCGAGATGCGTCAACGCGCCCAGTCTTGATCCGCACGGCCGGCGCTCCTATCTCAGCGCCATCACCTTAATCTTCATTTGACACGCGCGTTTTGGGACGCATCCTGAAAGGCGTTCCGGGGAATGATTCATTGGCTGAAACAGAACGCAAACTTGGCGAATTCGGCTTTGCCGGCGACGACCATGTGGTTCCTTTCGAGGTCGCGCCGCTCGACATGCGCGGCAGGAGCGTCCAACTCGGGCCGCTGCTCGACCAGATCCTCGAACGCCACGACTATCCGGAACCCGTCGCGCGTCTCCTCGCTGAAGCCATTGTGCTGACGGTGCTGCTCGGCACGTCGCTCAAATTCAACGGCAAGTTCATCCTGCAAACCCGTTCGGACGGGCCGGTGGACATGCTGGTCGCCGATTTCTCGACACCGAAGTCGCTGCGTGCCTATGCCCGCTACGACGAGGCGCGGCTGGCCGAGGTGATTGCCGCGGGCGAGGCCTCGCCCGAAAAACTTCTCGGCAAAGGCGTGCTGGCGCTCACCATCGACCAGGGCGCCCACACCCAGCGCTATCAGGGCATCGTCCAACTCGACGGCACCACGTTGGAGGAGGTCGCACGCATCTACTTCCGCCAGTCGGAACAGATTCCGACCGATGTTCGTCTCTCCGTCGCCAAGATGCTGGTGCCGGCCGAAGGCGGCAGCAGGGAACTTTGGCGGGCCGGCGGCCTGCTCGCGCAGTTCCTGCCCGAAGCGCCGGACCGCCTGCGGCTGCCGGACCTTCCAGGTGGCGATGGTCACCACACACCCGACCACGACCCGACCGACAACACCTGGCAGGAAGTGCTGGCACTGCTGGCGACGATAGAGCCTTCCGAACTGATAGACCCGACGGTCGGCGCGGAGCGGCTGCTCTATCGCCTGTTCCATGAACACGGCGTGCGCGTCTTCGAAGGCGTACAGGTTGTCGACCAGTGTTCCTGCTCGCGTGAAAAGATCCGCGGCATCCTCGACGGCTTCTCGGCCGAGGAGATTGTCGAGAGCACCGAGAACGGGACCATCAAGGTCAATTGCGAGTTCTGCTCCAAGGCGTACGAGTTCGATCCGGCGGAGTTCGAGCCGGCGGAGTAGGCGCCTATGAGGGACAAGAAAGCGCTCACCCTCAATTCACTGTTCGCGTTCGATCCGGGATATCGAGCGAAAATGCTGGTATGGCGATGTCGAATGTCTCGCCGCGCTCGTTACGCATCGTGTAGTGCCCGGTCATGATGCCGGACGGCGTCTTCAGCGGACAACCCGACGTGTACTGGTAGCTGTCACCGGGATTGAGTTCGGGCTGCTCGCCGACCACTCCCGCCCCGCGCACTTCCTCGACACGGCCAGCAGCATCGGTGATGAGCCAGTAGCGCGACAACAGCTGCACGAAATCTTCGGACTGGTTGTCGATGGTGACCCGGTAGGCCCAGACATAGCGGTTTTCGGCCGGCTCCGAACGATCGTCGAGATAGAATGGCTCGACCCTTACGGCGATCTTGCGTGTCACGGTGCGATACATGGGGCGACTCGCTACCAACTCCCCGATTTTCCGCCCTGATGCGAGCTGCGGTCAACCCGCTCTTTGGACGATACGCAAGATTGTGATTTCCGCATGGCGGGATTTCGCATCTAATTCTTCGGTGGAAACCATTGGGGAAAATCGCATGCTGGATGGTTGGGCGCGCACCCGCATCGATCCGCTTCTCGACAGGCTGGGCAGCAGGCTTGCCGCAGCAGGCGTTTCCGCAAACACGGTCACCTTTGCAGCTTGCGGCCTTGGCCTTGCTGCTGCCGCGGCGATCGCCGGCGGGTACTTTTGGCTGGGTCTCGTGCTTATCCTGGTCAGCCGGCTTGGCGACGGGCTCGACGGCGCTGTGGCGAAAATCAACGGCAGGACCGATCTCGGTGGCTATCTGGATATCGTGCTCGATTTCGTCTTCTACGGCGCCATTCCGTTGGGTTTCGTTCTGGCCGACCCGGTAGCAAATGCCGTTCCGGGTGCCGTTCTGATTGCTTCCTTCTATGTCAATGGTTCCAGTTTCCTGGCCTATGCCATCATGGCTGAGAAGCGGCGCATGGAGACGTCGGCGCGTGGCTCGAAGTCGTTGTTTTTCACGACGGGCCTGGCGGAAGCTTCCGAAACCATCGCCGTTTTCGCTATTTCTTGCCTTTTCCCGGCCTATTTTCCGGAAATCGCGTATATTTTCGGGGCTATTTGTTTCTATACCGCGTTGTCGCGCATCGTGCTGGCGGCACGCACATTCGGCTGAAGCCATGACCGGAGAAGAGTTTCGCGACCTCGCGTTGAGCTTTCCCGAAAGCCTGCAGGGCAGCCATTTCGACGTGACGGATTTCCTTGTCGCAAAGAAGATTTTCGCTACGCTGCGCGAAGCCGACGGCCGCGCCGTGCTGAAGGTTTCGCCCGACGAGCAACAGCTTTTGATGGAAACCTCGCCCGGCATGTTCGAGCCGGTCAAAGGTAGCTGGGGTCTGAAGGGCTGGACAAGTGTCGTCCTTGATCGGGCCGACGAAGCGACCGTCCGCCATGCCATGGCGATGGCGTGGAGATCGGTCGCGCCAAAGAGGGTTGTTGGCTGACGTCGATTGGCGTTACGCCTTCGCGGATTGCTGGGGGCACGCCGTCATAGCGTCGTCACGTCGATCGGCGAGGTTTCAAGCCTTCCCGCAAAAGGACATCCCGATGAAAAAAATTCTGGCCGGTTTTCTCCTTTCGCTGCTGCTCCCATCCGCCGTGCATGCCGGAGACGGGCTGGCAAACCGCATCGAAACGCTGACGCGAGGGACGCAGTGGCAGCTCGTCAGCTCACCAACATTGGCATTCGATACCTTCCACCCGCAAGGCTTTGCCCGCGCAGGCGATTCCCTCTTCATGTCATCGGTCGAGATCATCGAGCCTACCAGGAAGTTCCCGGCCCTCCAGGACGGCTTTGATCGCGATACCGGCAAGGGCGCCGGGCACCTCTTCAAGCTCGACGGCGCCGGCAATCTGGTCAGCCAGGCAAAGCTAGGCGAGGGGACGATCTATCATCCCGGCGGTATCGATTATGACGGCCGCTGGCTCTGGGTGCCCGTAGCGGAGTACCGGCCGAACAGCCAGTCGATCATTTATCGGGTCAACCCGGAAACGCTGGAAGCGACCGAGGCATTCCGCTTTCCCGATCATATCGGCGGGCTTGTCTACGATGCGGCGCAAACCTTGCACGGCGTCAGCTGGGGCTCGCGGCGCTTCTACACATGGAAGGTAAACGAGGACGGGACTGTCCCCGACGCCACGCGCAAGCCGGAAGAGCTGCGCACACTGAACCCGTCGCACTATGTGGATTACCAGGATTGCGCGCTTCTGGAGCCCGGCAAGGCTGCTTGCACCGGCATCACGGAGTTTCGACTGACGCCAGATGCCACCCCATTCGGCCTGGGCGGCATCGATATCGTCGACCTGAAACAGGGCAGGCCGGAGTTTCAGGTCCCTGTCCAGCTCTGGACCGACAAGGGTATCGCCGTTACCAGGAACGCTGTTCTTCTGGAGTCGACGGAAACCGGCATTCGACTGACCGCCGCGCCGGAGGACGGCCAGACGCGCCTGTTCGTCTACGAAGCGAAGCTGCCGGGAAGTTAACCGGCAGCCTTCAGCGCTACGTCGATATCGTCGATCAGGTCGTCGACATCCTCCAGCCCGACCGAAAGCCTGAGCGTGCCAGGATCGATGCCGAGTTCGGCGCGCGCCTCGTCGGTCAGGTTCTTGTGAGTCGTCGTCGCCGGGTGGGTGATCAGGCTCTTGGCGTCGCCGAGATTGTTGGAGATCTTGATCACGTCCAGCCCGTTCTCGAAGGCGAAGGCGGCTTTCTTGCCAGCTGTGAGATCGAAGCATATCAGTGTCGAGCCGCCGCTCATCTGCCGCTTGATGATGTCGGCCTGCGGATGGTCGGCGCGGCCCGGATAAATGACACGCCCGACCTTCGGATGCGCGGCGAGGAAATCGGCGATCTTGGCCGAGCTTTCCGTCTGCTGACGCACCCTGACCGGCAGCGTTTCAAGGCCCTTCAGCAGCGTCCATGCGTTGAACGGCGACAGGCTGGGTCCGGTGTGTCGGAAATAGTCGTGCAGGTTCTCATCGATCCACTCCTTGTCCGACAGGATGACGCCGCCAAGGCAGCGGCCCTGGCCGTCGATGTGCTTGGTGGCGGAATAGACGACGATATGCGCGCCGAGTTCGAGCGGCTTCTGCTGCAGCGGCGTGGCGAAGACATTGTCGACGACAAGCCGCGCGCCGGCCTGGTCGGCGAGTTTCGCCACCGCAGCGATGTCGATTACTTCCAGCGTCGGATTGGTCGGGCTTTCGAGGAAGAACAGTTTTGTGTTGGGGCGAATTGCCTTTTCCCAATTGCCTATGTCGGTACCGTCGACCAGCGTCGTTTCGATGCCGTATTTCGGCGCCAGCGTCTCGACTACCCAGCGGCAGGAACCGAATAGCGCGCGCGCCGCCACGATGTGATCGCCGACCTTCAGGCTGCACAGGATCGCCGCCGTCACCGCCGCCATGCCGGAGGCTGTGGCGCGTGCATCCTCGGCGCCTTCAAGCGCGCACATGCGTTTTTCGAACATGTCGACGGTGGGGTTGGAATAGCGCGAATAGATGAAGCCGGGTTCCTCGCCCTTGAAGCGGGCTTCGGCCGCCTCGGCGGTGTCGTAGACGTAGCCCTGCGTTAGATACATCGCCTCGGAGGTTTCGCCGAAGCCGGAGCGCAAGGTGCCGGAATGAACCAGCGTGGTTTGAGGCTTCCAGTTGCGCTTCTTCTCGGTCATTACCACCATCCAGACACAAAAAAACCGGCCGCGAAAGTCGCAACCGGTCCATATGGCCTTGCGGCCGACGGTCCTTTAGCGACTTGTTTAACGTGGCTGCAAGCCGACCGGCCAAATCACCACGGGATAAACGACCTTTAGACCCTGCACCGGCTTGCGTCAATCAGGGCCATCATTAAACCTCCTCGCCGACAAGTTTGGAGCACCGATTGCGCAAGACCGGCATTCTTCCTGACCATGAGATCGCGGCGCTGTTCGACACCGGGGCGCTTGTTGCCGCACGTCCGCTCGACGACGACCAGATCCAGCCGGCAAGCCTCGATCTGCGCCTTGGCCAGAAAGCGTGGCGCGTGCGAGCGAGCTTCCTGCCCGGACCGGACAAGCTCGTCTCCGACAAGCTCGACCGGTTGAAGCTGCACGAGATCGACCTTACCAACAGCGCGGTGCTGGAAACCGGCTGCGTCTACATCGTGCCGCTTCTGGAAACACTTGCGCTGCCGGCGGAATTTTCGGCCTCCGCCAACCCGAAAAGCTCGACCGGTCGGCTCGATATCTTCACCCGCGTGATGACCGACCGTGGCCATGAGTTCGACAAGATCCCGGCCGGATACAACGGGCCGCTTTACCTGGAAGTCAGCCCGCGCACCTTTCCGATCGTCGCACGCACCGGTTCGCGCCTGTCTCAGATACGGTTCCGCAAGGGCAACGCGCTGCTTTCGGAAAGCGAGTTGCAGGACCTGCACCGGGCCGAAACTCTGGTCGCCACCGAACCGCCGAATATTTCCGGAGGCGGCATCGCGCTGTCAATCGATCTCGGTGGCGAGAAGGGCAGCCTGGTCGGCTACCGTGGCAAGCATCACACCGGGCTGGTCGATGTCGACAAACGCGCCGCGCATGAGGTGCTTGATTTCTGGGAGCCGCTCTACAATCACGGCTCTGGAGACCTGGTGCTCGACCCGGACGAATTCTACATCCTTGTTTCCCGCGAGGCAGTGCATGTGCCGCCCTTGCACGCGGCCGAAATGACGCCTTTCGATCCGTTGGTCGGCGAATTCCGTGTCCACTACGCCGGTTTCTTCGACCCCGGCTTCGGCCATTCGGCGGCTGGCGGCACCGGCAGTCGCGCGGTCCTTGAAGTCCGCAGCCACGAAGTGCCGTTCATCCTCGAACACGGCCAGATCGTCGGCCGTCTGGTCTACGAACATATGCTGGCTCGCCCGAAGACGCTTTATGGCGCAGACCTCAAGTCGAACTACCAGGCGCAAGGCCTGAAGCTGTCGAAGCATTTCCGCGCCGCCGGCTGATCGCCCTCATTTATACACTTATACGCTGCTTGCCCAATCGAGGCCGCCATGCTTGGCTGTTCGCCAGCTCGCGAAAGCACCCGTGCTAGGGAGAAAACCAATGCCAATTTCCACGAAACTCGTTACGGCCGTCGCCGCAGCCACGCTGGCCCTCATCATGGGTTCCGCTTCGGCGCAGGAGACAATGAAGCTGAAGATCGGCACAGAGGGTGCTTATCCGCCCTTCAACACCCTTACAGCGGACGGCAAACTCGTCGGCTTCGACATCGACATTGCCAATGCGCTGTGCGCGCAGATGAAAGCCGAGTGCGAACTGGTCACCCAGGATTGGGACGGCATCATTCCGGCACTTCAGGCGGGTAAGTTCGACGCCATCATCGCATCGATGTCGATCACCGAGGAGCGCAAGCAGCAGGTTGCCTTCACCAACAAATACTACACCACGCCGCTGGCGGTGGTCGCGCTGAAGGACAGCGATCTCGCTTCCACCGAACCCGAAGCGCTTGCCGGCAAGACGGTCGGTGCCCAGGCCGGCACCACGCAGAGCATTTATGCCGACGAACACTATGCCAAGGCGGGTGCGGAGGCGAAGTCGTATCCGACGCAGGAAGAAGCGGTTCAGGATTTGATGAATGGCCGTCTCGACGCGGTCATATCGGACAAGTTCGTGCTGGTCGAATGGATGAAGACCGCCGGCAACGAGTGCTGCAAGATGGTCGGTGACGTCAAGGGTACGGAAACCGAGGCCGGCATCGCGGTTCGCAAGGAGGACGAGGAGCTGCGGCAGAAGCTGAATAGTGCGATCGACGCGATCGTCGCCGACGGCACCTATGCCAAGATCGTCGGCAAGTATTTCGACTTCGACATCTACGGCAACGACTAACGCATGACCCCGAACACCGGAGTTGGTTTCTGAAAGGATCATGCGTCGATTTAACGTGTTATAGCGTCCTTTTGCGTGTCCACGAGGACGCGCGGCGCTGTAAGGTACGGCCTCGCGCCAGCGATGCTTCCGGACATCAGTCGGGCAAGTTTTCCAGCAGGAAGCGGATCTGGTTGCCGCCCATCACCTTCATGACGTCTTCTTCGGAAGCGCCGTCGTCGACCAGCGTCCCGGTGACTTTGGCCAGCCCCGTTGCGTCGAAAGGCACCTTGACCGATCCGTCGAAATCCGAGCCGAGCGCGACATGGTTCGCTGCCGATCAACTTTGCGGCATAGCGCAGCGCCGCAGCGATCGCGGATAGCATCAGTTCCGCAGACCGCCGTCTCCCAAAATCCGATGCCGACGAGTCCGCCGTTTTGCGCGACGCTTCGAAGCTGGTCGTCGCTGAGGTTGCGGTTGTTGTCGCAAGTGCCGCGCACCCCTGTGTGCGAAACAACGACCGGGCGCGTGGCGGTCTCGAGAACCTCGTCGATCTGCTTGGCAGAGCCGTGCGAGAGGTCGACGATCATCTTCTTCGCTTCCATGCGCCGGAGCATCTCGCGGCCGGCTTCGGTCAGCCCGCCCTTCTCGGACCCCGTGCGCGGATCCCGCCATTTCGTTGTCGAAGAAATGCGTGAACGACATCATGCGATAGCCGGCGTCGAACAGCGCATCGACATTGGCAGGGTCGCCTTCCAGTGCATGGGCGCCTTCAATGGCGAGCATGCCGGCGACGATGCCTGGCTCCAGCTTTCGTCGCTGCAGGAAAACTTGCAAGTCGCGCTTCGACTTGACCAGCACCAACCTTCCGCCGGAGCGGACGGCCATGTCGTGAAGGCGGGCGGCCTGATAGAGCGCACGTTGCTTCAGGCTCATCAGGGCCCTGGTCGGCCAGCGCTGACCAAGACCGAGCAAGGTTATGTCGTCGGTGCTGCCGTCGTTCCGCTCGATGTTCAATCCGCGCGGCGACTGTGTCACCACGGCGAAGACCTGGAGGGCGACGTTGCCTTCGATCAGCCTCGGAATATCGACATGGCCCCGCGTTCCGCGCTCGACAAGGTCGCGCCCCCACAGCAGCGAGTTGGCGTGCAGATCCGCCACCTGGATCGACCGGTGCAGGGCGGCGACTTCCTCCGATACGGGGTAGGGCGGCGGCTGGAGAACTCCGTTCAGCGACGCTTCGACCCTGGCGGGGAGCACAAAGAAGAAAATTCCAAGCCCGGCGACGGCGAGCAACACCACCACCGAAAGCACGATTTTGACGATCCGCCTCATATGTCCCGTTTTACAGCGCAGCGCCACCCTGGAGAAAGCAATTCACCTAAAGAAATCATGGCAGAAGGAGCATGGAGCGGGTAGCGGGAATCGAACCCGCGCGATCAGCTTGGGAAGCTGGGCTTTTCCTTTTATTGTCAGAAGCTTAACTGTAACACAGACGTTCAATCACGCCAAAAATCATAAATAAAATCAGTGACGCTGTAAAACTGTGGAATTGGCTGTCGTGTCTTCGCTCCCGGCGCCAAGCGAGTTAGGACGTAGTCTTTTCTGCAGGCATGGGGCGGCCTCTCGAGTCACTCGATTCGTAGCAGCAGAAATATCTCTCGAAGTGCGGCGGTTCGATCTAAGAGCGGAAGCGCCTAATGGCCGAATCAGCTGGGGCTGTAATTGAGCAGCCCCGGCTACTGAACAGCGCCTTCAACCGCTTCAATGAACTGCGTAGTCGTGGCGTTCCAAAGTTCAGTGCTGCGGCTGCCGCCGGTTCGCCGACGGGATTCTCGGCGTATGTCAGGACACCCGGCGGTCCAACAGGTCCTGCGCAACACTGCTTCGGGTTACTCGGTCTCCCCCTCTCCATGTCTCTGCCCAAGTTTAACTGGTCGAACCTCCGTGGTACGTGACCCGTATGCCCGGTGGTGTGGGAGGGGCGGCGCCGCGAGGCATCCCCCTATCCCGATCAATCCTGAATTACGTTAAACGCGACACGCTTTAGGTCGGTTCGGCCCTGTCGTGTTGAGCAGGATTTTGCTAGCGTGATCTGGTTTCATGGGACTGACACTGCAATGTCCCACTCCACGGGAAGCGCCCGACCCGGGCCAGAGTTTCGCACAGCTGCACCGGTCGCCGCTCGCAATGACCTCCTGAATGAACTGGGACCGCGATTTAGCGAGAGTGAGGCATTCTACAAGCGGGAGAAATCCAAATCCGGCGCGACCGGCGATCCGGCCGGAGTCGAAGCTGTCGTCAGAGGCGCTATCTGGGAGGCGTTCGGCGCCTCAAACGAGCCATCGGCTCTCAGAGCAGCATTGGCTTTTGTCACCACGGTTGAAGCCGATCCCAACACTTCTGGATTGATCGCGGCGATGGCGGCGCTAATCGCCATCGAGGCTGGGCGTTGGGCCGCAGCGGGTAGGCTCGCCGAACGCATCATCTCTGGTGACCAGCATGATCTTTTTGCACAGCGTCTATTGTTTGCGTCGCGGGAGCGCTCAAGTGATCTGCATCTCGGTGTTGATACCTGGCTTGCAGATCGATTTTGCGGAAATCCCTTCGAGGAGATCGAAATCCGGGCAGATGGCAAAGTGAACACGTGTTGTTCAGCCTGGATGCCTACTTCCATCGGCTCCATTAACGAGCACACCGCAGATCAGTATTGGAACTCCATCGAAGCTGGCGAGATACGGGCCTCAATTCTCGATGGCGACTTTTCCTACTGCAGTCGCCTCCATTGTCCGAAGATAGTGCAGCGAACATTACCGCGAAAAGCAGACGTCACCGCACGGCACCAGCGTGACATCATCGACAACGATCTGGTCGTCGTCGAGATCAAGCCCCGTCGTGTCGTGCTGTCCGAGGATAGGTCTTGCAACTTATCATGCCCGTCATGCCGGACGCATGTCATCCAACTTGGACAGCGTGCCTCAGCCGACCTGGATGAAATTTTCGACGCCAGAATTGCGCCTGTATTGACCACTGCCGAGGCGATCAAGATCACGGGAAGCGGCGATCCTATCGGTAGCAGGCATTTCCGACACGTATTGCGACGACTGACAGCCGCGCCCGATGTGTCACGTCGTATCCAGCTACAAACCAACGGGGTGCTTCTCAACGAAAAGGCTTGGATAGACCTACGGCTTGAAGGGCATGTCAGCACCATCTGGGTGTCGGTGGATGCAGCGACGAGAGCGACCTATGAGCTGGTCCGACGCGGTGGGTCCTTCGAACGCCTTTGCAAAAATCTGCTCTTCCTGGGCGGAATCCGCGCCGAAAAGCGGATTGATCTGCTGCGCCTGGATTTTGTCATTCAAGCGCTGAACTTTCGCGAAATGCCAGAGTTCGTTGACCTCGCCAATCAATTGGGGCGGACGGCGTCCATTTTTCCTCATGTTGCGCAACTGGAGAACATTCGCCCGTGAGGATTATGCGCGCCTCAACGTGGGTTCGACGCTTCACCCGGAGCATGGTGCATTTCGCGAAATCCTCTCAGATCCCCGGCTGTCATCTTCCTTTGTCGATTTCGGCAACGCGGAAAGTCCGTGAGGTCCGATGTTCGGCTTTACACATACCCGACGCTGGGCGCCGGCGTTTCGAAAAAAAAGTGAGCGCCGTTTGCTATGGATCACGTCCGAATATCGCCCCCGAATTGGCGGATTGGAGAAACTCACTGAGCAACTGATATCCGCACTCTCCGACTATGCGGATATCGGCCTCGTGACCGGTTTTGGACAGTTTCCGAAACCTAGAGAAAACGTTGTTCATGTTGGAGCACTGAACCTCAAGGGCTGCCTTACAAACTCGGAATTCCGGTTTGCCGGCCATGAACTTCAGAGCCTTTGCCGCGAGTTCCGACCGGACATCTCATTCACCTGGCATGCGGCGGGCTTGCCTGTTTTGCCGGATTGCTTTCGGAGATCGCGCCGGTGTTCTGCACCGTCCATTGCAAGGACGTCACTGCCCCATGGCAGCGCGTTCCTGGCGCAGACGCCAGGTCGGCCATCGCAGCTGGTCTCGAGCGCTGCGCGAGGGTGTTTTGCGTCAGCGACTATACGCGGCACCATTTGTCCAGAATGCTCCTAACGCGCTCGTGGAAACCCTCACGCCAGGCCTGCCAGCGTCGTTCCCTGCTGCAAAGCAATGCAGACGCTCGTATTTCACGCCACCTGGCGGCACGCCCCGATATTGACCGTCGCGAGACTTACGCGTCGCAAAGGTCACATCCAGTTGCTCGATGCGCTGCAAGCGATCGACCAACCATTTATATGGGACATCGTGGGTGATGGACCGCTTTGGGGCGAGTTGGAGGCCCAGATTGAGCAGTCATCCATCGCCGAGCGGATCATTATGCATGGAACGTTGAACGACGATCAGTTGGCACTGCTCTTTCAGCAATGCGACTTGTTCGCGCTTACGCCAGTAGAGGTGGTCGAAAACGAGGGCGGCGGCCTCGATGCGGAAGGCTTCGGGCTGGTTTACTTGGAGGCTGCGGCTTACCGAAAGCCCGCCGTCGGCAGTCTCATTGGTGGGAGCAGGGAAGCAATAGCCCGACGGACACACCGGGTTCGTGGTCGACCCATTTGAAAGGCATGGGCTGACTGAAGCGCTAGAACGCCTGCTCCAATCCTTACCATTGCGCCAATCAATGGGCGATAAGGCGCTTGAACGCTTGAAATCCGAATTTCGGGTCGAGGATAGGGCAGCTGTTCTGGCGCAACGCTACGGGTTTGAAAAGTTGAATCCAAATAATAGCAAATCGCTATGGTCTTTGTTAAGTTAGCAGGAAGTTGCCGCTTACCTTTGGCAAAATAATTTGGGGGGTGAGCATGTTTCTCAAACAACTCTCGATCCTCGGATCGATGCTAATAGCCGCCTGTGTTCCATCGCAATGGGCGGGCGGCCGAACACCCGGTGCGCCGGATTGCTACGACTACGCTCCAACAAAATCGGAACTGGCAGCGTGGCGCGCAGCCATTCGACAAAATACCTCCAATGCCTATAGGTCCTTCATCCGGCAATATCCGCGGAGCTGCTACGTTCCGCTGGCTACGGCGCGGATTTCGACTGCGGTTGAGAAGAGGCCCGTGACGGTAAGAAATGTGCCGAAAGCTGTTGCTACCGAGCCAAGATCAACACGCGCGTACTAAGATGAAGCGATCGAGCTTCGCGCGTCCCGCGTGATCCGCTGCGGACGATTGGATCGGGATCAACCTGTGCATTTCGATATCGTCCACGCCGCAGACCTCAGCGATCCAGGCGAAGCTTCGTCGAGTCTGCGGGCAGAACTGAAAGCAGCGCGACGGCTGGGGCTCCGTGTGGCTGTCATTCCATTCGTTGGGCCCGGTGGCGACTTTGTTCGCCCGTTTGACAGGCGGACGGCTTCGCTTGTTGACGAACTGGGTATCGCATGGCTTTCAGGCGAACAGGTCGTCACCTGCGATATTCTTTTTGCCAGCAACCCGCTGGTTTTCACGCATATGCCGGCATCTGCCGTCAAAATACGTTCGAAGCGCCTGATCTGCATCGCCCAGCATCCGCCATTCGACGGAAACTGCAAGCAGCTGTACGATCTCGAACTCGTTGAACGCAATCTTGAACGTCTGTTTGGAGCACCTGTGCATTTCGCACCATGTGCTCCCAATGTACGCACACAATTCGAAAGTCTTCTCGGCCGGAAACCGGTCCTCCTTGAACAAGATTTGTTCAACATGATCGACATGTCCGATTGGGATCCCGGAGCAAGGTCTGCCCCGCGGAAGAACGCAATAATCGGCCGCCACTCACGCCCCGATCCCCTACAATGGCCAGATCGTATGGGGGTGCTCCTCACCGCCTATCCAGATCGCGATCATCTGATGATCAAGTCGCTCGGCGAAATTCCTGGCGGACCTGGAAGGTTGCATCGGAAGCAATTGGCAAATCCTGCCCTTTGAGGTCGATGTCGTTCCGGAGTTCCTGAGAACGCTGGATTTTTATGTCTATTTCCACAGTCGCCGTCTTGCCGCAGGCTTCAGAACTGCGGTCGCCGAAGCGATGGCGATGGCAATACCGACGATTGTCGACCCCGCCTACGAAACATTGTTTGAAGACGGTGTCACCTATGCCAAACCCGGAAACGTCGAATCCGCAATCGACGAACTGCTCTCGTCGCCTGCCAAATACCGCAAACAATCCAACACTGCGCGGAAGCTGGTCGAGGCAAAATTTTCGCTTGCCACATACCCGGCTCGGTTGCGCGCACTTTGCGACAGTCTAGACCTTCCGCGCTTTCCGGCGCTGGCCGGGAACTTGCCGGGACGCGGCAAGCGCAGTGTACACCCCACCGAGGCCGTCCGTCGGGTTACGAATAAAAAACGCCTGTTGTTCGTCGCCACAAACGGCCAAGGCCTAGGGCATATCACCAGACTGATGGCGATAGCCGAAAGAATGACCACCGACATCGAACCGATCTTCTTCACGCGATCCGCCGGATCAGCGCTTATCCATCAGCGCGGACACGCCACCGACTACATTCCGTGGTCGGTCAATATGGGCGTCACTAACGAAACTTGGAACAAAGCGTACGCCCAGGAATTGCTCGCCGCGATCGAAAATCTCGACATCACGGCGGTCGTCTTCGACGGGACCTATCCATTCACCGGGCTTCTTGCCATCCAATCGGTGCGGCCGGACATTGTCTGGGTATGGGTACGACGTGGCCTGTGGGTCAACGGTCAGCACTTGGACGAGACGCTGGCACAGCGCTTCCACATGGTCATCGAACCCGGTGAGCTTGCCCAGGACGAAGATTATGGCCCGACCAGCAGAATGCCCGGTCCGGTCCATAAGGTGTCAACCATTCTGCTGACCGACCCTCATACCGGACTTGACCGCAAGCAAGCAGCAGCCCGCCTCGGGGCCGATCCCAGCAAATTCATAGTGGCAATCCAACTCGGTTCCCAACGAAATTTCAACTACGAGACGTTACCCGATCTTCTCGTCAAAGAACTGGCCGCGCGAGACCTGCAGGTAGTCAGAATCCGGAACCCTCTCGCGCGTCCGCCTGACAACGAATGGCCGGGCGCGCTGTCTTGCGGCGTTTATCCGATCGCCAGCTGCCTGAACGCAATCGACCTTATGATCACGAACGCCAGCTACAACAGCTTCCACGAATGCGTATACGGTGGTGTGCCGACAATCTTCGTGCCGAACGAGTCACCGGAAATGGACGACCAGCATCTCCGTGCCGCATATGCCGATGCTGCCGGTTTGGGACTGCGCCTTAGGGCGGCAGAACTCGGCCGTGTCGATCGGACAATCGAGGTCGCGCTATCCGAGGACTTTCGTGCCGAATTGCGCCGTCGCTCGGCACGCCTTGAATTTGTGAACGGGGCTATCGAGGCGGCGCGGGTGATTGAAGAGCTTGTCTTTTCGGTAAGGACAAACATTCCGCTTCATGCCTCGCTGCCGAGAGCGTAGCCGACGATCGTATCCTCTCGGCTCGACGCCATCGACGGCCTAAGCACTTCAGCTGCAAGAAATGCCTCGAAGCCGAGTGCAAGCTCGATCTGCTTGGACACCTCCCATTTTCCAATTATCAAGGACCAGCGCCGCCGGACATGACGATCGTACTCGTGTGCTCCGACGGGCAAACATTCCCGCGTTGGCAGGAATTCGATTGGCATCGTAGAAGCGGATATCAACTCGGGACGCAACTCGGACATAATCGCCACAGGAAACTCTCCGATGGCGCGACAGGCAAAAGCGACCGACTCAAGCACCTCGCCGACATTCGGCGGCGGTTCGCCAAGTACGGATATCAAGGTGCGCGGCTTGGCATCCTCTATCTCTGATGTGAGAGCAAGCCTTATGCTATCGACGGTCTCCGGAGTCGCCGCAGGAGCCATCACCTTGGGCGCCGGTCTCAACCTCCCTGACAGGTTTAAGAGGCGGATCACCAATACCTCCGTGCCGTTGCCTACTTGCCGTTCTGTTCAATGAACAGTTGCGCGTCTGCTTCCACTTTCCGCCGGACATCGGGTTTCAGTTTCTTGCCGATCTCTTCCTTGAGTTCTCCGGCCTTGTCGACCTTGAAGCGATCCGCCAAGGCGGCATTGAAGTATGCTTGAGGCAAATCCGCCTTTCCGAAGGAGCCATCCCTGTATCCCTCTGCGAGATCAAGATAGGCGTCTTCGAATCCGCGGCGAGCGGACAGTTCGAACAAGCCAAGCGCGCGCTTGGCGTCGCGATCAACGCCCTCTCCCTTGAGAATGAGCTGGCCGGCATATCGCGGCGCATACTGGTTCCCCATCTCGGTCGCCTTCATCAGCAGCCCGAGCCCACGCTTGACGTCCTTCTCTACGCCGGAGCCATCGACATAAGCGCGGCCCAGACTAGTCATTGCGTCGATCTGGCCCGCATCGGAAGCAGCGGTGTAAAGGGTTGCTGCCTTGACGAAGTCTTTTTGACCCCGGTGCCGCGCCGATAGGCGTCACCAAGGGCGGTCATTGCATTCGACCATCCGCTGGAAGCGGCCAGCCGTACCATAGAACGCCTTCCTCCGGCAGTTCCGGCACGCCTTGGCCACGCATATATGCTGTGCCGACATTCGTACGTGCCCGGAGATTACCCAAGGCGGCAGCCTGCATGTAGTACTCGAACGCCCGCGCGTAATCGACCTCGCGCCCCATACCGACGCGCGCCATGTAGCCGAGGTTCACAAGTGCAGCGCTGTATTGCTGCTTGCCCGCGAGCTCATAATAATGCTCGGCCCAATCGTAGCGCCCTGAAATCTCAAGAACGCGGCCGAACTGGAACAGCAGACGAGGATTGTTGATGTCGTCTGCGAGGTCGAAGGCGCAGGCTCGCAGCGCATCACGAACGTTAACGAGTTCATTGGTAACCCCCGGCACAGAACGCTGCGGGTCGTTGGGGTCGGCAGCGTAAAGGTCGCAATCGGTGACCAGCGCCTTCATGCCCTGCCGAGTGTCGGGTAGCTCCGATGGCCACACACGAAACGTCTCGCTGACGGCACGTTCGCCGGCCTGCTGGAAAACGAATTCTTCGCTCGCGGCCCTGCTTTCTCCGACGACTAGGACGTCGGCCGCAATCGGAGCGGAGGTGAGGGCGCCGTTGACGAAGACGCCACGCTGGGAAAGCGCCGCCATTTTTACCTGGCTCTTTTGGGTCGCCTCCTGGGCGAAACGGCTCTTCGGGAAGACCTTTGCAAAACGGCCGAAATCTTCCGGGTTCGGACTGTCCTTGATGAAGGACCACAGCACTTCGTCGATTGAAAGGCCGCTTCCGGCCTCCGCCGGCTGTTCCGACCCGGCAGTTGCGGTATCTGCGGCGCCTTCCCTGAACACGAATTTCGTTTCGATCGAGCCCGTGATCCACGGGATCTGAAATCCACCCGTCGCCTGGCGGACGTCCCCGCGCACTGTCCGGAACGTGTCGTAGATATCCAGATTGGGCGTCTGCAAAGCATTGGCCAGGGCGGAGGAATACGGGCTGTTTATCCCGGTGCCGTCATAGGCAACTTCCCCGGCGCTCGTGGCAAAAGCGATGAGAACCTGCCCACTCCCCGCTTCGGTGTAGGCGAGACCCTCATCCAGGCCTTTTTCCTTAGCCGCAGGGTTGTCGCGACAGGCGTCGAGAATAAAGAGTTTCACGCCAACCGGGTCATCCTTCACAATGTCGAGGAGGTCGTTGAGGCGCATGGCATCGGCCACGATCTCCTTTGCGGAGGATGTGGCTGTGTCGACAGGCAGCAATAGGTTCTGGCGGTCAAACTGCAGGGCATGGCCCGCGTAATAGAAAACGGCCATGTCCGCGCCGACAAGGTGCGCTCGGATTGCTTCCTTTAGGTCCTTAACGGCTGCTTTTTTTACGTCGTAGAAAAGCAGGACATCGAAATCGAGCTCGGTCAGTGTGTTGGCAATGAGCTTGGCGTCATTTCGAGGATTTGTCAGGGGAGCGAAACTGTATCCGCCATTGCCAACGACGATCGCCGCTCGCCTCTCGGCTTGGGCGCTGCCTCCGAAAAACAGGCTGAATGCCACGAAAAGCGCGACAAGGAGGATGAGGGGCCTGTTCATGCGAACGGCGAGCTTGTTAGAAGCATGCTCCCTCCACCCAGTTCGTTCCGCCGCGAGGCACCCTCAGAGTAGCTGAAAACGCTGACAATTCCAATCAGGTAGCAGCTTGGCTCCAAGGATCGTTTCTAGGCGTTTGCTGGCCAAACTTCATGCCGTTTCGTCGCTGGCAACAAGTCCATCATTGCTTCGACGAGCGTCGCTTCGAAAATTTCGAGGAGTCCCACGCTGAAGCGGCTATAAAGACACTCGAAACAAGGTAACCTCAATGTGGCCAAAAGCGAGCGTAAGCTCTAAAACTTTCGGTAAAACAGTTTAACGTGTTAAGCGATTAGTCTTGTAAGTAATTGAAATTGCTGGAGCGGGTAGCATCGTTCTTTCGCATCCTCGATCCCGCACGGGGACAAACAGGCGTTCGCTATCGCGTCCGCCTGTCTCGCTCTCGCCGTCGGCTTCTGAGTCGTGGGACTGCTCGGGCTCCAGATACTTAAGCCAGGTCGGTCTCGCTATTTTTCGAGTTCGGCCTTGAGTTTGGTCACGTCGTCGGCGCTCATCTCGCCGACCGTCTTCACTTCGCCGGACTGGATGCGCCACAGCCGGAACGGGCCGGTGATGTCGCCATACTCGTCGAAGCTGACCGGGCCGATGACGCCTTCATACTTGACCGGCTTGCCTTCCTGGATTAGCGCCAGCGCCTTAGCGAACTCCTCTTTTCCAGCATGGATCGGCTCGCCGCCTTCGGCAACAACTTGCGGAATTGCCGCCTTGATTGCCGCAGCGTCACCCTTGCCCGCCTTTGCGACGGCAAGCGCCACGATGGCGCCGGCGTCATAGGAACGGTCGGCAGCCGGAGCATCCGGCTTGATACCGCTGGAGAAGCTTTCGAAATTGGCGTTGAAATATTCGGTCGACGCCGTCTTGCTGGTGCCCGACGAGGTTCCGAAGGCGTTTTCCAGATATTGCGCCCCGACTGCCGCCACGAAGTCGGACGAGTTCATGCCATCGTTGAGCAGGAATTTCTGCGGACCACCATTGGAAATCCATGCGCGCGCGATCGTCGCGCCGTCAACGGGATAGCTGACGAGATAGAGTGCCTCGGGCTCACCCGCCATTGCAGATGTCGCCTCCGCCGAATAGCTGGCCTGCTTTTCGTTGTATGGCGTGACCGAGGTGATGACGCCACCCAGCTTTTCATAAGCCGCCTTGAATTCGCGCACCATGTTGACGCCGAAGTCGTTGTTGACATGGACGATGGCGATCTTCTTCAGGCCCTGGTCGAGCGCGAACCGGGCGGCGGCGGTTCCCTGCAGCGCATCGGAAGTGATGGTGCGGAAGAATACCCCATTGGTCTTGCCGTCGCGGCCGAGCTCGGTCAGCGTCGGCGAGGACGAGGCCGGCGAAACCTGCACTACGCCGGCGGGCGCCGTGACCGAGGTGAGGATCGGGATCGACACCGAGGAGATGATGCCGCCGATGATCACTGGCACCTTCTTGATGTTGACGAGCTGCGTCGCCTGGTCGACGGCGACGGTGCCCTGGCTCTGGCTGTCGCGGGTGTCGGTGACCAGCTTGCAGCCACCGACGCCGCCGGCCTCATTGAAGTCGCGGAACGCCATGTCGACAGCCTTCGCGCCGGCCTGTCCGTAGGCGCCGGCCGGGCCGGTCAGTTCCATCACCATGCCTATGGTGATGTCGCAATCCGCAGCTTTGGCCGGTGCGATGGCGCCGAGCGCCAAAGCCGTAAGCGCGGTGGTCAGAAGCGTTGTCTTTTTCATTTCCATTCCCCTTTCTTGTTGTTTGGCCAGGTTCCCTGCCAGCCGATGGTTCAGGCAGATTTGTCGAGCGGCTTTCAGGCGGCTCCCTTGTTGAGGTTGTATTTCATGATCGAGCCATGGCGGCCGGTGCGGTCACGCTCCAGCGCATAGACATCGCCGGAGAGCGGCTTTGCCGAAGCCAGCACGGCGTCAATGCTCGTCATGTCACCGGGCGTCAGCGAGATGTCGGATATTGCAAGGTTCGAGGCGAGGTGGGCGCGGTTGCGCGCCCCGACGATGACGCCGGCGACGCCCGGACGCCGCAGCACGGCAGCACTTGCCACCGTCGCCACGTCGGTCTCGTGGCGGTCGGCGATGTCCCGCAAAGCCTTGAGCAGCGACTGGAACAAGTCCCAGCCGCCGAAGTCGTCGATGATGAGCTTGTATTTCGTGAGTGAGCGGTTTTCCAACGGCTCGCCGGGCTCGGCAACACCCAGCCAGCGGTCGCTGAGGAAGCCGCCGGCGACGCTTCCGTAACAGAGCAGCGAGACGCCGCGCTCGGCAATTGCCGGGACCATCGTCTTTTGCGGCCGGGTGTCGAGCAGGGAATACTGCACCTGCATCGAGACAAGCGGCACGCCGCTGTCGATGATGGCGGTCATATGTTCGGTGTCGAAATTGGTGCCGCCGATGTTGCGGATCTTGCCGGCGCGGCGAAGCTCTTCGAGCCAGTTCGCCGTTTCGAGCCACAGCGGCTGATCATAATCCCACCAGTGGAACTGGACGAGATCCAGCTGCTCCGTCTTCAGCCGGCGCAGTGACTGGTCGATAACGCTTTCGACGTGCTGTTTCCTGATGTGTGGAAGGATGTCGAGATCGGGCACGAACTTGGTGTGGACGTGGATGCGGTCGAGCGCCTCCTGGCCGCGCAGGTTGCGGTAATGGGCACGAAAGCGGCCGATCAGTTCTTCGACGCCGGTGTAGATGTCGGCACAGTCGAACGTGGTTATGCCGGCGTCGGCAAACGCCGTCATGTCGGCCATGGCTTCGTCGGAGCGGACTTCGCCGTGGCCACCGGCCATCTGCCAGCCACCGCGAATGACACGCGATATTTCATAGTCCGGCGTCAGTCGAAAATTCTGCATGTTTGTTCTCAAGCGCCGGGAAGGGGGACGGCTGTGGTGTCGGAATGGTTGAAACGGCGCAGGCCCGTGCGGGTGATGCGCAGCCGGGTCGAACAATTGGGATCGGGGCAGGCGACCTCCGCGTCCGTCGTCATCCAGTCGTTCTGATGGGTGGGACGCTGCTTTGCCGCCAGCAGCGGCAGCACCGAAGCCAGTGAATAGATGGAAAAGCCCTGGCCCTCGGGCAGGAAGAGCATCTCGCCGCGCAGTTCGAAATGGTCGCCGGGTTTGGCGCCGCAATAGATCGGGCCACCCTCGGGCGCAGTGACTTCGACCCGCAGGTCGTAAAGTTCGAATGTCTCGTCCTTGCCCTCGGCCATCGTCTACTCCTGCCCGTCGCCATTGCCGGCGGCGACAAGGCGGCTGCGGACGAGATCGAAGGAACGGGTGATGTCGTCGGTGAGCGCGCGCTTGGCGCCGTCCTTGTCGCCGCGTTCGAGCGCTTCGATCAGCGCCCAGTGATGGTGCACAGCGGGTATGCCGCGGTTTTCGTCATGGATATGGGCGGCGGCCCGGACATAGGGGCCTGACTGCAGCCAGAGGCTTTCGACAATGGGGATGAGCACGGCCGACCGCGCTGCCTGATAGATGTAGAAATGGAAGGCGTGGTTGAGCTCCGATGTCGTGCGCGCCTTGTCGGGATCGTCGCTCCTGAAAGCCGCCTCGCAGGCCAGCGTCAGCCGCCGCAATTCCTTGAAATCGTCCTTGCTGAGGTTGGGCAGCGCCAGCGCCACCAGTTGCTCCTCGATCAGCGGCCGCGCCAGCGCAAGGTCGTCGAGCCGTTCGCGGGTGACCAGCGGAACGCGCACGGAACGGTTGGGCAACGCTTCGAGCGCCTGTTCCGAGACGAGCCGCGCCAGCGCCTCGCGCACCGGCATCGTGCTGGTCTGCAACGTCTCCGCCAGTTCGACGATCCGCAATACCTGGCCGGCTTCGAACACGCCGTGGATCAGCGAGCGCCGCAATTCGGCATAGACGCGTTCATGCAGGGTTTCGCGGCCGACGGGCGCCAGGGCACTGCGTCGGCCGGCCTGCCTTCGTTCGAACGCGCTGGAGCCGCGCTGGTCGACGGAATGGAGATTGTTGGCGTTCAACGTGCAGTCCTTCGATCGCAGCCGACAACGTTTTTCTACTTGCCATCCGCGAAAGTGTCAATATAGTTTGATCAAACATCAATGATCACAAATGGGCTTGTCAGTTCGAATGCAGGCTGGCTTCTCGACCAACGGTTCGGCTAACGGCGATGCGCCTCTGATCGAGGTCAGCGGCCTGGTGAAGCAGTTTGGTGGCCTGCGGGCGGTCGACGGCATGTCGATGGCGTTGCGGCCGTGGTGAGATGGTCGGGCTGATCGGCCCGAACGGCGCCGGCAAGACGACGCTGTTCAACCTGATCGCCGGCGCCCTGAAGCCGACATCCGGGCGAGATCAGGATCGCCGATGTTGAAATATCGGGCGAAGGCCCCGAAAAGCGCATCGGGCGCGGCGTCGGCCGGACGTTCCAGATTCCGCGCCCCTTTCCCGAAATGACTGTGCTCGAAAATGTGCTGACCGGCGCCCAGAACCAGTTGGGCGAGCGCTTCTGGATGAATTTCGTGGCGTGCCGGCCGGGTTGTGGCCGAAGAACGGGCGGCGGTCGACAAGGCGCGGGCGCTGCTCGATTTCGTGCATTCTGGCGAAGCTGCAGAACGAACCCGCGCGGGTCTTGTCGGGCGGCCAGCGCAAGCTTCTCGAACTGGCGCGCATCCTGATGGCAGATCCCGAGGTAATCCTGCTTGACGAGCCCGCGGCCGGCGTCAATCCGACCTTGCTCGAATTCATCATCGACCGCGTCCACGCGCTGAATGTGCAAGGCAAGACGATCTTGCTGATCGAGCACAACATGGAGATGGTGGCGCGGCTTTGCCCCCGAGTGGTCGTCATGGCGGCCGGCAAGCTGCTCGCAGAGGGGACGCCGGCGGAAGTTTCCAGTCATCCCGCCGTCGTCAGTGCCTATCTCGGAGGTGTGGAGTGACCGCTGCGGAGAATCTCGTGCTGTCCACGCAGGCGCTGGTCGCCGGCTACGAACGCGACCTGCCGATTGTGCGTGGCGTCGATTTTTCGGTGCGTGCAGGCGAGTTCGTCGTGCTGCTCGGCCCCAACGGCGCCGGCAAGTCGACCCTGGTCAAGGCGATCGCCGGGCTGGTTCCCATCCATTCGGGAATGGTTCTGCTTGGCGGCGCCGATATCACCGCCATGCCGAGCCACGAGAAGATCCGGCACGGGCTGGCTTTCGTGCCGCAGACGGAAAACATCTTCGCCACGCTCACCATCCACGAAAATCTTCAGATCGCCGCCAACATCCTGCCGAAGGAAAGACGAAACGAAAGGATTGCGGCACTTTATGCGATGTTTCCCGATCTGGGTTCGCGGCCCTCGCACCGGGCCGGCCAGCTCTCGGGCGGCCAGAGACAGATGCTGGCCGTGGCTCGCGCGCTGGTGGTCGAGCCATCTGTCCTGATCCTCGACGAACCGTCCGCCGGCCTTTCGCCGAAAATCGTATCGGAGGTTTTCGACCGCATTGCCGGCATCAACGAAGCCGGCGTGACGACCATCCTTGTCGAGCAGAACGTCAAGGCCGCACTCGCCATCGCCGACAGGGCGGTTATTCTCGTCGAAGGCCTTATCGCGCATGAGGGCGCGGCGTCGCAGCTTGCCGACGATCCGATCATCGCCGAACTCTATCTCGGCGCGCGCCACGCCAAAAATCCGGTTGCTTCATGAACGCGCAAGCGCTGATGGACGGTCTCATCACCGGCTCGATGATCGGGCTTGGCGCGATCGGCGTCACGCTCACCTATTCGATCCTGCGCTTCGCCAATTTCGCGCATGGCGAGTTCGTTGCCTGGGGCGCCTATTTCGCCCTCGCGCTGAGCGGCGCGCTTGGCTATCTCTCCGGCTCACTGCTGACGCCGATCGGGCCGTTTTCATTCGGCTGGTCGCTGCCGATCGCGGCGGTGATCGCCGTAGCCGCTTACCGCCGGTCTGGCGCTGCTTGTCGACGCGGTGCTGTTTCGGCCCACTGCGTGAGCGCCGCAGCGCGGTAATCATCCTGGTGATGGCGAGTTTTGGCGCAGCGCTCACGCTGCGCAACCTTCTCGAATTCATCTTCACCTCGCAGCCGGCCTATTACACCAAGGCGCTGCAGATCGCGTTTCCGCTGGGCGGCGGATTGCGTGCCACGCCGGACCAGTTACTGACGCTTGGTGTCGCGGCGGTGCTCGTGGCGTCGGTGCATCTTCTGCTGACGCGCACGGCGATCGGCCGCTCGATGCGCGCCGTCAGCGAAAACCAGCAGCTCTCCGGCGTTGTCGGCATCGATGTGCGCAAGGTGATCCGCACGGTCTGGGTGCTTGGCGCGGGGCTCGCCTGCATCGCCGGCGTGATGGCCGGACTGCTGGTGCAGATACGCCCGCAGATGGGGCTCGACCTTCTGCTGCCGCTGTTTGCCGCCGCGATCCTGGGCGGCATCGGCAGCGTGCCGGGCGCCATGATTGCCGGGCTGATCGTCGGCCTTGCCGAGGCGCTGGCCGTGCAGCTCGATCGGCGCGGAATGGCGCTCGGCGATCGCTTTCGTCATCCTCGTCATGATCCTGCTCCTGCGGCCGCAGGGCCTGTTCGGGAGGCCGGAATGATTTTCGACCTGATGGCCTATGGCGCATTCTTCCTGACGATGGCGCTGACCTACGCCATCATCTGCCTCGGCCTCAATGTGCAATGGGGCCAGACCGGTCTCTTCAATGTCGGCATCGCCGGCTTCGTGGCGATCGGCGCCTATGTCTCGGCGCTTCTCACCACGCCCGATGCGCCGGGCCGTTTCGGCGGCTTCGACATGCCGATCGTCATCGGCTGGCTGGGCGGCGCGCTGGCCACCGGTCTCGCGACCTTCCTGGTCGGGGCGCTAACGATCAGGCTGCGCGCCGACTATCTGGCGATCGCGACCTTCGGCGTCGCCGTCGCGGTGCAACTGTGCGTGCTCAACCTGGAGCCGGTGACCGGCGGCCCCTTCGGCATCAGCTTCATTCCACGGCCGTTCGCGAGCCTTGCCGGAAATCCGTCGCTGTTCAGCGCGCTCAATCTGGCGGTGCTCGCGGCAATCGTCATCCTGCTTTATCTCGCGCTGGAACGGCTGGCGCGCAGCCCTTGGGGCAGGGTGCTCCGCGCCATCCGCGAAGATGAGACGGCCGCCCTTGCGCTCGGCAAGAATGCCGTGCGGTTCCGGCTCCAGGCGTTTGCCATCGGCGGCGCCATCATGGGGCTTGCCGGCGCCACGCAGGCGCATTTCATCGGCTTCATCGCTCCGGACAACTACATGCCGACGCTTACCTTTCAGGTCTGGGCGATGCTGATCGTCGGCGGTTCCGGCAACAATCGCGGCGCCATTCTTGGTGCGGTTGTCGTGTGGGGCATCTGGGCGGTCTCGGCGAGTGCGGTGTCGGCGCTGTTTCCGCCGGAACAGCAGGCGCGGGCCGCATCGCTGCAGATCGTCATGATCGGGGCCGCACTTTGCGCGATCCTGCTTCTGCGCCCGCGCGGCATTCTGGGCGAGGTTCGGATGTTCTATCGCGTCGGGCCTGCCGCCGCTGCCGGCGACCAGCCCGCCAATCCTCCTGCGAACGAGCCCGTCGCATGCCGAAAAAACCTGATCGCTTCCAATTGGCGGAAGGATTGAACCCGAGCCGGCTGATCTGCGGCCTTTGGCAGGTCGCCGATCTCGAACGCGGCGACATCGCCGCTTGATCCCGAGCGTGCTGCAGACGCGTTGCAAGCCTACGTCGAAGGCGGCTTCGATACGTTCGACATGGCCGATCACTATGGCAGCGCCGAACTGATCACCGGCCGCCTGCTGGCGCGCTACCCGAGCGAGGCGCTGCGACCGCTGGCCTTTACCAAATGGTGCCCGGAACCCGGTCCGATGACCGCCGACGTGGTGCGCAGGGCGTCCAGGAGCGACTCGACCGGCTGGGAGTGGAGAAAGTCGATCTGCTGCAGTTCCACTGGTGGACGTTCGATCATCCCGGCCTGGCTCGACGCGTTGCACGAGATGAACCGGCTGCGCGAGGAAGGGCTGATCGGCGCGCTCGGCGTCACCAATTTCGATGCCGCGCATCTGGCGCTGGCGCTCGCCGACGGCATTCCCCTTGCCAGCAACCAGGTTTCGTTTTCGCTGCTTGACCGCCGCGCCGCCGGGCCACTTTCAGAAGTGTGCGCGAACTCAGGCGTGAAGCTGCTGGCCTACGGCACGCTTTGCGGCGGCTTTCTTTCCGACAAATGGCTGGGCAAGCCGGAACCGACAGCGATAGCCGACTGGAGCCGGTCCAAATACAAACGTTTCATCGACACCGCCGGCGGCTGGGCGGCATTCCAGGCGATCCTGTCGGCAGCCGACGAGATCGCCCGCAAGCATTCCGTTTCGATATCGAATGTCGCGACCGCCTGGGTTCTTGGCCATCCCGGCGGTAGGCGCTGCCATCATCGGCGCGCGGATCACCGAGAGCGAGCACCGCGCCGACAATCTGAAGCTGCTCGACCTGCATCTCGATGCCGAGGACAAGGCACGGCTGGAGGCTGCCTTCGCCGAAAGCCGGCCAATCCCTGGCGACTGTGGCGACGAATACCGGCGGCCGCCCTATCTCACGGCGTCGGGCGATCTGAGCCACCATCTTGATGCCATACCCTCGGTATTCAGGGCTGAGCCGGTCCCGGGCAGACCTGGTCGCCTGCGGGCATCGTCGGGCAGTATCTGGGAGCCGATCGCCGGGTATAGCCGCGCCGTCAGGGTGGGCGACGCGCATCTCCGTCTCCGGCACCACCGCAACGCACGGGGCAGACCGCTGCGTGGCGCCGGGTGACGCCGGTGCGCAGACCACCTACATCCTCGACAAGATTTCAGCCTCCATCGCTTCGCTGGGCGGCAAGATGGACGATGTCATCCGCACGCGGATCTACATTCGCGACGCTTCGAAATGGGAACCGGTATCGCGAGCGCATGGCCGGGTCTTCGGCGAAATATTGCCCGCCAACACGCTGGTCGAAGTTGGCAACCTCATTGGCGACTACGAGGTCGAAATCGAAGCCGACGCCGTCGTTTTTGTCGAATGATGGAACGTCGACGCCCGTTCGGAAACATTAGGTTTGAATTTCGGTTGATCCTGCCTATCACCCATCCCCGGCCACCCTATGAACCGGGATCGGCTATATCGTCTTGGAGAGATTGCAAATGGGCCATGACGTCCAGAAAACCATCACCAGCTGGTATGTCGACGCTGACGCGGAAGACAGAATGTCCGACGGCCATGCGCCGATCTGGCGCCATTTATTCGACCTGATTGTCGAGCGCGACCTTTCAGAAAAGAGCGTCCTCGATTTCGGCTGCAATCAGGGCGGTCTTTTGCGGCACCTTTACGCGATCAGGCCGTTCCGAAAGGCACTCGGCATCGATATCGCTGAACAATCGATCGCCAAGGCCGAGTCCTTGAAAGGAAACCTTCCTGTCCAGCACGCTGTCAGCGGAACCCTCGATGGCTGGGTTGAGGAGTTCGATCTCGCGATAAGCCACGAGGTTATCTACCTCGTCGAGGACATCGACGCCCACGCCGCGGATATCTTCAAGGCTCTGAAGCCCGGCGGCGTCTATTATGCCGTCACTGGCTGCCACACCGACAATCCGCTCTGGCCAAAATGGCGCGATCTGGTGGCGAAGCGAACGAATACCGTGGTGCAGGACCGCTCGATTTCCGACTACGGCCGGACGTTCGCCAGGGCGGGCTTCGAGGTTTCCGGCCGGAAGCTGGAATATGACGGCTTTATTCCCTTCGTCGAGGACGGCTGGACGCCGGATTTCGCCGACGCCCTGAACTATTACACCCAGACGAAGATCGTCTTCCGCCTCGTCAAGCGTCCGGACGATCAACCGCGCAAGCTCGACGTCGAAATGCGGCGGCTTGTCGGGTGCAACCTCGACGAACCGCCCTTTCACCCGGAACGTCTTCTCGATCAGGCCGCTTTCTGCCAGCGCCCTCGGCTCGCCGTCGAAGCGCAGTTCACCTTGCTCCAGCAGCGAGATGCGGTCACTGACGGCGATCGCCTGGTTGATGTCGTGGATCGCCATGACGATCGTCACGCCCTTCTCCCGGCTGAGGCGGTGGACAAGATCCAGAACCTCCACCTGATATCCGATATCCAGGAATGACGTCGGTTCGTCGAGCAGCAGGATGCCTGCCTCCTGCGCCAGCGCCGCGGATATCCAGGCGCGCTGCCGCTCGCCGCCGGAAAGCTCCTGAAGCGTTCGATCCGCCAGGCTCGTAAGGCCCGTGCTTTCGAGAGCCCACTCGATGGCTTCTTCATCCTTGCGGTCATAGGACCGGAAGAGTCCGACATGGGGAAAGCGGCCCTGCCGCACGAGCTGCGCGATAGTCATCTCATCGGGAGCAGCGGGTTGCTGTGGCAGGAAGGCGAGCTTCCTGGCGATGGCGCGCCGCGACATCGACGCCACCGGAATACCCTCGATCGCCGCGTGTCCACCGGCGGGCGCTATGAGGCCGGCGAGCGCTTGCAGGGCAGTGCTCTTGCCAGAGCCGTTCGGGCCGATAAGGGCCCGGATTTCGCCCTTCTGCAAGGACAGTTGGAAGCCGTCCAGCGCCTGGCGGCGACCGTAGCGAACCGACAATTGCGAGCAGGTCAGAGGCATGCGCGATCTCAGGGAACTTTGCGGAGAAGGGCGAGCAGGACCGGCACGCCGACGAGCGCCGTGACCACGCCGATCGGCACTTCCTCGGCTCCGCCCAGCAGGCGGCCGATCAGATCGCCGAGCGTGACGATCACGGCGCCCAGCACGACGGTCATCGGAAGAACCAGCGGGAAATGCCGTCCGGCCAGGAACCGCGCCAGATGTGGAACGACGAGCCCCACGAAGACGATGGGACCGACCACGCCGACAGCGCTTGCCGCAAGCGCACAGGACACCAGCAGCAGCACGGAAAACTGCCGGCGATAGGCAAGGCCGAAGGAGCGGGCAACGGGTGCATCGAACTGCAGCAACACCAGCGGGCGGTAGATCAATGGCAAGACAGCCAGACCCGCAACGGTGAACGGCAGAAGGAACAGCGCATGATCCCACGTGCGCGCATAGAGACTTCCCGAAACCCATTCGAGAATGATCTCGATCCGCGCCGATCCCCAGCCTGCGATCAATCCGATGGCGATGGCGTGGAGCACGGCGCCGATGGCGATCCCGCAGAGCGTGATCCGGAGCGGGCTGAGGTCGAGCCGGAAAGCCAGCAGGTAGATGATGACGCCGGCCGCCATGCCGCCCACCATTCCGGCCGCCGGCAGCCAGGCGATCGGAAGTTCGGCCACCGTGTTCGACCCCGGATTGAAGATATAGACGGTGAACAGCAGGAATACGGTCACCGTCAGCGTTGCGCCCTGCGACACCCCGATCAGCGATGGGTCGGCGAGCGGGTTTCGCGTGATCGTCTGCAGGATCAAGCCGGCAACCGCCAACTGGATTCCGGCAAGCATGCCCGTGACGATGCGCGGCAGCCTTATGTCGAAGATGATGGAGTGAGCATCCGGCGAACCGGCTCCTGTCAGCACCGAGACAATGTCCGCGGCGGGAATGTCCACCACGCCGAGGAACACCGCGGCCGCGAATGAAAAAAGAATCGACGCGGCGGCGGCCGGCAACAGCCAGAGATTTGATTTGCTCGGCATCCGGGAGGCGGCCGTCATGGGTATTCCGCCTTGAAATCGAGACGCCCGCGCTGGATGAGGTAGATGAAGATCGGTCCACCTAACAGCGCCGTTATGATGCCGACGGGCAGTTCCTTCGGTATCGCGATGGTGCGGCCGACCAGATCAGCACAGGTTACAATAAGCGCTCCGATGGCCGCCGTGAGGGCGGTTTCCCAGGCTGCTCCCTGGGGTTCAGAAGCCGAGCGATGTGCGGTGCCGCAAGGCCGACAAAGGCGACGGGACCGGCGATGGGAGCGACGCCAGCCACGGGACAGATCCCGAGAATGAGCAGCACCGGCTTCCAGATGTTGAGCTGAAGCCCCATGCCTGCCGCAGCATGGTCGCTTAGCGCAAACATGGCGATTACCCTGTGCAACAACAGTGCGCCCGCCACTCCAAGCGCGACCCAGGGCAACATATGGACGAGATGCGACCAGCTTCGTCCCTGGAAGCCGCCCGACAACCAGAACAGGAGGGCGGTGGATTGCGGCCCGGCCAGCAGCAGGACGTAGATTGTGATTGCACCGAGGAACAGCGATACGCTGACGCCGCCGAGCGCCAGATGAAGCGGACGTCCGTTTCCGCCGCGCGCCACCCAGAACGTCACCGACGCGGCGGCGAGGCCCCCTGCCAGGCCAACGAAGGGGTAATAAACGGACGAAAGCCAGGGCAGGAAAACGAAGCAGGCCACGATCGGGGCGATCGCTCCGGCAGTGACGCCCGTGATCCCCGGATCGGCGAGCGGATTGCGGGTCAGCGTCTGCAAGAGATAGCCCGAGACAGCCAGGCCAGCCCCCGCGACGGCGGCCGCGAGGCTTCGCGGCAGCCTCAGCGTCCAGACGAGGATGGACTCGATCTTGCCGTCGGGAGCCCAGAGCACACGCAGGACATTTTCGAAAGACAGCGTCTTGGCGCCGGGCAGCAGGCCAAGGACGATGATCAACAGTGTCGCGACGACGATGAACCCGATGGCGATCAAGGATTTCCGTCGCATCCATCGTCGTTGCGATCGGCCCGCTACTTCTGAGCTTCGGCCGGGATGATCTTGGCGGCTTCCGCCCTCACGTCGACCGCCGGGAAGACATCGGGATAGAGATAGTAGGCAGCCTCCCGCAGCACGATCTCCCGGGCGATCGGACCGTTCGTCTCCACCCATTGATCGCCGACGTAGAAGACCCGCCTGTTCTTCACCGCTGTGAGCTCCTGCCAGATCGGATTGTTCTCATGCGGCCGGTCCGGGCCAGAGTCGTAGATGAAAAGAACTTCCGGGTCCTTCTCGAGCATCGTTTCGAGGCTGAGGTCGATGCCGAACTCGCCGCCAGGCGTCATCTTTCCGGCGATGTTGTCGCCGCCGATCGCCGAGACGATGGATGCAGCCGTGTTCTCGGTGTGGAATGCGAAGGGTGTCTCGCCGCCCCACATGATCGCGAAACGGGGGTGCACGTCCTTCGGCGCCTTGGCGATGAAGTCCGCCAGGTGCTCGCGGAACTCCTTGTTCAACTGCATCCCGCGCTCGGGATTGCCGAGGACTTTCGACAGCTCGGCGATTTCGCGGTCGCTGCCGTCCAGGAGTTCCATATTATAGGCGACGTAAGGGGCGATCTTCTCAAGCTGCGGCGCATTGCCGACCGTGTAGCGGCGGATGGCGACGATCAGATCGGGCTTGGCTTCCGAAAGGAGTTCGAGATTTGGTTTGGCGCGTTGGCCGATCTGCTTCATGTCCTTGGTCAGCCCGAGCAAGAAGTCGGGCTCGCGTCCGGCCGTCATGTAAGTGCTCGCTACGGGCTTTATGCCGAGAGCGAGCGCTACGTCATCTGCGAAGTAGGAGATCGAGGCGATCCGCTTCGGCTGAGCCGGGACCTCCACCTCGACTCCACGGTCGTCCGTAATCGCGAGGGTCTTGGCGTCCTGGGCACGGATAGGGCCTGTGACTATCACGGCCAGCAGGCCGAAAAGAGTTACGATGTTGCGTGCGTTCGCCATTCCGATGCCTCCGTTTGAATGTCGACATCGCTTTAGTCATTAAAGAGGAGTCTCGCAATCTACTTTCATGCCGTCTCATCGTTCGAAACATTCAAAGTCGCTTCTGAGCCACGCCAGAACTCCGCCTTGGTTCCGCGATTGCGATCGATACGCAGGGCTGTTCCTGACACAGTCGTAAGACGCAAAATGTCGTGCAAGTCGGGTGAGTATCCGACGTTTCGTATCATTAGGGCGCGCCGCAACCAGCCTTGAAGCGCGAGCGCCCAAATATCCGGGGTTCCTGATGCCGCCGATCTGCGGCTTCGCATTCTTGAAGTTGGCGGTCCGGAGCTTGCGCTCTGCACATTTCCAGATCCCACGATACGCCCTTGACCTGCTGGGCCGGATCACCATTACGCTAGCCCGTCTTATTCATGAGGGCGATTGCACGACCTGCCGCCCGAGCCAGCTGGCGCAAACGTTTGAGGCGTCTTTTTCACCGCGGCTGGGTTGGAATTCGGTCCAACGCGCTGGAGGGGTCAAGGTGTCGGGCTCAGCGGGGCTTCGATGCCCCGGCGCTCAAGGTGGTGCCGGCTGCAGCGTGATGGCGATTGCACGGAATAGGCGGGCCTCGGGACAGGCGGCGGCGAAGGCGAGCCGGGATGCGCGAGCCAGTTTCGCTGACGCGGGCGCCGCAGCTTGAGGAGCCTAAGGCGCAGCGTGACGAACTCGGCTTTGCTGAGCTGATGGGCTTTGGGCACCGCCTCGCGCAGCGTCAGCATCAGCCAGTAGGCGGCGGTGTGCAGGACGAGGCGGACCTGGTTGGCGATCGGCGAGCGGCAGGAGGTGCGGTCGGAGGCGAGCTGGCTCTTGTGCATCTTGATCAGGTTTTCGGCCTGGCCGCGGGCGCAGTAGATGACGTCGTAGATGTGCTCGGCCGAGCCGTTGGCGAGGTTGGTGACGACGAAGCGGATGTCGAGGCCCATCGTGGTTGCCTCAATGCGGGCGCAGACGCGGCGTTTAGCCTTCCAGGATTTCGCCTTGTATCGGGTTTCGGCATAGCCGCGCAGCGCCGGCTCGTGTTCGAGCGCGCGGCGGGTGCGGATGTCATCGGCGGTTTCATCGACGAGACGCTTCAAAACCGCATTGCCGGCGAGCCCGAAGACATAGTCGACGCCGTTGAGCTCGCACCATGCCATGACTTGCGCCCGGCCATAATGACCATCGCCGCGGATCAGAATGCGGGTTGTTGGCCAGTGGGCGCGGATGCGCCGGACAAGCCGGCGCAGATGGCCACGGATCTCCTTGCCTGTCGGGGTCTTTCCCGGACGCAGGATCATGGCAACCGGGCGGCCGGTGGCGGCATCGTAGATGTGGATCGGCAAAAAGCAGCGTTCATCGTAGTGGGCGTTGAAGAGCGACAGCTGCTGATGGCCGTGAACGACATCAAGCGTGTCGTCGATGTCGAGCGTCACCGTCTCGGGCGGCGCGGCATAGCTCGACAGCCACAGATCAACCAGCACCCAGCCGAGGCGGATGACGGTTCTGAGGTCCGGCAGGTTCTCCAGGCGCGAGCATGTCGGCTGCGAGCACAAATCGAGCCCATTGTCGGGCAGCCGCCCGCAGGCGAGCTTGAAGGCCGGATCGGTGCGCAGCCGGTCGAGATCATTGGCATCTTCATAGCCACAGGCGATGGCAAAGATGCGGGCGCGCAGGATATCGGCCATCGCATGCGTCACCCGCTCTGGATCACGCGGATCGTCGATCGCGGCGGCAAGCCGGTCGGCCAGTCGCAGGCGCCGCTCGGCCGCGGCCAACAACATGACGCCACCATCCGAGGTGATGCGCCCGCCGTCAAACGCGGCTGTGATCTTCTTGCGTCCAACGGCTGGAAATGAGAACGGCAGCAACGTATCGTCGCTCATGGCGGGTGTGGCTCGCGAGATGTGGTCGACAGGATGGGCTTAGACAACCGAATCCTACGCCAAATCAATCTCTTAGGCTATATCCGCCAACCCCTCAGACACATCATCGTGCATAAGACGGGCTAGACATTCCCGATAACGCTGTGGAAAGCACGTCCATCAATTGCAGCCGATGCCATGGCTATCTCGGCACGTGGGGCGATCTCCGGGACGATTTCTACAACCAAATCGGCAACGGCGTTTTCGAAGTCAAGTCAAAGACGGTCGCTTCAAGCGCAGATAAACCCGACCCATTCCATTACAGGAGCGACGGCGGGCCTTTCAAGCATAATCAGGGTTGATTTCGGCCGGTCCGTTGCGCCAGTGGTATGCGATTGATCTCTATGACCCGTGCCCGCCGGAGGGCAACAATAGCGTCTGAGGCAGATAGTCCGAACTTCGTTTTCAACTGCGGCACCAAGGCCTGACCGGCCTTACGTCCACCTCGAGCAACCAAACCACGGCCGCTTCGATTTTGCCGGTCATAACTATTTACACTCCTGCAAAATAAAATGGCGGTCCCGGCAGGGCTCGAACCCGCGACCATCGGTTCCGAAGACCGACGCTCTTCCAACTGAGCTACGGGACCACTGCCCGCCTACAATGCGCGTTGTAGGCGGGCGCTTCGTCGCCTCACAGTGCCGCATGTTACGCGTAAAGTGCGGCTGCAAGAATACTTTAAGGAGCTAGCTGCGCATCAATCTGGCGCCAATACGACACAGTCGCCACCGCGACGAACTACAGTCGCGCCTGCCGGTGAACGGCATTTCGCCCGTCACTTGAACCCCATTCTCCCCGACACGCAGTCCTAATCGAGATCGCTATAACTGAATTCGAGCAGCGCAAATAACGTTGCGAAATCAGAAGGACGAGCGACAAATGAAACACAAAACCGGCAGGCCATATGCCGATACGCGACTGGTCAAATATCTCGAAAGAAGAATTTCGGATCTCAAAGCCAGAAAGACCCAGATCGCGATAGCTGCGGAGGCAGGGTTTCGAGTGCCGAACATGTTGGCAATGGTGAAGAGTGGGGCGGCGAAGCTTCCACTCGACCGGGTGCCAGGGTTGGCAAAAGCCTTAGAATGCGATCCCGCGATGCTTTTCCGGATGGCGGTGGAGCAGCTGGCCACGGATACGACATCGCTCGCCATCGCTCAGATATTCGGTGCGATCATTACCGACAACGAAAAGGCCTGGCTGGACACGATCCTCGAAGCGTCGAATCACTCTGACCCGAGCCTGACTGCGAAGGCTCAAAAGGCCATTCGCGCGATCTTCGGCAAATGAGCTGTGCACGCATGCCGACATGTCGCTTTCCACAGCCGGTTGCACGGGCAACCACCTCAAAGCATGAATTGTTCTGGATTGAAGTTATAAGGCAGGCAAGTCGGGATTCCGATCCGCCACCCACCCAGGATCGGGTGCAGAAGCTGCGCGCCTTATTTCGCGAATGATGGCCTGATTGCCGCCGCGCCCGTCAGCCGACCGGATCTGCGACCACTTCATTCCCCAAGCAAACCTTACCCGACGTGTCTGCTCGACGAGCCCGCGTCACGCTATCCGTGAGTTCAAGCATGACGAATGACATCGATTTTGACCCGCGCTGGGATGGGCGTTCCATTCCACAGAAACTTTGGCATTTTCATCGCCAGTTGCTTGCGCGATACGGCATCATCCTCGCACCGGGCGAGTTCTCCCAGATGCTGCGCAACATCAAGCGCGGACGGGCGCAGCTGGTCGAGATGAGGACGCGGCGGATGGGAATCTATTCCGTAAAGCTCCAGACCCAAAATGAACGGGTTTTGTCCTGAGCGACGGCAAGAACGTATTCACTGCGTGGCCACCTGAAAGGCGGCTTAACGAGTACCGTCGGCGGATGAGTTTTGACATGGTGTTGCGGCTGCGACCGGTAATCGACCCCGACGATGTGTAGTCCGCGCCAGGTCGGTATTTATTCGTTGTCCAACTTGTTTGCCTCATTTGCTTCGACAGCGGCCTCGTAACCGGCGTTCCAATCACTATGTGCATCCGTTCCCGGTCGATAGGGATTGTCGTCCTTGCTCATCCCTGTCTCAGCGGCGACAACTCCTTCATCGAACGGTGACATGCCGTCCTCCGTGCCTTCAACATCCATATGGAGATGGGGATTGGGTGCGACAATGGATTTGTGCACTCCTTGCCCCAACTAACGCATCCCATTTGTCGAGATGGCTGCTTTCGCGACAACTATCCGGCAGTTTTTTGACGGCTGACAGCGTAAGGATCGGAAAACATTTACTAAGCAGCTTGCGAACGAGTCAGCACTTGTTCGGAAGTGCTTGTTTGTTCGTTTCATGTTATTGTCGCTCGCTAAAAGAAAAAACAAGCAAGAGGGGCGGTCGTGGACCGAAAACTCGCTGCTATCCTTGCCGCCGATGTGGTCGGCTACTCCGCACTCATGGAGCGGGACGAGGCAGGGCACGTTCGAGCGGTTGATGGCGCTGCGCCGGAACTGTTCGAACCACTCGTCAAGGAGCACCACGGCCGCATCTTCAAGTTGATGGGCGACGGGCTGCTTGCCGAGTTCGGCAGTGTCGTCGACGCTGTCGAGTGTGCGGTCGCCTGCAGCGCGGGCTTCAGGATACAATGCGCAGTGCCGGACGATCAGCGCATCCACCTGAGTATCGGCCTCAATCTCGGCGATGTCATCGTCGAGGGCGACGACCGTTACGGCGAGGGCGTCAACATTGCCGCAAGGTTGGAGCAGCTGGCGGAGCCCGGCGGCATCTGGGTGTCGGCCAGGTCGCGCGAAGTCGAGAAGAAGCTGCCTTCGGCTTCGAGGCAATGGGCGAGCACAGGGTCAAGAACATCGCGGAGCCGGTGACGCCTACCGGGCGCAGCTCGAGGCGCGCCGACGAGACACCTCGTGCTGGCGCGCAGCGCTTGCCGCCCGTGTTGCGGTGGTGGCCGTCGGGATGCTCCTTCTGGCAGGTGGGGCAGCTTACTGGTTCGCATGGACGCCTGCTCCCGAGGCGGTCGTCAAAACAGAACCGGCGCTGGCCGAGGGCAAACCCTCGCTGGTCGTTCTGCCCTTCGCCAATCTCAGCGACGACAAGGAGCAAGGCTATCTCGCCGACGGTATCACCGACGACCTGACGACCGAGCTTGCACGCGTCCCCGGCCTCTTCGTCATCTCCCGCAATGCCGCCTTCACCTACAAGGGCAAGGCCGTGCAGCCGGCGCAGATCGCGAAGGAACTCGGCGTCCGCTACATCCTGGAAGGCAGCACGCGCCGGGCAGGCGAGGACATGCGGCTCAACGCCCAGCTGATCGATGCCGAGACGGGCGGCCATGTCTGGGCCGAGCGCTTCGACGGCCAGTGGGCAGACGTGTTCGCGCTGCAGGACAAGGTCGTCGGAAGCATCGCCGGGGCGCTCAAGCTCCGGCTGATCAACGGGCAGGGCAAGTCCGACACCGCCGGCGGCACCGCCAATCCTGCCGCATA
Organism: uncultured Alphaproteobacteria bacterium; assembly: GCA_963763895.1. Taxonomy (GTDB): domain Bacteria; phylum Pseudomonadota; class Alphaproteobacteria; order Rhizobiales; family Rhizobiaceae; genus Neomesorhizobium. Next base: position 91,462 of record CAVXQC010000008.1, on the reverse strand, counting down.
CGACGCTTATCTCCGAGGCATGGAGATCTATGTTCGCGACAACACTCCCGCCGAATATGCCCAGGCCGCGAGCTATTTTCAGGGCGCCCTCGCGCTCGATCCGGACTATGGCGCGGCGAGCGCCATGCTTGCTTGGCTCCATTGGGACGCCGACGACCAGCGCGTCAAGGCATTGGGCCTGTCGTGGGACGAGGTCGATGCCAACTCACATATTTCTTGCAGCCGCGTCCAAACATCCTTCGGCGCCCTACTATCAGCTCATCGCCAGTCTGCTGGTCCGCGAGCGGAAATCCGACGAGGCCATCGCCCTGTACAAGGCCGTTGCGCTCGACCCCAGCGATCCCCTGGATCTATCGAGGGACTGAGTCAGGCGCTGATCTTCGATGGACGCCCAAAGGAGGCGCGCCAATCTCGACGCGGCGATCCGCGTCGATCCGGCTGGACGGATTGGCGCCACTACCAGGCGGGGTTGGCAGCCTTCGGCGAGGGCCGCTTCGAGGATGCCGCGCCGTCCTCCAGAAGATCGACCCTCCCGCGCGAGCCGTGGCCGAAATTCTACGGCTTGCAGGTGCTTCTGTCGGCCTATGGCGCATCTTGGCCGCAGCGCCGAGATCGCGGCCACCAAGGAGAAGTTTCAAGACGGTCCTGCGGAAGGAGGCGAGGGCGAGCCGGCTGGCTGCTCACGCAGCACTATTTCGTGTTCAAGCATGAGGCCGACATCGAGCGGCTGCTTGCGGGATTGGCCAAGGCCGGGGTGCCGGAACTGCCTGCCGGACGTCGATCCCCGTTCGAAGGATCGGCTGACCGAAGCCGAGATCAAGTCGCTCTCTTCGGCCACGAGTTGCGCGGGCGCCGGATCGCGCCGGAGGTGGCGACTACAAAGCCAGCACGTCCGCGGACGGGTCCACCAGCGTCACCGTTCGGCTCACGGTCCAACAGGGAAAGAGTTGGATTCAAGGCGGCTTTCTGTGCAACGCCTATCCGAGAGACCTGACTAACTGCGGCGCGGTTTCCGTAATCCCTCCGGCACGTTCGAGCAGAAGAACGAGTATCTCGGATCCGCCGCCGGCCCGCTTCGAGTTCTCGGTCGATGAAGTGAGCCCGGATTGATGGACCGCAAGCTTTCTGCCATTCTCGCTGCCGATGTCGTGGGCTATTCCGCGCTGATGGAACGCGACGAGGCCGGCACATTCGAGCGCCTTCGTGCCGGACGCAAGGAACTGTTTGAGCCGGAGATTGCCCGCCATCACGGCCAGATTTTCAAGCTTATGGGCGACGGCATGCTCGCCGAATTTGGCAGCGTCGTGGATGCCGTGGAATGCGCCGTCTCGCTGCAGCGCGGGCTGGCCGAACGCAATGCCGCCGTTCCCGAGGATCAGCGGATCCAGGTCAGGATCGGGATCAATCTCGGCGAGGTGATCGTCGAGGGCGAGGACCGCTATGGCGAGGGCGTCAATGTCGCGGCCAGGCTTCAACAGCTGGCAGACCCGGGCGGCATCTGTGTCTCGGGAAAGGTCGCCAGGGAGGTCGAGAAGAAGCTGGCCTTCGGCTTCGAGCCGATGGGCGAGCAGAAGGTGAAGAACATCGCCGAACCGGTGCAGGCCTTCCGCGTCATCCTCGAGGGACAAGCCCGCACGCCAGACCAGCGCGGCATCGCTCCGCGCTGGGCTTGGGCAGCAGCAGCCGTGCCAGTCCTTGATTCTGGTTCTGGCGGGGTCGGCCTGGCAATTCTGGCCGACTGCGACCGGTGAGCGGCAAGCCGTCAGTAGCGGTGCTGCCGTTCGACAACTATGGCGGCGACGAGGCGACCGGACGCCTCGCCGACGGCCTCACCGAAGACATCATCACCGATCTGGCGCGGTTTCCTGAATTCCAGGTCGATCGCCCGTAACTCGACTGAACCATACCGGGACAAGCCAGCCGATGCCGAGTGAAGTGGGCAAGGCGCTTGGCGCGGCTTTGTGGTCGAGGGCTCCATCCAGCGCCAGGCTGACCGCGTGCGAATCACGGCGCAGCTCATCGACGCAAAAACCGGCAAACATCTTTGGTCGCAGCGCTGGGACCGGCCGGACAAGGACCTGTTCGCCATCCAGACCGAAATTGCCGAGCAGATCGCAACCGTCTCGGCGGCGGCGCAGGTCTGGTCCAGGAGGCCGGGCCGATCACCGCCCACCGAAAGCCGCCGGAGAATCTCAATGCCTACGAACTCTTATCTGCTCGGCACCGAAAAGCTCGAGCAAGTCAACAGGCGGATGTCGAGGAAGCCGTCAGGCTGCTCACCCGCGCGGTCGAGCTGGACCCCGGCCTTGCCCGCGCCTGGGTCGAGCTTTACCATTCCCATGGTATGCTGGCCGGTTTCGGAGTTGAACCCGACAAAAACCGGGCCCTCTCTGCCAGGCCGCCGAGCGCGCCGTCCAGCTCGACCCGAGCGATGCCGAGGCGCACGCCGTCTATGGCATGAGCTTTTGGTGACAGAGGCGACATTCGAACGCGCCAAGGCAGAGTTCGACGCGGCCCTGCGCCTGGCTCCCGGTCAGTTCGAAGTTCTGACTTTCTATATCGGTTGGGCCTCGACCTTCGGCGAGCCCGAGCGCGGTGCGGAATTGGTCGAACGGGTAATCCAGCCTCGATCCAAACTACTCCCGGTGGGCCACCGGCCCTTTCTCCTACGCCTACTACATGGTCGGCCGCTATGAGGACGCGGTGAAGATGCTGGAGCGCCTGACCCGGACAACTTACAACGAATGGAGGTGGGTCGTGCGCAGCAGCTCGCTCGCCGGCCTGGTCGAAGTAGACGGGCGAAAGCCTATGTCGAGGGAGCGCTCAAACGCCACCCGGACTTGACGGTCGAAGGCATGGTCAACGAACCGGGCTGAGCGCCGCCGAGCGTCAGCGCTTCATCGAGACGATGGCCGCTCGCCGGCTTCCCGCTCTGCGCGTTGGAGCAGGCGGGAGTGGCCAGAGATGCGCGATCCGCAGCGCCTGCCTGAATGCCCGGAGTCGCTGCGCTGAGCCGGACGCGAAGGACCGCGACAGATCCGATGTCTCATCAGACGGACATCAAGTCATTGCGGCTGGCCGCCTGAGAAAGGGCTTAACGGGAACGCCGACATTGAATATGAACAAGGATAGTCCCATGGATCAAATTCCAGTGGTCCTGACCGAACACTATTGCCGGGCTCCCCGAAACACGTCGCTCAGGCTCGCTTCGCCAGCTCCTTGAACGCGGATGACCGGGGCCGACAACGAGATGTCCTTCGTGAGTGCGGGCACTCGACATCCCGCTTGTGCGATCGAGGAACCGCTGCGGCGAGAGACATGAACCGCGATGCCGCTCTTGAGCCTCAGGCGGGCCCCAGCATTGGCTTGAGCACCGCGCTCTGTCGGCGCCACCTGATGAATGCCACCAACGCTGCCAGGCACAAGGTGCCGACGATCATTACGAAGGCGGCCGCCGCGACCGCCGGGCTGATGTTCTCGCGGATGCTGGCGAACATCTGCCGCGCCAGAGTGCGCTGGTTCGGGCCGGCGACAAAGAGCGTGATCACCACCTCGTCCAGTGAGGTGGCGAAGGCGAAGACCGCGCCCGTCACCACGCCCGGCATGGAAGTCGGCAGCGTGATGAGGCGAAACACCGTAGAGGGCGACGCGCCCAGGCTCGATGCGCCGCGTGCTCGATCCAGGGATCGATGCCCGCTGAGCGAGCCCGAGACGCTCACCACGACGAATGGACATGCAAAGCACCGCATGGGCGATGATGACGCCCGGATAGGAACTGCCCAAACCGAGCCGCGCATAGAGCATCTGCATGCCGACCCCGAGAACGACCGCGGGAACGACCATGGGCATCAGGAAAACCGTGCGGATCGTGTCCGGGAAGGGCAAGTGCGTGCTCGCGCAGCCCAAGCGCGGCCAAAGTGCCGAGCAATGTCGCGACGATCGGTCGCGCCGCTGCCGATGATGAGGCTGTTGATGATGGATCGCCGCCAGACGTCGTTAGTCTGGAGTTCGTCGAACCATCGTGAGGAGAAGGTCTCGATCGGATAGTTGAGGAAGACGCTCGAGGTGAAGGCGAGCGGAAGGATGACGACTATCGGCGCCAGCAGAAAGAACACCACGGCCGACGCCGAAAACGATCTGACGGCAAGAGCCCAGGGCTGGATCGGCCGCTCATCCTCACGGTCCGATCATTGTAGGCGACCGCGACAGCCGGCCGTAGAGGAGATAAAGCAGGGTGGTCACAACCAGCAGGATAAGTCCGAGCGCGCCGGCCATGCCCCAGTTTGCCGTCCCCGTGGCGAAGAAGGCGATGATCGAGCTGATCATCTGGTCCTCGGCGCCCCCGACGAGCGCCGGTGTGATGTAGTAGCCGAGCGCGACCATGAATACGAGCGAGCGAACCCGACATCAAGCCGGGCATGGCAGAGCGGCAGCAGCACGTGCCGGAACGCCTGAAGCGGGTTGCGCCGAGGGAGGCAGCCGCCGGCATCAGATTCTTCGGGATGGTGAGGAGCCCGCTATAGATCGGCAGCACCATGAACGGCAGCAGCACATGCGTCATCGCGATGATGACGCCGGTGCTGTTGAAGATGAGCTGCACAGGGCTAGCGGTAAGGCCGGAGGCGACGCAGGAAGTCGTTGATGAGGCCTTCGTTCTGAAGAAGGATGAACCAGGCGGCGGTGCGCACGAGCAGCGAGGTCCACAGCGGCAGCAGAACGGCGATCAGCAGCACGTTGCGGACCCAGCCTGTGCTCGTCGCCGCGATCATTGCATAGGGAAGCCCGATTGCCGCGCAAAGCAGCGTCACCACGCGCGGCAATGAAGAACGTGCGCAGCATGATCTGACGGTTTGCGGACGTAGTCGTTTCGGCTGCCGCAATGTTCCCGCTCGCGTCGCGCTCCAGATCGACCGCTGCAAGCAGGAAGCGGTCCGTATAGCGGCGGCATGGCTCGCTTCATCGCCAGCCAGTATTTCGGATCGGCCCAGCGCTCATCGATACCGGCAAGATCAGGCACCTCGCCTTCCGGCGCGTCGCGCACCGCATTTGCCGTGCGGGACAGCAGCGATGCGGAAGCCGGATACCTCGCTGTTGAGCCGCCTGACCGCATCACCGAATGCCATCGCCTCCTTCGGTGCCGCGCAGATCCGGTGACGAGAGCCGCACCGAGCTCCGGACCAGGCGGGCTTGCGCCGTCCCAATTCGACAGGGCGGCGGCAGTCTCCGGCAGAACGCCGCGAACGGTGCCGTCGCTGACGGCTGCCACCATCATCGTCATAGCGGCCAGACGAAGAAGCAGAGCGAGGAACGCCACCAGCGGCAGAACCAGGCCGAGTGCTTTCAGCCGGCTCGCTATTGAGCGATCAATGTGCATGCTTCGGGCTCGAAAGTTGCGTGAGCCGGCTGTGCCGACAGTCCACGTCGCGGTCTTGCGCTCGACCCTGGCGATGAGTTCGATGCCGTCGCCGGCCATGCGAACGCTGAGATGGTCGCCATGATAGACGGTGTCGAGCACCGTGACCGGTATGGAGTTGACAAGCCCGGGCGCCTGGACAGACCAAACTTGCTCCGGCCGAAGACTGATCAGCGTCGGAGTGCCTTCCTGCAAGCGGCCGGAAGACGCGACCCTGATCACTGGTCCTCCATCGATGGCCACGTGCGCGCTGTTCGGCATCGCAACTCCTGATCTTGCCGCTCAAAAGATTGGTCTCGCCGATGAATTCGGCGACGAAGCGGGTCCGTGGCCGGTCGTAGATCGCCTCGGGCGGATGTCGAGCTGCTCGATCTTGCCGGCGTTGAACACGGCGATACGGTCCGACATGGTCAGCGCCTCGGACTTGGTCGTGGGTGACGAAGACGATGGTGAGGCCGAGACGGCGGTGCAGTTCGCGGAATCTCGAGCTGCATGTGCTCGCGCAACTGCTTGTCCAGAGCGCCCAGCGGCTCGTCCATGAGGACGACGCGTCGGCTCGAAAACGAGGGCGCGGGTCAGCGCGACACGCTGCTGCTGGCCGCCGGAGAGTTGCGCTGGCTTGCGGTCCTTGAGATGCGTCGAGCTGCACCATGTCGAGCGCGGCGTCGACGCGCTTGACGATCGTCGGCCTTGGACGACGCCGCGCATCTCAAGCGGAAAGGCGACGTTCTCGGCGACGGTCATATGGGGAAACAGGGCGTAATTCTGGAAGACGACGCCCATGTTGCGCCGATGCGGCGGCAAGTGCTCGATCCGGCGGCCGTCAAGCCAGATGGATCCGTTCGATCGGCGTCGTCGAAGCCGGCCAGCATCATCAGGATCGTGGTCTTGCCCGAGCCGGAAGGACCGAGCAGGCTCAGGAATTCGCCCTTGGTCGATCTCGAGATCGAGGCGGTCGACGACGGTCAGCGTGCCGAATGCCTTGGAGACCTGCTCGAGTTGAATGAAAGCCGTCAAGCTGCCCCTCTTGCCGGATCGAGGCCGGTTACGCTTCGCTCGCGTAGGCTCAGCCCTGCAAGGAACCCGCTCACGCGGAGCGGATTCCATCTGCGCGGCAGAACTTTACTGCGCCAGCCAAGCATTGAAGCGCTGGTCAGCTCCTCGATGTTGTCAACCCAGAAGCCGCCATCGAGCGCCACCGCATCCGCCAGATTGGCCTCGGCGCCGTCGGCAGGTCCTTCGGCAGCCTGTTCCGGCGGCACCGCAGCCGCAGCCTCCTTGTTGCGGCAGGCCATAGGCGATATATTCCGGCAGCTTGGACTGGTTTTCCGGCTGGCTCGCGAAGGCGATGAAGTCCATGGCGTCGTCCTTGTTCGGGCTGCCCTTCAGGATCACCCAGCTGTCGATAGCGTAGATGCTGCCCGGCCAGACGACCTTGAAGTTCTTGCCTTCGGCCTTGTTGATGCCGGAGATGCGGCCGTTATAGGCGGTGGTCATGGCGACCTCGCCGGATGCGAGCAATTGCAGCGGCTGCGCGCCGGCTTCCCACCAGACGATGTTCGGCTTCATCTCGTCGAGCTTCTTGAAGGCGCGGTCGACGCCTTCCGGCGTGCGCAGCACCTTGTAGACTTCCGCTGGCTTCACGCCGTCGGCCATCAGAGCGAATTCGAGCGAATATTTCGGCCCGCGGCGGAAGCCGCGCTTGCCGGGAAATTTCTCGAGATCCCAGAAATCGGCCCAGGACGTCGGCGCCTCTTTCAGTCGGTCGCCGTCGTAGCTGATGCAGGTGGACCAGACGATGGCGCCGACGCCGCAATCGTTGACTGCCGCGTCGAGGAACTTGTCCTTGCCGCCCATCTTGTCCCAGTCGATCTTCTCGTAAAAGCCGTCCGCGCAGCCGAGTTCAAGTTCCTCGGTCTCGACCTGGACCACATCCCAGTTCGGCGTCCCCGGCCTTCACCTTGGCCGCGATCACGCCGATGCCGCCGTCCCAGCTCTCATCGAGCACCGGCTTGCCGGCTTCTGGGCGAAGGGCTCGAAATAGATTTTCTTCTGCGCGTCCTGGTAGTTTCCGCCCCAGGATACGATGGTGAGGTCGCGGGCGGCAGCAGCTCCCGGCAGCGAGCGAGAGCGCCAGACCGGCTGCGCCGACAGTGCGGATTGCATTCCTAAGCGTCATGGCCATTTCCTTTGTTCCTCCTCAGGAGACGCCATAGAAGAGCACAAGCCATTCGCCGGATAACAGGGGCTCTCCGGCAGTGCTCACCCATGGTGAATATTTCGACCTCAATAAGTTGGCGGCGTCACCGCGCTGACGATCTCGCTCGGTCGGTCGTCGACGTTGCGGAAGCGGTGCGACTGCCGGCTGTCGAAATAATAGCCGTCCCCCGGCAACAGCACGCGTGTCTGGTCGCCGACCGTCACCTCGACTGCGCCAGTGATAACGATCCCCGGCCTCCTGCGCGTTATGGGCGAATGCTTCGCCACTATCCGCGCCGGGCGCATATGTTTCCCGGAGCAGCAGCAGATGCCGGTTCGGAAAGTTGATGCCGATCATCCGGTAGGAAACCGAGTCGGAATTGCCGATCTCGATGCTGTCCTGCGCCGGATAGAATGGCGATGCCGGAACGCCGGAATGGATCCCAGAGAAGAAGCCCGGCAGCGTCGTTCCTAAAGCGTCGAGGATGGCGCCGAGTGTGTCGACGGTGGGGCTTATGCGGTCGCGCTCGATCAGCGAGATTGTGGAATGCGAAATGCCCGACCGGATAGCCAACTCCCGCATCGGGAGATTTCGCCGCCGGCGCATTTCTCGAAGGTGCTTTCCGATTTTCGACATTCGGGCCTCTGCTGGCGAAACCTATCTCGCCGTTGGTGAGAATACTAGACGCTGAGATGCCAACCGATTGTCGCGCCCGGCGGCTTCGGCCACTCTCGCGGCATCCTACGCATCCGGAGTATGAAATGTCCCTGAGCCCCGAGACGAGCGCCAGAATCCGCTTCCTCAAAGCGCCGAAGACCGCCGCGTCCGCCGACGCCATCCAGATCGAGGCGACGGTTAAGGAGGTTTTGGCCGCGGTGCGATCGCGAGGGGATGAGGCGCTACGGGACTACAGCCGCCTATTCGACAAGGTCGAGATCGACCGTTTCGAGATCAGCATGGATCAGCGCGAGGCCGCTGTCGCCGATCTCGACCAGCAAACTCTGGCGGATACGAGCTTCGCGATCGAGCGGGTGCGAGCCTTCGCGGAGGCGCAGTTTGCCACTCTTCTGCCGCTCGAGGTCGAACCTTTGCCGGGCTTGCATCTTGGACATCGCGTCATTCCCATTGAGAGGATTGGCGCCTATGTGCCCGGAGGCCGCTATCCGCTCCTTTCAGCGCCCATAATGACCATTGTCCCTGCCAAGGTTGCCGGCTGCGACGAGGTCATAGCCTGCATGCCGCCAAACGCACACCGGGCGATGATCGCCGCGTGCCATCTCGCCGGGGCCGACCGCATATTCCTCGTGGGCGGTGCGCAGGCGATCGCTGCCATGGCCTACGGCACCGAGACCATTCCTGCGGTCGACAAGATCGTCGGCCCGGGCAACGCTTATGTGAACGAGGCCAAGCGCCAGGTTTTCGGCCCGGTCGGGATCGATCAGCTCGCCGGCCCCAGCGAAATCTTCGTCGTTGCGGACGAGAGCGGAGACGCAGGCATGATTGCTACCGACCTGCTCGCACAGGCCGAGCATGACGTGCGCACCCGCGTCGGGCTGATCACAACCAGACGCGAAGCTCGCAGCCGACACGCTTGCCGAAGTCGAGCGCCAGCTTCTCGATCTGCCGACCGCGGGCGTCGCCGCGCCGGCTTGGCGTGATTTCGGCCAGATTGTGGTGTGCGAGGACGAGGCCGCGATGATCGCCTATTCGGACCACATAGCGGCCGAGCATCTGCAGGTGCACACGCTCGACCCGCAGGCCACGGCGCTGAAGCTTCGCAATTACGGTTCGCTGTTCATCGGGCCGATGGCGAGCGTGGTCTATTCCGACAAGTGCTGTGGGACCAACCACACCCTGCCGACAATGGGCGCGGCTCGGTATACCGGAGGATTATGGGTCGGCTCATATGTGAAGGTCTGCACACATCAGATGGCTCGATCGGCGAGGCGTCGAAATAGTCGCCCCGCCTGCTATCCGCCAGAGTGCGAGTGAAGGCCTGGAAGGACACCGCCGAGCCGCAGCTATGCGACTGGATCGCCTGCAATTGACCTGAAAATGCGTGGTCGAAGCGCGAGGGTCCACAGAAACAGGTGCGCTGACGGTCGGCGGATCCTGACCTTTCGCGACATATGCTGAGCGACGGACCACACGATTGGTGTCGCGCCCGTCAGCCGTGCAGGTATCTAAATTCCTGCCGGAGCACGGCGAACAGGTGACAGGCGCGCTGGACTGCCCAGCTTCCTCCGCACCGACGCGCGCATGGCCACTTGGACAAAGGCTTCCATATTGAACGTGGAGACCTGAGCGGCTGATCCGCCTTACTCCAGCAGCGCACCGGCTTCGGCATGCTAGGCAATCAACCGATCGAGGTGGCCTTGGACGAGCGCACGCCGCGCATCTTCTGCTCCCTCTCGCAGCGAAAGGGCCTCGTCGAGCGCCTCGTCCAGAGTAGTCCAGCGTCCCGTTGTTTCCGTTCTGCTGTGAACACGAGCAGCAATCGCGCGGGCATAGACTGCCCTTAGCTCAGCCGGCAGGACGTCAGGCGCTTCGCAATAAACAAGACGCCGCGCCAGAGTTCTCAGACGGGCATCCGCGAAACTTCCCGCCAGTTCCAGGCGTCGCGGCCAACTGGCGTTATGGAACTCGTCGATCAATGCCTCATCAGACCGGCAGTAGAACCCGCCGTAGATCTGCTCTTCGACGTGCGGACTTTCTGCGAAGGGAACCCGTCCGGCGACCACCGCCGCGATAAGCCGGTGCCGAAGTGCATCGTCATTCCGGACGAAGGTCGCGCGCCGCGATAGTTCATCCATCCCAAGATCATACCCGGCTGCCAATGGACCGGCGATCTCGATCGGCATGAACACCGGACAGGCGTTCAGTCTTACCGAAGAGATTGGTCGCGGCTGGTCGATGATATGCTCAGCAAGCTGTTGGTCGCTCATCGAAACGAGCGCCGCGGGATCCTGCTGGAGGTCAAGCGCGAACAGCTCGCTCGAGTTGTTCGGATTGACGCCGAGAGCGGTCACCAGGCTGCGACGTGTGGAAGCCAAACCGCAGTCGAGTGGCCACGAACACAGGCTGTGTCTCGACATAGTCAATGGCAGCCGTCTTTGTCCGGTAAGCCATTGCGGCTTCCCAGACATCGGGCGCCCGCTCCCTGATCAGCCGGGCAAGGTGGATGGTCGCGTGGACGTCGGCCAAGGCATCATGGGCGTTGTCGTGGCTGAAGCCGTTGGCGGGAGCCAGGCGATCGAGCTTGAAGCTCACCCTCCCTTTCTCATTGATTGGCCAGTTCAGCGCTGCTGGCTGAAATGCATAGCACCGCCGCCGCGATCGTCAAGACGTCCAGCCGGGAGTTGCCGTTGGTGTTGGTGAGATAGATCGGCAGTAGCGACGAGTAGAAGGCCCGCCTAGCAGTTCCTCGTCGAAGCTGATCGAATTGTAACCGACAATCGTGGCCGGCGACCAGCTCGTCATCACCTCATGGATCGCTTGCACATCTCGAAATGCGAAGGGATGTCTGGGTCGAACAGCTGATCGACGCTCACGCCCGTTATAAGCATCGCGCCGGGTGAGGGGACTATTTACGGGAGCAGTCGCGAGCGGATTTCGAACTGGTCGACGACGTTCAGTTCGTCGTCGGTCAGCACTGCCGCGAATTGCAAAATCTGGTCGAAGCACCGATCCGCCCCGGTGGTTTCACAGTCATAGAAGATGAACGCCAATTGCACCGCCCCAAAGTTCTGATCTTAAATCTCTGGCATTGCCGTATTTGACGCAAAGCGGTCCCAACTGCACCTGTCGGCCGAAACCTCTTGCCGGCAGACGCCGACAAGTCCGCGGCGGACCGACGGACCATCCTTCTCTTTCGGCCGAACGGCGGGTTGCATGCTTGATACGGGGAGCCCACCGGTTGAAGTGCGTTCTCGTTTGGAATGGCGACGGGGAACCACGAGTTGGGTTCCTTGGTCGGAATGGTGCCGGGTTTAGGAACCGGTTCGCTTTGATCCCGAGAGAATTCCCCGCCCGGGACGAAGTCCTAGAGAAAAACCCGTCGAGCTGAGGGTGATGCCAAATGTGGGAGAGCTGTTCGGCAACCAATCCACCTTCGGTGACGGGCCTCCGGTGGCTACATTCAGGTCCATGCGAGAGCAATTCGAAACGATGATGCGTGGCCAAGCAGATCCGCCCGGCCTCAAAATACGCCACTGATCTCCGCCGTCTGATAACCAGCAAGTGTGACGATCAGGAGGCCGAACAGCCCGCAGCAGCACGCTCTCGTTGAGCCGCTTCACCATCAGTCCGGCAAGCGGAGCCGCGAATAAGCCGCCGGCGATAAGCCCCAGAATTGACGCCAGGCTGGAGGCCATACCGCCGACGACCTCCATCGGCCGGTGAGGAGCGCCAGCAGGAAGCTCAGGGAAACGGCAAGCGTGATCAGGAACTCGCTCGCATTGACCGTGCCGATCACGTAGCGCGGCGCCCCGCCAGCGCCGAGTAGGCCGGTGGTGACAATCGGCCCCCAGCCCCCGCCGCCCGCGGCGTCGAGAAAACCGCCAGCCGCGCCGAGGGCGCGACGATCCGGCCGGAAACCGGCTGCGAGGGGATTTTCCAGAACGACCGGATCACCAGCCAGGCGCCGACCAAACCGAGATACCCGGTCACGAACGGTTTGATCATATCGCCATCGAACGAGGTCAGCACATAGGCGCCGAGGCAGCCGCCGAGAATGCCGAATGGGGCCAGCCGCCAAAACAACCGCCAGTCGATGTTGCGGTGATAGAGATGCGATGAACCGGAGGCGGCGGTGGTGAAGAGTTCCGCAGCGTGAACGGCGGCTGAAGCATGCGCCGGCGACACCCCAAAGGCCAGCAGCGTCGTTGACGAAATAACCCCGTAAGCCATGCCGAGTGCGCCGTCGACCGCCTGTGCGAGGAAGCCGACGACGGCGAAGAGGAGAAAATCCGTCATGTGATGATCCGATTGCCGCTGGGCGCAAGCCTACTAGGCTTTATTTCGGCGGCCAAGGGTGTCGGCATCCTCAGGAAGTCCAGTCAGGGAATAGCGCTTCACGGCATGGAGGGTCCGCGCAACAGTCCAACACAAATCGGCAGTGTTCATGCCACCTATATTCGGCCCCAGCCAGGCAACGTGAGGCAGCAGGCCACCAGAGTGCCTCCTGGGATGTGCGATACTCAATCGTCGGCTTGATCAGGCAACTGGCGGCGGCGACGGCAAGATAAAGCCCAATTCCGGCCGTCATCCAATCTTGTCAAACAGGACGTTCTCATAAGCCATTTATGAAAAAACATTGTCCTAACTTGCGCTATCTTGGTGCTAAGCGTGTCAAAACCCGAAAAAGCCCAAAAACTTGCCCCCAGGCCGTGCTCTCGGCAAGAACCCATCAAAAACACGCAAGGATTTGACCTGCCAAACGTGCACGGCGCACGCGGCGGCAACATGGACGCCCGAAATCGCCGGAAGTGCGGGAGCAAGCATCTCTGGAACAAGAGGGGTGGTAGCCGTCAAATATTCGAAGCGACCATTGCGAAATAGACGCTGGCCTCGGGCAAATCTCTCAATCGGCGCCAACTCCGGAAATTCCTATCCACCTGGCTAAACTTCCCTTCCGCGATTTAACGTGTTTCTCGCATGGCTCCGCTTGTGGAACTGGGCCGCTGCTCTTGCCACGGCGCTCCATGTCGTCACCATGAGGCAATCCTGGTTTGCTCCTAAAGCGGTTGCTCCGGTGCGGCTGTCCCTTCAGCCAGCCCCACCAGGAAGCCCGCTACAAGGTCGAGTGCCCCGCCCCTGTGACCGATGTTGAGGTGATTGGCCCCGGGAAGGATTTGAAGCTCGGAAAACCTTTCGCTGAGCGCGGCCAACGTTTGGGCGAAGTATGGTGGCGTCACCGTGTCGTTCTGACCCGCCAGAAGCAGGATCGGCACGTCGATCTTGGGTATTCGCGAGCGCGTATCGAAACGGCTGCGCACGAGCCACAGGGGAACCCACGGTAACTGGCGATGAACCGCATCAGGAAACGAAGTGAACGGCGCTTCAAGGATGAGCGCCCGCGCCCGCGCCGTCGTCGCGACATAGCTGGCGACCCCGGTGCCCATCGAATAACCGTAGAGAACGGTGCCATCCGGTGCCAGTCCCTGCGCCGAAAGGTGGGTGAGCAACGCCGTCGCGTCGCGATAGAACAATCGCTCGCTTGGCCGCCCTGGGTTGCCGCCATAACCGCGATAGCCGGCAAGCGTCAGACCGTAACCCTTTTCCGTAAGCTGGAACAAATACGCTGGCTTGCGGAGGAGGTCGCCATCCCGTCCGGGGAAATACACGATCACCGGCTTGCCCTTCGCCGGGGGGTGATACCAGGAGCGCAGCGTCAGGCCGTCATACGTCCTGAGATCGACGGGCTGAAGACTGATGCTGCTCTTGAGCTCGAGGATGTTCCAGACCAGCCGCTCGCGAAACAGGAACAACTCCGGCACGGTCAGTGTGGCGATCACGCCGGTGGTGACCCCGAGCAGCAGCAAAGCGGCCGTGGCTACCGCAAAACGATGCACCACCGACAGCCGGCGGCGACGGCCGTCCGCCCAAACAGCTTCTTCCATCAAAGAGACTTCACCCCACAAAAGCGGCACATGCCGCAAACCAACCCCTTTGTGACGTCGTATAACGCCCTGTTGCTTGATGCAACAATCCGTGAACAAATTTGCGTAAAAACACAGGCCGGCCAGTCGCCCTCTATCTGAGGCGTTGTCGTTCGGTCCCCACGGTTAAGCTAGAGTTCGACGACGAGATTGACCGGCCCTATCTGCGCGGCCAGCTTGCGCCAATGGAAAGCCGGTTGGCCTGAACCCCGTCGCGACGCGCGACAAGGCTAACCGTCACGCCTGGCATGTGGGTCTCCTCGACCATCGACAGCTTCGCCGTCGTCCACCGCTGCCGTCGCTCACGGCCGTGCAGGATCTCTACCTTCGGAATGCTACCAGTCATAGACACGACATTACTCCTATGCCTTATCAAGATGGAGATCGTGTCCGGGTCATTCGGGGGCTATTTCACAGTCCATAGGAGGTCTCCCAATCCCAGATTAGGCAAGGGAAGCGCAAGCGGCGGCCTGCGAACCCGAGGCTTGACCTTCCGGAGCTGCGGGGCTTAGCGTTTCTCAGGTTCGAGGACAAGCAGTCAGCCGTAACAGAATGCGAAACGAGATCTGCGGACTGGTTCCCGGCTAACGCAAAATCCCTTAGAGCGGTTCACTGATTGATTAAAATCGTTGGGGATTCCGATCTGGCGAATTTTGTGATTCAAGATGCTGGCTGGAGTGGAGGCCAGCATCGGATGACGCGAGCCCTTTCCAACGATCTACGTGAGCGTGTTGTGGCGGCGGTTTTGGGCGGCGAGAGCTGCCGGTTGGTTGCGGCGCGGTTCGGCGTTGCCGTTTCTTCGGTGGTGAAGTGGTCGCAACGCCATCGCGCGACCGGCTCGGTGGCGCCCGGCAAGATGGGTGGGCATCGCAAGCGGGTGCTTGAGCCGCATCGTGCCTTCATCGTAGAGCGGATCAACCAGACCCCACATCTGTCGCTTCATCGTCTGAAGGACGAGTTGGCGGGCCGCGGGGTGAAAGTCTCGCACAACGCGGTATGGCTGTTCTTGCGGCGCGAGGGGCTGCGGTTCAAAAAAAACGCTGTTCGCCCTTGAGCGGGCCCGCTCCGACATTGCCCGCAGACGGCAACGCTGGCGATCCTGGCAAACCGGCCTCGATCCGCGGCGGCTGATCTTCATCGACGAGAGTGTGCTGCAGAGGCACGGAAGGAGTTCAGTACCTTGACGATAGGTCTCATCCACGCCCTTCCAGCTCATTCTCGTCGCGGCTTCGACCGCAAGGAGGCCGCCAGCTACGTTGGCGTCAGCCCGACACATTCGACAAGCTCGTGCGCCAGGGCATCATGCCGGCGGCAAATCTGCTCCTCGGCCGCAACGTCTGGGATGTGCGCGCGCTTGATCGAGTTCTTGACGGCATGTCGGGGGCAGATTCCGTTACTGCTCACACTCCGGTCGCCGACAATCACGATCTCGACCGTGAGCTTGCCGAATTTCAGGCGAAGCATGGTTACGCTTGAACTCAAGGGCCTGCATAAGGTCAAGGCAAAGGGCAGGACCTACTGGTATGCTTGGCGCGGTGGGCCACGCCTCGCCGGTGAACTCGGAACGCCAGAATTCCTAGCCTCCTACAACGAGGCAGTCGGCAACCGCCATTCGCCGGATGCCAGCAGATTCCGGTCACTGATCTCGCTCTACAGGGCGAGCACCGACTACCAAAAGCTCGCTGCTTCGACGAAGAAGAACTGGGGGCCGTGGCTCGATCGTATCGCCGATCATTTCGGCGAACTCAGCATTGCCCAGTTCGGCCGGTCGGAGAGGATCAGGCCGGTGATCGTGAAGTGGCGCGCCAAATATTCCGATACACCAAGAGCGTCAGATTATGGCATGCAAGTGCTATCTCGCGTGCTCAGTTATGCAGTCGATCCGCTCGGCAAGATCGCCTCCAACCCATGTGAGGGCATCAAGCAGCTCTACAGCGGGTCGCGGTCGGAGATCATCTGGACCGACGCCGACATCGCGCATCTAAAAAAGACTTGTTCGGCCGAAATCGCGCACGCCGTCGACCTCGCCTCACACACCGGATTGAGGGTAGGGGACTTGGTCCGTCTCTCCTGGTCGCATGTCGGCGATGACGCCATCATCATAACGACCGGCAAGAGCGGACATCGGCGCGAGGCAATCATCCCGCTCTATGACGAGCTGCGCGAGGTGCTCAACCGCATTCCGCGACACTCGCCGGTGATTCTGACCAGCAGCAAGAAACGACCCTGGGTCAAGGACGGCCTCGCCAGTTCCTTCGGCGATGCCAAGAAAGAAGCGTGGCCCGACGGCGAAAATTTGAACTTCCACGACCTGCGCGGGACCGCCGCAACCAAGTTCTACGTCGCCGGTTTGTCAGAGCGTGAAATTGCCGAAATCGTGGCCTGGGAGGAAGAGTCGTAGCGAAGATCATCCGCCGCTATGTGGGGCGGACGGCGGCGCTTAAGGAGCGCATCAAGAGGCTCAACGAGGCCAAAGGGCGAACGTAAGCTGTAAAACTTTCGGTAAAACAGTTTAACGTGTTAAGCGATTAGTCGTGTAAGTAATTGAAATTGCTGGAGCGGGTAGCGGGAATCGAACCCGCGCGATCAGCTTGGGAAGCTGACAAGCTACCATTACATCATACCCGCACGGTTATTTGGTTATCATGGCCTCGCGGCTTTCTGCAATCGCAAACCGCTCGCCGTCTTCAAAATGGGTTGAAGCCTGCGTGGCAAATGCGTATCTGCGGTCGCCTGTGGATGAAGGATCAGCCAATGTCGGGATTGACGCGCTTTCTGGGAGACAGCCCCGTCCGGGTGCTTCTGAAGCTCATCGTGGTGTCGTTCCTCGTCGGCATCGTCATGAGCGCCTTTGGCTGGTCGCCCTTCGATGTGCTTTACGGAATCCGCGACTTTTTCGTCGATCTCTGGCGCATGGGTTTCCGCGCGATCGACCGGTTCCTCGGCTATTTCCTGCTTGGTGCCGCGATCGTTGTCCCGGCCTTCCTGATCCTGCGGCTGTTCAGCTACAAGCGTTAGCCGATCAGGCGAATTCCGCGGCTACTTCGAAGAGGATCGCGTGACGCTCGGCCAAGGCAGCGACTCGGTCGAATAACCGCCGCCGATAACGCCGCAGACCGGGATATCGCGCTCGCGGAAATAGGCTATCACCGTCTTGTCGCGCTCGCGCAGACCATCGTCGGTCAGTTTCATGCGGCCCGCCGGTCGGCGAAATGCGGGTCGACCCCGGCGTTGTAAAAGACAAGATCGGGCGCCGAACGGGCGGCGACCTCCGGCAGTGCGTCGCGCAACGTATCGAGGTAGCCCCCATCCTCCGTGCCGTCGGCCAGGCCGATGTCGAGGTCCGAGGCGATCTTGCGCACCGGATAGTTGCGGTCGCCGTGCATGGAAAAGGTGAAAACACGAGGCTCGCTGGCAAAAATGTCGGCGGTGCCGTCGCCCTGATGCACATCCAGGTCGATTACCAGGACGCGTTCCACCACGAGACCTTCGGCAAGCAGCAGCGAGGCAGCAACACCAACATCGTTGAAGGTGCAGAAGCCGGCGCCCTGGCTGCGGCGTGCATGATGGCTGCCGCCGGCGGCATTGCAGGCGATGCCGTGCTCCAGTGCCAGCCGCGCGGCGAGCACGGTGCCGGCGGAAGCGAGCTGCGCGCGGCGGGACACCCGCTCGTTGATTGGAAAGCCGATCTCGCGCTCGATTTTATGGGGAACCGTGCAAGTGAGCACCTGATCGACATAGTCGGAACGATGCGCCCAATTCAGCCATTCCAGATAGGCCGGGTGCAGGCACTTCGATAGTCCCGCCCAGCATTTTGCGCGCAGCAAGGCTTTTCATGAGCAGGCTGTATTTGCTCATCGGAAACCGATGGGTCGGCGGCAGCCTGGCGTCGTAGTCCGGATGGTGGACGATCCGCAATGTCATTCCGTATCTTGTAATCGTATATCGCCGTTTGGGAAGCTGCCGGTGGAACGATACTCTCCTGACAGTCGCGCCTTGCGCCTAGGCTCGGAAACCAGCGAAAACGCCTGTTCGCCCAACCGGAAACCAGACATCGTGGAACAGGGGCGCGCAACCTTTGCCGCTTGAGCGTTTAGTCGATTGGTTGATCCGCCCAATGTGCCAGCCGCGTGTCGCGGATGTCGCGCAGGCTGGTGACGCCTTCGGCTTCGGCGAACCGCGCCATGTCGTTGACGATGCCAACGGCCGGGTAAGGTCGGGCCAGCGTAGATCATGCCTGTATAAAGCTGCACGAGGTCTGGCCCCGGCGCGGATTTTCTCCAAGGGCCATCTCGGCGCTTGTCGACGCCGCCGACACCGACGATCGCAGTCTCCGGCTCCGAGTAGCTTTCGCATCCTTGCGAGCACGGCGGTCGAGCGAACGAACAGGGGTTTTCCCGAAAGGCCGCCGGCCTCACCGGCATGAGGCTGTGCTCTTCAACGTAGTCGCGCGCCAGCGTCGTATTGGAGACAATGACGCCGTCGATTGCCTTGTCCGGGGCCTCGGCCGCGATATCGGTCAGTTCGGTTTCGCCAAGATCCGGGAGCGATATTAAGTAAGACCGGAAGCCGGACAGCGTACCGGGGGGCGTCACTGCCATGCGTGCCGCGGTGACGCGGGGAGAGCAGCTCGGCGAGGCTTTCGCGCGCCTGCATCGTTTCTCAGCCCCGGCGTGTTGGGCGAGGAGATGTTGACCGTCAGATAGCTTGCGAGCGGTGCAAAACGCTGGACGCCCATTTCGTAGTCGGCGAAGCGGTCAGCGCTATCCTTGTTGGCACCGATGTTGACGCCGACGATGCCAGGCTTGCCGGAGCGCGCCGTCAGCCTTTCGAGGCAGCGCTCATGGCCCTCGTTGTTGAAACCCAGCCGGTTGATCACCGCCTCGTCACGGGTCAGCCGAAATATCGCAGCAGCGGATTGCCGGACTGAGGCAAGCAGCGTCACCGTTCCGACCTCGGCGAAGCCGAAACCCCAGCCCAAGCAGGGCATCGGGCACGTCGCCATTCTTGTCGTAGCCGGCCGCCATGCCAAGCGGGTTCGGGAAGTCGAGACCAGCACAAAGAGACCTTCAGACGCTTGCTCACCGGTGCGCCGCAACCCAGCGGAAGCCCGGATTTCAGTGCAGCTATCGACAGACCATGCGCCGTCTCCGGATCGAAGGCGAACAGCGCCTGCCTGCCGAACCATTCGAGCGGGTTCTATCAGGGCTCCAGCGCAGGAAACTGGTGATTGCCGTTCGAAATCGAGCGGCAATGGTTTCACCCAGCGAACGGCATGCAGATCGAGCGGCGCGTAGACCTGCGGAAACAGCGCGCCGCCGCGTGACGGCTCGTATTTCAGCGCGTCGCCCAACTTGTCCGCGTCGATCGCTACCAGCAGCAAATCGGCCTGGCCGGCGAAATGTCTGGCTGCCGTCTCGCTGACCTGATCGGTGGTCGAGAGATGGATGTAGCCATCGCTGAGATCGATAGCCGCCCCTTTGAAAACGCCGGCTTTTTCAGCTTTTCGACGGCGGTTTCCCGTACAATGTTATGCAGATGGTGCTGTTCGTTTCAGCCCTCTTTAGGAAAGCGATCGCGGCGAAAGGGCAGCCTGTTGATTGTCACGACAGCGTCCCTATTTCAGGCGTAAACCTGTGCCAGAAAATGGTCCGATCGAACGGAGGAAATCATGCTGCTCAAGAGCGTCATTGCTTCGGCTTTCCTCGTTTCTGCCGCCTCTTTGCCGGCGACGGCCCAGGAAACCGATCGTTACACAATGGAAAAGTCGGCGAATGGCTATGTTCGCATGGACCGCAGGACCGGCGAGATGTCGATTTGCGAAGAGCGTTCGGGGCAACTGGTCTGCAAACTGGCGGCCGACGAACGTTCGGCGTTCCAGGACGAAGTCGAGAGACTGCAGGACCGTGTTTCCGGTCTGGAAAAGCACCCCGTCGCCGAGATCGAAACCGTATCGCGGCTAAATCCCCAGGGGGTGCTTCCCACGGAAGAGGAGTT
Source organism: uncultured Alphaproteobacteria bacterium (assembly GCA_963763895.1). Classification (GTDB taxonomy): domain Bacteria; phylum Pseudomonadota; class Alphaproteobacteria; order Rhizobiales; family Rhizobiaceae; genus Neomesorhizobium. The sequence continues at coordinate 71,193 of CAVXQC010000008.1, read as the reverse complement.
CGAAAAATCGCTTGGCTACATGGAGCGGTTCTTCCGAAGGTTCATGGAAATCGTGAAGGATTTCGATCAGGACTGGCGCACGGGCAAGCCTGACCCTGAGCCCCAGAAGACCCTAATATCAGCGAGGTGGCGCAAACGGTTCCAAACCAAGTGCCGAAAAGACCACCGAGATGCAGAACAGGCCGCAGGCGGTGAAAAAAGTGACCCGGGCGAAACGGGTATAGATTTCCCGCATCACTTCGGTGAAAGCCAGTTCCGCTTGGCTGTCTGACGGGCGGCTGGTCTTGTCCAGATAGAGCCACACCTCGGTGTATTTTGGATTTTTGCGGTGCGCCATCACCGCCTTCCCTGTCAGCACTGCGGACATTATCAATGTCAGCAGCGCTCCAGAGCGGAAGGCCCAGACCGGATTGAACGAGAAACCGATCATCACGCAAGTGATCCCCAGCAAGCGTTACCCGCCATGGCCCCGCCGAACGCGGCCGCCCGGTCGAGCCCCAGCTGCAGGTTGCGGACCATCGTCTCGCCGGAGACGAGGAACTCGTCCATGAGGATGTACCACGGGCCGACGCTCGAGCCGCCCGGCGGCGGCGAGCCGCGCGGATCCGGTCCGCCTCGTGCGGTCGCACCGCCAGGTAGTCGTCGACCATGGCCATCTGGCCGTCGAGCAGGAAGTGGGCGTAGCCGGGTCCGCCTCCAGCGCGGGCAGCAGCTCGTCGAGCAGCTCGACGAGCGCATGGCGGAACGTCGGGAAGGTGCGGTACCACTCCCGGTCCCAGTGGGTGTGGGGCACGACGGCGACCGGGGCGGCACGGTCCCCGGACGCTGCGGACGGAGCCCGTCGCCGTGTACGTCGCGTCGTGTGTCGACCGCCTGGTGGCGCTGGCCCCGGCCACCGCCGCCGGGCGCACGCTGTGCGCCAAGAACTCGCGACCGGCCGCCGGACGAGCGCGCAGCTCGTCGAGTGGCACCGTGCCCCGGCGCGGACGACGGGCCACGTCCGTGACGACCCACGTCGAGGTGGCCGCCGGCCCCGGGCCCCACCCTCGGCGTCCTGCGGCGCACGCCGCGGTGGATGTGGGGCGTCGAGCACGGCGTGAACGAGGCCGGCGTCGCCGCCGGCAACGACGACCATCTACACGACGCTCGACCCCCGGCCGGCGCCGCCGGCCTCACCGGGATGGACCTCGTGCGCCTGGCCCTGCGAGCGGGCGCGCCACGCGCCGAGCGGCGGTGGCCGTCATCGTCGACCTGCTCGAGCGCCACGGCCAGGGCGGCACCGGCCACGACGGCGCGGACCGCCCGTACTGGTCGTCGTTCCTCGTCGCCGACCCCGGCGACGGCCTGGGTGGTGGAGACGTCGGGCCGCACGTGGGAGGCCGAGCGGGTCGGCGGCACCCGGGCCATCTCGAACCGCACCACCATCCCGGCGTTCGACGCCGCCCACCGCCACCCCCGCCAGCCGGTCGGCCACCCTCGTCGACCCCCGGCTGCGAGGCCAGCGAGGCGCGTGCTCGCCGCCGGCCCCGTGGCCGTGCGACCGGCGTGACGCCCACCTCCGCAGCCACGTCGGGCGACGACGGGTGGACGGTGTGCATGCACGTGACGGGCGTCGAGGCCACCACCGCCTCGGTCGTGGCCGAGCTGCCCGCCGGCGAGCGGCCGCTCGGCCGCGTTGCTGCTCGGCTCGCCGTGCACGTCGGTCTACGTGCCGCTGTTCGTCGGCGCGAGCCGCTCGCGCACGCCGGTAGCCCGGGAGCGCCTGGCCGCGCTGCTCCGACGTGCAGCCGCGGGCGCCCTCGACGAGCTCGAGGCCGGCCCGACGCCGGCCGTAGCCGACGACGACGCCGGGGGCCAGGAGGCGTGGCGGCGGGTCGACGCACCCTGCGCTCGCCGGGTCGCTCGGCGACGCTCGACGCGTGCGCATCGCCGTTCGGCACCGACGAGGTCACGCCGCGTGACCGACGCCGTCGAGCGCCGCCTGGCGCGACGCTGGGCCACGAGGTCGGGTGGTGGCCGACGGCGACCCCTGGCCCGACGTGGGCCGGCGGTGGGCGAGGCGGTGCGCCGTCGGCGACGGCCGACCGCGGCGTGGTGTGCTGCTGGACCGGCACCGGGGTGTCGATCGCCGCCAACAAGGTGCACGGCGTGCGGGCCGCGCTCTGCACCGACGCCGAGACGGCCCGGGGCGCCCGGCGCTGGAACGACGCCAACGTGCTCGCCCTCGGCCTGCGCCTCACGTCGCCCGTGGTGGCGAGCGAGATGGTCGACGCCTTCCTCACGACCGCACCGGACGCCGACGAGCGAGCCAACATCGATCGCGTCGGTGAGGGGTGGACGGTTCCGTGATGTGGGGCAGCCCGTCGGACTGGATGGCGTTGCGTGCCGCCATGCCGAAGTTCGTCATGCTGTCGACCCTGGGCCCCGACGGCTACAGCCGTCTGCTGCGACGATCCCCAGCGGGTGCGGGCGGTGAACGCCGACGTCGAGGCGATGGGCGTGAAGGTGCTGGCGCAGTACGCGCTGCTCGGCCAGTACGACTTCCTCAACATCCTCGAGGCGCCCGACGAGGTGACGATGGCCAAGGTCGCCACCACCCTCGCCGCCCGGGGCACGCTGAAGACGCTCGACCCTCACCGCCATCGACGTCGACACCTACATCGACGCCCTCGTCGGGCGTCGGCGTCACCGGCGGGCAGGCGCTCTCCCGACGCTCACGTGGGGCCCGGCTCTCCACCGCGTCGAACGGGGCGACGGTCCCAGTCGGCCCGACGGTCGCGCGGCGTCAGCCCGGCCAGGCGCGCCATGGTCGACTGCCGGCCAGACGTAGCGGAAGGGCACGGTAGTCTGCTCGGTGCGGCCGTCGACGTACCATTGTGGTGGTGCGACCAGGCGGAGTCTGGGCGTGGGTCATGTCGGTGTACTCCTCGACCCCCACGTGGTGCCGGGTCGAGAGCTGGAACACGACGCTGGTGCGTCCGGCGGCACCGCGGAGGGCCGGCACCAGCGCCACCTCCATGACGAAGGTGCCGCCCGGGTTCGAGGTGGGCGCCGGCGTCGGCCGAAGCACGCGACCTCAAGCTCGTCCTGCGTCGCATCAGGTTCATGATCGTGTTGGCGACGAGGTAGGCGACGACGGCTAACAGGCCCGTCGGCCGGGCCCGTTGTCGTCATGTCGCCGGGTGACCTCGCCTCGTCGGGCGCCCGGCTCGGCCCGCGAGCCGGCGCCGCCCATCGGCAGGTCGGAGATCTCGATGCCGATGGACGGAGACGCCCCGCCGGACGCGAGCGGGAGTGGCGATGCGGCCCGTCCGACCGCCAGGACTCGAGCGCCCGGCCGTCGCCCGCCAGGCGATCGAGCCAGGCCGTCGAGGATCGGGTCCACGACCTCGGGGGCGGAGATCGGCCGAGGGTACGAGTAGGCCGACCACAGCGATCCGCTCGTCGAGAGCGCGACCGTCGCTCACGACCCGGCCTGCCCCGTCGCGCCGTGCGCGGCGTCGTTTTCAGATCCACCACATGGCGGAGTTCGTGCGCTCTCGCCGGACCGAGTCCGCTCGAGCGGCGGTGGGGAGGAGCGTGTCGTCCGAGGTGCGGCGGACGATCGAGCGCGTCGGGGCCGAGCGGTGTCGACCGACGAAGCCCTTGTGCCAGAGGCCCTCGAAGCCGTGCCGACCTCGCCTTGGTCCCGGCGCTCGGGGACCCTCGTCCTCCTGGCGGCTCCCGGCGTCGCTCATCGGGCCGGCGGGCCTAGCGTGGCCTCCTACCCCGGCCCGGGATGGGCAGCCGGTAGGTTCGACGCCGTGCGCTCGCCCCGTCCACCCGGCACCACGGCCCCGTCCCAAGATGCGCCGGGCGCTGCAGGGCGAAGGCGCCCAGTCTGGCCTTCGAGCGGGAGCTGTGGGCCGAGGGCCACGAGGTGGTCGTCGGCATCGACGAGGTCGGCCGGGGCGCGTGGGCCGGACCGCTCACGATCGGCGCGGCGGTGCTGCCGGCGCGACCGCCGGGTGAACGAGGTCCGCGACTCCAAGGCGCTCACCGAGGCCGAGCGCGAGGCGCTGTTCGACCGGTCGCCGACTGGTGCTCCGCCTGGGCGGTCGGTCCACGCCAGCGCCGAGGAGTGCGACGGCTGGGCATGTCCGCGGCCCAGCGGCTGGCCGCCCGTCGCGCCCTCGACGGCCTCGGCGTCGCGCCCGACCGCGGTGCTGCTCGACGGCAAGTGGGACTTCGTCAGCGACGGCACCACCCGCAGATGATCGTCCAAGGGCGACGCCACGTGCCTGTCGATCTCGGCCGCGTCGGTCCTCGCCAAGGTCACCCGCGACCGCATCATGCGCGGCCTAGGCCGAGCGACCACCCGGGCTTCGACTTCGACGCCAACAAGGGCTACCCGTGCCCGCGGCACAAGCTCGCCCTGCGGGGCTTCGGCCCCACCACGATCCACCGCATGAGCTGGGCCTTCGTCGACGACATCCCCTGGAAGACCTCGGCCCGCGACGTGGCGATCGCCCGGGCCCTCGCCCGCGCCAGCATCGACCCCAACCAGCCCAGCCTCTTCGAGCCTGACCCCTCACCCGTGTGCACCCGAACGAGGGTTGACAGCGGGTAGGCCGTGAACACAGGTGACACGCAGACCGAGCCGACGGATGAGACAGCTTCGGGAGATGGGACATGACAGCCGATCCACTCTCCCGAGGTCGCCATGCTCGTCGCACTCGCCACACTCGCCTCCCCTCGTTCACTCGCTCCGAGCACACCCAGACGAGTGGGCCAGGCGTGCCGCAGGCCCCTCGCCGCCGGGCAGCAGGCCACTGCGGTAGACTGGGCCGTGGTGCGGCAGGCTGGCCAACAGGTGATCGACGGGGATCCGATCTCCGACCCCGTCGGGGCGTGGGCCGCCGCCGACGACCTCGACGATTACCTCACTGGCCTGTGCCCGCGCCAGCTCGTGACGTCACGCCGCGGCGCCGCCCGCGCGACAGGGCGGTGCGTGGGCTCTTCCGTCGGCGCTGCGGCGTGCGCAGCGGGGGGAGCGACGATCCGCGTGGCGCAGCTTTGCGACCTGATGGGCTCGATGGAGGACGGGCCTGCGTCCGCGGCTAGGCTCGACCGTGGTCGAGATGGCTGACGTCCGAGCAGGAGGATGACCATGCTTGCGACGGCCGCTGTCATCGCGGTCATTTCGTCCACCCGGAAGGGCGACTTCGACCACCTCGGGCCCTACGAGCCCGGCGTCCGACGCCGTCATCCGGCGGGGCGATGCCCTACCTCGATCGAGGCAATCGAGGGGGAGGCAGCCTCGCCAGCCCCCCTCCGGAGCCGTCCGAGGCGCGAGCTGCGGAGCGCCCGGGCTGCAGATCGGGTGATCGCCGAGGGCGCTGCGACGACCCGAGTGACCTCAGCCCCAGCCGGGTGGGGTGTGGGCGGCGTCCGGGAGGGGGGCCGCGCCAGAGGCGGCCGTTGCGGCGGCGCTGGGCCTTGGTCTCGACCGGCCGCTTGCGCAGGTCGACCTTGGTGCGGGCCGGGGGCGGGGTCCACAGCGCCCGGGGCGGGATGGGCAGGGGTGCGGGCGCCGCGGGCGTCGGCGGGCCGCCGGGCGCGGCCGTGCCCCACCCGGTGGACGGGGGCACCGGGCCGGCCGAGGGCGGCAGCGGCGTCGGTGTCGGCGGCAGATGGCCCGGGAGGCGGCGGGTGCGTGGGCCGGTGGCGCCCAGGCTCGCATCGGCGGGCGCGACGGGTGCGGCGGCTGGAGCGGCGCACGAGGACCACGGTGAGCACGCCGAGGAACAAGACCAACAGGACGCCGAGACCGACGACGACGAGACCGGTGATCATGCCGGCCCGGTTGATGTCGTCGGTGACGTCGCCCCCCGCGTCGAGGCCCGCGGCGCGGGGGCCCGAGCTCCTCCTCGATCTCGGCGTAGCTCGCCTCTTCGGTCTCGCCGTCGATCGTGACCCGGAGCGTGTCGAACCGCCGCGGGAAGCGGTCCCAGACCACCTCGACGGCCTGGTCCTGGGCCTCGGACGTGGAGGTCCCGGCGGGGGAGTCCGCCTCGACGATCACCACCGACGGCGACCCGGGCTCCACGGTGGTGCTGACGTCGCGGAAGCCCTCCTCCTCCAGCTCGCCGGCGGAGGTTCCCGACGTCGATGAGGTCGCGCACCCGCCCACGAGCAGCGCCACGAGCACGAGCACGGCCGCGGCGAGCCAGCGACGGCGCCGGCCGCGCCCGGCGGCGGACCGGTCGGGCCCGGGGCGGTGGTGGAGGCGGCGTGGAGCAGGGGCACGGTGGGGATCGGCGGCACCACGGTGGGCCGCGTCGGCGAGCCTACGGGCCCGGCACCGCCGCACCGGGCGCCAGGACGGCGCGTTCCGGTGGGGCTCGCCGCGCCCGCCGCCCGTAGGGTGGCCGGCCGTGCCGACGACCGCCGACACGCCCATCTCCGATCCCGCCGCGGCCGCCGCTCCCGTTCCCGTTCCCGGGGCGCCGGACGGCACCGCCCGCCTGACCCGGCGCACCCGAGGTCCGGCGCTGGCCCTGTGCGGGTGGACGCTGTTCACCTGGGTCACCCGCGTGCCGCTGGCCTGGAGCGACGACGAGCTGACCGCCGCCGGGAAGGTCCTCGCCACGGTCCCGGTGCTGGTGTTCGTGGTCCTCGCCCTGGTCACGGGGGGCCTGGTCCTCGCCCGCCGGGCCGCGGCCGCCCGCCGTCCTCGGGCTGGCCGTGTGGACGGTCGGCTACTGGATCGTCCGCATGGCGCTGATCGCCACCAACGGCCACGAGGTCGGCTTCGTCGTCGTCCACGCCGTGCTCGCCCTGGTCGCCTCGACCCTCGCCGTGCTGGCCGGGCGGGGGCCCTCGCCGACCGGGCCGACGCTGCGTCGCCGCCGAGCCCCGCCGCCTCGCGCCCGGCCGCCGCACCCGTCCGCTGAGACGTCCCGACCGGGGCGTCGCCCGTCTCCCGTCAGGCGGCGTGGGCCAGGTCGACGTCGAGGGCGAGGGTCAGGCAGCGGCACGCCCCGCCGGCCTTCAGGAACTCGCTCACGTCGACCGCGACGGGGTCGAAGCCCCACGCCTCGAGCTGGCGTCCGACCGGGGCGGCACCGCGCGGCATCACCACCGTCGTGCCGACGACGACCGAGTTGGCGCGTGAAGGCGAGCGCCTCCTCGTCGGTCGAGCCAGAGCGGCTCGGGCACGAGCGCCTCGACGACCGTCGTGGCCGTAGCGGTCCCAGCCCGAGCGGCGCGCACAGGGCCCGGCGGTCGTCGAGCGGGCAGAACGTGAGGTCGAGGTGGTACAGCCGCTCGTCGACCAGCTCGATCGGGCCGCACCACGGCGCCGGTCGAGGGCCGAGAGCGGCGTCGTGGCCGCGGCGTCGGACCGGAAGCGGTAGCCCGACAGCAGGACCGGGGCGCCCGGCTGCGTCGGCGCCGAAGGGGAGGGCGTCGCCCGCGCCCTCGTGGTCGAGGTCGGCCGGGCAGGCGCTCGACCGGTACCCGCGGCCGGCGAACCAGGAGGCGAAGTGCTCGGTCTCGGGCTGGCGCTCGGGGTGGCGGAAGTGCGACGGGACGAACAGGTCGGCCGGACACGATGCCGGCGTTGGCGGTGAACACCAGGTCGGGCACCTCGGCGTCCTGCTCGATCGTCTCGACCTCGGCGCCGGCCTCGCCGAGCGTCGCCACCAGGCCGTCCCACTGCGCCCGGGCCCGCTCGCCGTCGACCGCCACCTCGGCGTGCATCCACGGGTTGATCTCGTAGATGACCCCGAAGTGGGTCGGCGGGCACATCAGGAAGCGCCGCCCCCAGGTCAGGTCCCCGGCGGCCACCGCGCTCAGGCCCCGAGCTCGTCGGCGAGCTGGCTGAGGAAGAGGCCGACGTCGGTGACGATGCCGTGGGCCTGGTGGCTGCCCCGGTCGGCTCAGCTTGGTGACGACCGCCGGGTTGATGTCGATGCAGAACGTCTCGACCGACGCCGGGAGGACGTTGCCGGTGGCGATGGCGTGGAGCGTCGACGCCAGCATCAGCGCGACCCGCACGCCCGTCGACCTCCTCGCGCATGCGGTCGGCGACCGCCACCACGTCGGTCATGGTGTCGGGCAGCGGGCCGTCGTCGCGGACCGACCCGCCCAGGACGAACGGCACGCCGTGGGTGACGCACTCGTGCATCACCCCGTCGGTGAGCGAAGCCGCCCTCGACCGCGGCGGCGATCGACCCGTGCCGCCGGACCTCGTTGATCACCCGGAGGTGGTTGCTGTGGCCGCCCTCGGTGCCGGCCCCGGAGGTGACGTAGACGCCGAGCGACGTGCCGAGCACGTCCGACTCGATGTCGTGGGTGGCGAAGCCGTTGCCGGCGAAGAGGAGCTGGATCCAGCCGGCCCGGACCAGGCGGGCCACGGCGGGGCCGCCCCCGGTGTGGATCACCGCCGGGCCCGCACACGGCGAGGATGCCGGCCCCGTCCTCCCGGGCCTGGCGCAGCCGGTCGGCGAGGGCGCGGAGCTGGGTCGCCTTGGGCTTCTCCGGTCGAGACCTCCGAGTCCATGAACTCGAACCCGGCCAGGCCCCGGGTCCGCTCGGGGGCGACGACCCGCACGCCGCGTGCGCCGACCACGACGGCGTCGCCGGCCCGGAGGCGGTGCAGCGGCGTGGTGGTGATCGTCGTCGGCCGTCGCCCGTGCCGTCGACCACGAGCACGCAGTCCATCTCGGGCGCGGTCGGCCGCCGATCCAGTGCCCGTCGAGGCGCACCTCGGTGACCAGGTTGGTCGTGGCGCAGAAGTCCGGCGGGCGCCACCCCGTCGGCCGGCGCCGGCTCGGTGGCGGCCTCGCCGGCGTCGAGCGGGTTGGCCCCCTGGACCTGGAGCTGCTCGGCCAGGCGGCGAGCGTGGCGTCGTCGGGGGCGGTGACCTCGATGACGGCCCGGCTCGGGTCGGTCGGGTGCCTTGCCGATGTCGACGTCGACGAGGCGGTAGTCGCTGCCCGGACTCGAGCACCAGGTCGAGCACCTTGGGCAGGATCAGCGAGTCGACGATGTGGCCCTCGAGCTCGAAGGTCTCGATCGGCTGCCATTGGCGCGAGAGTCTGCGCACGCCGTGGCTTCGCGTCCGAGACGCCCGAGTAGGTTGCCGGCCCATGGGTCAGCCGATCGTCGTCGTCGAGAAGCCCTCGATCGCCAACCCCGGCATGGTCCGCTTCGAGACCAACCGGGCCCTCACCGGCATGGGTCACGAGCTGCTACCGCGGCCGGGACCGAGGTCCGGGGCGACCGCCCGCCCGACGAGCTGGCCCGGCGCCTGTTCGCCCACGGCGGGATCGAGGGGATCCACATCAACGGCAGCGTCATCACCGTCGACCTGGAGCAGGGCTACACCACCGAGGGCCTCAGGGAGATCATCGAGGACCTCTACATCTTCTACCCGGCCGACCGCCGAGGACCGGAGAGCCGCGTAGCCGGACGCCGAGGCCCCCGAGTCCGAGGGCGAGGTGGTCGAGCAGGCAGCGGCAGCGCCGGCCGACGCCGCGCCCGAGCCCGTGCACCCCGAGCCCGTCCCGGCCGCCGAGGCCGCGGCCGTGGAGCTGGACAAGGCCGCGCGGAGACCGCGTCGCCGCCGGCTGCCCCGGGGCCGACGCCGTCGCCGAGTCCGACGAGGTCACCGACGCCGACGTGCAGCAGGTCGAGGGCGACGCCCCGACCACCGACCAGGCCCCCGTCGGCGGCTCGCCGTCGGACCCGCCGGCCGACGACGCCGGCGACCCTCCCACGGTCTGACACCCCTCGCTCCTGCTGACCTTCGCCGGGCTCCGCTGCGGGGAGCGAACAGGTGTTCGATGCTCGAGGGGTGAGCGTTCCCATCGCCGCTGGAGGTGCTGGGCCAGCGGGCGCGGCCGACCACGCTGGCCGCCGAGCGGGCCCTGCCCGTCCCGCCCGCCCTGGCCCCGCTGCTGCCCGACGGGGCGCTGGCCCGGGGGACGCACGGTGGAGGTGGCCGGGACGCGGGGCGACGTCGCTGGCCCTCGGGCTGGTGGCGGCGGCCTCGGCCGCCGGGTCGTGGCCGTCGCCGTGGGGCTCCACGACCTCGGGCTGGTGGCGGCGGCCGAGGCCGGCGTCGACCTCGAGCGGATGGTCCTGGTGGCCGCGCCGCCGCCCGGAGCAGTGGGGGACGGTGGTGGCCGCCCTGGCCGAGACGTTCGAGGTGGTGCTGGTCCGCCCCCACGGGCCGGGTGCGGCCCGGCGACGCCCGCCGCCTGGCCGCCCACCGGCGCACCCGGGGCGGGGTGCTGGTGCGGCTGCCGGGGCCGGGGCAGTGGCCCGACGCCCCCGACCTCACCCTCGCGCTCCCGGCACCCGACTGGCGGGGCGCGGTGGCCGCCGACCAGCCGACGGGGCCGGCCGCCTCCGCGCCCGGCGGGTGGTGGTCGAGGCGGTCGGCCGGCGCCGGGCCGGCCCGTCCCCGCCGGGTCGACTCTGGCTCCCCGGCGCCACCGGCGCCGCCGCGCACCGGTCGCCCGTCGCCCCGATCCGGCGACCGATCGCGCCCGTGCTGCGGCCGACGTGGAGACAGGACCCCGAGTACGGCCGCAAGATCGTGGGGGGACGCCGACGAGGCGTGGGCGCGATGCCGGCTGAGGAGCGGGCGGAGCGGACGCTGGTGGCCCGGTGCCGGACTGGCCGGTGCGTCGCGGCCGGGGCACCGCCCGGACGAGCCGGTGCTCGTCGTGCACGCCAACCGGGTCGTGGCCTGCTCGGCCGCGGCCCGGGCCGAGGGCGTGGCCGTCGGCCTGCGCCGGCGGGAGGCCCAGGGCCGCTGCCCCGAGGCCGTCCTGGTGGCCGACGACCCCGCCCGCGACGCCCGGGTCTTCGAGCCCCTCGTCGCCGCCCTGGAGGCGGTGACCCCCCGGGTCGAGGTCACCCGCCCGGGCACGGTCGCCTTCGGCACCCGCGGGCCCTCCCGCTACCACGGCGGCGACGACGCCCTGGCCGACCGGGTGGTCGAGGTGCTCGCCGCCGCCCTCCCGGGCCGGCGCCCGGTCCGGGTCGGGCATCGCCGACGGCGCCTTCGCCGCGGCCTGCGCCTCCCGCCCCGGTCGGCCCGGCCGTCCGCTCGGTCCCGGCGACGCCTGCGACCCGCCCGAGGAGGTGGCCGCTCGGCGCGGCCGGGGCCGTCACGCTCGTCCCCCCGGGCGCCACGGCGGCCTTCCTCGCCGCGCTGGCCGACGCCGTGGCCGCCGAGCACCTCGGCACCCCCGAGGCCGAGACGTCGTCGACGTGCTCGGCCGGCTCGGGCTGCGCACCTTCGGCGCGCTGGCCGACCTGCCCCGGCCGACGTCCTCGGCCGCTTCGGCGACACCGGCGCCCTGCTCCACCGCCTGGCCCGCGGCCTCGACCCCCGGCCCGCTGGCCGCCCGCCGCCCCGCCCCCGAGCTGGCCGTCACCGTCGAGCTCGACCCGCCGGTCGAGCGGGTCGACGCCCTGGCCTTCCTGGCCGTCGCCCTGGCCGACGAGCTGCACGCCGGGCTCGGCCGCGACGGCCTGGCCTGCACCCGGGTGGCATCGAGGTCGAGACCGAGCACGGCGAGCGTCCGCCGCCGCTCGTGGCGCCACGAGGGCGGGCTCGGCGCCGCGGCGGTGGCCGAGCGGGCCCGCTGGCAGCTCGACGGGTGGCTCAACGGCCCGGTCGTCGACCGGCCCACCGCCGGCATCACCCGGCTCACCCTCGACCCCGAGGAGGTCGTCCCGGCCCGCGGTCGCCAGCTCGGGTTCTGGGGCGGCGAGACCCGCTCGACGAGCGGGCCGCCCGGGCCCTGGCCCGGGTGGCCGGCCTGCTCGGCACCGACGCGGTCACCGTGCCCGAGGTGGTCGGCGGCCGGGGGCCCGGCGACCGGCTCACGATGGTGCCGGCCGCGGCGGTCGACCTGGTCGGCGACCGCACCCTGGCCCGCCCCGGCGCGCGCCGGCCCCTGGCCCGGCCGCCTGCCCGCCGCCGTCGCCGGCCGCTGGTCCACCCCGACCCGGCGCCCGTCGACCTCGTCGACGCCGACGGCCGGCCGGTCCGGGTCGAGCGGCCGGGGCCTGATCAGCGCCGCCGCCGGCCCGGCTCGGGCCGGCACGCCGGTGGTGGGCTGGGCCGGGCCGTGGCCGGTCCGACGAGCGGTGGTGGGACCCGGACCGGGCCCGGCGCCGGGCCCGGGTCCAGGTGGTGCTCGACGACGGCACCGCCCACCTCCTCGCCCTCGAGGACGGCCCCTGGCACCTCGAGGCCACCTACGACTGATGGATCCGACCTCTGACAGGCGCCGCCATGGTGCGACCAGCGGATGGGGTCTGACCCCACGTGCCGATCGACGATCAGGGCCGGGCGAGGATCTCGACGCTGGGGACGATGAAGACGGCGGTGTCGATCGGCGGCCCAGCGGTGGAAGGCGGCGGCCATCTCCGTCCAGCTCGTCGCGGGTGGCGTGGCCCGCCGGCGACGGCCTGGTCGGCCAGCGTCGTGCGCCGTGACCCGGTCGGCCCACAGGCCGGCCCACCAGGCCCGCTCGTCCGGCGTCGGAGAACGTCCACACGTTGCACCGACACGGCGACCGAGCCGAACCCGGCCGCGAGGGCCCAGCCCTTGAGCCGGCGCCCGGCGTCGGGGTCGGCGTCGTTGCCCCGGGCGACGGCCCGGTAGACCGCCAGCCAGCGGTCGAGCGGCGGGTCGGGCGGGTCCCACGTGAAGGCGCGCGTAGTCCGAGTCGCGGACCGCCACCACGCCGTCGGGCCGGCACGACCCGCCGCATCTCCCGCAGGGCGCGCCACCGGGTCGGACAGGTGCTGGAGGACCTGGTGGGCGTGGACCACGTCGAAGGAGGCGTCGTCGGCACGTCGAGGGCGTAGACGTCGCCGACGCCGAACGAGAGCCCGGGACCACGGCGTGGTCGGCCGCGGCCGCCGCGATCACCTCGGGCGAGCGGTCCGATGCCGACCACCCGGCCCGGCGCCACCCGGCGGCCAGGTCGGCGGTGATGGTGCCCGGCCCGCACCCGACGTCGAGCAGGTCGAGGCCCGGCCCGCAGGTGCGGGGAGCAGGTACGGCGGCCGAGTTCAGGCCGTGCGCCAGCGGTGGGACGCGCAGGACGCTGTCGGCGTGGCCGTGGGTGTAGGTGTCGTCGGGGCTCACGGGCCCATCCTGGCCGAGGGCGGGACGCTCAGGCCGGGGCATCCCGACGTGACGCCGAGCGACAGGGTGAGGTCGTGCTCGCTCGGCCATGCGCGGTGAAGGCGGGGATGAGCATCTGCGGCGTTGCTGTCGCCGATGAGCAGCGATGTGCGGGCCCGTCGCCCTGGACGACGGTGCAGTCCGTCGGGGCGCCGATCGACGCAGTTGACCGTCGTCGCCGTAGCTCCTCGATGGCATGACCGCTGTCGAAGTCCTCGGTGGGGATGGGGGTGAAGCCCGTGGTGGCGATGCGCTCGGCCGTCGCCGGTCGGCGTGTCCGGCGTCGGTCATGGCGGGGACGACGACGAACGGCGGCGATGCACAGGCTCGACCGGCGAGGCCGGCGGCGATGACCGGGATGCGCCACGTCGGTTGAGCGACCGGGTCGACAGCCGGATGGGCTGCTTCCATGAGTTGGAAGCTGAGCGATGCCAGGCCGGTGGCCAGCCAGCGATCGTCGAGGAGGGTGAGCGCCTCGGTGCTGACGTCATCGATGAGCCGTTCGATGGCGAGCACGACCGGCCAGTGCCAGAGGTAGATGCCGTAGGAGATCTGGCCGAGGTACGACGACCGGTGCCGAGCGACAGGCCCCGGGCGACCAGGCTGGTCGGGGCAGCCTCCAAGCCGACGATGAGCGACGACGGTCGTGGCGGTGGCGAGCACGCCGCGGAGCGACCGGGTCGACGTCGACGAGCGAGGTCGGCCGACCACCAGCACGGCGAGCTGCCGAGGCGACGGTGCAGAGCCGGTGGTCGCGCTGCCGGTCGCGGCCGGCCCGGCGGATGATGCTGGGGAGCAGGGCGATGAGCGCCCCGACCGAGCAGCTGGTAGGCGCGGGTGTCGGTGCCGAAGTAGGCGCGGTTGGGTTGTGAGCCCCGGAGGACCAGAGCGGCCCGGTGACCGACGCCAGCGCGCCGGCGGCGACGATGGCCCGGTGGCCCAGCAGCCGGCCCACGCGGCAGCCGGCCGGTGACCCAGAAGATGCCGGTCAGCAGGAGCGGCCAGAGCAGGTAGAACTGCTCCTCGACCGACAGCGACCAGAAGTGCAGGACGCGGGTTGCGGTCGACGTCGTCGGCGAAGTAGTCGGTGGACTCGCTGATGAAGAACCAGTTCGACGACGTACAGCGAGCGCGCCGCGCATCGAGTCGGCCCGCCTCGTCGACCTCGACGGGTGTGGCGATGAGGTTCCACACGGCGGCGATGGCCACGAAGCGTCGACGATCGAGGCCGGCAGCAGGCGCCGGAACCGGCGGCGAGTAGAAGCGGCCGAAGCGGATCGACCCGTGCGCGGTCGCGGATCGTCGCGAGCAGCAACTCGGTGACGAGGTAGCCGGACAGGACGAAGAACACGTCCACGCCGATGAAGCCGCCCTCGAGACGCGGTCGACGCCCGTGTGGAACAACACCACCAGGTACGACCGCCACGCGCCCGCAACCCGTCGAGGTGCGCGCCGGTCGACCGTGCGCGGACCCGTCCTCGGTCCCGGATCGTCGTCGGCCCGCGCCGTCGGCGCCGGCGACGTGGGTCAGCCGTCAGCCAGCTTGTTCTCCAGCTCCGACGTAGGGGCGGCAGGCCTGGCCGCGGAGGGTCGGGCAGGGGGGCGTCCGCCGGTCACCTCGACGCCGTCGACGAGGGACAGCACGATCGACGAGGCGTGCTCGCCGCCCGCGGCCGATCTGGCGCTCGTCGCCCGTCCTCGCCGATGGTGTCGAACTTCCACGTGCCCCGGTCGCGACCGGGCGACGAGATGACGACCCGCAGCCGGGATCCCGGCCCGGAACGCCTGGGCGAACGACGGGATGGCGATCTGGGCCTGGACCCACTCGCCCGGCTCGAGGGGCTGCGCGGCTGTCGGCGTCCCAGCTGGTGCTCGACCTCGAGGTCGTCGCCGACCTCGCCGTCGAGGGCCCGGTGCGACAGGCGCAGCTGGCCGGCCTGCACCAGGTACCTCGGTGCCGTCCGCCTGCACGACGGTCACCGTGACCTGGACGTCGGCGTCCTCGGCGTCGGCCGTCGACCCACAGGTCGGCGTAGCCGGCGCCGGCGACGACGGTGTCCTCCTCGAACGGCTCGGTCACGTAGCTGAGCCCGTCGCCCTCGTCGGGCTGCTGCCAGTCGAACTCCCACAGCGGGTCGAGCAGCGGGTAGTCGCCGCCGTCGTCGGCGAAGAAGGTGTCCTGGCCGCCGCCTCGACGTCGTTGGCGAACACGTCGGCGCCTCGTCGCCGTCGGGTGCCTCGTCGACGAGGGCGCCGTCGTCGCCGAGGTACCAGGTGCCGGGCGTGATGTCGGGCGGCGGCCACTCGTCGAAGGTCGTCTCGAACCGGGCGGCGGGCGAGCCGGGGATGTCGGTCGCCGGCGCCGTTCTCGAACAGCACCCGCACCTTGGGCTCGGCCTCGTAGTCCGCCCGCACGCCCTCGAGGTCGTCGTCGGCGAAGTCGGCGAAGCGGTCGGGCTCGAAGTCGAGGCCGGGCACGCCGAAGAAGTCCTCGATGAACGCCGGCGCCGCGGCCCGGATGCGCCTCGGGCGATGCGCGGCACCTGCTCGTCGACGTAGAGCTCGAGGAACTCGTACCAGCGGGTCAGGACCAGCGGCGTGTAGCCGTCGGGGTGGCGGCCGTTGAAGAGGGTGAACCGCTCCTTCTCGGTGCCGGTGAACTGGTCGAGCATGACGCCGAAGCGCGGCCCGGTCTGCTCGTCCTGCCAGGCGCCGGTGAGGTACACGGGCACCTCGATGTCGCTGCACGAGCAGCCTCGAGGTCGCGGCTGTCGGCGTCGACCGGCCGGTTCTCGAGCGCCTTGGTGAACTCGCCGAAGTCGGGGTTCTGGCTGCGGATGCGGCAGGTTCTCCTCGCAGGTCTCGTCGCCCCCGTCGACCTGGTCGGTGACCCAGTCGGTGCCGCCGCCCTCGGACTGGCGGTTGCGCTCGGCGAGCCACTGCTCGGTGAAGCCGCAGTTGTAGATGCCGCCGGGCCAGGCCATCTGCCACGAGTCGCCGATGACCGACAGCGGGGTGATGGCGGCGAGGCTGCGGCGGCTGGGTGGCGGCCACGTAGAGCTGGGTGATGCCCGAGTACGAGAGGCCGACCATGCCGACCTTGTCGCCCTTGACCCACGGCTGGCGGGCGATGGCCTCGACGACGTCGTAGCCGTCGGCCTGCTGGGCCGGGTTGAACACGTCGAACACGCCGCCGGAGCAGCCGGTGCCGCGCATGTTGACGCCGACGGTGGCGTAGCCGCCGAGCAGCTGGGCGATCATCGAGCCGGGCTCGGTCGGCGGTCGGGGTTCGACGGGCCGTAGCCCGAGTACTCGATGACGGTCGGGTAGGGGCCGTCCTCGATCGGGCCCGGGCAGCGTGACGTTGACGCTGAGCTGCGACGCCGTCGCGCATGGTGACGTAGCCGAAGCCGTCGCCGATCTCCTGGTCCTCGTAGAACGACTCCTCGGGGACGTCGTCGCGGGCCGATGACCTCGAACGGCTCGCTGACCGCGACCGGCTCGGCGCGTCTCGTCGCGCACCGTGTAGGTGCCGGGCTGCGAGCTGGCGCCCGGCGGCCGTCGGCGAGGTGCCGCCCTCGCCGGTCTCGTAGGTCAGGTACTCGTCGGGGACGTAGGCGAAGTGGGCCTGGCCCTCGTCGTCGGTCGACGAGGCGTGAGGAGCTTCTCGCCCTCGTCGTTCGACCAGCGTGAGGTCGTGGCCCGGCTCGGCGCCGGTGACGGTGGCGATCTCGACGCCCGGGCGCGACCTCGAAGCTCGGCGTCGGTGGTCTCCTCGTCGGCGTCGACGACGGGCCGTCGCCGTCGCCCTCCGGCCGGCGTGCCGTCCTCGCCGGAGCCGTCGTCGCCGTCGCCGCCCCGTCGTCGGTGCACCCGGCGGCCAGCAGGAGCACGAGCGACGGCGAGCGCAGCGGGCGCGCCGGGCCCGGGGTGGTCGATGTCATCCTGACATGTCCCCCTGGACGTGGTTGGGTCGGCCCGCCGACCGGCGGCGACAGTACCGGAGCCGCCGCGCGGTGGCACCGCTTCTGGGTCAGACTGCGCCGGTGGCCGGATCGGGCGGCGTCGACCAGGAGCTGCTGCGCGCGACCGAACGACTGGTTCCTCCGCCGCGGCCTGCCGCACCTGATCGAGGGGTACCGGGCCACCGAGGACGTCTTCACCCGCAGCGTCGGCGTCCTGCTCCTGGTCGGGCCTGCTGGAGGCGGTCAACGCCGTCCGGCGCGAGTGGAGGTGGTGGCAGAACGCGCTCGCCCTGCTGGGCGGCGCCGCGCTGCTCGTCGGCGCCTACGTCGCGGTGAACCTGCTGCGGCGGTCGGCCCGGCCGTCCAGCGCCCCGACGCACGTCGGCCCGTTCGAGCTGGCGCTGTTCGTCGTGCTGCCGCGCGCTGGTGCCGCTGGTCTTCGGCGAGCGTCGGGCATCGGCCGCCCTGACCGCCCTGGCCAACCTCGTGTTCCTCGGGCTGGTGTACCTCGTCACCAGCTACGGCCTGGTGCCCGATGACCCGGTGGGCGCTGGGGCGCACCGTCGCCGCGCCTGGAGACGATCGCCGACCTGATCGGCCGGGCCCTCCCGCTGCTCTTCGCCCTGACGATCCTCGTGTTCGTCAACACCGAGGCGTGGCAGGTCGCCGCCGCCGCTGCCCGGGCCGCTGTTCGCCCTGACCGGCGCCATGTTCGTGGTGGTGGGCCTGTTCTTCCTGCTGACCCGGCTGCCCGGCGAGGTCCGCCGGGTCGACGACGAGCTGGGCGACGGCGGTCTGGCGACGGCCTGCGCCGGGACGCCGGTCGAGGACGTCGCGCCTCGGTGCGCCGACGCCGGCGCCATCAGCCGGTCGCGACCTGACCCGCCGCCAGCGGCTCAACGTCTACCTGGTGTTCCTGTTCGCCCAGGCGCGTCCAGGCGGCGCTGGTGACGGCCGCCGTGTTCGCCTTCTTCACCCTGTTCGGGCTGATCGCCATCCGGCCCGGTGGTGGTCGAGGGCGTGGCTGGGCGACGACATCCGCCGACGAGCGTGCTGGTCGGTTCAGCCTCTTCGGCCAGCCGCTCGAGCTGACCACCGCGCTGCTGCACGTGTCCGGGCTTCGTGGCCTTCGTCGCCGGCTTCTCGTTCACCGTCTCGCTGGTGACCGACTCCGGCTACCGCGAGGAGTTCTTCGACGAGGTCGTGGGCGACGTCCGCCAGGCCCTCGCCGTCCGGCACCGCTCCGACCTCGCCCTCCGGAGCCGGCTCCCTCTCCAGAACTCTTGAGCGGAACAGCGCCGACATCCGCTACAGAAGGCTGGTCGACGGTTCTGAGCGGGGCATCCAAACCTTGAGCGGGAGCACGGGCCTACATCTGTCCGAAGGGTCACGGGTCGTCGGGGCCGGTCGAGGACGGCGAGGTCGGCGACGACGGCGCCGAGGAGGGGGCAGCTCGGCGGCGTGCTGGGCCGACAGCCCGGCGACGCACCGCGTCGCCCTCGGGGCGTCAGGGCGACGAGCGTGCGCCGCCGGTCGTCGGGATCGGTGGACCGGGTGATGAGGCCGCGGCCTCGACCCGGGCCGAGCAGCTCGGTCGCGGAGTTGCGGCGCAGCAGGAGGGCGTCGGCCACGTCGGTCACCCAGGCGGGCCCCGGCCCGGGGTGGCCCGCGGATGGCGAGCAGCGCCTGGTGCTGCCCCTGGGCGGGCAGGCCGACGGCGCGTGCTGCGTGCCTCGGAGAAGGCGAGGAACCGCCGCAGCTCGGTCCGGATGACGGCCAGGGCGCGGTAGTCGTCGTCGGTCAGGCTCGCATGGCCGGTCGCCTCACGTCGCTCTCGGCGGCCTCGTGCGGTGCGCGCTGGGTCTCGATCACCCGGATCGGGCCCGGTCAGCCCGAGCGACGCACCAGCGAGGCGATCAGCAGCGTCGGCAGCAGGCGGATGCCCGCCATCTCGGCGACGACGAGCGTTGACCCGAGGCGGGGTCTTGGTCACCCCGAACGTTGCACCCGACCATCATGGCGGTGACCATCACCCACTGGTCGGCCGACGGGGCGAGGACGTGGATGGCGCTCCCCACCGTGGCCCCGACGAAGAAGAGCGGGATGATGATCTGCCCCGCCACTCGCCGGCGACGCGAGATGATCGCCCCGGCCAGCTTGGCCCCGCCGCCGCCAGCAGCGTGCCGACGGCGAGGCGCCCCGTCGTCAGGTCGTGGAGGGTCAGCTCACCGTTGGTCAGGGCGTGGGGGTTGACCAGCGCCAGCGACCCGAGGGCGAGCCCGGCCAGGCGTGGGACGGCAGCCTCCCGGGGCAGGGCGAGTGCGGCCCGCCGGGCCAGGTCGCACCCCGAGGGCGAAGCCGAAGGCCGACCATCGCCGAGCAGCACGCCGGCCAGCAGCGCCCATGCCAGGTCGATCGCACGCAGGGCGCCCGACCGTGGGCAGCTCGAAGATGGGCTCCAGCCCGTTGCCCGACGCGACCACGTAGACGCCGTAGCCGATCAGCGAGCCGACCGACCGCGGGGAGGATGGCGTCGGAGTGCTCGATGCCGCGCGGTGCGGGATCTCGAGGGCGAACACGGTCGCGCCGATGGGCGAGCCGAACAGGCGGTGAACCCGGCGGCCATGCCGGTGATGGTGAGCAGTCCCGCAGCGCGGCGCCGGTCGACCCCGACGCGGTGGCCGATGGCCCCGCCCAGCGGAGCCCGTCGTCTGGACCAGCGGCGCCTCGGGCCGAGGGTCCCGCCCGCGCCGACGCCACAGCAGCGACACGGGGATGAGCGAGCGCAGCGTGCGCAGCTCGTGGCCGGTCCGCCGACGACGTGGATGTCGTCGACGAGGAGCTCGACGTTCGACGTGGGGCCGACCTTCCGCACGATGACGGCCACCGCCACGCCCGACGAGCCGAGGACGACCAGGTGGGCCATCCGTCGCCCCACCGCTCGGGCGCCGCAGCAGGTGCTCGACCACCATCAGGGCGGCGAGGTAGAGCGCGCCGGCCTCCGCCGATCAGCCCGGCGGCGACGACCAGCAGCGAGAACGACGACGGAAGGGAGTCACGGATCGACGACGGGAGCGACGGTGCGGTCACGAACAATGGATCGTAGCCAACGAACCATTTCGCCCACGCGAACCCGAGGCGGAGGCTGGTGATCAGGCCGCGTCAGGCCGGACAGAGTGGCTGGAACGGGCGTCGACCGCTTCGCGCCATGCGGCGGCGCGAGCGACCCCGGCGAGGAGCGGCGAGGCGGGCGCGCACGGCGGGCTTCGGACGTGCGACGGCAGCCGAGCGCGGCCTGGCGGGCCGACACCGCGCGCGACGTCCGCAGCTTGGCCCAGCCCTGGCGCAGCAGGACGAGCGGCGGCTTGCGGCCCTCGCGGAGGTCGCGGAGCGAGGCGGCGCCAGAACGTCACCAGCGCCGGGCTGCGCACGAGGAGGGCGTCGGCGAGCAGGCCCTCGGCCGTCGAGCCGGCGACGACCTCGGCGGCGAAGATCCCCTCGGCGATCACGACGGGGCTCCCGTCGAGGGCGATGGCCGGTGCCCGACGCGGCGTCGGCGGCGATGCGAGTACACGGGGACGTCGGCCTCGCCGGTGCGGCACAGCTCGCCGAGCGCGTCGACCGCGTCGTCGGCGTCCCACGAGCCGGGTCCTCCCAGTCGACCATGCCCGCCGTCGCGGGGCATGCCGGGGTCGTCGGCGTCGCGGTAGAAGTCGTCGAGGGCGACGATCGGCATGCCGGCCCGCTCGGCCAGGCGGGTCTTGCCGCACCCGGAGGGCCCGGCGAGGACGATCACCCGGGCCTTCAGGCGCGTCGTCCGCGGCACCTGCCACGGGCAGCCATCCTCGCGCGCGAGGCTCCGGACGTGGAGCCCGACCGGCCGACGACGACCGCATCGGCGTCGCCGTCGTCGGGCTCGGCATCGGCCGGGCCCACGTGCTCGCGCTCAAGGACCTGCGCCACCGCTACCGCGTCGTGACCGTGTGCGACCTCGACGGCGACCTGGCCACGGAGGTCGCCGGCTGGCTGCGCGACGTGCGGCGCCGTCACCGACCTCGACGAGGTGCTGGCCGACGACGACGATCGACGTCGTCGACCTGTGCACGCCGCCGCACCTGCACCGCGGCGCAGGTCGAGGCGGTGCTGCCGGGCCGGCAAGGACGTCTTCTGCGAGAAGCCGCTCGTCGGCTCGGTGCGCCGAGGTCGACGAGCTCGCCGCGATCGCGCGCCGAGACCGGCCGCACGCTGATGCCGATCCTGCAGTACCGGTTCGGGCACGGCATCCAGAAGCTCCGGCCGGCTGGTCGACGCTCGGCCTGGCCGGCCGGCCCTACGTGGCCAACGTCGACGTCGCCTGGCTGCGGGGCCAGGACTACTACGAGGTGCCGTGGCGGGGCCGGTGGGCCACCGAGCTGGGCGGCGCCCTCCTGTCCCACGCGGTGCACGCCCTCGACATGCTGCTGCTCGTCCTGGGCCCGCCGGCCGCGGTGTTCGCCCGGACCGCCACGCTCGTGAACGACATCGAGGTGGAGGACTGCGCCGCCGATCACGTTCCGCTTCGCCGACCGGCGCGCTGGCCGTCATGTCGGTGACGCTCGGCTCGCGCGGCCGAGATCTCCGCGGCACCGGTTCACCTTCGAGCACCTCTCCGCCGAGTCGCGGCACCGAGCCGTACGCCAACGGCGTCGGAGCCGTGGGTCTTCACCGCCGACCGGCGCCGACGGCCGAGCCGCCTCGACCGACGCGCTCGCGCGAGCCCGTCGAGGAGCGGGAGGACTACGCCGGCCAGTTCGAGCGCTACGCCGCACGCCCGGGCCGCCGGCGGCCCGCCGCCCGTCACCCTCGACGACGTCCGTACGCTGCTGGAGGTGGTCACCGCGATCTACGCATCGGCCCGCAGCGGCCGGGAGGTCGAGCTCCCGCTCGCCCGCCGACGACCCCGCTGCTCGGAGGTTGGCAGCCGTGACCGACACCGTGCCCGGTCGAGCACACCGACGACGCGCGTCGAGGTCGGTGGCCTCTGGACCTACCGCTGGGGCGCCCGCAGGCGGCCCCACCTCCACCCGGTGCGCACGCCGGCCGGCGCACGTGCTCACCCGCGACGCGCCCGACGACCACCCGTGGCACCACGGCCTCTGGTTCACGATCAAGTTCGTCGACGAGGACAACTTCTGGGAGGAGATGGCGCCCTACGGCGTGCTCCGCCACGACGGCCCGCCCGAGGTCGAGGTGCGCCGGCGAGGCGTCGGTCCGGCGTGAAGGGCACGCTGCGCTGGATCCGGCCCGACCGCGAGACCGTCGCCGTCGCACGAGCAGCGCGAGCTGGCGCACGTCCCGCTCGACGACGCCGCCTACGCCATCGACCTCGACACCACGCTGGTGCCGACCACCGACGGTGCGCTTCGACCGCACGCCGTTCACGACCTGGGGCGGCTACGGCGGCCTCGCCCTGCGCGGCTCGGGCGACTGGGTCGACACCCGCCTGCTGCTCGACGACGGCGCCGAGCACGAGCGGGTGCTCGGCGAGCCGTCCGCGCTGGGTGCGACCTGCTCGGGCACGGTCGACGGCGCGACGCCGCCGGCATGGCGATCCTCGACCACCCCGGCAACCCCCGCCACCCGGTGCCCTTCTACGGCAGCACCCGGGCCGCGACCTACGGCGAGGGCTGGTCGAACTTCCTCAACGCCGCCTTCCTCTTCCACGAGCCGCCTCGACGTCGGCGCCGGCGAGCCGCTGCGCGTCCGCCACCGCGTCGTCGTCCACGACGGCGCGTGGGACGCCGACCGCATCCAGGCCGCCTGGGCCGACCTCCAGCTGGATGGCGGACGTGGACGACACGCTCGTCGCCACCCGGCTCGCCCTCCACTCCGTCGCCGAGCACGTGCTCGCCGCCGCCCTCCACTCGTGGAACGGGCGGATCGGGCTGCGGGCCGACGCCCGGCGGGTTCGGCACGCCCGAGGTCGACGTCGACGGCGTCGCCGGCGGGTGCGCGTCGACGGGCACCGACCTGGTGGTCGAGGCCGACGGCGTCGTCCGCGCCGGGCGCCGCTGACGACCCTCGCCGCCGCCGCCGACCACGTCGGCGTCGCGCTCGGCGCGCCCGACGGGCTGTACGAGCATCGTCACCCCGGCCGACCCCGACGCCCCGCTCGCCGTCGACCCCGTGGCCGCCGCCGTCCTCGCCGCCTGGTTCGCCCTCGTCGACGAGGCGCTGCGCGCCTTCGCCGCCGAGGTCGCCCCGACGACCCGCCCCTCGCCCAGCTCTGGCCCGAGCACTTCGACCTGGCCCTGACCCACGACGAGGTGAACTACGGCGGCTCGCCCGGCGACGACGCCCACGCCGAGCCCTACCTCTACGTCGGCCCGTGGGCGCTCCCCGAGCAGGGCGGCGTTCTGGAACGAGCCGTGGGGCGCGTCCGTGGGCGCCAGGCCGAGGTGCCCGACGCGGCCACGGCGCCGTCGCCCTCCTCCGCCGACGGCCGCGAGGCGACCGGCCGCCCCGATCTAGGCGCGCCGCTCGGCGCGCTCGGGGCGGCCGGCCGCGGTGGCGATGAGGGTGCGCAGCACGGCGCCGTAGTCGTGCACGGCGGCCTCGACGTCGTCGGCGATGGCGATCTGGCGGGCGGCCATGTTGTAGGCGCCGACCAGCACCCGGGCGAGGGGCTCGATGGGCTGCTCGGGCGATCTCGCCGGCCGCGACGAGCAGGGTGAGGATGCCGCTGAACTGGGCCACGCTGAACTCGGTGTCGATGGCCTCCCACCGGTCGTAGCCCAGGGCGGAGGGCGCCTCGTAGAGGGCGATGCGGGCGAAGACGGTGCCCGTGCACAGCTCGAGGTAGCGGTCGGTGCCGGCCCAGAGCGCCTGCCACAGGTCGCCGGTCTCCTCGGCGGCGCGCACGCCGGCGGCGGTCATCTCGGCGTCGAAGCGGCCGAGCTCGCTCGCGGTAGATCGCCTCGAACAGCCCGGGCTTGCCCTCGGGGAAGTGGTGGTAGAGGGCACCGCGGGTCACGCCGGCGGCCGCGGCGATGGCGTCGGCCGACACGGCGGCGAAGCCCTGCTCGACGAAGAGGCGCGTCGCCGCGTCGATCAGGTCCCGTCGGGTCGCGGCTGCCTCCTCAGCGGTCCGTCGCGGCACCGCACCCCTTCCCTCAAAGATGCGTGGTGTATGTATATGCCTACATGCAACGCGAGCGGTCGGTCCACTCGAGAGCGACGAGGACCGCGACCTCGTGACCTGACCCCAGGTCGGGCCCCTGGCGGAACGAACAGATGTTCGGTACAGTCGGAGCCCCCTATGGGCTTCAACAACCCCGCCGATGCCGTGGTCCGAGCTCGAGCGCACGCTCTCGGGCGCGCGCCGGCCCGGCGACCCACCGGGGCGTGCCCATCGACGGGGGCGACAGCCCGGCCTGGTCCTCCCACCGCAGCGCCTACGAGCCCCCGCCCGACCTGGTCGAGCGGGCCCGTCGGGCCGCGACCGCGTCGGGCGGCCGGCCTACGCCGAGCTCCACTGCCGCTCGAACTTCAGCTTCCTCGAGGGCGCCTCGCACCCCGAGGAGCTGGTCGAGGAGGCCGCCCGGCTCGGGCTCGACGCTCTGGCCATCACCGACCGCGACGGCTTCTACGGCGTGGTCCGCCAGTCCGAGGCCGCCACCGCGGTCGGCGTGCCCGCCGTGTTCGGCGCCGACCTCGGCCTGGTCGACCAGCCCGGTGCGCCCGAGTCGGCCGACCGGCGAGCCGGCCGGGCGGCTGGTGGTCCTGGCCCGGGGCCCGGAGGGCTACGCCGGCCTGGCCCGGGCCGTGAGCCGGGGCCAGATGGCGGGGGAGAAGGGCGCGCCCCGGCTCACCCTCGCCGACCTGGCCGACATCGGGGGGCGGGGCGGCCCGGGGCGCGGGCGACTGGGTGGTGCTCACCGGCGGGGCCGACGGCATGCGTCCCCGCCACCCTCGTGGCCGAGGGCCCGGCCGCGGCCCGGCGCCGGCTCCAGCAGCTCGTGGCCGCGTTCGGGGCCGAGCACGTCCGGGTCGAGGTCTGGGACCACGGCGACCCCATCGACGCCGCCCGCAACGACGCCCTGGTCGACATGGCCCTGCGCACCGGGGTCGAGGTCGTCGCCACCAACGACGTCCGCTACGCCACCCCGGCCCGGCGCCGCCTGGCCACCGCCCTGGCCGCGGTGCGCGAGCGCCGCAGCCTCGACGACCACGAGCCCTGGCTCCCGGCGCGCGGCCACGGCCCACCTCCGCTCCGGGGCCGAGCAGGCCCGCCGCTTCGCCCGCTTCCCCGGCGTGGTCGAGGGGGCGGCCGCGCTCGGGCCGCGACCTGGCCTTCGACCTGCGCCTCGTCGCCCCCGAGCTGCCCCCGTTCCCCTGCCCGCCCGACGCCAGGGCCGGCCCTCAGACGAGATGGCCTTCCTCCGCCGGCTGGTCGAGGCGGGCGCCGCCCGCCGCTACGGCGCGCCCGCCCGGCCCGCGGGCACGCGGCGTCGACGGCGTGGGCCCAGATCGACCACGAGCTCGACCTGATCGAGGCCCTCGGCTTCCCCGGCTACTTCCTCGTCGTGTGGGACATCGTGCGGTTCTGCCGGGAGCAGGGACATCTACTGCCAGGGCCGGGGCTCGGCGGCCAACTCGGCGGTCTGCTTCGCCCTCGGCATCACCGCGGCCGACGCCGTCGCGCCTCGGCCTGCTGTTCGAGCGCTTCCTCTCGCCCGAGCGCGACGGCCCGCCGGACATCGACATCGACATCGAGTCGAGCCGGCGGGAGGAGGTCATCCAGTACGTCTACGAGCGCCACGGCCGCGAGCCACGCCGCCCAGGTCGCCAACGTCATCTGCTACCGGGGCCGCTCGGCCGTGCGCGACATGGCCCGGGCCCTGGGCTACGCCCCCGGCCAGCAGGACGCCTGGGCCAAGCAGGTCGACCGCTGGGGCTCGCGGTCGCCAGCGCCGACGGCCCGACGGCCGCCGAGGTGAAGGCGCCGGGCGGGGTGCGTGGTCGAGGTCGACATCCCGCCGGCGGTGCTGGAGCTGGCCCGCGAGGTGGCCGACGCCCCCCGCCACCTCGGCATCCACTCCGGCGGCATGGTCATCTGCGACCGGCCGGTGGTCGAGGTCTGCCCGGTCGAGTGGGCCCGCATGGCCGACCGCAGCGTCCTCCAGTGGGACAAGGACGACTGCGCCGCCATCGGGCTGGTGAAGTTCGACCTCCTCGGCCTCGGGATGCTGTCGGCCCTGCACCTCGCGGTCGACGCGGTGCGCGGAGTGGTCGGGCCGGCGCCTCGACATCGCCGACCTCCCCCAGGACCCGGAGGTCTACGCCATGCTCTGCCGGGCCGACTCGGTCGGCGTGTTCCAGGTCGAGTCCCGGGCCCAGATGGCCACCCTGCCCCGGCTGCAGCCCCGCACCTTCTACGACCTGGTGGTCGAGGTCGCCCTGATCCGGCCCGGGCCCGATCCAGGGCGGCTCGGTCCACCCCTACATCCGGCGCCGCAACGGCCAGGAGGAGGTCACCTACCCCCACCCGCTGCTGCGAGCCGGCGCTGGCCAAGACCCTCGGCATCCCGCTGTTCCAGGAGCAGCTCATGCAGATGGCCATCGACGTGGCCGGGTTCACCGCGGCCGAGTCCGACCAGCTCCGCCAGGCCATGGGCTCGAAGCGCAGCCAGCGGCGGATGGAGCTGCTCCACGCCCGGTTCCTCGCGGTGCGGCCGAGCGGGGCGTCGACCGACGAGGTGGCCGAGGAGCTCTGGGAGAAGCTGGCCGCCTTCGCCAACTACGGCTTCCCCGAGAGCCACTCGGTGAGCTTCGCCTACCTCGTCTACGCCTCGTCGTGGCTGAAGCGCTACGAGCCGGCGGCCTTCTGCGTGGGCCTGCTCAACGCCCAGCCGATGGGCTTCTACTCGCCCCACTCGCTGGTGCGCGACGCCCGCCGCCACGGCGTGCCCGTGCGGGGCCCCGACGTCAACGCGTCGCGCTGCCGAGGCCATCGCTCGAGGTCGACTGCGTCGACGTGGCCGGGCCCCGGGCCTACCCGGGGCCGCCGCCGGAGCCGTGGGGGGTCGGCGGTCCGGCGGTGCGCCTCGGATCGGCTCGGTGCGCGGGCATCGGCGACGACCTGGCCGAGGCCATCGCCGCCGGTCGGCCCTACGCCGACGCCGAGGACCTGGCCCGCCGCACCGGCGCGTCCCTCGCCGCAGCTGGAGGCCCTGGCCACCGCCGGGGCGCTCGACTGCTTCGGGCCGTCGCGGCGGGCAGGCGCTGTGGACCGTCGGGGCGGTGGCCCAGTCCCGTCCCGACCGCCTGGCCGGCATCGTCACCGGAGCCGAGGCGCCGCCCGCTGCCGGGCATGACCCCGGCCGAGGAGGCCGTCGCCGACCTGTGGGCCACCGGCATCAGCGCCGACGGCCACCCCACCCGGTTCGTCCGCGACGAGCTCGACGCCCTCGGGGTGGTGCCCGGCGGTCGGCTCGGCCCGGGTGCCACGGCGTCGGCGTGCGCACGCGGGCCGCCGGCGCAGCCGCCGCCGCCGCGAGGGCAGTGGTGGGGTGGTCCGCGTCGGTGGGGTCGGGGCGGGGTCCGTGCCACGGGTGCTCGTGGCGGGGTGGTGACCCACCGGCAGCGGCCGGCCACCGCCGGGGGCACGATCTTCGTGAACCTCGAGGACGAGACCGGCCTGATCAACGTGGTCGTGTCCAAGGGGTGCTGGGCCCGGCACCGCCGGGTGGCCTCGTCGGCCCCGGCCCTGCTCGTCCGGGGTCGGCTGGAGCGGGCCGAGGGCGTGATCAACGTGATCGCCGAGCGGATCTGGCCCCTCGACCTCCAGGCCCCCGCCCGCAGCCGCGACTTCCGCTGAGCCCGCCGCGCCGGGCTCGACGTGGGCCATCGGGCCGCGTCTGCGAGCCTTGGAGACGTGATCCGTCGCCGACCGTCCCCGTGCTCGCCCTGGCCGTCCGGTCCTCCTCGCGCTCGGAGCGGCCGCCTGCGGCGACGACGGCGACGACGGCTCCGACGACGCCGCACGACCACGGACGACCGACCGACGCCGGCGAGGACGGCGACCCCGAGCCACGGCGAGCCGGACGACACCGAGGCACCGCCTCCGACGACACGGCCACCGAGGGCCCGGACGACACCGCCGACCGGACACCACGACGACGCCGGACCCCGAGTCACCACCACCAGCCCCAACCTACGCCCAACGACAGCCCGCTGAACGACCTCCTCCTCGACCCGTCGGCCGTCGGCGACGGGTTCGCCGCCCGACGACACGCCTCGGCGACGGCTGCTTCGACACCGACCTGTGCGAGGAGGTCACCCTCGACGCGACCTGGGAGGACGAGGCCGTCCCAGGCCCTCCGCCGGGCACGGGCGACGACGCCGTCATCTTCACACCGAGGCGATCCTCCGTTCTCCGACGCCGACGCGGCCGAGGAGTTCGCCACGGCCGTCGCCGACGGGCTGCAGACGTGCCAGCCCGACACCGAGGTCCGACCCCGTCGACGGCATCGGCGACGAGGCCGTCGCCATCCCGACGCCGACGAGGAGTTCCACGTCGCCGGCGCCATCGTCCGGGTCGGCGACCTGGTCTCGTTCGCCAGCGCCTCGCCGCCGCCGACCAGGGCACCCCGATCGACGACGAGATCCTCGCCGCCGTCGCCGACCGGCTCACCGCCTGACCGCTCAGGGCGGCGGGTCCGTCGCTCGCGGGGTCGGGCGGCTCGGCGGACGGCCTTGCGCCAGCAGGCGGACGACCAGCCACAGGCTGGCCGGCGACGACGGCCGTGGCCAGGCCGCCGGCCAGCGCCGCGGCCAGGCCGACGTCGGGGCAGCGGGCCGGCTCGGCCTCCCACTCGGCGAGCGGGACGTCCTGGCCGGCCACCCGGAGGCGTCCCGGCCTCCGGAGCATCGACGGGTCGAAGCGGGGTCCGCCCCAGCGATCGCGCCGTCGGGCCCCTCGACGAGGACCCGCAGCCGCCGGTCGGGGAGCGTCACCGTCGGGACGGCGCGTCCTCGACCTCGGTAGCCCTCGACGCGTCGGGCCCACGACGGCACCGTCGCGGCGCGCCGGCCCGTCGCGCGAGCGACCGCCCGACCACACGGCGTCCTCGGGCCGGCTCGGGTCGACGATGTCGACCTGCTCGATCCCGCCGTCGCCGCAGGCCTTGGCCCGCGACCTGACCACCGTCGCCGCCTCGACCGCGTGACGCCCACCGACCGACGCATCCGGGCCGCCCCCGCACCGCCGTCGTCCGCCGCCCACGACCAGCGACGCGCGGCGACCGCGACGACGGCCAGCAGCGGCGGGAGCGCCACGGTGGGGGGTCGGCACCGGGCCGTTCACTAGGTTCACGGCCGTGGAACCGCCGGCCCACGCGTCGTCACCCCGGAGTGTGTAGCAGTGCCCGCTGACAAGGACGCGGCCAAGCGCCGGCGCCAGGCCCGCAACCGCCAGGAGCGGCAGAACCGCCAGGCGCGCACCGAGGGCGCCAAGCGGGCGTGCCGACCCGCCCGTCCCGCACCGCCGAGGACGCGCCGCCGGTCCAAGGCCAAGAGCTCGGCGCCATCAGACGAGCCTGGCCAAGGAGCCGGCTCCGTCGGCGCCCGCCTCCGGCGGGTTCCTCGGCAAGCTGTTCCCGCCCCGGCCGGCGCCGGCCCGCGATGGCGCCAGGGACGGCCGCGCCCGCACGGCCGGCCGACCGCCCGCCCGCCGTCCGAGTGGTCGAGGTCGACGAGTGCCGCGCGGCGCCCGCGGCATGCTGCCCGCGCTGGCCGCCCAGCCCGGTGGCAAGGCCGTCGTGCTCGGCCCTGCGTCGTTGGCGTCGTCTGCGCTCGTACGCTGCTCTTCGCCCCGTCGCGCCGCCGGCCGTGCTCGACGAGTACGGCGCAGACGGTGATCGTGGCCTCCGCACGAGGCGACGACGCGCCGCCGAGGCGCCATGGCCGACGAGGACGTACGCCGACGCCGATCCCTGGTCGTTCGACTATCGACCTGCCTCCTCGAGCTGTCGCCCGACCCCGTGCCCGTGCTCATCGTCGACGCTGCATCCCCGTCGCGCATCGCCGGCATCGCCGTCCGCGGCGCTGACCAAGCCGACGCGCAGCCGGACCCTGATGATCTGCGCCGTCGGCGGCGTCGCTCTACGTCTTCTTCCGGCTCGATCGGCATCTACTTCCTGCTCGGCGTCGATCGCCCTCGGGTTCGCGCGCGTACCAGTCGCGCGAAGGCCGATCCAGCGGCCGCCGCCGTGCGCCGACGAGGACTCGGCCTGAGGTCAGGCGACGCGCGCGGCGTTCGGGGTTGACGGCCCGGCCGGCGGGGCGGATGGTGTCCCCAGTCACCGGGTCAGTGATGGTGCAGTCGCTCAGCCGACCTTGACAAAGCAGAAGGGCAGAAATCACCGCCCGTTCCGTTCGAGGGACCCACGGATGCGTTCGAAGCGTGGCCGCCGACGAAGGAGGAGACGACCTGCCGGGACCGCCGGCCCCTCTTCGACGACGTCGCCCTCGAGACCACCGGGCCCTTTCACACCGACGGCGGTCACGAGTGACGATGCCCTTCGACGACGACGCCCCCGGGGCTCGCTCCCCGGGGGTGCGTCGCGTCCGGGCTCGGACGGTCCACGGGTCGCCTGACGACGTGCTCGCGCCCTCTAGGTTGGGCGACGATGGACACCGCGCACCCGAGCGCCGCTGCCTCCTGAGCGTCCACGCCCACCCCGACGACGAGGCGTCGAAGGGCGCCGGCACGGTGCACCGCTACCACGACGAGGGCGTGCGCACCGTCCTGGTGTGCTGCACCGGCGGCGAGGCGGGCGACATCCTCAACCCGGCCATGGACACGCCCGAGGTCCGCGAGCGCCTGCACGAGGTGCGCATGGAGGAGCTGGCCGCCGCCGTCGCCGATCATCGGCTACGACGAGGTCGTCATGCTCGGCTACCGCGACTCGGGCATGCCCGACAGCCCGAGCACAACGCCGACCCCCGCTGCTTCGCCCGGGCCCGCTCGACGAGGCCGTCGGCCGGCTGGTCGACGATCATCCGGCGGGAGCGGCCGCAGGTCGTCCTCACCTACGGCGACGACCAGAAGGGCTACCCGCACCCCGACCACCTGCGGGTGCACGAGATCTCGATGGCCGCCATCGACGCCGCGGCCGACCCCGACCGCCTACCCCGAGGCCGGCGAGCCCTGGCAGGTGGCCAAGGTGTACTGGTCGGTCTGGTCGCGGAAGCGCATGGTGGCCATGCACGACGCCTTCCTGAGCTCGGGCTCGAGTCGCCCTTCGACGACGAGTGGTTCGCCCGCGAGTCGCAGGACCACCGCATCACCACCAGCATCGACGTCGACGGGCTCTACGCACGTGCGCACCGCCGCGCTCCGCGCCCACGCCACCCAGATCGACCCCGACGTCGCCGTTCTGGTTCGGCCTGCCCGACGAGGTCGCCGCCAGGATCCACCCCTACGAGGACTACATCCGGGCCCGGTCGACCGGTCGACGCCCCGTGCCCGAGGACGACCTCTTCGCCGGCCTGCCCTGACGGTCCCGGTGGACGTGCCCTGCATCCATCTGCCGCGACGGTAGGGTCGCGGCGCGTTCGACGACCGGAGGTGCCGGGATGGCGAAGTACCTGACCCAGGAGTGGCTCGACCGCCAGCGCGAGCTGGCGCAGGACTTCCCCGAGCGGGCGGGGGCGACGGCCGGATGCAGCACGTGGTCGACCGGCGCCCCGGACGGCGACGTGCACGTGACTCACGGTCATCGAGGACGGCAAGATCCTCGACGAGCACGCTCGGCACCGACGACGAGGCCGACGTCACCCTGACCACCACCTACGACGACTCGGTCACGATCCTCAAGGGCGAGCTCGACGCCAACGCCGCCTTCATGCAGGGCCGGATGAAGGTGGCCGGCAACATGGGCAAGCTCATGGCGCTGATGCCGCTCGACGCAGCAGCCCCGAGTACAAGGCCATCCAGGACAAGGTCGCCGCTAGACGGCCGAGTACTCGACGCTCGACGTCGAGCGCCGAGCGGCGTCGGGCGTCGGCTCGCTGCGGCCGAGCGCTGGAGGTCGCGCAGCGGCGCGGTAGCCGATCAGGTGGGCGCCGGCGCGCGTCGAGGCGCGTCGCGCAGCTCGGCGTCGTCGGCACATCAGGTCGAGGTCGTCGACCCGGCCCACCCAGTCGGGGGCGAAGGCCGCGCAGCTCGGGCGTGTCGACCGCCGGGTGGACGTACATCTCGGTGACGCCCGGGCGCAGGTCGTCCACGGCCGCCATGATCGACGCCCGGCTGCCCGACGCCCGTGGACCACGGACGAAGTGGTCGGGGAACACGACGCCCTCCTCGGCGGCGCGGTCGCGGAACGGGAAGCCCGACGGCCGCTCGGTCGAGGCGCCCGACAGGCGCAGCGGCAGGCCGAACTCGACCGCCAGGTCGAGGTAGATGTCGAAGAACTCGGGCTTGAGCTGGAGCGTGCCCATGTGGCTGTCGAGGTGGGTGACGTCGAAGCCCCACAGGATCGCCCGCTCGACCTGGGCGCGCAGCTCGCGGCGGACCTCGTCGAGGTCGGCGTGGTCCCACACGTCGGTGACCGTGCGGGGGAACCCGCCGTCGCCGTCGAGCAGCGACGGGCCGTAGGTGATCGGCCCCCAGCGGTAGAGGTCGTACTCGGCGTTGAGCGTGAGGTGGACGCCGACGTCCTCGCCCCGGTACTCGGCGGCCGCGTGCGCGGGCCCACGGGCACGGGCACCATCAGGGTGGCGCTGGTGGCCACGCCGTCGCGCAGCGCCTCGGTACACGCCGTCGTTGGCGGCCTGGCTCGAGCCCGAGGTCGTCGCAGTTGATGATGACCACCCGGTCGTCGGCGCCGTACCCGAGGCGCTCGGCGAGGCTCGTCACGAGGCGAGACGCTACCGGCCCCCGACGGCCGGCCCGGCCCGCGTGCCACGCGGCCGAGGCTCAGCCCGTCGGGCGGGCAGGGCCCCACAGGCCCCGGCCGGCCGGCCCGGGCCTCGGCCGCGGCGGCGGCCAGCTCGGCGCGGTGGGCGTCGTTGGGAGCGATGGACAGCGGGCGGGCGTAGCCCGTCGGCCACGCAGCGACGGTTCACGAACAGGTCGTCGTCGGCCCGGCACCACGTAGACGAGCAGCCGGTCGTAGCGGTCGCGGGCCTCGACGTCGCGCGTCGAGCCGCACCGCGGTGCCCGGCGGGAGCAGCTCCTTGGTCCGGGCCGAGGCCTCGGGCCCGAAGCACTCGACCGGCGCGCCCGGGCTCGACCGTCTCGGGCGTGTCGATGCCGAGCAGCCGGACGGTCTCGGCCCGGCCGCCGATGCGCACGTCGACCGTGTCGCCGTCGACCACCTGGACGACGGTGGCCGACCCCGGCGGCGACCGCGTCACCGCCGGACCAGGGCAGCAGCCGCCGCTGCACGCGGCGATCGACAGCAGGGCGAGCAGGACGGAGGCGATGCGGCGCGAGCACGGCGGCACCTCGAGGACGAGGGGATCGTCCGGCGGCCCTGCCGCGACCCGGGCCGTGGCCCGATCCGACGCCGGGTCCGCTCCCGTCGACCGGGGGAGACGCTACGCCGCCGCCGACGAGCGAACCGCGGAGGGCTCGCGGTCGCGGCGAGGTCGGCTCAGCCGAGGCGCTCGATGATGGTGCCGGTGCCGAGGCCGCCGCCGCAGCACATCGTGACCAGGCCGTAGCGGCCGCCGGTGCGCTCCAGCTCGTGGAGGGCCTTGGTGATGAGGACCGCACCCGGTGGCGCCGAGCGGGTGGCCGAGGGCGATGGCGCCGCCGTTGGGGTTGACCCGGTCGGGGTCGGCGTCGAGCTCCTTCTGCCAGGCCAGCACGACCGAGGCGAAGGCCTCGTTGACCTCGAAGACGTCGATGTCGTCGACGCCGATGCCGGTGCGCTCGAGCAGGCGCTGGGTGGCGTCGATCGGGCCGGTGAGCATCAGCACCGGGTCGACGCCGACCAGGCAGGTGTCGACGACCCGGGCCCGCGGCCGCAGGCCGAGCGCCGTCGGCCCGCTCGGCGGTCATCAGCAGCACGGCGGCGGCGCCGTCGGAGATCTGCGACGAGCTGACCCGGCGGTGTGGACGCCGTCCTCGCGGGCCACCGGCTTCAGCGTCGCCAGCTTCTCGAGCGTGGTCTCGCGCAGGCCCTCGTCGCGGGCGACGTGGTGGGTCGTGTCCGATGGGCTTGCCCTCCTCGTCGACGTCGGGGGCGTCGACCTCGACGACCTGGGTGCCGAAGCGGCCCTCGGCCCACGCCTGGGCGGCCCGCTGCTGGGAGCGGAAGCCGAAGGCGTCGGTGTCGTCGCGGGTGATGCCCCACTTCTCGGCGATGCGCTCGGCGCCCTCGAACTGGCGAGGTGAACTCGTACTGCGCCGAAGTAGGTCTTGGGGATCGGCACGCCGAGGCCCAGCTTCTTCGACGAGTTGGAGCCGATCGGCACCCGGCTCATCAGCTCGACGCCGCAGGCGACGGCCACGTCGACGACGCCCGAGCCCACCAGGCTGGTGGCCAGGTTGGTGGCCTGCTGCGACGAGCCGCACTGGGTGTCGACGGTGGTGGCGGCGGTCTCGAGGGGGAGGCCGGCCGCCAGCCATGCGGTGCGGGTGATGTTGAAGGACTGCTCGCCGACCTGGCTGACGCAGCCGCCGACGACCTGCCCGACCTCGGCCGGGTCGATGCCGGAGCGCTCGACCAGCGCGGTGAGGGCGGTGCCGAGCAGGTCGGCGGGGTGGACGGTGGAGAGGCCGCCGTTGCGCCGCCCGACGGGCGTGCGCACGGCGTCGACGATCACGACATCAGCTCATGGGCGGAACCTACGTCCAGGTCCGCGCCTCGTCCTACCTGGCCTCACCCGCCGATGGGACAGCCGGCGGTTCGAGGACGACGGGTGGGCCCGGTGCGGGCGCTGGCGGCCGACCTCGGGCCGAGCGTCCTCGAAGGTGAGCCCGGGGACCGACGGTGCCCGTCAGTGGGGGGGGAGGGTGGCCCTCGTGGTCGAGGTGGAAGGCGATGCCGGCGAGGTCGGGCTCGGGGCGGCCGGTGCCGTGGTGGGGTCGGCCGGCGGTGCCGACGAGGACCCAGCCCAGGAGCTCGTCGTCGGCGCTCCATGTCGAGCATCTCGGTGAGGAGCGGGCCCGGTGCGGAAGGGCACGCTCTTCCACATCGCGCCCAGGCCCGAGGGCGTGGGCGGCCAGCACGATGGCGTAGGCGCGGTGCCGGCGGCCGAGGCGACCTGCTCCCACCGCTCGACCTTGGCCGGGCCGGGGCGCGGCGACCACGGCGATGAGGGTGGGGGCGACGAACGCCTTCGACCGCAGCTTCTGCCCGCACCCCGTCGGGGAGGTCGGGGTCGCGCCGGCCCGCCGTCCTCGAGGGCGTCGGCGAACCGCTCGCGGGCCTCGCCGCTGACGACCACGAAGCGCCAGGGCCGGATGCGGCCGTGGTCGGGGGCGGTGGTCGCGGCCTGCAGCAGGGTGTCGATCTCGGCGGCGTCGGGCCCGGGCTCGACCAGGGCGGCCGTGCTGCGCCGGTCGAGCAGGGCGCCGAGCAGCTCGACCTGGGACGGACGTCGGGGGCGGGGATCGGGCGAGCTCATGGGCGCGGTCGTCGATCGGGGTCGGGTGGCACCCGGCCAGCGCCTGCCTACGCACGGACCGGCGTCGCCAACCGGCGCCCGACCCGGGGATCAGGCGGCGGTGCGGTGGCTGCGGTGGTGCTCGTCGGCGGCCCGGGCCTGGCGTCGGCGAGGGCGGCGCGGGCCTTGGCGATGCCGCGACGACCGGCCTCGCGGGTCTCGTCGTCGATGCGCCAGTCGCGGTTCGACCGGGGGGAGGAGGTCGAGCTGTCGTGCCATGCCGATCACTATGCAGGAGGGGGTGTGACAGTGAAGCATCGCGGCGAGTCCGCACGCTGGTGCACCGATCCGGGTCTGTTGTCAGACGGGTGCGCCCGGGGCGACGAGGGGCCAGGGGCCGGTGCGCTCGACGACCAGGCCCAGGTCGAGCAGCAGGGCGTCGGCGTGGTGGCGGCCGATGATCTGCATGCCGACGGGCAGGCCGTCCAGCGGCTCGACCGGGATCGAGATGGCCGGGTTGCCGCTGATGTTGGCGGGGATGGTGAGCGCGCCGTTGTTGCCGATCTCGACCCTCTCGCCGGCGACCCGGTTGTTGGACGAGATGTGGGCCGGGAAGGCGACGTCGGGGTTGGTGGCGCAGATGACCAGGTCGACCTGGTCGAACACGTCGGCCATGGCCTCGTTGGCACTCGGTGCGGGCGGCCTCGCCCCGGGCCGAGGTCACGAGGTCGACCGAGCCTCGGCCATCTCGAGCCCGAACGCGATCTCCTTGGTCAGGTCGTCCTTGCAGTCCGGCCAGAGGTCGCCGAGCTCCATCCTGCAGGCCGACCAGGTTGCCCAGGGCCCACGCCAGGTCGAGCGTCGGGCAGGTCGCACCTCGACGTCGACGATGGTCGAGCCCGGCGTCGCGGGCCAGCGCCTCGCCGGCGGCGACGACCCGCTCCTGCACGCCGGCGGCGACGATCGCCGGCCCGAGCGTCGGGGCGATGGCGACCCGCAGGCCCTGCAGGTCGTGGGTGCCGAGGTCGCGCTCCCACCCGTCGATGCGGGGCAGCGAGTACGGGTCGCGGGAGTCGTAGCCGGACGTGACGTCGTACCAGCGGGCCACGTCGCGCATCGACCGGGCCAGGCAGCCGATCACGACCGTCATCGGGTGGATCGAGCGTCTGCGGGCCGCGGGGGATCCGCCCGGCGGTGCCCTTCATGCCGACCAGCCCGTTGAACCCGGCGGGGATGCGGATCGAGCCCGCCGCCGTCGCCCCCGCTGGCGATCGTGACCAGCCCGCCGGCCACCGCCGCGGCCGACCCGCCCGACGAGCCGCCGGCCGTGCGCCCGTGCCGCCACGGGTTGTGGGTGATGCCGTTATCTTGGTGATCGAGATGTTGAGGCCGCCGAACTCGCTCGCGCGTGGTCTGGCCCGACGAAGCGCGGCGCCGCCGGCGGTCCGCAGGCGCTCGACCATGGTCCCGGTGTGGGGGGCGATGCGGTCGGCGAACACGAGCGACGCCTCGGTGTCGGGCCAGCCCTCGACCTTGTCGAGCTCCTTGATGCCGACGGGCACGCCGCCGAACGGCAGGCGACGTGTCGGCGCTCGCGGCCGCGGCCCGGGCGCCCTCGTCGTCGAGGAAGCGAGAAGGCGTTGAGCTCGGAGGCCTCGATGGCGGCGAGCGCACGCCTCGAGCTCCTCGGCCGGCGAGCGCTCGCCGGAGCGGAAGGCATCGACCAGCGAGCAGGCGTCCCCCGTCCACGGTGCGTCGACCATGGCGGCGGACCCTAGGGCAGACCCGCCGTGGGTCGACGGGCTCAGCCGGACGGTCCGGGCGACCTGGGCGCCGGACTGGTCGGTCGCGGCGATGGGGCGGATGCAGCTCGGTGACCACCGCCTGGTGGGCGGGGTGGTCGACGTAGGCCTGCGAGGTCCTCGGGCGAGGCGAAGGTGGCCGTGGATGCCGACGGTGGCGTTGCCGTCGGCCAGGCCCAGGTCGCGGCCGACCTGTAGCTGCTGGATCTCGTCGATCTGGGCCGGCAGGCGCGCGCAGGCCGCGACCATGGCCTGACCTGCTCCTCGGCGGCGTCGTCGGGCGACCGTGATGAGGACGATGTGGGTCAGCACGGCGCCGACCGTACCGATGCGCCTACTGGAGGCCGCGGCTGGCGCCGCCGTCGATCGGGAGGGCGGCGCCGGTGACGAACCGGGCCGACGTCGGAGCACAGGAAGGCGACGACCGTCGCCGAAGTCCTCGGCCCGGCCGACGGTGCGGACCGGGATGTTCTCGGCCACCGCGGCGACCGAGTCGGCGTCGTCGCCGTAGAGCTGGCGGAACCGCTCGGTGGCGTGGATGCCGGGCTGGACCGAGTTCACCGTCACGCCCTGCGCCGGCGACCTCGAGCGACGAGCGTCTTGAGGAAGCCGGTGACGCCGGCCCGGGCCGTGTTCGACAGGATCAGCGTCGGGATCGGCTGGCGCACCGACGCCGAGGTGATGGCCACCACCCGGCCCCAGCCCCGCGTCGGCCATCGGCCGGCACCGCGGCCTGGCACATGGCGACCGTCGACAGCAGGTTGAGCTGGAGGGCGGGGATGTAGGCCTCGAGCGGGGTGGAGGCGAACGTGCCCGCCGGCGGGCCGCCGGCGTTGGGCACGAGGATGTCGACCTGGCCGAGGGCGGCGATGGCCTCCTCGACGAAGCGCGGTGGCGCCGTCGGGTGGTCGAGACGTCGGCGACGATGGGCACGGCCGACGTCGCCGATGCTCGACGGCCGCCTCCTCGAGCCGGCCCGGTCGCGGCCGCAGATCGCGACCGTGACGCCCTCGGTCGGCCAGCGCCTGCGGCCGCCGCGAGCCCGAGGCCGGCCGACGCCGCCGCCACCGCCGCCGTCTTGCCCGCGAGCCGAGGTCCATGGGGCGGACAGTACCCCTGGCCTGGGGCGTGCCGGGGCTGCGCCGCCCGTAGCGTCGCCGCGATGGAGCCGCGTGCCGTTCCTCGGGCCTCGAGGCCACCCACAACCCCCACCGCTGGTACCTCCCGATCGTCCCGCGCTCTGCACCGGGCACGAGCTTCCTCTTCGGCGGGTGCGGGCTGGGCGCGGCGATCGAGGCCCTGGAGCGCACCACCGGCCGGCCGGTCGTGTGGGCCACCGCGCAGTACCTCTCCTACGCCCGGCCGCCGTCGGTCATGGACATCGACGTGACCATCCCGGTCGAGGGCCGCTCGGTCAGCCAGGCCCGGGCCGTGGCCCACGTCGGCGACACCGAGATCCTCACCGTCAACGCCGCGCTCGGGCACCGCGACGCTCGAGGCCGACGGGCCAGCTCGTCGACGATGCCGGACGTGCCCGCCGCCGGAGGACTGCCCGAGCGGCCGTCCCGTCCGGGTCGACCGCGACACGGAGTCCATCGCGGCGGCTCGACTGCGCCTGCGCCGGCGGCGCGCCAGTTCGACGAGCTACGACGGCACGCCGTCGCCCGACGGCCGCTCGGCGCTGTGGGCCCGCGTCGCCGACCTGCCCGACACGACCGCGGCCAAGCTGGCGATCCTCGGCGACTACGTCCCGTTCGGCACCGAGCCAGGCCCTCGGCGCGCCAGATCGGCGGCAACAGCCTCGACAACACGCTGCGGGTCGTGCGCCTCGTCCCGACCGAGTGGGTCCTGCATCGACATCGAGTTCCACGCCCTCGACCGCGGCTTCGCCCACGGCCTCGTCCACCTCTGGGCCCAGGACGGCACCCTGCTCGCCACCGCCAGCCAGTCCACCATCGCCCGCGAGTGGAACGGACTGAGTCGCGAGCGCGTGGCGTCGCCGGGCGTGCCTGGCCCGGCGTAGGGTGCCGGGCATGGGTCTGCCTGCGCCTGCGAAGGATCGGACCGCAGTCGTCACGGGGGCGTCGTCGGGGATCGGGGTCGAGCTCGCCACCGAGCTGGCCGGCGCGGGCACGGGCGTCACCCTCGTCGCCCGGCGGGAGGACCTGCTCCACGAGCTCGCCGGACGGCTGGCCGACGCCCACGGCGTCCGGGCCGAGGTCGTCGCCGCCGACCTGGCCGACCCCGACAGCCGGGCCGCGCTGGTCGCCGAGGTCGCCGACCGCGGCCTCGACCATCGACGTGCTGGTCAACAACGCCGGCTTCTCGACCACCGGCCCGGTCGCACCACGCGATCCCGAGGCCGAGATGCGGCTGGTGCGGGTCGACGTCGAGGCCGTGGTCGACCTGTGCAGCCGGGTCGTGCCCGGGCATGGTCGAGCGGGGCCGCGGCGCGGTGCTGAACGTGGCGTCGACCGGCGCCTTCCAGCCGCTGCCGGGCCAGGCCGGCTACGCCGCGGCCAAGGCCTTCGTCCTCGCCTACACCGACGCGCTCCACGGCGAGCTCAAGGGCACCGGCGTCACCGCCACCGTCGCTCTGCCCGGGTCCGGTGAAGACCGGCTTCGGCGAGGCCGCCGGGTTCAGCGACGAGGAGGCCGAGGGCGCGCTGCCCGTCGTTCATGTGGGAGACGGCCGAGGACGTCGCCAAGGCCGCCGTCGACGGCATGGCCAAGGGCCGCCGCGTCGTCATCCCCGGCGCGGCCAACGTCGTCGGCGCCTACGCCGGGCGGATCGCCCCGAAGTCGCTGCTGGTCCCGATCCTCGCCCGCCAGCACCCCGCCCTCCGCAACCGGTGACCGTCGGCCGACGCCGCCGACGCCACGCGCTGCGAGCGCCGGGGTACGGTCCGGGCCATGCAGCGCTACGGCATGACCATCCCGTTCGACGGCCTCCCCCTGCACGCCCAGCGGGAGGCGATCGTCGAGCTGGCCGACCTCGGGCTACACCGACGTCTGGTCGAGCGAGGCCGACGGCGCCGACGCCTTCACCCCGCTGGCGCTGGCCTCGATGTGGGCGCCGACGCTGCGCCTGGGCAGCGCCATCGTCCCCGCCTACACCCGGGGCCCGGCGACGCTCGCCCAGTGCGTCGCCTCGCTGGCCGACGCCGCGCCGGGGCGGGTCGCCTTCGGCATCGGCACGTCGTCGAACGTGATCGTCGAGCGCTGGAACGACATCCCGTTCGAGGAGCCGTACAAGAAGGTCCGCGACATGGTCCGCTTCCTCCGCACCGCGCTCACCGGCGAGAAGGTGAAGGAGGCCTACGACACCTTCGACGGTCAAGGGCTTCAAGCTCGGCGTCGTGCCCGAGCAGCAGCCCAAGATCCTGATCGCCGCCCTGCGCGAGGGGATGCTGCGCCTCGCCGGCCGGGAGGGCGACGGGGCGATCATCAACTGGCTGTGCGCCGACGACGTGCGCCAGGTCGCGCCCCATCGTCCACGCCGGGGGCGAGGGCAAGGAGGTCGTCGCCCGCATCTTCGTGGCGCCGACCACCGACGCCGACATGGTCCGGGGCATGGGCCGCTACGCCATCGCCGCCTACCTGAACGTCCCGGTCTACGCCGAGTTCCACGCGTGGCTCGGGCGGGGCGAGGTGCTCGCAGCCGATGTGGGAGGCTGGGCGGACGGGCGACCGCAAGGCGGCGCTGGCGGCCATCCCCGACGAGGTGGTCGACGCAGCTCATCGTCCACGGCTCGCCCGAGGAGTGCCGCGAGCACATCGGCCGCTACGTCGACAACGGCGTCACCTGCCCGGCCCTGGCGATCCTCCCCTTCGGCCTCGACCCCGTCCAGGCGGCACCAGGACCTCGCCCCCGACCAGGACTGACGACGTCGGATGGGGTCTGACCCGCCAGCCGACGCCGTCAGGTGCGCGCTGGCGACGGCGGCGTCGAGGAGGTCGCGGAGCTCGACCCGCTCGGCCTCGTCGAGCGCCGCGTAGGCGGGCGCGATCGCCCGGTCGGTGGCGGCCTCGGCCTCGGCCCAGGCCGTGTGGCGTGGCGGGATCGTCGGCCTCGGAGCGGGGCCGTCGCAACCGAAGACCGGGAGCATGCCCGGCGAGCTTGATGGTGAGGGCGGCGTGGGGGCTGAGGCCGTGGGCGATGACGGCGGCGCCGTGGAGGCCGCCCCGGAGCTCGCGCAGGACCATCAGGCGGTGGAGGGCGAGCGCCGCGGCCGGTCGGCCGACGGCTCGGGCTGGTCGCGCCAGGCGCCGAAGCCGGGGACGCCGGCGGTGCTGGCCGCGGCGTTCATGCGGCCCAGCAGCTCGGCGAGGCGGGCGAGGTCGACGTCGTCGGCCGAGGTGGGCTCGGCCCAGCGGTGGCAGGCGGCGGCCCAGCGGTCGGCGGCCGCCTGGCGGGGCATCACCTCGCCGGCCCGGGTCCAGCTGTCGTCGACCAGGCTGGGCTCGAAGAAGACGAAGGTGGCGGTGACGACCGCGCCGGGCACGTCGCCCAGGGCCCCGCCCCGGCCGGCGGCGTAGAAGTCCATGCCCTGGAAGCCGTCCTCGGCCGCGACGACGTAGGTGGCCATGTCGAGCATGAAGCGGCTGGGCAGGTCGCCCACGACGCTGGCGGTCGCGGTGGCGGCGGCGTCGGGGGTCATGCGGGCTCCTCGGGGTGCGGTCGGGCGGCGAGGGCGACCCTAGGGTCTCCACGATGTCCGCGCCGCCACCTCCGCCGCTCCCGCCGGCGGCGGTGCTGTTCGACCTCGACGGCACCCTGTGCGACTCCGAGGCCGGCATCATCGAGCACCTCGGCATGGCGCTGCCACCGTCGGCCTGCCGGTGCCCGACCGCGAGGTGCTGCGGACCTGCGTCGGCCCGCCGTGGACCGACGGCTTCCCGCCGGCCGTGGGCGTCCCGCTCGACCGCACCTGGGACGTCATCCACGCCTACCGGGCGACCTACGACGACGCCGCCGCCTCGCTGGCCGTCCCGTTCGCCGGCATCACCGAGCTGCTCGACCGGCTGGCACGGCGCCGGCGATCCCGATGGCGGTGGCCACGTCCAAGCCCGAGCACCTGGCCCGATCGCATCATCACCGACGGCGTGCTCGGCCGGTGGATGTCGACGGTGATCGGCGCCGATCCCGACGCCGGTCGCGCACTCCAAGGCCGACGTGGTGGGCGCCGTGCTCGCCGAGCTCGCGGCCGCGGTCGCCCGATCCGGCGTGCGTGATGGTCGGCGACCGCCTCACGACGTCCACGGCGCGCCGCCCACGGCCTCCCGCACGATCGGCGTCACGCTGGGGCTCGGCCGAGGCCGGCGAGCTCGAGGACGCCGGCGCCGCCGCCATCGTCGACACCCCGTCGGACCTCGCCGACCTGCTCGGCTCGGAGCACCGCGGAGCGGGTCGGCCAGAGGTGGCGGCGTGACGCGGCTAGCGCGCCGCACCGCGTGGACGCCGCCGTCGACGTGGACGATCTCGCCGGTCGTGGCCGGGAACCAGTCCGACAGGAGGGCGACGACGGTGCGGGCGACCGGCTCGGGGTCGGCGATGTCCCAGCCGAGCGGGGCCCGCTCGACCCACGGTCCTCGAAGGCGGCGAAGCCGGGGATGCTGCGGGCGGCGACCGTGCGCAGCGGGCCGGCGGCGACCAGGTTGACCCGGACGCCGGCGGGCCCGAGGTCGCGGGCCAGGTAGCGGGAGGCCGACTCCAGCGCCGCCTTGGCCACGCCCATCCAGTCGTAGGCCGGCCAGGCCACCGAGGCGTCGAAGTCGAGGCCGACGATCGACGAGCCCTCGCCGCAGCAGCGGCCGCACGGCCCGGGCCAGCGACGCGAGCGAGTAGGCCGACACCTGGAGCGCGGTGGCGACGTCGTCCCAGCTCGGCGCCGAGCAGGCCGTCGTCCTGGCCGAGGCAGGCCGCCGGGGCGAAGCCGACGGCGTGGACGACGCCGTCGAGCCGGTCCCAGCGGTCGCTCGAGCGTCGTCGGCCAGCGCGGTCGAGGTGGTCGGCGTCGGTGACGTCGAGCTCCAGCACGTCGGGCGGGGTCGGCAGCCGCTTGGCCGCCCGCTCGGTGACGCTCAGGGCCCGGCCGAACGAGGTCAGCACCACCTCGGCGCCCTGCTCCTGGGCCATGCGGGCGCAGGTGAAGGCGATCGACGACGGCGTGAGCACGCCGGTCACCAGGACGGTGCGGTCAGCGAGCAGCACGGGGGGCCTCCCTGGGTCGGGAGGGGACGGATGTCAGCATGGGGGCGTGGTCAGCACGGGGTGACGAGTGGCGGCGCTCGACGGGCCGGGGCGCTTGCCGGCGAGCCGGGCGAAGGCGGCGACGAGGTGGGCCCGGGTGGCGCGCGGGTCGATCACCTGGTCGACGTAGCCCCGCTCGGCGGCGATCGCGCGGCGTGCAGTA
Organism: uncultured Alphaproteobacteria bacterium; assembly: GCA_963763895.1. GTDB lineage: Bacteria > Pseudomonadota > Alphaproteobacteria > Rhizobiales > Rhizobiaceae > Neomesorhizobium. The sequence goes on along the minus strand of CAVXQC010000008.1, from coordinate 27,209 downwards.
GCTGGGCCTGGTACTCGGCCTCGAGCGGCGGCCGCGTCGGCGTCGGGGTCGTCGGCGGCGGCGATGTCGCGCCGGTTGAGGATGGCGACCGCGCCGGGCGCGCCCATCACCGCGATCTCGGCCGTGCGGCCAGGCCAGCACGAGGTCGCTGCCCATCGTCTCGGGAGTCCATGACGATGTAGGCGCCGCCGTAGGCCTTCCGGAGCGACCACGCACACCCGGGGCACCGTGGCCGCGCAGTAGGCGTGGACCAGCTCGGCGCCGTGGCGGATCATCCCCCGCCACTCGAGGTCCTTGCCCGGCTCGAACCCGGGCGTGTCGACGAGGGTGAGCGAGCGGCAGGCCGGCGGCGTCGGCGGCCTGGACGTGGCGGGCCGCCTTGCTCGGCCGCGATGTCGAGGGTGCCGGCCCGGATCCGGGGCTGGTTGGCGATGACGGCCACGGCCCGGCCGCCGAGCCGGGCGTAGGCGGTGACCATGTTGGGGGCGTGGTGGCCGTGGACCTCCAGCACGCTGCCCTCGTCGAGCGACGTCGGCGAGCACGTCGCGGACGTCGTAGGCGCCGCGGGGGTCGGCCGGCACCGTCGCGGCGGCGCGCGCGCGCAGCGGCCGGTCGGCCGGGTCGGTGCACGGCTCGACCGGCAGCGGGCGGTCCCAGTTGTCGGGCAGGTAGGCGAGCAGGTCGGCCAGGGCGGCGACGGCGTCGTCCTCGTCGTCGGCGACGAGCGCCGGCCAGGCCGGTGGCGCGGGCGTGGACGGCCGGCGCCGCCGAGCGCGTCGGGGTCGAGGTCGCAGGCCGGTGACCGCCTCGACCGCGGCCGGGCCGTTGATGTAGGCCGTGGCGCCCGCGGTGAACACGACGTGGTCGGCCAGGCCGAGGAGGGGGGCGAGGCCACCGTGGCAGGGCCCGGTCACGGCGAGCAGCAGCGGCACGACGCCCGACAGCGCGGACGGCGTGGTGGGCGACCCGGCCCCACGCGGCCAGCCCGGCGAGGTCGGCGCGGGTCGACGGCCGACCGAGTGGACGATGCCGAGCGCCGGCACGCCGACGCTCGCCGGCCGAGGAGCAGCGCCCGCTCGACGACCTCGGCCTCGGTCGCGTCGCCGTCGGGGTCGGCCGACGACGCGTCGCAGTCGACCTGGAACCACGCGACCGGTCGCGCCCGTCGAGCGTCGACCGAGCGTCGGCGTCGGCCGCGGCCCGGGCCGGTCCGCGCCCCGAGCGGGGTCGGCCGGGGCGGCGGCCGGCGGGACCGCGGCGGCCAGCGGCTGGTCGAGTCGTCGCTCGACGGCCGCGATGTCGGTCACGGACGGCGAGCGGTCAGGCGGGGACGAGGACCAGGGTGGCGTTGTGGCCGCCGAACCCGAACGAGTTCGACAGCACGGGGCCGGGCGTGATCGCGCGGGGCTCGCCCACGCACGAGGTCGACGTCGATGGCCGGGTCGACCTCGGTACGTGCCGGCCACCGGCGGCACGATGCCCGTCGCGGCGCCGACCAGGGCCGATGACCGCCTCGACCGCGCCGGCGGCGCCGACGAGGTGGCCGGTCACGCCCTTGGTCGAGGTGACCGGCGGGCCGCCGGCGCCGAAGACCTTGGCGATCGCCTCGGCCTCGGCGGCGTCGTTGAGCGGCGTGGAGGTGCCGTGGGCGTTGATGTGGCGCGATCGTCGGCGGGTCGAGCCCGGCGTCGGCCAGCGCCTGCTCGCATGCAGGCGACGGCGCCGGCGCCGTCCGGCGGCGGGTGCGGTGATGTGGCGGGCGTCGCAGGTGCGCGCCGTAGCCGGCGAGCTCGCCGTGGATGCGTGGCGCCGCGGGCCTCGGCGTGGTCCCAGCGCCTCGAGCACGAGGAAGCCGGCGCCCTCGCCCATCACGAAGCCGTCGCGGTCGATGTCGAAGGGCCGGCGGCCGTGCGCCGGGTCGTCGTTGCGGGTGCTGAGGGCGCCCATGCGGGCGAAGGCGGCCATCGACGTCGGGGTGATGGCGCACTCGGTGCCGCCGGCGACGACGACGTCGGCGCGTGCCGTCGCGGATCATGCCGGACGGCCTCGCCGATGGCGTTGGCGCCGGACGCGCAGGCGGTGGCCACGCACAGGCTCGGCGCCGGTGAAGCCGTGGGCATCGAGACCAGGCCGGCCGGTGGCGTTGGCCATCATCATCGGGACCAGGTAACGGGCTGACCCGGCTGGGGTCCGCGCTCGGCTGCTCGGCGTGCAGCCGCGACCTGCTCCTCGAGCGTCGGTGAGCCCGCCGACGCCGGAGCCGGCGACCACGCGCGACCCGGGCCGGGTCGACGCCCGGAGCGTCGGCGAGGCCGGCGTCGGCGATGGCGTCGGTCGGCGGCGACGAGGGCGAGCAGGCCCGCGCGGTCGATGCGCCGGGCCTCGCGGGCGCCGATGCGACCCTCGAAGTCGAGGTCGGCCGACCTCGCAGGCGAAGCCGACGGGCAGGTCGCTCGGCGTCGAACAGGCCTGATCGGCGCCGGCGGTCGACCTTGGCCGCGACGACCCGGTCGACGGTCGTCGACGGTCGTCGCCGGCGGGGAGACGACGCCCGACGCCGGTGACGGCGACGCGACGGCGGCCGCGCTCACGACGCGGCGGTCGCGGCTCAGCGGCGGCGAGGACGACGTCGGCGGCGTCGCCGACGGTCTCGACGTCCTCGAGGTCGTCCTCGGGCACCTCGATGTCGAAGCGGTCCTCGAGGGCCATGACCAGCTCGGTGAGGTCGAGGCTGTCGGCCTCGAGGTCGTCGCCGAAGGTGGCGGTCTCGGTGACCTGCGGCCGGGTCGAGCTTGAGCAGCTCGACGGCGGAGTCGGTCACGGCGGTCGAGGATCTCGGTGCGGTCCATCGGGTGTCTCCTTGGTTGGGTGGGGTCGGTCGTGGGGCGTGCGAGGCGGTCAGTTGCCCATGCCCAGGCCGCCGTCGACGGGGACCACGGCGCCGGTGACGTAGGCGGCGGGGTCGGAGGCGAGGAAGGCGATGGCGGCGGCCACCTCGTCGGGCGTGGCCATGCGGCCGAGGGGCACGGCGGCGGCCAGCTCGTCGCGCCGGCCGTCGGCGAGGGCGTCGGTCATGTCGGTGGCGACCGGGCCGGGGGCGACGACGTTGGCGGTGATCGAGCGGGGGGCCAGCTCGCGGGCGAGCGCCCGGGTGAGGCCGATGAGGCCGGCCTTGGCCGCGGCGTAGTTCGCCTGGCCGGCGGCGCCGGCGTAGGCGCCCACCGACGAGACGGTGACGATGCGGCCCCAGCGGGCCCGCACCATCGCCGGGCACACCCGCTGGGTGACGCGGAAGGCGCCGTCGAGGTTGGCGTCGAGCACCGCGCCGCCAGCGCTCCTGGGTCATGCGGACGAACAGGCCGTCGTCGGTGACCCCGGCGTTGCTGACCAGGACGGTCGACGCGGCCGAGGCCGTCCTCGACCTGGCCGACGGCGGCGTCGACCGAGTCGGCGTCGGTCACGTCGAGCGGCACGGCGAGCGCCTCGGCCGCCCGCGGCCTCGATGGCGGCGACGACCGCCTTGGCCGCCGTCCTCGTCGCCGCCGGTAGCCGACGGCGACGGGGTGGCCGGCGGCGGCGAGGGCGAGGGCGGCGGCGGCGCCGATGCCCCGGGAGCCGCCGGTGACGAGCGCGACCGTCGGCCGGCTCGTCGGTCATCGGGCTCATCCCCACCGGAGCAGCAGCGCTGGCCCACGCCATGCCGGCGCCGATGCCGACAGCGAGCACGAGCGTGCCGTCGGCGATGCGGCCGTCGTCGGCGGCCTCGGCGAGCGCGAGCGGGACCGACGCCGCCGAGGTGTTGCCGTAGCGGTCGATGTTCACGACGACCGGTCCGGCGGCGACGCCGAGCCGGCTGGCGGCGGCGTCGATGATGCGGAGGTTGGCCTGGTGGGGCACGAACAGGTCGACGTCGTCGGCGGTGGCGCCGGCCCGCTCGAGGGCGGCGGTGCCGAGTCGACCAGGCCGCGGGTCGCGCGGCGGAACACCTCGCGGCCCGTCCATGTGCACGTAGCGCTCGCCGGGCGGGACCTCGAGGATGTCGGACCGCGCGCGGGTCGCCGCCGAGGTCGACGCCGAGCAGGCCCGGGCCGCGCCGTCGGCGTGCGTCGGGGCGCGGCCCGAGCACGCACGGCGCCGGCCCCGTCGCCGAACAGCACGGCGGTGCGTGCGGTCCGTCGGGGTCGACGAGGCCGTGAAGCGGTCGGCGCCGATGACGAGCACGTGCTCGATGCCGGGCGTCCGCAGCAGGCGCGGCGCCGACGTGGAGGGCGTAGACGAAGCCGGAGCAGGCGGCGTTGAGGTCGAAGGCCGCGCCCCGCGGTGCCCGAGCTCGTCCGGCGACGTCGCGCGCGGTCGCCGGGCACGGCCGGTCGGGGGTGGTCGTGGCCAGGACGACGAGGTCGACGTCGCCGGCGTGCGACGCCGGCGCGGTCGAGGGCGGCGCGGCCGGCCGTCGATCGCCAGTCGCGGCGGTGGTGTCGCCGGGACCGGCGACGTGGCGGCTGGCGGATGCCGGTGCGCGTCGACGATCCAGGCGTCGCTGGTGTCGAGCGCGCGCTCCAGGTCGGCGTTGGTGACCGGCGGCGCGGGCAGCGTGCGATGCCCCACCCGAGGAACGGCCGCGGGACGACCGTCGGCGCCGGCCGGTGCCGGCCGCGGGCGACCGGCCGGCCGGGGTGGGTGGCGACCGGTCATGCGCCGCGTCGCCGAGGGCGTGGAGCCAGGCGACCGGCTGGCCCGGGCCGCACCCGCTGGCCCGGCTCGACCAGCATCCCCATCAGGAAGCCGGTGAAGAAGCTGCGCGACCTCGACCTGCCGGCCGGGGCCCTCGACCGAGGCCGACGACCGTGCCCTCGTGCGACGATCTCGCCCTCGGCCGTGCACGGTCTCGGGCGGCAGCGGGCGGAACGACGCCGGCCTCGGGGGCGACCACGAGCCGTTCGGCGAGGCGCAGGTCGTCGCCCTTGGGCCGGGCGATGCGATCGGCGGTCATCGGCCGACGCGCCCACAGGGCGGGGAGGAGCGGCCTCGACGTCGTCGGGGGTGGCGGCCGACGAGCGGCGTCGGCGTCGGGGGCGATGCGCGGGCCAGGCGCGGTGAGCGTGGTGCCCGGACCGACCTCGACGAGCCGTCGGCGCCCGAGCTCGACCAGGCGTCGCACGCAGTCCTCCCAGCGCACCGGCTCGGACGAGGTGGGTGCGGAGCCGCTCCGGCCAGCCGCGGCGCGGCGGAGTGGGGCCGCGGCGTCGTGGTTGGTGACGACCGGCGCGGTCGGTGGCGGCGAAGGTCGTGGCGTCGAGGCACGGGCCGAGCTCGTCGGCGGCGGCGGCCATGAGCGGGGTGTGGAACGCGCCGCCGACGGCGAGCGCCCGGGCCCGGCGGACGCCGGCGCCCTTGGCCGCCGCGGCGACGCGCGTCGAGGCCGTCGGGGGTGCCGCCGACGACGATCTGGCCGGGGGCGTTGAGGTTGGCCAGCCAGCGCCTCGCCGGCGGCGGCGGCGCAGGCGGCCTCGGGCCTGCTCCGGCGTTGGCGCCGAGCAGGGCGAGCATGCCGCCCGGGCTGGCGTCGGCGGCCGCGCTGGGTGGCCTCGGCCCGGGCGACGGCGAGGCGGACGCCGTCGTCGAAGCCGACGGCGCCGGCGGCGATCAGGGCGGTGATCTGGCCGAGCGAGTGGCCGGCGAAGGCCACCGGCGTGCCGAGCTCAGGTCGCGGGCCGCCTCCCAGGCGACGAGCGACGAGGCAGCAGCACCGACAGCTGCGACGTCGCGCGGTGCGGGACAGGTCGGCGTCGGGGTCGAGCGAGCAGCGGGGCGAGCGGCTCGGCCGCGTGGCCTCCTCGGCCTGCTCGACCGCAGCCCAGGCCGGGTGGTCGACGCCAGGCGCGGCCGGCGCCCGGCGACTGGCTGCCCTGGCCGGGGAACACGACCGCCACGCCCTCGGCGCTCCGTCGCCGGTCGCGGGCGTCGGTGCGGGGGACGCGGGCTGGGACGGAGCGTGGAGGACTGCGGCGGGGGTGGCATCAGGGACTGGGACCGGGCCACGGCCCCAAGGGTTTCCTGCTACCGGCCGGTAACTTCGGCTACTGACCGGTAACTACGGCGTACCGGCACGGTATGTCGACGCGCCCGACACACCGGCGGGACGACCCGGCGATCTGCGCCGTAACCCCGGCCCCGGTGGGCAGCGTCCGACCCCTCGTGCCCGACCCGACGCCGCCGACCGCTCGTCGCCCTGCTGCCCCACCGGCCGCCGTTCCGGTTCGTCGACGTCGTCGACGCGTGCGAGCCGGGGGTCGCGGGTCACCGCCCGCTGGCGGATCACCGGCGACGAGGCCTGGCTGGCCGGTCACTTCCCGGGCAACCCGGTCGTGCCCGGCGTGCTCCAGCTGGAGGCCCTGGCCCAGGCCGGGGCCATCGGCGTGCTCGCCGACCGAGGCCCACGCCGGTCGGCTGCCGCTGTTCGGCGGGGTCGAGGACGTGCGCTTCCGGCGCAGGTGGTCCCGGGCGACGAGGTCGTGCTCGAGGTCGAGATCGAGCGCCTGAGCCGCCGGGGCGGCTGGGGCCGGGGCCGGGCCACGGTCGACGGCGACGAGGCCGCCCGCGGCCGCCTCCTCTTCGTCTTCGCCCCGACCTGGGTCGAGCGCTCCGCGACGTCGGCCGACGTCGCCGTAAGCGGGCCTGTAGGCTCGGACGCCGGTCAGGTCTCGCATGACACCGCCAGACCTGGAGGCCTCACCATGCAGCCCACCCGCTCCCTCCTCCTGCGCGTCCCGTCGCCGTGGTCCTGGCCGGGACGATCGTCGTCGGCGACCGCCGCGGCCTCGTCCGGCGCCAGCCTGACCGGGCCGCGCCCCGACCGCCACCCCCGCCGGCGCCGCGACGTACGCGGCGCCGGCGGTGCCGCCCGGTGAGGTGGTCCTCGGCCAGCTCACCTCGACGTCCCGCACGCTCCGCGACACCACCAGGGGCGGTCGCACCACCTCGACGCCGGCCGCGTGCCCCGCCGACGGCATCGCCGACGACTTCAAGGGCGGCGCCCGGCTGCTGCGATCCAGTGCATCACCAGCGGCGTCGCCTACGCCCGGGGCCCGGACGCCCGCCTCGTCGTGCACACCGACGGCACGCCGGTGTTCATGCGCATCGTCGTCACGGCCCGACGGCTACCTCCGTCAGGCCGACAGCGACGACGGGGTGACCTCGTTCAGCGCCGACCTTCTCGGACCTCGAGGCCGACACCACCTACGACGCCTTCGTCACCGCCTGGGACGGCGAGGGGTACGCGGCCGACCGCGGCGGGCAGCTTCACGACGCTCCAGCGCAACGTCCAGGTCGTCATCACCGAGGCCGTCGTCCAGGACATCGCCCTACGGCGACGAGTCGATCTCCGCCATGTTCTGGATGGATCGACGTCCTGATGGGCGACGAGGAAGGTCTCGACCCGGACGGGTCGGACCTGGTTCTCGGGCCCTTCACGTGCACGACGACGATCGCGGCCGGTACCTCGACCTCGGGTCGAGCTGAGCCAGTCCGACGACCGCCCTGACGTGTGCGAGGACGCAGAGAACCCAGACGGGCCCAGCGTCGGCCATTTCAACTGCACGTGCGTGGGCCAGCGCCTAGCTCGCCCGACGGCGGGCTCGACCTCGACGACCGCCCGGGCGGCGCGGACTCCTGGACGACTACAGATCTCGACGTTCCTCGTGCTGCCCGGCATCGACGACCTGCCGCCGGGCTTCGGCGAGGACTTCGTCTTCTACGTCCCCGTCACCCGTCTCGGTCACCTTCACCTGACGCTGCCGGGAACCGACGGCACAGGTGCCCCGCCCTCCTGGGGGATCGGGGCACCGGCGCGTGCGGGCTCAGATGTGGACGAGGCGGAGGGAGTCGGTGGCGACGCCCTTGTAGTCGGGCGGAGCCGGACAGCACGGCGACGAGGTCGCCGGTGCGGACCAGGCCCGCGGGTGCTGGGCGATCTCGATGGCCTGGCCGACCTGGCGGCCGACGTCGAACGGGCCGGGCAGGGCGATCGGGCGTGGCGCCCCACGTCAGGGTGAGCTGGCGGATGGTGCGCGGGTCGGTGGAGAACCCGAGGATCTGGGCGCGGGGGCGGAAGCGGGCGATCGACCGCACGGTGAAGCCGGTGCGGGTGATGCAGATGATCGCCGTCGGCGCCGCTCTCGGACGCGGCCCGCCACGCCGCGTTGGTCATCGAGTTGGTGACGATGTCGTCGATGCGTCTGCCGCAGCTGCGCCGCGTTGAGCTGCGACACCTTGGCCGCCCAGCCGTCGTAGTCGAACTCCTCGTCGGCCCGGCGCGGCGATGCGGGCCATGGTGGCGACGGCGAGCGCCGGGTCGTGGCCGATCGCGGTCTCGCCCGAGAGCATCACCGCGCTGGAGCCGTCGAACACGGCGTTGGCGATGTCGGAGGTCTCGGCCCGGGTGGGCGTGGGCGCCGGCACCATCGACTCGAGCATCTGGGTGGCGGTGATGGCCGGCCGCCGAGGGCGATGCAGCGGTGGATGATCCGCTTCTGGAGGTGGGGCAGCTCCTCGATCGGCATCTCGGCGCCGAGGTCGCCGCGGGCGACCATGACCGCGCCGGCGGCCTCGATGATGCCGTCGAGGTTCTCGACCGCGGCCCGGGTCTCGATCTTGGCGATGACCAGGGGCCCGGCGGGGTGGGGCTCGGTGCCGACCCGGCGGATGTCGTGGGCCGAGCGCACGAACGACACCGCCACCATGTCGACCCCCTCGTTGACGAACGCGTCGAGCAGCCGCAGGTCGTGCGGGGTGGGCGTCGGCGACCCGGAGGCGCTCGGACGGGATGTGGACGCCCGGGCCGACCCTGGAGCAGGCCGCCGTGCAGTGACCCGGGCGACGAGCGCAGTCGGCGGTCGGCGTCGATCGACCTCGACGACGACGCCGCCGTCGCCGAACAGCCACGCGGTCGCCGGCGTGGATGTCGCTGGAGCAGGCCGCTCGTAGTCGACGTGGATCCGCTCGGCGGTGCTGGGCCCGGTCGCCCGGGCGTCATGCGACGTGGTGTCGCCTCGATGAGCGGGAGCCGCCCTCGGGGAACGCGCCGGCGCGGACCTTGGGCCCGGGCAGGTCGACGAGGATGCCGAGCGGGCGGCCGAGCGACCTCCTCGACCTCGCGCAGCCGGCGGTAGCGGCTCGATGGCCTCGTCGAGGGTGCCGTGGGAGAGGTTGATGCGGACGACGTCCATGCCCGCCTCGATCATGTCCTTGAGGACGGCCTCGGACTCGGAGGCGGGACCGATGGTGGCGATGATCTTCGTGCGCCTCATCTCGCCAAGTATGACGGTCCTGGTCACGTCTGTGGACGGACCTTTCGGGAAACCGTCGTCGACCGCTCAGGGAACGCGGTCGAACCCGGGTCGTAGCAGCACGTGAGACCGGTGCGGGTGCTGCGCCGGAGGTGGTCGCCCATCAGCGGATCGGCGGTCTCGACGCGGTCGATGACTCGGCGGATCGCCTTCTGCACCGAGGTGCGGGCCCGCTCGGGGAGGTCGTCGAAGGACCGCACCCGCCCGCCGAGGCCGAGCGACGTGGCCAGGTGGCGGGCGATGGCGTCGAGCTCGTCCCGGAGCAGGCGGCACGGTCGGCGTCGCCGGCCCGTTCGGCCAGGTCGATGTCGCGGCGGAGGTCCTCGACCCGCCGGCGGGCGTCGGCGAGGGACCGGCCGTCCATCACCTCCTGGCGGCCGCCGAGCCCGTCGCGAGCGAGCACCAGCCGCAGCACCGGGACCTCGCGGCCCGGGTGGGCGACGAGGGCGGCGAGGTGGTGGCACCCCACCAGGTCGGGGAGGTCGACGCGGTCCTCACCCAGGCCGACCTCCCACCCGCCGCCCTCGGCGCGGGCGAAGGTCAGTCCCCGCCCCCACAGCGCGGCGAGCACGGTGGACGCCCACCGGTCGGCGAGGGCGTCGAGACCGAGCGCCCGGCGCCCGCCGATCGCCTCCTGCAGCTCGTGGCGGGCGGCGGGGACGTCGTCGATGGCGACGAGCGCGGCCGCCAGGTCGGCCCGCGCCTGCAGGCGGGCCGGCGCGTTGCCCAGCCGGTCGCAGCCGTCGACGGCGGCCCGCAGGTGGGCCACGGCCTCGTCGCGGCGGCCGGTCGCCCCGGCGGCGAGGCCCACGTACCTGTGCACCGACCCGAAGCAGGCCACCGCGAACGACGGCAGCACCGGGAGGTCGGCGAACGGGAGGAGGAGATCGAGGGCCTCTGCCGCCACCTCCTCGTCGCCGACCGCGGCGGCGGTCTCGGCCATGGCGGCGATGCACGTGAGCCAGGTGGTCGATCGCTTGATCGACCGCAGCCCGCCCGCAGCGCACTCCCGGACGATGCTCGCCGCCCGCTCGAAGTCGCCGAGCGCGCCGCCAGCACCGCGCACGCGGCCAGCACGCTGCGATCGGCCTGCGGGTGCTCGGGGGAGCGGGTGAGCGACTCGAACACGTCGAGCACCTCGGTTCCCGCGCCTGCCACGTGCGGATGGCGAACAGGTGCACGCCGTAGTAGCCGGCGGCATCGGCGTCGCCCACCGACGTGCCCAGCGCGAGGCAGGCGGCCGCGGCCTCCTCGGCCTCGTCGATCCGGCCCTCTCGCAGCAGGACCATGACCTCCATGACCCGGGCGACGTAGGCGATGGCACCGCACTGGACCGCGTCGGCCCTGCGACTCAGCTCGGCCAGCGACCGGGGCGCGGCGGGTCTCCGGCGAGGAACAGGTCGAGGGTGCGCCACGCCACGGCCACCAGGACGTGGCAGCTCGTCGCCCGCGGCCGCGGCGACCACGAGCTGCTCGTCGGCCAGCGCCAGCCGGGTGCGCTCCCCCCCGGCTGGAGCAGGGCGTGGTGCACCAGCGACAGCGCCTCGACGAGGGCGGTGGGGTCGCCGGTGGTCCGCACGTCGTCGAGGCGCTCGACCAGGGCGTCGGTGCCCTGCCGGTAGGCGGACTCGGCGGCGATCCGCACGGTCAGCCGGGCCCGCAGCACGGCCTCGTCGGTGGGGAGGGCGGCGAGCGCCGACCGCTGGAGCTGGCGCACCCGCTCGGCCGTGGCCGCGTCGCGGTGCTCGCCCAGCCAGACCCCGCCGAGGCCCACGCGGCCCGAGCCCGGCTGACCGCGTCGCCGCCGCATCGGCCTCGGTCGCGGCTTCCTGGAAAAGGGCCCGGGCGTCCTGGAGGCGACCGCACGGCCAGGGTGGCCTCGGCCCGCTCGACGAGGAGCACCGGCGTCGGGGGCCACCCGTGGGCGCGGGCGGTGACGACGGCGCGGTCGAGGAGGCCGCGGCGGCGGCGAGCGACGGACCCCGATGGAGCTCGGCGGCGGCGCGCCGGGCCGCGGAGACGGCGGCGTCGAGGTCGCCGGCGCCGCCCAGGTCGACCGCCGCGAGGGCGTGCTGGGCGCCGCGCCCCCGGTCGAGGGCGGTGCCGGCCCGCAGGTGACGGGCGAGACGGGAGTGGATGGCGCGGCGCTCGGCCGGGTCGAGGGCGGCGAGCACGTGGCGCGGACGACGTCGTGGACCAGCTCGGTCCGGCCGTCGCGGACGACGACCAGGCCCGGGGCGACAGCGGCGTCACGGGCGAACGCCAGGGCGCCGGGGCTGGAGGCGGACGCGGCGGCCAGCTCGGTGTCCGATGCTGCCCCGGCGATGACCGCGGCCGCGGCGACCAGCCCTCGGGCGTCGGCCGGCAGGGCGGCGAGACGGGCGGCGACGTCGTCCTCCACCCGGGCGCGAGTGAGCCGCCGGGCCCTCCCGGGCCGCGGGCAGCGGACCGGAGCCGGAGCGGGTTGCCCCCCGTCAGGTCGTGGACGAGGCGGACCATGTCGTCGTCGGCCCCGGGCTCGTGGATCCGCAGGAGCGTGCCGACGTCGTCCACCTCGAGCCCGCCGAGCGGGATCACTCGGCCTGCGCCCGATGGCGTCAGCAGGTCGTCGCGCCGCTCCGACCCGGTCGGCCCCGGGCGCCGGGTGACGATGAGCGGCGCCGGTCCATCCTCCCGCGGCCCGGGCGACGAGCCGGGTCAGGAGGAGCGTCTCGACGTCGGCGGCGTCGGCGTCCTCGACCACCAGCACCGGCGCCGGCTCCAGAGCGGCGAGGGCGGCCACGACCCGCCCGAAGCGGTCCGCCCGCTCGGCCGCCGTGCCGTCGAGCACGGCGCGGCCGACCCCCGACCCCGTCGAGCACCTCGCCACGGCCACAGCGGTGGGCCGTCCCCGTCGGGCCAGGACCGGCCGACCGCGACGAGCCCGTCGGCCCGCGGACCTCGTCGGCGAGAACCTCGACGAGCCGGCGTCTTGCCGATGCCGAGCGGGCCCGACACCAGGAGCGCGGCCCGGACCGCGGTCCCGCCGCCCGCAGGAGCCGGGCCAGCTCCGCCGTGCGACCCACGAACGCCCCCGGCCGTCGTCCATCGCCGGCGAGGCTACGCCGCGGCCGGTCGGGACCGCGGTGGCACGGGCATGGCACGCCCCTGAGGTGCGACCGGGGAACGGCCCCGGCGGACACGAGGAGATGGTTCATGCGACGGTTCGTGAAGGTGGTCCTGGCGGTGGCAGCGCTCGGCCGCCACCGCGGTGGCAGCACCGCAGGTCGACGGCCTCGTCGCGGTGACGATCCCCCGACCACCCAGCGGTCCCGGTCACGCCCCGGGACACGGGGCGGGCATCACCGAGACGGAGTTCGTCCCGTCGCCGCCCTGCCGCGTCTACCGACACCCGTCAGGGCCGCGGGTCAGGCGCCGATCGGGGCGGGCAACTTCCGCATCCTGAAGGTCCGGGTCCCGAGGACTTCGCGGGCCAGTTCGCCGCCCAGGGCGGCAAGGCGGGCGGCTGGGATCCCGCCGTCGGCGGCGGCGGTCGAGGCCACGATCACGGCGGTGTCGGCGGCCGGAACCGGCTTCCTCCGCGCCTGGCCGTCGGGACAGCCCGAGCCGGCCGCCGCCTTCCTGAACTACATCCGGGGCTTCAACACGACGAACACCGGGGCCATCGACATCTGCGACACCGGCTGCCGGCCTGGCGTCGGACATGCGGGTGCAGGCCCTCAACGCCGCCACCCACGTCGCCGTCGACGTGCAGGGCTACTACCAGTAAGCCGCTGGCCGCCATCGTCAACAGCAACGGTGTCGCCGTCACCGGCTCGCCGCGTCGTGAGCACCGTCCGCCAGAACACCGGCCAGTACCGGGTCCAGTTCGACCGCACCGTCGACCAGTGCGTGGCCACCGCGTCGGCCGACGCCACGACCGGCATCTCCTGGGCGTCGGTCGGTCCCGACACCGCCGACAACACCCGGGTCTACGTGTTCACCTTCGACGCCGCCGGGACGTTGGTGAACCGCGGGTTCCACGTCACCCTCACCTGCTGATCCGGTGGCGCCCCCGTCGTCGCCCCGTCGTGCGGGGCGGGGCGACGACGGCCGAGGTGCCACGATGCAGCCGTGTTGGCTGAACGAAGTCTGACCTCGCTCGCCCCGCCGCCCCTGACCGGGTTCCTGCCCGCTCAGGGGCCGCCTCGGGCCGTGGACTGCGCCCGAGGCGCGGCCGGTGGGTTCCTCGGGATCCTGGCCGCGGCGCTCATCGGGCGGCTGGCGCTGGGCACCACCGGTGACCTGCCCTGGCTGGTCGCCCCGATGGGCGCCTCGGCCGTCCTCGTCTTCGCCGTGCCCGGCAGCCCGCTGGCCCAGCCGTGGTCGGTCGTCGGCGGGAACGTGGCCTCCGCGCTGGTCGGGCCTGGCGGCGGCGTGGTCGATCGGTCCGCCGGCCTCGGCCGCGGCGGTCGCCGTCGGCGCCGCAATCGCGGTGATGATCGCCCTGCGCTGCCTCCACCCGCCGGGCGGCGCCTGCGCCCTCACCGCCGCGCTCGCCCCGGCCGCGATCACCAGCCACGGCGTGACCTTCGCCTTCTGGCCCGTGGGGCTCGGCTCGGTCGTCCTGGTCGCCGTCGGCGTCGCCTTCCACGGCGCATCGGGCCGCTCGCTACCCCCACGTCGCCACGGCGCCGCCGACGCCGGCACCGGGTCGGGAGGTCGACGCGTCGGCCGCCGGGCGCGGGGTCGAGGCCGCCGACGTCGCCGCCGCCATGACCCGGCTCGACCAGGGCCTCGACGTGGCGCCGGGCGACGTCCTCGCCCTCATGCGGGACGCCGAGGCCCACGCCCTCGACCGTCAGCTCGGCGGCCTCCGCTGCGGCGACGTGATGAGCCGGGACGTGGTCACCGTCGGGCGGTCCGACAGCCTCTACCGGGTCCGCATCCTCATCAACCAGCACCGGGTGAAGGCCCTCCCCGTCGTCGCCGCCGACGGCCGGGTGGACGGGATCGTGTCGATCGTCGACCTGTTCAACCGCGACGCCGGTGACGTGGCGTCGGTCGAGTCGGTCATGACCACCGACGTCGCCGTCGTCCACGAGGACACGCCCGTCGCCGCGCTGGTCGAGCTGATGGCCGAGCGCGGGCTATCGCCACGTGCCGGTCCTCGACGCCGACGAACGCCTCGTCGGCCTGGTGTCCCGGGCCGAGCTGATCAGCGTCCTGCACCGCCTCCTGGTCGGGCCGGCTAGCGGCAGGCGGCTGAACCAGAGCAGGGACAGAGCGGAGCTGAGGAACAGCAGCACCGAGCGCCGACGCCGACGAACCACAGGCCGATCTCGCGGAACTCGATCACGAAGCCGACCGACGAGCCGATGTCGTGGTAGACCTCCCTCAGCTCGCCCTCGGTGGCCGCGGCGAAGGCCTTGCCGCCGGTGGCGTCGGCGATGCCTCGCAGGGCCTCGCGGTTGACGGCGACCGGGACCGGCGCCGGCTCGTCGGGCAGCGTATGATCACGCCGTGGTCGGTGCCGAAGGCGATCGTGCTGCACCGGGACCTCCGGCCGCTTGGCCGCCGCCGCGGCGCCGACCGCGTCGGGCCGGCCGACGGTGGTCTCGCCGTCGGACATCAGCACGATGCGGGCCGGCACCTCCTCGTTCTCGTCGTCGCCCTCGGGCGGCGCCAGCTTGATGGCGTCGAGCGCGGCGAAGATCGCCTCGCCGATGGCGGTGCGCTCGTCCAGCTCGAGGCTGTCGATGGCGGTCTGGACCGGCGCCCGGTCGGTCGTGGGCGGCACCAGGATCGTCGCCGTGCCGTTGAAGCGTCACCAGGCCCGACGTTGATCTTCGGGCGGGAGGATGTCGAGGAACGTCTTGGCCGCCTGCTTGGCCGCGTCGATCCGGTTGGGGGCGACGTCGGTCGGCCATCATCGACAGCGACGTGTCGATGGCCAGGATGATCGTGGCCCGCTCGCGCGGGACCTTCTCCTCGCGGGCCGGCCGGGCGAGCGCGACGACCAGCGAGCCAGCGCCGAGCAGCGAGCAGCGATGGCGGGGAGGTGGCGGCGCCAGCCGGGCGCTTCGGGGCGACGCTCTGGAGCAGGTCGAGGTTGGTGAAGCGCACCGCGTAGGTCGCGCCGGCGCCGCTGGAGCACGATGTAGGCGACGGCCAGGGCGAGCGACGACGAGCGAGCAGCCAGAGCCGGCTCGGGGCGAGGTACGTGATGGCGAGGTCATCGTGGTCGTCTCGACGCCGGCGCGGCGGCGACGTCGCGGATGCGGTCGCGGCGCGCGGCCGACGAAGCGGACGATGTCGAGCAGCCAGTCGCGGTCGGTGCGCAGCACGAGGTGGTCGGCGCCGGCGCCGCGGATGGCGGCGGCGATGGCGGCCCGCTGCTCGGCGGCGGCCGCGGCGTAGCGCTCGCGGAGCTTGCGGGTTGGCGGTCTGGATCGTCGACGGCTCGCCGGTCGCGGGGTCGACCAGCGTCAGCACGCCGACCGTCGGGCAGCTCGAGCTCGCGGGGGTCGACGACCTCGACGCCGAGCGTCTCGTGGCGGGCGCCGAGCTGGCGCAGCGGCTGGCTGCCAGGCGTCGGGTCGCTCGAGGAAGTCGGACACGACGACGGCCAGGCCCCGGCGGCGGGCGACGCCGCCGAGCCGGTCGCAGGGCGCCGGCCGAGGTCGGTCGTGCCCGCGTCGGGCGGCGGGCGCGGTGACCAGGCGGTGCAGCACGGCCATGAGGTGGTCCTTGCCGCCGCGGGCCGGGCACGATCTGGCGCCGTCCGGGCGCGGCGAGCACGGCGCCGATGCGGTTGCCGGTGCGGGCGGTGAGGAAGCCGACGGCCGCGGCCGCCGAGACGGCCAGGTCGCGCTTCTCGCACAGGGCGGTGCCGAAGTCGAGGCTGGGCGAGCAGGTCGAGCGAGGACCCAGGTCTCCAGCTCGCGGTCGGCGATGGTCTCGCGGACGTGGGGCTGCTGGCATCCGGGCGGTGACGTTCCAGTCGATGCGGCGGACGTCGTCGCCCGGCTGGTACGCGCGGGTCTCGCCCAGCTCGGAGCCGTGGCCGGGCACGAGGCCCAGGTACTCGCCGTGGAGCAGGCCGTCGAGGCGCCGGCTGACGACGAGGTCGAGCCGGCGCAGCACCTCGCTGGGGTCGCTGGCTGCCGCGCGGACGTCGGGACGGTCGGCGGCGGTCGCGCGGCGGCGATCGGTGCACGACGGCGCGGCTCAGGCGCCGGTGCCGGTGGCCGTCGGCGGCGCGGACGCGTCGGGGCCGACGGCGCCGGTCGGTGCGGCCGGAGCGCCGGACGGCGGGCGCCGGTCGGCGGGCGCCGCAGGCCGGCGGGCGGCGGCGGCCGCTGCCGGTGCGGGCGACGGGCGGGCGAGCGGCTGCGGCCGCGGTCGGCCGCCGGCGTCGGGGCCTGGGACGGGGCGACCCGCGGCGCGGGCACCGTCGACAGCACCCGGGCCGAGGACCTGGTCGGCGGCGACGCCCTGGGCCAGCGCCTCGTAGGACAGCACGAGCCGGTGGCGCAGCACGTCGGGGGCGACGTCGAACACGTCCTGGGGCAGCGACGTAGGTCGCGGCCCCGCAGCAGGGCGAGCGCCCGGCCGGCGGCGACCAGGCCGAGGCTGGCGCGGGGGCTGGCGCCGTAGGCGATCAGCGGCTCGATGTCGGACGAGCGCGTAGTTCGCCGGGTAGCGGGTGGCGAGCACGAGGGTGACGGCGTAGTCGACGACCGCCCGGTCGACGTAGACCTCGTCGGCCGCCGCCTGGAGGCGGATCAGGTCGCTCGAGCGTCGAGCGACCTGGCGCGGCCTCCGGCGGGTTGCACGCCCATCCGGTGGACGATCTCGACCTCCTCGCCGGCGGTCGGGTAGTCGATCGACGATCTTCATCAGGAAGCGGTCGCGCTGGGCCTCGGGCAGCGGGTAGACGCCCTCGGACTCGATCGGGTTCTGGGTGGCGAGCACCAGGAACGGGCTCGGGCACCGGGAAGGTCTTGCCGCCGATCGACACCTGGTGCTCGGCCATCACCTCGAGCAGCGCGGACTGGACCTTGGCCGGGGCCCGGTTGATCTCGTCGGCCAGCACGAAGTTGGCGAAGACCGGGCCCGAGCTCGACGTCGAAGGCCTCGCGTGCGAGCCCGGTAGATGCGGGTGCCCATGATGTCGGCGGGCAGCAGGTCGGGCGTGAACTGGAGGCGGGCGAACGTGCCGCCGACCGACCGCGGCCAGCGTCTCGGCGGCCAGCGTCTTGGCCAGGCCGGGCACGCCTTCGAGCAGGCGTGGCCGCGGGCCAGCAGGCAGACGAGAGCCGCTCGATGGCCCGGTCCTGGCCGACGATCACCTTCTTGACCTCGAAGAGCGCCTGCTCGAGCAGCTCGGCCGCCTCGGCCGGGTCGGCGGATGGCGGCTCGGCGACGGGCTGTCGGACATCGGGTCCTCCGGGTCAGGGTCCCGGCGGCCGGGCCAGGCACGGACGGCCGGAGGCCAGCGTAAGGCGGGCCGACCGACGGCCGGCCGGGGCTGCGACGGCCTCGCCGGCGGCGTCGCGCCGGTACCGTTCGCGGCCGTGCGCGCTGCTGGTGGTGGAGGACGAGGTCGACCTGGCCGACGCCCTGGCCGCGGGGCCTGCGGCGCGAGGGCTACGCGGTCGACGTCGCCAACGACGGCGCCGAGCGCCCTCGAGCGGCTGGCGGTCGACCGCCTACGACCTGGTCTGCCTCGACCTCAACCTGCCCGACATCGACGGCCTCGAGGTCTGCCGGCGGCTCCGCACCGACCCGGCGCTACGCGCCCGGCCGACGAGGCCGGCGCCCCGGGTCCTGATGCTCACCGCCCGCGACGCGTCGACGACCGGGTCGCCGGCCTCGACGACGGCGCCGACGACTACCTGGTCAAGCCGTTCGCCTTCGCCGAGCTGGCGGCCCGGGTGCGCTCGCTGCTGCGCCGCGACGCCGGCCGCACCGGCGCCGTGCTCCAGGTCGGCGACGCTCCGGCTCGACACGGCCCGCTTCGAGGCCTGGCGGGGCGACCGCGCTGCTCGACCTCACGGCCAAGGAGTTCGCCCTGCTGCGCTACTTCATGAGCCCACCCCGGCGAGGTCCTCTCGCCAGGAGCACCTGCTCGAGCACGTGTGGGACGAGCACGCCGACCCGTTCACCAACACGGTGCGGGTCACGGTCGGGACGCTGCGGCGCAAGCTGCCGAGCGACGACGAGGACGCCGCTGATCGAGACGGTCGTGGGCCGGGGCTACCGGCTCCTGACCGAGCCGGACGCCGCGGTGAGCCACCGGGCGACCGCCGCCGCGGCGAGCGAGCCGGCGCGTCGGACCGGCCGTCCAGCCGGATGCCGACGCCCGCATGCGAGCGGGTCGGCCCGCCGCCTGCCCGACTGGATGGGCTCGATCCGGTTCCGG
Source organism: uncultured Alphaproteobacteria bacterium (assembly GCA_963763895.1). Lineage (GTDB taxonomy): Bacteria > Pseudomonadota > Alphaproteobacteria > Rhizobiales > Rhizobiaceae > Neomesorhizobium. Next base: position 8,456 of record CAVXQC010000008.1, on the reverse strand, counting down.
CTCACCGCCCTCTACTCGCTCTTCCTGTTCGGGCTGGCCGCGATCGTGGTCGGCGGGCATCTACCTGGCCGTCGCCGCGCGCTCGACGACGAGCCGGTGTCGCAGCCGACCGCGCCGTCGGTCGTCGAGCAGCGCCCGACGGCACCGACGACGCCCGAGCCAGGTCGCAGGCCAGCGACCCGGGACGTTCGAGCAGCGGGTCAACCAGCGGGCGCTCGCAGCTCCTGCGCAGCTACTCGCTTCGCGGCCCTCGGGCTGCTGTTCCTCGCCAGCCTCGGCGTCGGCTGGTTCGTCGCCGGCCGGGTGCTCGCGCCCGATCGACCGCATCACCGGCGTCGCCCGCGACATCCAGGCCACCGACCTTCGCGCCGCATCGCCCTCGGGGCCCGCCCGACGAGCTGAAGGACCTGGCCGACACCTTCGACGGCATGCTCGGCCGGCTCGACGAGCGCCTTCGAGAGCCAGCGCCAGTTCATCCAGGAGGCGTCGCACGAGCTGCGCAACCCGCTGGCGGTGATCCGCACCAACCTCGACGTCGCCCTCGCCGACCCCGACGCCAGCGACGAGGACCTGCGCCGCGACCGCCGAGGTGGTCGACCGGACGGCCGCGCGCATGTCGCGCCTGGTCGACGACCTGCTGACCTACGCCCGCGAGGGCGCGCCGGTCCGCGCAGGTCGAGCCGGTCGACCTCGCCGAGCGTGGTCGCCGACGCCGCCGCCGAGTTCGCGGTGCCGCGCCCAGGCCCGCGGCGCTCGACGCTCGAGGCCGAGCCGGCGCCGACGCGAGCCGGTCGGGTCGACGGCGACCGCGTCGCCCTGCGCCAGGCCGCTGGCCAACCTGCTGGCCAACGCCGTCCGCCTCGCGCCCGAGGGCACGACGTCCGGCTGGCCGCCGGGACGCGACGGGGCCGTGGGCCTGGATCGCGGTCGACGACGCAGGGCCCGGGCATCCCCGCCGAGCGACCACGACCACGTGTTCCGAGCGCTTCTGGCGGGGCGACCAGCGGCGGGCCCGGGCCGAGGGCCGCAGCGGGCTGGGCTCACCATCGTCGCGCCAGATCGCCGAGACCCACGGCGGCGAGGTCCGCCTGGCCGACAACGCCCGCGGCGGCTCGACCTTCACCCTCTGGCTCCCGCGCCGCTCGCAGGCCGACGACGGAAGCGCCGTCTCGGTCGGCACCCGTGAGCCGAGCGCAGCGAGCGAGCCGGACGGCCCGGAGACTCGCCGACGGCGGAGCTTGCGGAGCCGTCGGTGCCCGGGCCCGGTCACCGACGCCTCGCTCGAACGTCAGCGAGACTCGGCGCTGCACCGATGACCATCGTCATCATCAACGCCATCACCGTCCCGTCCGACAGCGGCGACGAGCTGGCCAAGCGGTTCGCCGCCCGGGCCGGTGCCGTCGACGGCCAGGAGGGCTTCGAGGGCTTCGAGCTGCTCCAGCCCACCGACGGCCGCGACCAGTGGCTCGTGGTCACCCGCTGGCGCGACCAGGAGTCGTTCGAGGCCTGGATGGCCTCGCCCGCCTTCGGCCACGGCCACCGCTCGGCCCAGGAGCGCTCCGGCGGCGACGCCCCGCCGCCCGTGTCGATCTCGCAGCGAGGTGTGGGCCTTCACGCCCGGCCGGCGGCTCGACCCCCGCCGGCGGACTACCGCCACTTGGTCCTCGGCTCGGCCCTCGCCCAGGCCCACCAGGTCGGGGCGTGGGTCGTGGTGCGTCGGCAACGCCTTCGCCGGGCGTGGGCCCTCGCCGCCCACTGGCGGCCCGAGCTCCGCGTCCGGGCCCTGTGGATCGTCACGGTCGTGGTCGAGGTGGCGATCTTCGTCCAGGTCGCCCTGGGCGTCGCCTACCAGAACGCCGAGGACGTCGAGCCCACGTGTTCCACGACCCTCTACGGCTTCTCGTCGCTGTTCGCGGTCGGGATCCTCTACGGCTACCGCCACCAGCTCGAGGACAAGCTGTACCTGCTCTACGGGCTGGGTGGCCTCTTCCTGATGGGCATCGGCATCCGGGCCATGGTGCTCCACCGATAGGCAGGTTCCGCCCATGAGCGTGGGCCTGCCGACGAGCTGGCCGAGGTCCTGCGCGGCGGTCGGTCGCGGACGCACCACGTCCCGGGGAGCGTCGCCGGCGTGCTCGTCGACGGCGAGGCCCACGTGGCCGCCCACGGGCGTCACCGAGCGTCGAGCACCGACGTCGCCGGTCGGCCCGGCGACCCAGTTCCAGGTCGGATCGGTCAGCAAGACGCTTCACCTCGGCGGTCGTCGGCCTCCTGGTCGAGGAGGGGAGCGTCGGCTGGGACGACCCGCGTGGCCCGCCACCTGCCCGACCTGGCCGTCGCGGCTCCGTCCCGGGCTCGACCTCGAGGCGATCACCGTCGAGCACTCTGCTGAGCCACCAGGTCGGGCTTCGACGGCGACCACCTCTTCGTCCACCGCGAGGGCCACGACCTCGGCGCGCTGGCCGGCGCCCGCCCGCTGTTCGCCCCCGGCGACGGGCTACTCGTACAGCAACGCCGGGTTCAGCCTCGCCGGCGAGCTGGTCGAAGCCGTCGACGGCCGCGCCGTACCCCGACGCCGTGCGTCGGCCGACTGCTCGGCCCGCTCGGCCTCGACGGCGCCTGCTTCCGCGCCGACGACGCCATCACCCGCCCGGTCGCCCTGCCCCACTGGGTGCGTGGGCGAGGACGCCTACGTGATCCGGGGCGCGGGCTGGCAGCCGGGGTGGGAGCTCGGCCCGGTCGACTGGGCCGCGGGCGGCCTCGTCGCCTCGGTCGACACCTCCTGCGTGGGGTCGCTGCCAGCTCGACGGCCGGGCCGCACGACGGCACCGTCGCTGCTGTCGGACGAGCTGCGCGGGCCCGCCTCCACGCGCCGGTGGTCGAGGCCGACGAGCTGCTACTCGATCGGCCTCGACTGGTTCGTGCGGGTGATCGACGGGGTCACGACGTCGGCCACGGCGGCCTCACCGCCGGCTACGCCACCAACCTCCGCGTCGTCCCCGAGCGGGGTGTCGTGGTGGCCTGCTGCACCCACGCGACCAACGGCGGGGCGGTGAACCAGGAGGTCCGCCGCTGGGCCCTGGACCGGGCCGCCGGTCATCGTCGTCCGCGACCCGGAGCCCGACCCGGGATCCGCACCCGACCCCGCGCCCGTCGTGGGCCGCTACATCAGCCCCTTCGGCGAGCTCACGTCGTGGCCGCCGACGAGCCGGGCACGGTCGTCGTGACGGTCGTCGCCCGGACCGACGTGGCCTGGCAGCCGCCGCCCGACCCGCCCGTGACGCTCTCGTTCACCGCCGGCCGCGACGCCGTCAGCACGGCCGGAGCGGGCCCCGCCCGGCTGGCACGGTTCGGCCCGACCGACGGCGACGGGGCCGCGTGGCCTCTGGGGCGACCGCCTCTGCCCCCGCATCGCCTGACGGCGAGCGCCTACAGGTGCACCACGGGGCAGGTGACGGTGCGGGTGATGCCGTCGACCAGCTGGACCCGCGACACGACCATCTTCCCCAGGTCGTCGACGGTGTCGGCCTCGGCCCGGGCGATGACGTCGTAGCTGCCGGTGACCCCCTCGGCCGAGGTGATCCCGGAGATGGCGTGACCTCCTCGGCCACGTGGGCGGCCTTGCCCACCTCGGTCTGGATCAGGATGTAGGCGCTGACGGCCACGGGGACTCCTGGGGATGGGGGGGGCCCGCGACGACCGCCCACCGGTGGTCGGCGGGCGGACCGATGGTAGTGGTGACCGGCGCCCCGGCGCCGGGGAGGTCGGAAGCAGGAGCACGCAGCACGTCGGCGTCGAACCGTGCCAGCGTGGCCGACGATCTCCCTCCTCCCGGCCGACCTCGACGCCGAGCTCGACGACGTGCTCGAGCCTGCTCCCGCTCCTCGAGGCCGTGCCAGCCTGCTCGGACCGGGTCTTCCACCGGCTCGGTCGCACTGCCTCGTCGACGGCCGTCCTGCACGACGTGCCAGGCGTCGCCGCCTCGCACGGGACCGCGCGGACGGCCCCGCCGGCTACCGTCCGCGAGATCTGTCCCAGGTCGTCGCCGACCTGCACGCCCGTGGGCTGCTGGGCGGCGAAGGCGACTGAATCCCCAGGCGCCGCGACGAGGGCCGCCCCTTCACCGGGGGCGGCCCTCTCCAGGATCGTGAGCCGAGCGGTCAGCTCAGTCGGCCAGGCGCTTCTCGAGCTCGCGGAGCTCGTCGCGCAGCTCGTCGGGGAGGCGCTCGCCGATGAAGGCGAAGTGGCTCCTCGATCAGCGGGATCTCGCCCCGCCAGGCCTCGTTGTCGACCGTCGAGCAGCTCGGCCACGGTGTCGTCGTCGACGTCGAGGCCGTTGGTGTCGAGCGCGTCGGCCGTCGGGCACCCGGCCGATGGCGGTGTCGACGGCGTCGGCGGTGCCCTCGAGCCGCTCGAAGACCCACTTGAGCACCCGGCTGTTCTCGCCGAAGCCGGGCCACAGGAACTTGCCGTCCGTCGCCCTTGCGGAACCAGTTGACCCAGTACAGCTTGGGCAGCTTGTCGGCGTCGGTGGCCTCGCCGATGTCGAGCCAGTGGTCCATGTAGTCGCCGACGTTGTAGCCCATGAAGGGCAGCATGGCGAAGGGGTCGAAGCGGACCTCGCCGACGGTGCCGGCGGCGGCGGCGGTCTTCTCCGAGCTCATGATCGAGCCGAGGAACACGCCGTGCTGCCAGTCGAAGGCCTCGGTGACGAGCGGGACGTTGGTGGCCCGGCGGCCGCCGAAGAGGATGGCCGAGATCGGCACGCCCGTCGGGGTCCTCCCACTCGGGGGCGATCGACGGGCACTGCGACGCCGGGGCGGTGAAGCGGGCGTTGGGGTGGGCGGCCGGGCGTCGCCGGACTCGGGCGTCCAGTCGTTGCCCTTCCAGTCGATGAGGTGGGCCGGCGGCTCGTCGGTGAGGCCCTCCCACCAGATGTCGCCGTCGTCGGTCAGGGCGACGTTGGTGAAGATGCAGTTGGCGTAGAGGGTGCGCGATGGCGTTGGGGTTGGTCTTCTCGCCGGTGCCGGGGGCGACGCCGAAGAAGCCGGCCTCGGGGTTGATGGCGTAGAGCCGGCCGTCGTCGCCGAACTTCATCCAGGCGATGTCGTCGCCGACGGTCTCGACCTTCCAGCCCGGGAGGGTCGGGATGAGCATGGCCATGTTGGTCTTGCCGCAGGCCGACGGGAAGGCGGCGGCGACGTAGCGCTTCTCGCCCTCGGGGGTGGTGACGCCGAGGATGAGCATGTGCTCGGCCATCCAGCCCTCGTCGCGGGCCATGGTCGAGGCGATGCGCAGGGCGAAGCACTTCTTGCCGAGCAGGGCGTTGCCGCCGTAGCCCGAGCCGTAGCGACCAGATCTCGCGGGTCTCGGGGAAGTGGAGATGTACTTGTTCTCGGCGTCGCACGGCCACGGCACGTCGGCCGGTCGTGCCGTCGGCGTCGACCAGCGGGTAGCCGACCGAGTGCAGGCAGGGCACGAACTCGCCGTCGCCCGAGCACGTCGAGGGCGCCCTGGCCCATGCGGGTCATGATCCGCATGTTGACGGCGACGTAGGGCGAGTCGGTGAGCTGCACGCCGATGTGGGCGATGGGCGAGCCGAGCGGGCCCATGCGAGAAGGGCACCACGTACATGGTGCGGCCCTTCATGGCGCCGCGGTACAGGCCGAGCAGCTCGGCCTTCATCTCGGCCGGGCGCCCGCCAGTTGTTGGTGGGGCCGGCGTCGATCTCCTGCTCGGAGCAGATGAAGGTGCGGTCCTCGACCCGGGCGACGTCGCCGGGGTCGGACAGGGCCAGGTAGCTGTTGGGGCGCTTGGCCTCGCGACAGCGTCTGTGAACGTGCCGCCGTCGACGAGCTGGCGCACAGGCGGTCGTACTCCTCGGCCGGAGCCGTCGCACCAGTGGACGTCGTCGGGCTGGAAGACCTCCGCCACTCCTCGACCCAGTCCATCGAGCTTCTGGTTGCTGGTGGTGGCGGTCATGTGGTGGTCTCCAGCGAGTCTGGCCGGACGGTCGGATTGCGGTGCTCGGGTCAGGCGGATCGGTGCGACTCGACCGTCGAGGGTGCCGGTCGGCGGGGAAGCCCGGGCGTGCCCATGTCGACCTCGGAGCCGAGGCGGAGGCGGGTGGCCCGCCCGTCGTCGTCGAGGTCGAAGACGACCCGCTGGCCCTGGCGGAGCATGCGGAAGACGGAGCCCTCGAGCGCGCCCGTGGCCAGGTCGATACTCGGCCAGGTCGGTGTCGCGCACCACGACACCGTCACCGGTGCCGGGGTCGTAGGACTTGATCACGCCTTGCACGCGAGGCACACCTCGTGCTCGGCCCGGGGTTGACCCGGCACAGCCTACCGGGCTCGGTCGGGACGCTTCCATGCGGGCAGTCGGACGTGCGTGACCGAGTGCGGTAGGCTCAGGCGTCGACCGGGCGCGGGGTCGCGGCGGCCTTGCTGGACCTTGCCGGCCCGGATGCAGCTGGTGCACACGTCGACCCGGCGGGTCGTGCCGCCGACGACGGCCCGGACCCGCTGGATGTTCGGGTTCCAGCGCCGCTTCGTGCGCCGGTGGGAGTGGCTGACGCTCATGCCGAACGACGGCTTCTTGCCGCAGACCTCACACGTCGATGCCATCGTCGCAGGAACCTCTACTCGCGTCTCGGGGATCGTCCGGGGACCGGGCAACGCTACGGGCTCGTGGCCCGCTTCACAAACCGGAGCCGACGGCAGGCCTGGTCGGAGCACCGTACTGTCTCCGCGGTGGAGGGCCCCTGGCGACGACGAGGGCACTGGCTGGTCGCCGTCCGGCCCCGACCGGCCGACCGCCGAGCACGTCGAGGCCGGGCTGGCCACGCCCGACGACCCACCCCACCTGTGGCGTGACCGAGCAGGCGGGACGCGTCGCGACCTGGGGCGATACCCGCCCTGCGCCCCCACCGACGGCCGAGGCGCCGACCGTCACGGTGCGGGCCAGCTCCGCTGGGCGGGCCGGGGGTGGGAGCCGGGGGAGGCGTGGCCAGACGTAGTCATGTCCCGCCAGTCGCCTCGCCTCACGGCCACCCGTTGGACGGCGCGGTGGGCGACGGGTCGGCCGTGGTCGTCGGGGTCGACGGGCCGGCCCGGCCGGCGCCGACGTCCTCGGCCTGGCCAACCTCTTCGCCGCAGCCGGTCGGCGCGACGACGGTCCTCTCGTCGAGCCCGGCTGGCCACGCGGGCCCGGTCGGCGGTCGGCGGCGGCGCCGTGACCCGGTCGGCGGCCGCCAGCGCCTGCCTGGCCCGGGTCGGCTACGTCACCGGCGGTCAGACGGGGTACGCGGGGGTGCGGCGGGTGGAGGCGGGCCGGTGGTTCGTGTTGGCGCCGGGACGGGCCCGTCTCGTCGCCGGCCCGCTGGCGTGGTGCCGGAACGACGCGCTGGCGGGGCTGGCCCCCGACAAGCTGGTGGAGGTCGCGGCGCAGGCCCTCGGCGAGGGGATCGGTGCCGCGGTCGACGCCGCCGCCGAGCCGCCGGTCCTCGACCTGACCGGGGGCAAGGACTGCCGCGCCTGATGCTGGCGGTGGCCCACCTCCAGGGCCTGCTGCCACACGTTGCACGTCCGGACCGTCGGCGACCCGTCCTTCCCCGATGTCGCCGTGGCGGCCCGGCCCGCCGCCGCCCTCGGCATCGAGCACGGCTGTGGCGTCGAGATGCGACTCGACCGGCCCCCGCTGGTGGAGCAGGTGGGCTCCGTTCGTGGAGGCGACCCACGGGATGCGCACGGCGTGGACGTCGACGTGGATCGGGCCCGGCCCGTGCGATGTCCGCCTGTCCGGCACCTCCGGCGAGGCACTGCGTGCCGACCTGTGGGAGCGGAGGGTTATCGCCGTGGCCGAGCGGGCCGACCCACCGACGGTCGAGTCGTTCGCCCGCTGGTTGCTCGATGGCTCCGACAAGGCGGGCGGCGGGTTGCTCCGGCCCGAGGCGGCCGCCGAGGTCGACGCCGGGCTACGCGAGGACCTCGAGGACCTCCGCGCCGGGGTCACGGATCCCGAGGACCTCGGACACACGTGGTACCTCCAGCGCCACGGCGTGATCATGGGCGGGCTCCGCATGGACCTGGAGCGGGACGACCGCACCTGGGTGCTCGTCGACCCGACCGCTGTCCGTGCCGCGGTGGCCCTCGGCGCCGCGGCCCGCCGGTCCGACGTGGTGCACGCCACGCTCGTGCGGCGGTCGTCACCGGCGCTGGCCATCGAGCCCCTGTCGACCGGCGAGGTGTGGGAGGAGGCGGCCCGCGGCCTTCCCCGGCCCGAGGTCGCGACCGCGCCCACGTCGGGTCCGGCCCGCGCCGCGCTTCTCGTACCTCGGAGTGGCCAAGGCCCGGCCCGACGACGAGCGGCACAGTTCGTGACCGAGGCCTTCGCCGACCCGGACAGCGGGATCTGGGAGGTGGCCGACCGCGCCCGGGTCCGCGACGCCCTCGACC